>NZ_JBWKPE010000007.1:0-328596 GCF_059418085.1 Pseudomonas sp. GW821-FHT09C10
GCCCCAAAACACAGCCCCGGACCTGCCTGGCACACTGCAGCGCTCTTATTGGGGCTGCTGCGCAGCCCAACGCGGGCGGTGCGACGATTCGACGAGCCCGCTCGCCACAGGTTACTGTTTGCCCGTTCTATCTCTTAACTGATCGGCATTAGGGCTTGCCCCCTCCCACATTTAACACCGTCGGCCTTGGGAGATCAGCGATAAACCAGCCCACCGTCGATCAACGGCGCCTGTCCGGTCATGTAATCTGCGTCCGGCCCGGCCAGGTAGGCCACCAACCCCGCCACATCCTCCGGCGTTTCCGCACGGCCCAGGGCAATCCCATCCACATACTGCTTGTAGGTCGCCCCCACTTCGGCACCGGTAATCTCGGCCATGCGCTTGTCGATCTCCACCCACATGTCGGTGCCGACCACGCCCGGGCAATAGGCGTTGACCGTGATCCCGGCACTCGCCAGTTCCTTGGCCGCCGCCTGGGTCAAGGCGCGCACGGCGAACTTGGTGGCCGAGTACACGCCCAGCAGCGCGAAGCCTTCGTGGCCGGCGATGGAACAGGCATTGATGATCTTGCCCTTCTGCTTGAGCGCCTTGAATTTCCTGCCGGCAGCCTGGATGCCCCACAACACGCCCTGCACGTTGATGCCCAGGGTGCGCTCGACCTGTTCCGGGCTGACGTCCAGCAGCGCGTCGATCTGCGCGACCCCGGCGTTGTTGACGATAATGTCGAAGCCGCCGAGGGTCTGGTGTGCATGTTCGACCGCCGCCACCACCTGGTCGCGCTTGGACACGTCGGCGATAAACACCGAGGCCTTGCGCCCCAGGGCCACGACTTCGGCGGCCACGGCTTCGAGCTTGGTGCCATTGATGTCGACCAGGGCGATGTCGGCACCGTCCTGTGCCAGGCGCAGGGCGATGGCCCGACCAATGCCCTGCCCGGCGCCGGTCACCAGCGCAACTTTTCCAGCGATACCCATGATGATCTCCTGCAAGGGTTAGAGAAGTTCTGTCTATCGCAGGTGGGCACGCAGGCTGTCGAGAGGCACGTCATTCAGTGGGCGGGCTGAGACGGGACGTCTCACTTGTAAAACCGAGCGGTTATGCCTAGCTTATGCGCCCCCCGCCCTGCGCTTTAAGGCCCTCCCCCATGGTTTTGCGTTTTCGTCCCGTCGTCAGTACACGTTTCGCCCTCGGCCTGCTGCTCAGCGGCGGGATCGGCAACAGTTGGGCGGCACAACTCGAGCTGCCGGCGGTGCAGGTCCAGGGCGAGGACGCGTCCGGCTATCGCGCAGACACCGCCTCGGTCGGCGGCTTCAATGAGGCGCCGCTGCTGGACACTCCAGCCTCGATCACGGTGATCAATGCCGCGCTGATCAAGGACCAGCAAGCGCGCCTGCTCAGTGAAGTGCTGCGCAACGACGCTTCGGTGGGCGATAGCTACGCCCCCATCGGCTACTACGAAAATTTCGTGGTGCGTGGCTTCTCGCTGAATGCGGCGAGCAGCTACAAGATCAACGGACGCACCATCACCGGCGAGCAGAACGTCGCCCTGGAAAACAAACAGCAGGTGGAAGTGCTCAAGGGCCTGGCCGGTTTGCAGAGCGGAATTTCCGAACCCAGCGGCGTGATCAACTACGTGACCAAGCGCCCGGAGGATGTGCGCCAGGTGACGGTGTCCACCGATGACCGCGGCAGCGGCTATATCGCCACCGACGTGGGTGGCTGGTTTGGCAGCGAGCAGCAATTCGGCCTGCGGGCCAACGTCGCCCATGAAGACCTCAATTCCTATGTGGAGCACGCCAACGGCCAGCGCGACTTTGTGTCCCTGGCCTTCGACTGGAACATCAGCCCCGACGCGGTGCTGCGACTGGACGCGGAATACCAGAACAAGCAACAGCGCTCGGTACCGGGCTACCAGTTGCTGGGCGGCACCGAGGTGCCCCACGACGCCTCGCCGAAAAAACTGCTGGGCCACCAGAGCGGTTCCAGGCAGGTCGGCATCGATTCGCTGAACCTCAACGGCACGTTCGAGTACCGCTTCAGCGACCAGTGGAAAGGCAGCGTCAGCGCCGCGCGCAGCAAGGTGGTGATCGATGACTACAGTTCGTTTGCCTGGGGCGGCGACACCAACGGTGTCGGCAACCACTTCACGCCCGAAGGCAACTACGACGTCTACGACTACCGCAGCCCCGACGATACCCGCCGTGACGATGAAGTCCAGGCGGCGATGACCGGCCTGTTCGACACCGCAGGCATCGGCCATGAACTGACCTTCGGCACCAGCGCGTTTCGCCGGGTGATCGACAAGCGCAAGTCCGTCAACGAGTACATCGGCACGGCCAATATCGACGCTGACGCGCCGACGTTCACGCCCACCGACAAGCCGTTGAACGACAGCCATCGCACCCTCGACAGCCGCCAGTATGGCCTGTTCGTCACCGACCGCATCCGCCTCAACGAGCACTGGCAAACCCTCCTCGGTGGCCGCGAAGTGCGCCTGGATGAAAAAGCCTTCGACGGTGTCACTGGCAACCAGGCCCGCCATACCCAGCAATACGTGTTCCTGCCCCAGGCATCGTTGATCTACAAACCGGTGGAAAACATCTCGCTGTACACCAGCTACAGCAAAGGCCTGTCCCTGGGCGGCACCGCGCCGTGGTTTGCCAGCAACGCCGATGAAACCCTGGCCCCGACCACCTCGCGGCAAATCGAGGCCGGGGTGAAATACGACTGGCGTCGTATCAGCTTCGCCGCCGCTGTGTTCCAGACACGCCAGGCCTACCAGTACGCCAAGCCGGAGGGTGCCGGCCAGTTCACCTACGTGCAGCAGGGCGAACAGAAAAACACCGGCGTGGAACTGTCGGCCAACGGCTGGGCCACCGAGCGCCTGCAGATTTCCACCAGCGTGGCGGCGATTCGTGCACGGGTCAGCGGCAGCGGCACACCGGCATACGAAGACCACCAGGCGATCAACGTGCCCAAGCTGCGCGCCAGTGTGTACGCCGATTATGCGTTGCCGTGGGTCAATGGCCTGGCGGTGCTCGGCGGCGTGCAATACAGCGCCAATAAGTACGCCAATCGCAGCGGCAATGTGGAGGTGGGGGATTACGCGGTGGTCAACGTCGGCAGCCGCTACACCACCAAGATCGACGGCTACGAGACGGTGTTGCGCCTGAGCGTCGACAACCTGTTCGACAAGCGCTACTGGCGCGACGCGGGCGAGTACATGGGCGATGACTATCTGTTCCAGGGCGCGCCGCTGACGGCGCGCCTGAGTGCTTCGGTGAACTTCTGACACTTACTGCTGTGGCGAGCGGGCTTGGCGAATCGTCGCACCGCCCGCGCTGGGGGGCGAAGCGCCCCTGATGAAGACGAATGGGGTATATCAGGCACTCCTCTGCGCCTTGTTTTGGGGCTGCTGCGCAGCCCAGCGCGGGACAAGCCCGCTCACCACAAAAGAGCCGTCTTCAACCGCCTATTCAGGCATCTTGCGGAAACCTACCGCGAGGCGGTTCCAGCTGTTGATCGTGGCGATGGCCACGCTCAGGTCGACTTGCTCCCGGGGGCTGAACTCGGCGGCGAGCGCGGTGAAGTCTGCGTCCGGGGCGTGGGTCTGGCTCAGCAGCGTCAGGCTCTCGGCCCAGGCCAATGCCGCGCGTTCACGCGGGGTGAAGAACGGCGTTTCGCGCCAGGCCGACAAGGTGTAGAGGCGACGCTCGGTCTCGCCACCCTTGCGGGCATCGGCGGTGTGCATGTCCAGGCAAAAGGCACAGCCGTTGATCTGAGAGACCCGCAGGCGGATCAGCTCCAGCAATGGCAGTTCGATGGAGAGTTTGCCGACGGCGGCTTCCAGGGCAAGCATGGCTTTCATGGCGTCTGGGGAAGCGGTGTAGAAATCGGTACGGGCTTGCATGCGGAACTCCGGAACGGTGGGAAGTGGTGGCTAGGTTAGCCACCGGGCCGTACGGGAGAAATAGCCAATTGCGGGGAAGAACAGGTGACCAATGGTGCGATCAACCTGGTAATGGAATCACCCGCAACGGTCGCACCGATTTATAGGAAAAACTCGAATAGATTTCCTTGACGCACGGCAGCGTCTGCAACACCTCCCGCGCAAACTCGCCGAACGACTCCAGGTCCCTGGCCACCACCTCGAGCAAGAAGTCATAGCGTCCCGACACGTTATGACAGGCCACGATTTCCGGAATATCCAACAGACGCTGCTCGAACGCCCGGGCGATTTCCTGGGTGTGGCTCTCCATCATGATGCTGACAAACGCCGTCACCCCATACCCCAGCGCCTTGGGCGAGAGGATCGCCTGGTAGCCGCTGATCACCCCGCTCTCCTCCAGGTTCCTGACCCGTCGCCAGCACGGTGACGTGGTCAGGGACACGCGGTCGGCCAGCTCGGCCACGGTTAAACGGGCATTGCCTTGCAGGGCGTTTAATAACGCTTTGTCGGTGCGATCCAGCGTGATGGGCATGATGTGCCTCTGTTTATTGTTTTTAGCGAGTTTTCATCCCAGGACACTGGATTTGTCGGCAAAGTTTGGAAAATCCAGCCGTGGTTATAAGCATAGCATTGTAGGAAATAAGGAGCGCCCGACATGAACACTAAACACAATGCATTCGGCTTTTCCACCCGTGCCATCCACCACGGCTACGACCCCAAGGACCACCACGGCGCACTCGTGCCGCCGATCTACCTGTCGGCCACGTTTGCCTTCCCCACCGCCGAATACGGCGCCGCCTGTTTCGCCGGAGAGGCCGGTGGCCATTTCTACACGCGCATTTCCAACCCGACCCTGGCGCTGCTGGAGTCCCGCATGGCCACCCTGGAAAACGGCGAGGCGGCGGTGGCGTTCAGTTCCGGCATGGGCGCGATTGCCGCGACGTTCTGGACCCTGCTGCGCCCGGGCGATGAGGTGATCGTCAGCCAGACACTCTACGGCTGCACCTTCGCCCTGCTGCATCACGGTATCGGCGAATTCGGCATCAAGGTGCGTCATGTGGACCTCACCGACCTTGCGGCCCTGCAAGCGGCGCTGAGCCCCGCCACGCGCATGGTCTACTGCGAAACCCCGGCCAATCCCACCCTGCAACTGGTGGACATCGCCGCCGTGGCCGCCCTCGCCCATCAACAGCCGAACGTGACCGTGGTGGTGGATAACACCTACTGCACGCCGTATCTGCAACGGCCGCTGGAACTGGGCGCCGATGTGGTGGTGCACTCGGCCACCAAGTACCTCAGCGGCCATGGCGACATCACCGCCGGCATCGCCGTGAGCAACCAGGCCCTGGCCCAGCGCATTCGCCTGCAAGGCCTCAAGGACTTGACCGGCGCGGTGATGTCGCCCCAGGACGCGTCGCTGTTAATGCGCGGCCTCAAGACGCTGGCCCTGCGCATGGACCGCCATTGCAGCAACGCCCAGGCCGTGGCCGAAGCCTTGCAGGCGCATCCCGCCGTGGAGTGGGTGACGTATCCGGGGCTGCGCGGCTTCGCGCAACACGCATTGGCGGCGCGGCAGATGAGCCAGGCCGGCGGCATGATCGCCTTCGAACTCAAGGGCGGGATCGACAGCGGACGACGCTTCATGAACGCCCTCACATTGTTCACCCGCGCGGTGAGCCTGGGCGACGCCGAGTCACTGGCCCAGCACCCGGCGAGCATGACCCATAGCACCTACACCCCTGAAGAACGCGCGCATCACGGTATCAGCGAAGGCCTGGTGCGTTTATCGGTGGGGCTTGAGGATGTCGCCGACCTGTTGGCGGACGTGCAGCAGGCGCTGGCCAAGTGCACCCGCGCCGTACCGCGCGAAACGCCGATGGCGGTACAGTCGGCGCGATAAGCCCCAGGCCCTCGGTTGTGCTTTCCCACGACGGTGGCCGGACGGATCCGACCACTGTTGGCCGGGCTTAATGCGGTTTTTTGCCGATTGGATCCCCCTGCCGCCGCCAGGCTGTACTAGCATACGTCCTGCATTCGACACTCATGGACGAACTGATGAATTCACACCTGTTCCCACATATAGGCAAGGTCATCGCCAGCACCGGCAGTCGCGATTTCCCACGCATGCTGCATGACCTGATCCTCACCCAACTGGCAGTGGACGCCACCCATATCACCCAATTGCGCGTGAGTTCCGAAGGTCACACCCGCCGCAAGATCAGCCCGGTCTACACCGATTCGGTGGCGGCCCTGGGCGATGCGCAACCGGCCGCACAATTGCACCTCACACGCCACAAGGATGATGTGCGCTACGTGCTGTCGGTGTACCGCTCCCACCAGTCAGAAAGCTTTTCGCCCCAGGAACGCAGCATGTTGCAGGACTTCTCCACGCTGTTGTTGCCTTTGGTGGAAAAACACATCACCGCGATTCAGCCATGCCGCGGTGACAGCGACCCGCACCTATCGCAGAACCAGGGCATCGATACCCTGCGTCGACGCATTCAGGAACGCCTGGTGCAATCGGGGCTGAGCCTTTCCAACCGCGAGCTGGAGGTGTGCGTGGGCCTGCTGGCCGGGCGCACGGCGCCGGAGTTGGCGGAGCAACTGGCACTGAAGGTCAACACCATTGAAAGCTACCTAAAGCGGGCGGCGATCAAGCTGGGGATCAGCGGGCGGCATTCGTTGTTGCGGTGGATGTACTCCACCGACGACACCGCGCTCTAAGCCCTCTCCCCGCAGCTGCCTCGCCGAGGTTCGGCAGCTGCGGGGAGGTCAATCCCGTGCCAACGCTTCAATCGGGTCCAGCCGTGCCGCGTTCCTCGCCGGCACGAAGCCGAACACAATGCCGATCAGTGTCGAGCAGCCAAACGCCATGATGATCGACCCCAGGGAAAACACCATCTCCCACTCTTTCACAAACAGCGAAAACAGATAGCCGATGGCGAAGGACAGCGCGATGCCAATCATCCCGCCGATCAAGCACACCATCACCGCTTCCACCAAAAACTGCTGGCGAATATCCGACTGTCGCGCGCCCACCGCCATGCGAATACCGATCTCGCGGGTGCGCTCGGTGACCGACACCAGCATGATATTCATCACGCCAATGCCCCCCACCAGCAAGGAGATCACCGCGATCAACGACAACAGCAGCGCCAGGGAACGGCTGGTTTTCTGCACCGTCTGCATGATGCTGTCGAGGTTATTGGTGAAGAAATCCTTGGTGCCGTGGCGTTGCAGCATGAGCGCATTGACGTTGTCTTCTACCACCTTGCTCGGCTGGCCGTCCTTGATGCGCACGGTGATGCTGTCCAGATGGCGCTGGCCTAAGAGACGCCCTGCCGCTGTCTCATACGGCACCCACACGTTGAGTGCCTTGCTCGCGGCGAACATGTTCTTATTGTCCGCCGTCACGCCGATCACCGTGCACGGCAGGTTGCCCACCAGGATCACCTGGCCCAGCGGATCCACATTCGGCCCGAACAGGCGTTGCCGGGTATTGTGGTCGATCACCACCACCTGGGCCTGGCGCCGTGCATCGCTTTCGCTGAAGGCGATGCCGGCTTCGAGTTTCAGACCCTTCACCTTGAAGTAGCGGTCGCTCACGCCATTGACCTGGGCGTCCAGGTCGATATTGCCGAAACGCAGCAAGAGGTTGCGGCCCACCACCGGGGTGGCGCTGTCGACGTAGTAGAGCCGGTTCAGGGCATCCACATCCGAGGGCATCAGCGTCTCGATGGCCGAAGCGCGGCTGTCGCCGAAACTGGTGCCGGAGAAAATATCGATGGTGTTGCTGCCTATCGCCTGGATGTCCTTGAGCACATAGCGTTTTGCGCCTTCGCCGATGGCCGAGATCGACACCACCGAGGTGATGCCGATGACGATACCCAGCATGGTCAGCAAGGTGCGCATGCGATGGGACACCAGCGCGACCCAGGCCATGTTGAACGCCTCCTTGAACAACCCCAGGCTTGCCACCAATCGGCGTGCGCCGCCGCGCCTGGCCTCGAGCGGCGCCTCGGCAGGCAGGTCCAGGCCACTGCTGGCATTGGCCTTGTCACTGATGATCTCGCCGTCGCTGACCTCGACGATGCGTTGGGCATTGGCCGCCACTTTCGGGTCATGGGTGACAATAATCACCGTGTGCCCGGCCGCGTGCAGTTCGGCCAGGATGCGCATCACCTCCTTGCCGCTGTGGGTGTCGAGGGCGCCAGTGGGCTCGTCGGCGAGGATCACTTCCCCGCCGTTCATCAAGGCCCGGGCAATACTCACCCGTTGCTGCTGGCCGCCCGACAGCTGGCTGGGCCGATGGCTGGTGTGGCTGACCAGGCCCAGTCGTTCCAGCAGCTCACGTGCGCGGCTGTGACGCTGGGTCTGCGGGGTGCCCGCGTAGATCGCCGGCATTTCCACGTTGTGCAACGCGCTGAGGTGCGCCAGCAAGTGGTAGCGCTGGAAGATAAACCCGAAGTAATCCCGGCGCAGCTCCGCCAGTTGGTCATTGCCCAGCGAGCGGGTTTCGATGCCGTTGATCCTGTAGCTGCCGGCGGTGGCGTAATCCAGGCCGCCGAGGATATTCATCAGGGTCGATTTGCCGGAACCCGAGGCGCCAATAATCGCCAGCATTTCCCCGGCATGGATGGTCAAGTCGATACCCTTGAGCGCAATGAACTCACGCTCGCCGGCCATGAAACTGCGGGTGATGCCCTTGAGTTCCAACAGTGGCTGGGTCATCCGTCAGTTCCCCGCCACGGTGGGCGACGCGTCACCGATCACCACCTTCTCACCCTCGGCCAGGCCCTCCAGGACCTGCACCTTGACGTTGTTATTGATACCGGTCTTCACCTCCCGCGCCACCGCCTTGCCCTTGGCGTCCAGCACCCGCAGCGAGTAGCGGCCATCGTTGTTGCGCGGGCCGAGCGCGGCCACCGGCACCATCAACGCCGCCTGGGCGGTGTCGAGCACGATGCGCACCTGGGCAGTCATGGCGATGCGCAGGCGATGGTCGGGGTTGGGCACGTCGAACAGTGCGTTATAGAACACCGCCGTGTTCTGCTTGGGGGTGCCGGCAGTCTGGGTTTCGAGGAAGTTCTGCGGCGCCGGTTCCGTACCGCGCAGCTTGGCGTAGTAGCGCTTGTCGGCTTCGCCGAGGATGGTGAAGTACACCTGCTGGCCGGGGCTGATATGAATCACATCGGCCTCCGACACCTGGGCCTTGACCGTCATGGTATCCAGGTCCGCCAGCTTCAACAGCACCGGTGCCAGCTGGCTGGCGATCACGGTCTGGCCTTCCTGGGTGACGATGCCCACCACGTCGCCATCGATGGGCGCAACGATGCGGGTGTAAGCCAGGTTGACCTTGGCGGTGTCGATCTGGATATGCGCACTCTTGATCTGCGCATCCAGGGACAGCAGGTTGGCCTGCTGCACCTGGAACGTCGACTCGGCGTCTTCGAAGTCCTGGCGCGACACCGACTCGTCATCCTGCAAGCCCTTGTAGCGTTCATACACCGACCTGGCCTGCTTGAGCTGCGCCGCCGTGGCCCGGCGCTGGGCCTGGAGGTTTTCCTCATCCACCTGGGCCTTGCGCAGGGTATTTTGCAGGACCAACGGGTCGATTTCGGCGAGCCACTGGCCCTGCTTCACCTTATCGCCGACCTTGACCTTGAGCGACTTCAACTGCCCGGAAACCTGGGCACCGACATCCACTTGCTTGATGCCTTCGAGCACGCCGGTGGCCAGCACGGCGTTTTCGATATCGCCGCGTTCGACGCTGGCCGTAAGGTATTGCGGGGCGTCGGCGGGCGCCTGGACCGTGTAGACGATGAGGCCGATGGCGACGGCCAGGACTGCAAGCAGGCCGGTTTTGCGGAGCTTAGAAGTTTGCATAAATGACCATGAAAAGTGGTTGGGCTTTTTTGATGGAGTCCATAGGCGGGAGGGGGTAGACCCTCTTCACGAAACCACCTCCCCAATCACCACGCCGTCCAACCACCAGCGCGCCAGCCTGTGAACATTCGGCACCTTGAGCAAGGTGAAGTGGTTCCCCGCCCCATACCAGACCTCCAAAGCGCTGCCCTGCTTGCGCCACCCCTCGATCATCCTCCCCTGCTCCCGCTGATTCCCCGCCGCATCCAGCGCCGGGTCCTCGGCCAGCACCAGGCGCACTGCACCTTCATAGCGCCGCAAAGGCCGATACACCGTGCGCAACGCCACGCCATAGGTACGCGCCGGCCCCGTCATCGCGTCCACACTGGCACGGGCCGGCAACAACCCCACGTCGACCATGCCCCCATGCAACGCCTGCCGCTGCGCGCGCTCATCGCGCCCGGCAAAGTCCACGAGATCAATGCCAAACGCCTTGCCCGCGGCCAACTGCATGGCCTCGATCAATCGCACCAACGCCGCCGTGGTGGTGTAGGGCCGCCCCGCGCCAGCCGGTGCCTCACTGTCGATTACCGTCAACGATGCCACTTCGCGCCCGGCCGCCTGCAAGCGCAGGGCCATTTCCAATGCGATCCAGCCACCAAAGGAATGCCCGACCAGATGCACCGGCCCACGCGGGCACTCGTGCTCCAGCGCCGTCAGGTAACAGCGCGCGGCCGCCTCGACCTGGCTGTGGGGTACCGCCTCGCCATCCAGGCCCCGATGCTGCAGACCGAACAGCGGCCAGTCACGCCCCAGCGCTTCGCTCAAGCCCACAAACCCGGTCACGCTGTCCCCCGCGCCCGGCACGCAGAACAGTGGCGCATACCCGGCGCGGCCGCCTTGAATTCGCAACAGCGGCTGGTGCGGCGCCTGGCTCACCGGCGTACTTGCCAGCAACGCCGCGCTCATGGCGCGACCCAAGCCTTGGATATGGGGCGCCTGCATCATGCTCTGGTGATCCCCAGGCACCTCAACTCGCTGCAGTTGCCCGGGGGCCAGGGCGTCGTTCCAGCCCAGGGACTCGCTGCGCCGCGCCAACTCGGTAGGGCGCTCCTGGGCGCTGAACAGATGCACCGCCATCGGCAACGGAAACAGGCTGTAGTGCGCCAGCGCATGCCCATGCCCCACTTCGCGCTCGATAAAGCTCAAGAGGTCCGCGTCCGCCGCTGCCGCCATTTGCGCGTACAACAGACCTTGATCGCGACAGCGTTGCAGCAGACCCGCAAAGTCCAACTGTCCAAGCTGTGCCTCAAGTTGCTCAATCCTCGCCAGTTCATCCACACCTCCCTGTGCGTTCCAATAGGCCGTGCATTGCAACAGCAAATGCCGCTTGAGGGCATCCGGACCGCTCCAGCGCGCCTTGCCCTGGTCGGTCATGCGCGGTACGTAACTGTCGATCAGGCCGAGGAACGCCACCGGCTCATCCTGCCCGAGCAATTGCATCGCCACTTCGTAGGCCAGCACTCCGCCAAACGACCAGCCGGCGACCCGGTAAGGCCCGTGGGGCTGGATGCCGCGAATCAGGCCGACCATGCGCG
Organism: Pseudomonas sp. GW821-FHT09C10; assembly: GCF_059418085.1. Classification (NCBI taxonomy): domain Bacteria; kingdom Pseudomonadati; phylum Pseudomonadota; class Gammaproteobacteria; order Pseudomonadales; family Pseudomonadaceae; genus Pseudomonas; species Pseudomonas sp. GW821-FHT09C10. The sequence goes on from NZ_JBWKPE010000007.1 coordinate 11,413, forward strand.
CCGCCAAGCCTTCCATGGTGTTGAGGTGCGCCTCACCGAGTGCCACGCCCGGCAGGCCGTAGATCGGATAGTCACCGGGCAGGTGCTGGCCCAGTGCCGGGAAATACACGTCCATGCCACTGAACTCATGGACCAGGAACAACGGCGCCTGCGAGCCGCTGCTGCGTACCGTGATCACCGCACTATCACGCTCCGGCGCCTGGGTGCGCTGGCGCAGCATGGCGGCCACCGAGGCGACGCTGGCGTGCTGGAACAACTCGGCCAGGGACACCTGCAACCCCGCCTCCTCCATCAGGTTGACCAGGCGAATCGCCAACAACGAATGCCCACCCAATTCGAAGAAGCTGTCATGCCGGCCCACCTGCGCCAGCTTCAACACCTCGGCCCACAGCTGGGCCAGGGTCTGCTCCAGTGCATCGGCCGGCGCTTCGAATTCGCGGCAGGACAACGCGTCCAGGGCCGGGACCGGCAAGGCTTTGCGGTCGACCTTGCCATTGGCCGTCAACGGCAAGCGCTCCAGCGGCACATAGGCCGACGGCAGCATGTAGTCCGGCAGCTGCCCCTGCAGATGGGCGCGTACGCTGTCGATCGCGACGGGCTCGGCCACCCAAGTGAAATAGGCCACCAGGCGCTTGTCGCCCGGGGCGTCCTCACGGGCCAGTACTACCACGTCCTGAATGCTTCCGTGGGTCGCCAGGCGCGCTTCAATTTCACCCAGCTCGATACGGAAGCCACGGACCTTGACCTGGTCGTCATTACGGCCGATGCACTCCAGCAGCCCCTCAGCGTTCCAGCGGCCGAGGTCGCCGGTGCGGTACATCAAGGCGCCCTCATTGAAGGGGTCCTGCACAAATTTTTCCGCGCTCAGGTTCGGGCGATTCAGGTACCCGGTGGCCACGCCGTCGCCGCCGATGCAGATTTCACCGGTCACGCCCAGCGGCACCTCCTGCAAGTGCGCATCCAGCACATGCACCTGGGTGTTGGAGATCGGCCGGCCCACCGGCACGCTGTCCGCGTCGTCGGCAACCGCGCGCACTTCATAGGTGGTGGCGTAGGTGGTGGTTTCCGTCGGCCCATAGCAATGCACCAGGCGCAGTGCGGGCGCCCGGGCCAAGAGGCTGCGGAAGGCCGCCGGGTCGGCACGCTCGCCGCCGCACAACAGGATGCGCAGGCCGGCCAGGGCGTCAGGGATCAGTTGCACGTATTGGTTGAACAGCGCCGTGGTCACAAACAGCACCGTCACGCCTTGCAGCGCCCGGCCAAAGGCGACCGGATCGAGCAACGTGGTGTGCTCGATCACCTGCACCTGGCCGCCATTGAGCAGCGCGCCCCAGACATCCATGGTGCTGGCGTCGAACGCCGGGTTGGAAGCGAAGGCCACACGGTCGCCGGCCTGGAAGTCGGCATAGCCGTTATTGATCACCAGCCGCGTGATGCCGCGATGGGGCACCCGCACCCCCTTCGGCGTACCGGTGGAGCCGGAGGTGTACATGATGTACGCCACGCTGTCGCTCGATTGCGACAGCGCCGGGTTGTGGCTCGGTTGCGAATCGAGGGCCAGGGTGTCGAGGTCCAGGCGCTGTGCGGGGTAATCGGCAGCCATTTCACTGCGGCTCAGCAGCCACGCCGCGCCGCTGTCCTGCAGCATAAAGCCCTGGCGTTCGGCCGGGGCGTTGCTGTCCAGCGGCACATAGGCGGCGGCGCACTTGAGCACCGCCAGTTGGCCCACCAACAGGTCCAGGGAGCGTGGCAGCAGGATCGCAACGTTATCGGCGGGGCGCACCCCAAGCCCCAGCAGGTGATGGGCCAGGCGGTTGGCGCGCTGGTTCAGTTCACCGTAACTCCAGGCCTGCTCGCCCTGCACCGCCGCCAGCGCGTCGGGCGTTGCCTGGGCCTGGGCTTCGAACAGACGTTGCACCGTGTGCTCGCGCGGGAATGGGCGCCGGGTCGCATTGAATTCCAGCAGCCGGCGACGTTCGGCGTCGGGCAGGATCGGCAAGCGGCCGATAGCGAGGTCACTGTTGTGTTCCAACGCCTGCACCAGTTGCTCCAGTGCGATATGCAGGTACTCGCATAGACGCCGGGCACCCGGTCCCCTGGCCTTGAGGCTGAAACCGGCGCCCAGGTCATCCACGCTCATCGACAGGCCAAAGGTGCTGTGCTCTTGAGTCTTGAGCAATTGAATGCCCTGCCACGCGTCGGCCACACCACCGGCGTGCGGCGCACTGTGGCGATAGTTGAACAACACGCTGAACAACGGCGTCGCCACCGGCACTGCGCTGCAACGCTGAGCCAGGGCCAATGGCGCGTGTTCATGACTGAGCAGCTGGGTAAGTCGGGCGTGGGTAGCGCGCAGCGCACTGCGTACCGCACGTTCGCCCAGGTCGACCCGCAGCGGCAAGGTATTGATAAACACCCCCATGGCCCGCTCGGCCCCCTCGCCACCTTGCAGGCGACCCAGCATGACCGTACCGAACACCACCTGCTCGCGGCCGGACACCTTGCCCAGTACATGGGCCCAGGCCAGGTGCATCAGGCTTGCGGCACTGACACCCGCCTGGCGCGCCTGGGTCCGCAGGCGCTGGCTCAGTGCGGGATCCACGCTCAACTGGGCCGGCTCATCGGCGCCCAGGCCGGGGACTGCCGTGGGCTCGTCGATGTCACCGAGCATCTCGCGGAAGAACCCTTCGTGTGCATCGACACCGCTGCGGGTCTGGGCCACATAGTTGCGATACGGGACCGCTGCGCCTAACGAATCCTGCTCGCCCAGCAGGAAGGCCTGCATGTCGCGCTGTAGGATATCCAGGGCCAAGTGGTCCATGACCAGGTGATGGAACAGCAGCGTGGCCACCACGCGCTGGGGCTCCTCGGTGTAGACCAGGCGCATCAAAGGCGCCTGGGCCAGGTCCAGGCGCTGGGGCAACGGGCCGCTTTCGACGCGCAGCGACGCCTTGCGCCACACCACTTGCAGCGGTTCTTCCAGGCCCTCCCAGTGAAACGACGAGCGCAGAATGTCGTGGCGCTGGATCACCGCCTGCAACGCCCGGGCGAACGCGTCCAGGCGCTGGCGGGAATCAAAGGCGAACTGCGCCTGCAGCACGTAGGCATCGTCGCCCTGCACCGCGCGATGGTGATAGAGCATGCCGGCCTGCAGCGGCGCCAGCGGGTAGATATCCTGCACATTCGCCGCACCACCGGGGATGCCGGCGACAATACGATCAATGTCGGCCTGATCCAGTTGAATCAGGGGCAACTGGTCCGGCGTGATCGCCGTGGCCCCCTCGGCAATGCCATTGACCGGCACCGCCACGCCACGCCCGCCACCCAGCGCTGCCGCCAGAGCACACAGGGTCGGCTGGCCGAACAGCACCTTCACATCCGCCGACAACCCGAGGCGACGCATACGCCCTATCAGGCTGACGGCCAACAGTGAGTGGCCACCCAACTCGAAGAAGTTGTCGTGACGTCCCACCCGCTCCACATTGAGCAACTCGGCCCACAGGCTGGCCAGGGTGACTTCCGTATCACCCTGGGGCGCCTCGTACTCGCGCACCCTCACCGAATCCGCACCCGGTGCAGGCAGGGCCTTGCGGTCGAGCTTGCCGTTAGGGCTCAGGGGCAACGCCTCGAGGTGGACGAAAATCGCCGGCACCATGAACTCCGGCAGGTGCTGCAGCAGATGGCCGCGCAGGGCTTCGATCTCGCTGCGCACACCGGTGTAGTACGCCACCAGGTGATCGTCGCGGGCGACCACGGCAGCTTCGTTGACGGCGGCATACTCGGTGAGGCGCGCCTGGATTTCCCCCAGTTCGATACGCAGGCCGCGAACCTTCACCTGATCATCGTTGCGACCCAGGTATTCGATAGTGCCATCGGGCAAATAACGTCCGACGTCGCCGGTGCGGTACATCCGTCCGGCGCTGAACGGGTCCTTGAGGAAACGTTCGGCGGTCAGTTCCGGGCGGTTCAGGTAACCGCGAGCCACTTGCACGCCGCCGATAAACAATTCGCCGACCACGCCCAGCGGCACCGGCTGCAACTGCCCATCCAGCAAGTACATGCGCGTATTGGCAATCGGCTTGCCGATGGGGGTGTTATCCGGTGTCACCGCGCCTGCGCAGTTCCACGCGGTCACATCCACGGCGGCTTCGGTGGGGCCGTACAGGTTATGCAGCTCGCTGCCGGGCAACTGCTGCTTGAAGCGCCGTACCAGGCTACCGGGCAAGGCCTCGCCGCTGCATATCACCCGCGCCAGCCCGGCGGCCTGGCTCACATCGCCATGGGCCAGGAACACATCGAGCATCGAGGGCACGAAGTGCACGGTGCTGATCCGTTCAGCCTCGATCACGTCGCACAGGTACGCCGGGTCTTTATGCCCACCGGGACGCGCCATCACCAGGCACGCACCGGTGAACAGCGGCCAGAAGAACTCCCACACCGACACGTCGAAGCTGAACGGGGTTTTCTGCAAGACGCGGTCTTGAGCGGTCAATCCATATTCGTCCTGCATCCACAACAGACGGTTGACCACCCCGGCGTGGTCGTTGATCACGCCCTTGGGTTGGCCGGTGGAACCGGAGGTATAGATCACATAGGCAGCCAGGCCCGCGAATGGGGGGTTGTCGATGCAATGGTGTTGCCAGCACGGCTGGTCCAGATCGACTACCGGTACCGCGCCCAGCAGATCGCGGGTCGAAGCCTGGGCCAGCACGGCAACGGGGGCGCTGTCTTCAAGCATGTAGGCCAGGCGCTCTCGTGGATACGCCGGGTCCAACGGCACATAGGCAGCGCCGGCCTTGAGGATCGCGTACAGGCCGACCACCATGGCCAGGCTGCGCTCCACACAGATTGCCACCCGCGAGTCCGGCTGCACGCCCAGCGCGTGCAGGTGATGGGCCAGTTGGTTGGCCTGTGCGTTCAGTTCGGCATAGGTCAGTTGCTGCTCGCCGGCCTTGACCGCAATCGCCTCCGGCGTACGTACCACTTGGGCTTCGAACATTCCGTGCACGGTCTGGTCAAGGTTGTAGTCCGCCTGGGTGGCGTTGAAGTCGAACAGCAAACGCTCGCGCTCGCGCGCGTCCACCAGCGGCACATGCTCCAGCACCGCCTGGTCGTTATCGACCATGGCCTGCAATAACCGTGTGAAGTAGCCGACGTAACGCTGCACGGTCGACTCATCGAACAGCGCCACCGCGTACTCCAGCGCGCCGAGGATCGTGCCCTGCACTTCCCCCAGGTTCAGCGACAGGTCGAACTTGGCGAAGTGGCTGTTCTCGACGATGCCTTCCAGGGCGAGGTCGCCCAGGGCCAGGGTCGGCGCGCTGCTGTCCTGCCAGCTCAGCAGGGTCTGGAACAACGGGCTATGGGCCAGGCTGCGCGTCGGGCGGATGATTTCCACCACTTGCTCGAAGGGCAGGTCCTGGTGGGCCTGGGCCGCCAATGTCAGCGCCTTGACCCGCGCCAGCAACGCCTCGGTGCTCAGCCCGCCCGAGGTGTCGATGCGCACCGCCAGGGTGTTGACGAACAGGCCGATCAGCCCTTCCACCTCGCTGCGCGTACGGTTGGCCACCGGTGAGCCGATCACCACATCCTGCTGCCCGGACAGCCGCGCCAGCAATGCGGCCCAAGCCGTCATCAAGGTCATGTACACCGTGCAGCCATGGCGCTGGCTCAAGGCCTTGAGCCCGGCGGTGAGACGTTCGTCCAGGTGCACCTCGACGCTGCTGCCGGCGTAGTCCTGGCGGGCCGGGCGCGGGCGGTCGGTGGGCAAGGAGAGCAACGCCGGCGCACCGGCCAGGGCCTGTTGCCAATAGTGGCTCTGGCGTTGCAGCACTTCTCCGCTGAGCCATAGGCGCTGCCACACGGCAAAGTCACCGTACTGGATCGCCAGCGGCGGCAGCGGGTCGGGCTGGCCATGGCTGAACGCGCGGTACAGCGCCATCAGCTCACGGGTAAGCACGCCCATGGACCAACCGTCGGAAACGATATGGTGCAGGGTCAGCAGCAGCACATGGTGCTCGTCAGCCATCACCACCAGACGCCCGCGCAGCAGCGGGCCACGCTCAAGGTCAAAGGGTGCCGAGGCTTCGCCATGGATCAGCGCATCCAGGGCCTGTTGCGGCTGCGGGTGGCGACGCAAGTCCTGCACTTGCAGCGGCAACACGTCTTCGGCGGCGACGATCAGCACCTGGGCTTCATCGCCGTGCTGAGCGAAACGGCTGCGCAGGGTGGCATGGCGCGCGACGATGCGCGCCAGCGCCCGTTGCAACGCTTGCACATGCAACTGCCCACGCAGGCGCAGGCCGATGGGAATGTTGTAGGCGGTGTTGGCGCCTTCCATCAACGCCAGGAACCACAGGCGCTGCTGGGCGAACGACAGCGGCACGGGCTCATCGCGGTTGGCCGGCAGGATATCCGGCAAGGTGCTGCGACCCGCCTGGGCCAGCACCTGGGCGACAGCCGTCAGTTCGGCATTGGCAAACAGCTCGCTGAGCAACAGTTCCACGCCCAGGCGCTGGCGAATCTGCGACACCATGCGCATCGCCAGCAACGAATGCCCGCCCAATTCGAAGAAGTGGTCATGGCGCCCGACCCGTTCTACCTGCAGCACATCGGCCCAGATCTGCGCCAGCAGGCTTTCGATCTCGCCTTGAGGGGCTGCGTATTCACGGCTGAACACTGCCGTCATGTCCGGCGCCGGCAGGGCGTTGCGGTCGATCTTGCCATTGGCGGTCAAGGGCAGCGCATCCAGCTTCACGAAGGCCACCGGGACCATAGAGTCCGGCAGGTGCGCCAGCAGATGGGCGCGGATATCGCCGACGACCAGCGGGTCGAACTGCGCACTTTCCGTGTAATAGGCCACCAGCCGGTCTTCACGCACCAGCACGACCGCTTCCTGGAGGCTGGGCAACAGGTTGAGCTGGGTTTCGATTTCACCCAGTTCGATGCGCACGCCGCGGATTTTCACCTGGTCGTCGTTGCGCCCCAGGTACTCGAGGTTGCCGTCCGGCAGCCAGCGCGCCAGGTCGCCGGTGCGGTACATGCGGCCGGGATTGAAGGGATCGTGCAGGAAGCGTTCGGCGCTCAATTCAGGCCGGTTCAGATAGCCGCGTGCCACACCCTTGCCGCCCACGTACACCTCACCCGCCACACCCAATGGCACCGGACGCTGCTGTGCGTCCAGCAGGTAGACCGTGGCATTGGCGATGGGCTTGCCGATATGCAACGCCTGTCCCGCCTCGACCTTGCCGGACGTGGCGACCACCGTGGCTTCGGTAGGGCCGTAGTTGTTGATCAGCTCAAACCGCTGCGCGCGCCCGAACTGACGCAGGCGGTCGCCGCCGATCAGCAACGTGCGCAGGGTGGGATGTTCGATGGTCTGGCTGAAGGCGTACTCGGCCACCGGTGTCGGCAGGAAAGCCACATCCAGCGGCTGCGCGCACCACCAGGCCAGCAGTGCATCAATGTCTTCGGGGCCGTCGTGGGCCGGTGGCAGGTGCAGCGTCGCCCCGACACACAGCGCCGGCCACACTTCCCAGGCCATGGCATCGAAGCCGAACCCGGCAACGCTGGCGGTATGCCGCCCGGCGCAGAGGTCGAAGGCGTTGCAATGCCAGTCCACCAGGTTGGCCACGGTGTGGTGCTCCACCATCACGCCTTTGGGCAGGCCGGTGGAACCGGAGGTGTAGATCACATAGGCAAGATGGCTCGGTGTGACGGCGACCACGGGATTGCTCGCCGAATGATGGTGCCAGGTGTAGCGATCGAGGTTGATCACCGGCACGTCCAGCGGAGGCAGGCGTTCAAGCAAGGCGTGTTGGGCCAGCACCGCCACCGGGGCGCTGTCGCTGAGCAGGTAGGCCAGGCGTTCGGCCGGGTGGGAGGGGTCCACCGGTACGTAGCAGGCACCGGATTTAAGGATCGCCAGCAACCCGGCCAGGGTATCGAGGCCCCGGCGCGCGACGATGGCCACGCGGTCATCGGGCTTGACCCCCAACGCCAACAGATGATGGGCCAACAAGTTGGCTTGCTGGTTCAGCTCGGCGTAGGTCAGTGTGCGCTCGAGGTGCACGGCGGCGATGGCATCGGGCGTCAGCGCGGCCTGGGCTTCGATACGCCCATGCAGGGTGGTGCCTTGGGGAAAACTCACCGAGGTCGCGTTGAACTGCTCAAGCACCAGGCGTTGCTCCGCAACGGGGACGACCGTCACCTGGTTCAACGCGGTGGTCGGCGCCTGTTCCAGCGCAGTCACCAGGTGTTCCAGGGCGGTGTGCAGGTAGGCGCACACACGCTGCGGGTCCACCTGGGTACTGGCCAGCAGGCTCAAGCCAAAGTCCTCGCCGAGGTCATCGACGCTCAAGGTCAGCGGGTAGTTGGTGCGTTCCTCGGCACTCAGGGCGACGATGCCCTGCCATGCCGACACGGCCTCGGCGCTGGCGGCGGGTGCGCTGTGACGATAGTTGAGCAGCGCGCTGAACAAGGGCGTGGGGGCAATCACGGCGCTGCAACGCTGGGCCAGGGCCAGCGGCGCATGCTCATGGCGCAGCAATGTGGTGAGCCGCGCATGGGTGGCCTTAACCCCGGTGCCTACGTCCTGGGCGTCCACATCCACGCGCAACGGCAGGGTGTTGATGAAAATCCCCAGGGCCCGTTCCGTGTCATGACTGCCCTGCAGGCGGCCCATCAATACCGTGCCGAAGACCACCTGTTGCTTGCCGGACAATGCGCTCAACACCTGCGCCCAGCCCAGGTGAAACAGGCTTGCCGCGCTGACGCCCAGCTGCCGTGCCTGAGTGCGCAGGCGTCGGCTCAACGGCGCCGCCAAGGGCAGGCTGAGTTCGCGGATGCCCCGTGCATCGCCCTGCACGTCCTGCAAACCGAAGGGCAAGGTCGGCTCACTGATATCGCCCAGCATCTGGCGGAAGAACTGCTCATGTTCCTGCTCGCTGATACCTAACCGTGCCTGCGCCACATAGTTGCGAAACGGCACCGCCTGGCCCAGCGTCGCGCCCTGCCCCTGCAGGCACGCTTGCATTTCATGGCACACCACCTCCAGGGCACTGTGGTCCAGGGCCATATGGTGGAACAGCAAGGTGGCGACAATGCGCTGGTTGGCCGGATCATCGGCGCGCACCAGGCGCAGGAGCGGCGCCTGGGTGACGTCGAGCCGATAGTGACGGGCATCGAACAACGCATGCAGTTGTGCGCCGATGTCGCCGTCGGCAGGGTCCAGCTCAAGGGCCTGCACCGGCAGGCACGCCCGGCGCCACACCACTTGCGACGGCTGTTGCAGGCCATCCCAGACCACGCCGGTGCGCAGGATGTCATGGCGATCCATGACGGTTTGCAGGGCCTGGGCGAACGCGTCGAACCGCGCCAGGCTGTCGAACGCGAACTGCGACTGCATCACATACGGGTCGCCCTGTCCGGCGCTGGCATGATGAAACAGAATGCCTTCCTGCAGCGGCGCGAGCGGGTAGATGTCCTGGATATTCTCCACGCCGCCATCGACGGTGGCGACGATGCGGTCGATCTCGTCCTGGTCAAGGCATGACAACGTCAGCATGTCCGGCGTGATGCGTTCGGTACCCGGCGCAATGCCATTGGCCGGCACCGCGACTTCACCGGCCTTGGTCGGTGAGTATTCGCCGGCCTTGATCAGCTCGATCAGCCCCGGTTTGTGCTCACGCAACGCGGCCAGGATCGCCGGGTCGCTCAAGGCCTGCTTGTTGCCTTGCACCGACAACTGTTCGCCCTTGAGCGCCAGTTGGATGTCCTTGGTTTTAAGGGTTGCCAGCAGCTCAAAGAGGCTCACAGGACGATCTCCATTCGTTCGGTCATTGCGGCGTAGCCGGCCAGCGTCGGCTGTTCGAACAGCGCCCGCACATCGGCTTCCATGCCTTCCTGGCGCAGGCGCCCGATCAAGCTCACGGCGAGCAGCGAGTGCCCGCCCAGTTCAAAGAAATTATCCAGGCGCCCTACCCGCTCCACGTTCAGCAGCTCGGCCCACAGCCGCGCCAGCAGGATCTCGGTATCACCTTCCGGCGCCTGGTACTCACGCCCCTGCAGCGCCTGCATGCCAGGCGCCGGCAGCGCCTTGCGGTCGAGCTTGCCGTTGGGGCTCAGGGGCAGCGCGTCGAGGTGCACGAACAGCGCGGGTACCATAAAGTCCGGCAGGTGCTGCAACAGGTGGGCACGCAGTTGCTCAATATCGGCAGGGGTACCGGTGTAGTACGCGACGAGCCGGTCTTCACGGGCGACCACCGCCGCTTCGTTGACCTGCGGATGCTCAAGCAGGCGCGCCTGGATTTCCCCGAGTTCGATGCGCAGGCCACGGATCTTGACCTGATCATCATTGCGGCCCAGGTACTCGATATTGCCGTCCGGCAGGTAGCGCCCCAGATCACCGGTGCGGTACAGACGACCGGGGGTGAAGGGGTCCTTGAGGAAACGTTCGGCCGTCAACTCGGGACGGTTCAGGTAACCCCGCGCCACCTGCACGCCGCCGATAAACAGCTCGCCGACCACGCCCAGCGGCACCGGTTGCAACTGCCCATCCAGCACATACAGGCGCGTGTTGGCGATGGGTTTGCCGATCGGGGTGTTGTCCGCTGCATCGGGGCGCGCGCAGTTCCAGGCGGTCACGTCCACCGCGGCTTCGGTGGGGCCGTACAGGTTGTACAGGCCGATCCCCGGCAACTGCTGCTTGAAGCGGCGCACCAGGCTGCCCGGCAGGGCTTCGCCGCTGCACATCACCCGTTGCAACCCCGCCGCCTGGCTGACATCGCCGTGGGCCAGGAACACATCGAGCATCGACGGCACAAAGTGCAAGGTGGTGATCTGCTCAGCTTCGATCACATCGCACAGGTAGGCCGGGTCTTTATGCCCGCCGGGACGCGCCATCACCAGGCGTGCGCCGGTGAACAACGGCCAGAAGAACTCCCACACCGACACGTCGAAGCTGAACGGGGTTTTCTGCAGCACTGCGTCATGGGCCTTGAGGCCGTAGGCGTCCTGCATCCACAACAAGCGATTGACCACCCCGGCGTGCTCGTTGATCACGCCTTTGGGCTGACCGGTGGAGCCGGAGGTGTAGATCACGTAGGCCTGGTTACGGGCGGTGAGGCCCGGCACCTCGGGGTTGCTCGCACTCTGGTGCTGCCAGGTGGGCTGGTCGAGGTCGATCACCGGCACCTCGCCGAGCACACCACGAGTCGCACGTTGCGCCAGCACCACCACCGGCGCGCTGTCGTGCAGCATGTAGGCGATACGCTCCAGCGGGTACGCCGGGTCGAGCGGCACATAACCGCCACCGGCCTTGAGGATGGCGAACAGGCCAATGAGCATGTCCAGGCCGCGCTCCAGGCAAATCCCCACCCGCGATTCCGGCTGGACACCCAATTCACGCAGATGATGGGCCAGGCGGTTGGCGCGTTCGTTGAGTTGCCGGTAGGTGAGCTGTTGCTCGTGCGCTTTCACGGCAACGGCATCCGGCGTGCGCATGACCTGGGCCTCGAACAGCCCGTGCAGGGTCTGGTCGAGGGGGTAATTCACCTCCGTGGCGTTGAATTCAACCAGCAGTTTTTGCCGCTCCTCGGCCCCCAGGATCGGCAGCCGATGGAGCGCCTGGTGCGGCGCCTGCTCCAGGGCCTCGACCAGCCCGGCCAAGGCCACTTGCATATAACCGCAGATCCGTTGCGCATCGACGTGGGCCAATGCCGTCACGTCGTAGCCATCGCCCAAGTCGTCCACATTCAAGGTCAGCGGGTAGTTGGTGCGCCCGTCGTTGACCAGGGTCTGCATGCCCTCCCAAGCGTGTTGCGCGTCCTGGGAACGGGTGGCGGCGCCGCGATGGCGATAGTTGAGCATCGAACTGAACAACGGCGTGGGTGCCGCCACACCGCTGCACCGCTGAGCCAGGGCCAGGGAGGCATGCTCGTGGCCGAGCAACGCGCTGAGCCGTGCGTGGGTAGTGCGCACGGCTGCACGCACACCTTGGGCGTCGATATCCAGGCGCAGGGGCAAGGTGTTAATAAAGACGCCGAGGGCACGGTCGGCGCCCTCGCCGCCTTGCAGGCGCCCCACCAGCACCGTGCCGAAGACCACGCTGTGCCGCCCGGAGGTGGCCGCCAGGACCTGGCCCCAGGCCAGGTGGAACAGGCTCGCCGTACTCACGCCGAGCAAACGGGCCTGGGCCCGCAGGCGGCGGTTAAGGTCGCTGTCCAATTGTAGGCTGTGCGCTTCGATAGCGCTGCCGTCGCCGCGGACATCCTGCAGGCCGAAGGGCAAGGTGGGTTCATCGACATCGCCAAGCATGTCGCGGAAGAACGCCTCGTGTTCCTGCTCGCTGACACCCAGGCGCGCCTGGGCCACGTAGTTGCGGTACGGCATCGGCGCGGCGGTGGGCGCCGGGTGGCCGAGCAGGTAGCCCTGCATTTCCCGCAGCACCACGTCGAAGGCGGTGTGGTCGAGGGCGATATGGTGATAGAGCAACACCGCCACCACGCGCTGGTTGGCCGGGTCTTCGGCATAGGCCAGGCGGATCAGGGGCGCCTGGCTGATGTCCAGGCGGTAGCGCCGGGCATCGAAGCGCTCATGCAGGCCGGCCAGTACATCGCCTTGCAAGTGCAAGTGTTCAAGTGGCAATCGGGCCTTGCGCCACACCACTTGCAGCGGTTGCACCAGGCCCTCCCAGACCACCCCGGTGCGCAGGATATCGTGGCGATCGATCACCTGCTGCAGCGCCTGGGCGAAGGCGTGTAGACGCTCGATACGGTCAAACGCCAGGTGCGACTGCAGCAGGTAGGGGTCGCCCTGCCCGGCCGTGAGGTGGTGGTACAGAATGCCTTCCTGCAAGGGTGCCAGGGGGTAGATGTCCTGCACATTCGCGGCGCCGCCGGGCACGCAGCTGACGACCTGGTCCAGACTCGATTGATCGAGTGTCACCAGGGACAGCAGGTCCGGGGTGATGCGCTGGCAATCAGCCGGGATGCGGTTGGCCGGCACCTGGACTTCGCGACCACTGCCCACGGCCGCGGCCAGGGCGGCCAGGGTTGGCTGGCTGAACAGCACGCGCACGTCGGCGCTCAGGCCAACCTGGCGCATGCGCTCGATCAGGCTGACCGCCAGCAACGAATGGCCCCCCAGTTCAAAGAAGTGATCGTGGCGCCCCACTTGCTCGACCTGCAGCACTTCGGCCCAGAGCCTTGCCAGGGTGGTTTCCACGGCGCCTTGCGCAGCTTCGTACTCACGGCTCAGCACGGCGGTCTGGTCCGGTGCCGGCAAGGCCTGGCGGTCGAGCTTGCCGTTGGCGGTCAGGGGCAGCACGTCGAGCCGCACGTAGGCCACCGGCACCAAGACCTGCGGCAAGTGCGCCTGCAGTTGCTCACGCAGGCTTTCGATGGACAGCGGGTGGTGTTCGGTGAACCAGGCCACCATGCGCCCCTCGCGCACCAGCACCACCGCTTCGCCAACCCCTGGCAACGCCGCCAGGCAGCTTTCGATTTCGCCCAGCTCGACGCGCACGCCACGGATTTTCACCTGCTCGTCGTTGCGTCCCAGGTACTCAAGATTGCCGTCGGGCAACCAGCGCACCTGATCGCCGGTGCGGTACATGCGACCGGCGTTGAACGGGTCCTGCAGGAAGCGTTCGGCCGTCATCTGCGCACGGTTCAGATATCCGCGAGCCACGCCGCTGCCACCCACATACAGTTCACCGGCGACACCCACCGGCACCGGCCGCAAGTGCTCATCCAGCACGTAGACGCAGGCATTGGCGATGGGCCGGCCGATATGCAGCGCCTGCCCGGCACGCACGCGGCCGGAGGTGGCAACCACCGTGGCCTCGGTAGGCCCGTAGTTGTTGATCACGGCAAAGCGCCGCTCCTGGCTGAACTGGCGCAAGCGGTCGCCGCCGATCAGCAGCAGGCGCAAGGTGGGGTGGTGCAGGTCCTGGCTGAACGCATATTCGGCCACCGGCGTGGGCAGGAAGCTGACGTCCAGGGGCTGCGCCAGCCACCAGGCAAGCAGGTCATCAATCTGTTCATTGCCCAGCTCGGAAGGCGGCAGGTGCAGGGTGGCGCCCACGCACAATGCCGGCCACACCTCCCAGGCCATTGCGTCAAAACCAAAACCGGCGACGCTGCTGGTGTGACTGATGGCGCTCAGGCCAAAGGCTTCGCAGTGCCAATGCACCAGGTTTTCCACGCTGCGGTGCTCCACCATCACGCCCTTGGGTTGGCCGGTGGAGCCGGAGGTGTAGATCACGTAGGCCAGGTGCGCCGGGGTCAGGTCGGCGATCTGCGGATTGCTCACGTTGGGATGGTGGTGCTCATGCAGGTCGATGCTGGCGACATTACCCAGCAGCTCGCGGGTGCTCGCTTCCGCCAGCACCGCCACAGGAGCGCTGTCCTGCAACAAGTAAGCAATGCGTGCAGCGGGATAGGCCGGGTCAATCGGCACATAACCTGCGCCCGCCTTGAGAATACCCAGCAATCCCACCAGCATCTGCGGCCCACGCCGGCAGCACAGGGCGACGCGGTCATCCGGTTGCACCCCCTGCGCCAGCAGGTGATGGGCCAACTGGTTGGCGCGCTGGTTGAGCTGGCGATAGGTCAGGGATGTGCCGTCCTGCACCACGGCAATGGCATGGGGCTGGCGCTCGGCCTGGATTTCGAAGGCGCCATGCACGGTGTGCCCGGTGGGGAAATCCGCCACCGTGGCATTGAACTCGCGCAGCAGGGTTTCGCGTTCGCTGGCCGGGAGGATATCCAGCTGGCCCAGCGCGGTGTGCGGGGTATTTTCCAGGGTGTCGACCAGTTGCTCGATGGCATTGGCCATGTAAGCGCACACGCGCCCCGCGCCGATGCGCGGCAGCGCCAACACGCTCAGGCCGAAGCCCTCACCCAGGTCGTCGACACTGAGGGTCAACGGGTAGTTGCTGCGCTCTTCACCGCCCAACAGCTGCACACCTTCCCAAATACCATGGCCGTCGCGGGCCATTTCGCCGGGGTGGCTGTGACGGTAGTTGAGCAAGGCGCTGAACAGCGGCGTGGAAGCCGCCACGCCACTGCAGCGCTGGGCCAGGGCCAGGGAGGCGTGTTCGTGACCGAGCAAGGCGCTCAAGCGCCCATGGATGGCCTTGAGCGCGGCCACCGCGTCGACGGCCACGTCCACCTTCAGCGGCAAGGTGTTGATGAACATCCCCAAGGCACGGTCGGCGCCGTCGCCCGCCTGCATGCGGCCCATCAGGACGGTGCCGAATACCACCTCGTCACGCCCACAGACACGCCCCAGCACCAGCGCCCACGCCAGGTGCATCAGGCTCGCCGCACTGACGCCGCGCAATCGCGCCTGTTCCCGCAGCCGCTTGGCCAACGCGGCGTCCACGGCCTGCTCGGCCTCTTCGATAGCGCGCCCGTCACCCTGCACGTCCTGCACGCCGAACGGCAAGGTGGGCTCATCGACGTCGGCGAGCATCGCGCGGAAGAACTGCTCGTGTTCGTCCACACTCACGCCAAGACGCGCCTGGGCCACATAGTTACGGAACGGCGCGGCCAGCGGCAAGTCCTGTGCCTGGTTGAACAGGAACGCGTCCATCTCCCGCCCCACCACCGCCATCGCCGTGTGATCCAGCGCCAGGTGGTGGAACAGCAGGATCGCCGCCACCCGCCGGTTGGCCGGGTCCGGGGCGTAGACCATACGCAGCAACGGCGCCTGGGTAATGTCCAGGCGATAGTGGCGCGCATCGAAACGCTCATGCAGTTGTTCGAGGATATCGCCGTGCGCCGGGTCCAGGTCAATCGCCTGAACCACCAGCGGCGCCTCACGCCAGACCACCTGGACCGGGCTGTCGAGGCCTTCCCAGACCACGCTGGTGCGCAGGATGTCGTGACGGGCCGCCACCTGTTGCAGCGCGCCCATGAACCGTTGCAACCGCTCAAGGCTGTCGAAGGCCATGCGCGATTGCAGCAGGTACGGATCGCCCTGCTCGGCGCTGATATGGTGGTACAGAATGCCTTCCTGCAGCGGCGCCAGCGGGTAGATATCCTGCACATTCGCCGCACCGCCAGGGACGCTGGCGACGACCCGGTCAATGGCCGCTTGATCAAGGCTCACCAGGGTCAGCATCGACGGCACTATCCGGGTACAGCCCGCAGGAATGCCATTGGCCGGCACCGCAATCTCACGGCCGCTGCCGACTGCCGCCGCGAGCGCCGCCAGGCTCGGCTGATTGAACAGCACACGCACATCGGTGCTCAGACCGGCCTGGCGCATGCGCTCGATCAGGCTGACCGCCAGCAGCGAGTGCCCGCCCAGCTCAAAGAAATGGTCATGACGGCCGACGCGATCGAGCTTGAGCACATCCTGCCAGATCTGCGCCAGCAGGGTTTCCACCTCGCCTTCCGGCGCCTCATACCCACGGCTGAGCAGCGCGCCTGCATCCGGTACCGGCAGGCCCTTGCGGTCCAGTTTGCCATTGGCCGTGAGGGGCAACAGCGCCAGCCAGACATAGGCCGACGGCACCATGTAGTCCGGCAGCCGCCCCTGCAGATGGGCGCGCAGCGCTTCGATCGGCAGCGGCGCGTCAGCGGTGTAGTAAGCCACCAGGCGCTTGTCGCCAGGCTCGTCTTCACGGACCAGCACCACGGCGTGGTCCACCTGAGGGAAGGCGGCCAGGCAGGCTTCGATTTCGCCGGGTTCGATGCGGAAACCACGGATCTTCACTTGCAGGTCATTGCGCCCCCGGTACAGCAAGGTGCCGTCGGCCTGCCAGCACGCCAGATCGCCGGTGCGGTACAGCAGGCCCGCGCCGAACGGGTTCGGGATAAACGTTTCGGCGGTCAGTTGCGGCTGGTTCAGGTACCCCTTGGCCACGCCCGCGCCGCCGATATACAGCTCGCCGACCACGCCCAACGGCAGCAGTTGACGGTGCGCATCCAGCACGTAGACCTGGGCGTTGGCAATGGGCCGGCCAATCGGAATACCGCCCTCGCCCACCTGGGTAATTTCATGGGTGGTGGCAAAGGTGGTGGCTTCTGTCGGCCCGTAGCCGTTGAGCAGGTGCCGGGGCTTGCCGTGCTTGAGCACGCGGTCGATCACCAGCGGGTCGAGCACATCGCCGCCGACGATCAGGTAACGCAACTGCGCCAATACCGGCATCAGTGCATCGGCGTATTGGTGGAACAGCCCGGCGGTCATCCACAACACACTGATGGCCTGCTCCTGCAACAACGACGCCAGCGCCGCCTGGGACAACAGCACCGCCTGTTCGACCACCACCACACAGCCGCCGTTGAGCAGCGGTGCCCACACCTCAAGGGTACTGGCATCGAAAGCGGGGTTGGAGGCAAAGGCCACGCGGTCGCGCGGGTTGAACTCGGCATAGCCGTTGTTGAGCACCAGGCGCGAGATCGCGCGGTGGGGCACTTGCACGCCTTTCGGTGCGCCTGTGGAGCCGGAGGTGTACAGGATGTACGCCACGCTTTCCGATGCCTGCAACACTTGCGGGTTGTGCAGCGACTGCGCCTCCAGATTCAGGTCGGCCAAGGTATTGAGCACCCGCTGCGCACCACTGTCCTGCACGATAAGCGCCTGGCGCTCGAGCGGCGCATTGATGTCCAACGGCACATACACGGCGCCGCATTTGAGGATCGCCAGTTGGCAGATCAGCAAGTCGAGGCTTCGCGGCAACGCAATCGCCACGCTTTCCCCTGGCTGCACGCCCTGGCTGATCAGGTGATGGGCCAGGCGGTTGGCACGGCGGTTAAGGTCGCGGTAGCTCAGGGACAACGGCCCCTGCACTGCCGCCACCGCTTCGGGGCGCGCCAGGACCTGGGCTTCGAACAGTTGCGGCACGGTGAGCTGCGACGGGTAGTCCCGGGCGGTGGCATTGAAGTCCACCAGCAGTTGGTTACGTTCGGCCGGCGGCACGATCGACACGGCCAGCATCGGCGTGGTGGGCGCCTGTTGCAGCGCGGTCACCAGGTGACGCAAGGCGGTGAGCATATAGTCGCCGACACGCCGCGCGTCCAGGCTGGCCACGCCTTGCACCGTGAGGGCGAAGCCGCTGCCGAGGTCATCGACGTTAAGCACCAGCGGGTAATTGCTGCGTTCTTCGGAACTGAGGATCCGGATGCCTGAAGCGGCAAACGGACTGTCTCCCGGCACGTCCGCCGGCGCGCTGTGACGGTAGTTGAGCAGCGTGCTGAACAACGGCAACGAACCCGGTACGCCACTGCACCGCTGGGCCAGGGACAGCGGCGCGTGCTCATGCACGAGCAAGTCTGCCAGGCGCGCGTGGGTGGCGCGCACCGCGGCCTGCACGCCGACGGTGCCGACGCTGACCCGCAGCGGCAAGGTGTTGATAAACATCCCCAGGGCGCGGTCAGCACCTTCGCCACCCTGCATGCGCCCAAGCAGCACGGTGCCGAACACCACCTCCTGCTGCCCGGAGACTTGCCCCAGCACGTGCGCCCAGGCCAGGTGCACCAGGCTCGCCGTGCTCACGCCCAATTGCCGCGCCTGCTCGCGCAGGCCCAGGCTCAATGCCGGCTCCAGTGGCAAGTGCGCCTCGACAATGCCGCTGCCGTCGCCATTCACGTCCTGCAAGCCGAAGGCCAGGGTCGGCGCGTCGATATCGCCCAACATCTCGCTGAAGAACGCTTCGTGCCGGGCCTGGCTGACCCCAAGCCGCGCCTGGGCCACATAGTTGCGGTACTGCACCGCATCCGGCAGTTGCGCGCTGCACCCGGCCAGGCTGGCACTCATTTCCTGCACCAGCACTTGCAGGGCGGTGTGGTCGAGCAGGATATGGTGCAGCAGCAGAATGCCGACGAAACGCCCCTGGTCCTCGGCGTAGGCCAGGCGCATCAGTGAAGCACGGGACAGGTCGAGGCGATAGTGGCGTGGGTCAAAGCGCTGTTGCAGGTGCGCCAGGGCATCGACGCCCGGGGCTTCAATGCGCTCCACGGCCAGCGGCGCCTGGCGGCAGACCACCTGTGCCGGCACGTCCAGGCCTTCCCAGAGGATCGCGGTGCGCAGGATGTCATTGCGTTCGATCACGCTCTGCAGCGCCAGGATAAAGGCGTCTACCGCAGCCTGATCGTCAAAGCCCAACTGCACCTGCAGCACATAGGGGTCACCGTCGGTGGTCGCCAGGTGGTGATAGAGAATGCCTGCCTGCAAGGGCGCCAGGGCGTAGATGTCCTGCACATTGCCGATACCGCCGGGCACGCTGTGGAGGATGTGATCGATGGCGGCCTGGTCGAGATCGATCAGCGGCAACATGTCCGGGGTGATGACCTGACTGTGGGCATGGATCGAGTTGGCCGGCACCTGCACTTCCGCTTGCCCGCCCACCGCCGCCGCGAGTGCTGCCAGGGTGGGTTGGCCAAACAACACGCGCACGTCGGCGCCGAGGTTCACCTGGCGCATGCGTTCGATCAGCTTGACCGCCAGCAGGGAGTGGCCACCCAGTTCGAAGAAATGGTCATCGCGGCCAATGCGATCAAGCTTGAGCAGGTCTTGCCAGATGCCGGCGATGGCGGTTTCCACGTGGCCCCGGGGGGCCTGGTAGCTGCGCCGGGCCACGGCATCGGCGTCGGTTGCAGGCAAGGCCTTGCGGTCGAGCTTGCCGTTGGTGGTCAGCGGGAAACGTTCCAGCAGCACGAAGGCACTGGGCACCATGTGTTCGGCCAGGCTCAGCAGCAGGTGATCACGCAGCGACGCGACGCGGGTGTCGCCCTCGGCAATCACGTAGGCCACCAGGCGTTTGTCCCCCGGTTGATCTTCACGGGCGATCACCACCGCGTCGCGCACCCCTTGGGCGCTGGCCAGGCGCGCCTGGATTTCGCCCAGTTCGATCCGGAAGCCGCGGATCTTCACCTGGTCATCATTGCGCCCCAGGTACTCCACGCTGCCGTCGGCCAACCGGCGTCCAAGGTCGCCGGTCCTGTACATCCGCAGTCCGGTGGACGGATCGCTGAGGAAGCGTTCGGCGGTCAACCCATCCCGGTTGAGGTACCCCCGCGCGACACCGGCACCACCGACGTACAACTCGCCGACCACGCCAACCGGCAGCGGCTCGTGGTGGGCGTCCAGCACATACAGTTGCAGGTCGGGAATAGGCCCGCCAATCGGGCTGACGCCGACCAACTGCGCGTCCGCCGCTTCCAGGGCGCGGTACGTCACGTGCACGGTGGTTTCGGTGATGCCGTACATGTTCACCAGCTGCGTACCGGCGTTGATCGCCCGTGCGTACCACGGCTTGAGCATCGCCGGCTCCAGGGCCTCGCCGCCGAAAATCACCTGGCGCAGGGAATGGGCCTGGGGGCTGTCGCCCTGGGCCGCGAGCAGTTGGCGGAAGGCGCTGGGGGTCTGGTTGAGGATGCTGACGCCCGCTTCGCAGAGCAGCGGGTAGCACTCTTCCGGCGAACGGCTGAGCAGTTGCGGCACGATCAGTAACTGGCCGCCGTGCAGCAGCGCCCCCCAGATTTCCCACACCGAAAAATCGAACGCGAAGGAATGAAACAACGCCCACACGTCGTTGCGGTTGAAGCCGAACCAGTGCTCGGTAGCGCTGAACAGCCGCGCCACCTGGCGATGCTCGACCATCACGCCCTTGGGCTGGCCGGTTGAGCCGGAGGTGTAGATCACATAGGCCAGGTTGTGCGGGTCGAGCATCACATGCGGATTGACGATGGACTCGCCGCGCAGGCCGTTGAGGTCGATCGGCGCCAGCTCGCCCACCAGGTGACGGGTGTTGGCTTGCACCAGCACGGCCAGGGGTTGGCTGTCGCGCAGGGTGTAAGCAATGCGTTCCAGCGGGTAGGCCGGGTCGATGGGGACATAGCCGGCGCCGGCCTTGAGGATGCCCAGCAGGCCGATGATCATCTCCGGGCCACGTTCGACGCAGATGGCCACGCGGTCGTCGGGGCGGATGCCTTGCGCCAGCAGGCGATGGGCGACCTGGTTGGCGCGCTCGTTGAGCTGGCGATAGCTCAGACGCTGCTGGTCGAACCGCAGGGCAATGGCCTCCGGCTGGGCGGCGGCTTGGAGTTCGACCTGCTGGTGGATCAAGGCGCTGTCGGCGTAGGTGTGAGGGCTAGGGTTGAGGCTGTGCAGCAGGTGGTGGCGCTCTTCATCGGGCAGGATCGCCAGGCGGTCGAGGGGCGTGTCCGGATGGTGTTCCAGGGCCTGGGCCAGGCTCTCCAGCGCCGTGTGCAGGTAGCCGGCGACACGCTGCGCGCCGATGTGCCCATCGACCATCACCGTCAGCGCAAAGTCTTCGCCCAGGTCATCCACATTGACCGTCAGCGGGTAATTGGTACGTTCTTCGGCGCCCAGTACCTGGATGCCCTCAGCGACCTCAATCACCGCGGCCATGTCGCCCGCGGCGCTGTGCCGGTAGTTGAGCATCGCACTGAACAGCGGCGTCGGCGCGGCCACACCACTGCAACGCTGGGCCAGTGCCAGGGAGGCATGTTCATGCTCGAGCAACGCGGTGAGCCGCGCATGGGTTGCCTGCACCCCGGCGCGCACGCCCTGCTCGCCCACATCCACCCGCAAAGGCAAGGTGTTGATGAACATGCCCAAGGCCCGCTCACCGCCCTCACCCGCCCCCATGCGCCCGAGCATCACCGTACCGAACACCACCGCATCACGACCGGAAACCACGCCCAGGACACGGGCCATGGCCAGATGCAGCAGGCTGGCCACGCTTACCCCCAGCGGCCGCGCCAGGCTGCGCAGGCGGCGACTCAGATCGCTGTCGACGGAAATACGCGCCTCGTCGATGCCCAGCCCATCGCCCTGTACGTCCTGCAAGCCGAACGGCAACGTCGGCTCGTCGATGTCCGCCAGCATCTCGCGGAAAAACGCCTCATGGGCCTGCTCGCTGACCCCGTGGCGCACCTGGGCGATATAACGGCGAAACGCTACAGGCTCAGGGGCCTGGTCTTGCTGGCCCGCCAGGTACAGCTGGATTTCATGGCGTACCACATCCAGGGCGGTGTGATCGAGGATGGTGTGGTGGAATAACAGCATGGCAACCACACGCTGGTTGGCCGGGTCATCGGCAAATACCAGGCGCAGCAGCGGTGCCTGGCTCAGGTCCATGCGGTAAGTGCGCGCGTCGTAGCGCGTCAACAGGCGGTCGAGGGCATCGCCACCACTGAAGTGTGCCTCTTCACAGGCCAGGGTTGCCTTGCGCCACACCACTTGCAGTGGTTCATCGAGGCGTTCCCAGGCCATGGAGGTGCGCAGGATATCGTGGCGATCGATCACCCATTGCAAGGCTTCGGCAAAGGCCGCCAAACGTGCACGGCTGTCGAACACAAACTGGGCGTGCAATACATAGGGATCGCCCTGCGCTGCCGAAAGATGGTGATAGAGCATGCCTTCCTGCAACGGCGCCAGCGGGTAGATATCCTGCACATTCGCCGCCCCACCGGGGATCGCCGCGACGATACGGTCAATCGCCAACTGGTCGAGATTGACCAGCGGCACCATGTCCGGCGTGATGCGATAGGCCGGGCTCAACCAGTCCCCGCCATGCTCGGTCACCAGCGTAAGCAAGCGCGGTTTGTGGGCGATCAGTTGATCCCACAACGCATCGTCCAATGCCTCATCGTCACCCAGGACAATCAGGTCGTCTTCTTCCCTTTGCAGACGGATCGCGTGGGTGGAAATCGCTGACAATAATTCGCTGAACTGCATGGGGGTAACCTGCCTGATAAGTCACGGTGGAGAAGAAAGTCCGTTTTCAGCTGCCGTTTGGAATCGGGTGTGCTGGAGCGCCCGGTGAAAAAAATGCAGGCGCAGCCGCAGGCCTGGAGGGGCTTCCGGCAGGGTTGGAAAATTAAGGGATTTGGGCGCTGGGGGGTGACATGGGAAGCGGGGACAAGAGGGAGGCAGCGAGGGTTCAACGTTTTTTCAGGGCAGGTAATCGCTCCCGAACGGGAGCGAGAACGTCGCTAGACGGTCTTCACCTTCAAATGCCGCGCATACCAGGGCCGCTTCGGCACGCGCTTGAACAGGCCCTGCAACAGGTGCTCGTCCTCACCAAAGGTAATGCGCAAGGCGAGCTTCATGGTCTCCGGGTCCATCTCCATCGACTTGCCCATCTGCAACCCCGGGGTGGTGCTGCAGCCATGGGTGTCCGGGCCCAGCCACGGGTCGTCGACTTCGACCCAACGCCCCGGGGCGAACCAGGCCACGCCGTTGACGTCCAGGCGCCGGACTTCGCCGGGGTTGAAGCGTTCGTGGGCGCGGTACCAGTCCTCGATACGGTCGTCGATCCAGCCGTGGAAGTGCCAGAACACCGGGTTCACATGGGATGAAAACGGGTCGCCGAGGAAGTCGTTTTCCGCCGCGTACCAGCGCGGGGCAAAGTCTGCCGGGTCGCGGGCCAGGGGTACAGGGGCGCCGTTGGACGGGTCGCGGGGCACCGAGGCCCAGCGCATGTGCAGCCAGTCGTGCAGGCCCAGCTCCATTTCGGAGCCGAGTTGGCCCAAGGTCAGTCTGGCCAGGTAGCGCGGGTCGCGGTACTGCGATTCCCAGACCTGGAAGTTGCTGTGGTAGGTCTCGGCGGCCTTGATGTCGCTGACCCACTGGGTGTATTCGCTGTCGTCCGGGGCTGACCAGGTGGGCGGCAGCGCGAAGCCGTCGTGGTTGTCGAAGTAGCGCAGGAAGCCTAGGCGATCGCGCTCCAGCGCCGGTTGCGGTTCGGGGAATACGGGCCACGAGGGCAGATCCTGCATGGAACGCGCGGTGCCGAGCATATGCCGGTGCATGAAGAAGAAATCGATGCCCGAGCCGTTGCGGTCTTTGTGTTTGCCACGGGCGTCACGCTCCTTGCCGCGCGGGCCGGGTTGCCAGCCGATGCCGCGCAGGGCGTCGCGTTTTTCTTCGGAGAGTTTGTGCCACTGGTCACGGGTGGCGTGCCACAGCTGGTGAAACAGGCGGTGCTCCGGGGCAATCAGCCAGGCCAGCAGGGTCGGGTTGAGGCCGATGCGTTGGCGGGCTTCGGGAAACAGCTGTTTGTGGGCGATAAAGCGGTTGTCACGTTCGGTCAAGGCCAGGGGCCGATCAAGGTCGAGGATGTGCCCACTGAGGGTGCCGCTGCCGGCGTTGGCGAAGTCGGCCCATACCTCATCAAGGGTCATCTTGAACTCATAGGCGGGCCTGCCGTCGACGGCATCACGATCGATCAGGCGCCAGTAGAGCAAGGCGCCCTCGCCCGTCAGCAGGTCACCCAGCACGCGGTAGCGCGGTTCGCCTTCGCTGCGCAGGTTGGCGGCGGTGTCCAGGTAGCCGCGCAGGCCACGGCCACGGGGGGCGATGTCGAGCAACAGTTCCAGGCCTTGCAGCGGCAGGCCCTTGAGGCCGGCGTCGCGGCCTTCCAGGCGCAGGCGCCACACCCCGCGCAAGGTGTTAGCCAGGTGCTGCCCGGCGGTGTCGGCCAGGTCCACGGTGGCTTCGCCGGGAGTGATGGGGAATTCTTCTTCGCGCGTCAACTCGCGATGGGCATAGAAAGCGGCCGGCACAGCCGCGCCGGTCAGCGCCAGGCCTGCGATGAACCCACGTCGAGAGATGGTCATTGTCTACCTTAGGAAACGGCTTTATCAGAGCTAGAACGTTTGCAGGCCGGGGAAATTTACCGCTCTGCCCGCGCCGCCTAAATTTCCCCGCGCACCACTCGTTCTCCCCTGATAGCGAAGGCCTCAACTGACTGAGATGGCAATGACAAAACCACGTTCGAAAAAGGCGCTGTATATCGGCTTGCCGCTGGCACTGGCCATCGGCGCCGGGGCCGGCTTCCTGATCTGGGATCACTGGTTCAAGGGCAATGCCGGCTACCCGCTCGCCGTGATCAAGCAGGCCAATGAACTGCAGGACCGCCTGCTGTCGTTCGACAGCCACATCACCGTGCCTATGGACTTCGGCACCGCCGGCAACGAGGCGGACAAGGACGGCAGCGGCCAGTTCGACCTGGCCAAGGCGGCACGCGGTCGCTTGTCCGGCGCAGCCCTGACGATCTTCGGCTGGCCGGAAATCTGGAATGGCCCCAATGCCCCGCACAAGCCCACTGACGGCTTTGTCGAGGAAGCCCGCCACGAGCAGGAGGTGCGCTACAAGATCATCTCCGGCATGGTGCGTGACTTTCCCAATCAAGTCGGCATCGCCTATACCCCGGATGACTTTCGACGCCTGCATGGCGAAGGCAAGTTCGCGATTTTTATCAGCATGCTCAACGCCTACCCCCTGGGCAATGACCTGAACCAGCTGGACCTGTGGGCCGCCCGGGGCATGCGTATGTTCGGTTTCAGTTATATCGGCAATAACGCCTGGTCCGACTCATCGCGCCCACTGCCGTTTTTCAATGATTCCGTCGATGCCCTCGAAGGCCTGTCGGACATCGGCAAGCAAGCGGTGCAGCGCCTCAATGACCTGGGGGTGATCATTGACGTGTCGCAGATGTCGACCAAGGCCCTGGAGCAAGTCGCGCAGCTGAGTCGCACGCCGATGGTGGCTTCCCACTCGGCACCGCGCGCGTCGGTGGACATCCCGCGCAACCTCAGCGACAAGGAACTGCAACTGATCAAGAACAGTGGCGGCGTGGTGCAGGTGGTGGGCTTCCCGGCCTACATACGCCCCTTGAGCCAGCCGACCCAGGACAAACTCAACACCCTGCGCGCGCGTTTCGACCTGCCGCCGCTGCCCAACCTGGCCATGGCCCTGATGCCGGGGGACGCGATCATCGCGGCATGGCCGGAGCAGAAGTTCGGCCAGTACGCCCAAGGGCTGTACGGGATTCTTGAGGAGGAACCCAAGGCCACGCTCAAGGACTGGGGCGACGCCATCGACTACACCGTGCGCAAGATCGGGATCGATCACGTCGGCATCGCTTCGGACTTCAACGACGGCGGCGGCCTCGACGGCTGGAACAACGTCGGCGAAATCCGCAACGTCACCGCCGAACTGATCCAGCGCGGCTACTCCGAAGCCGACATCGCCAAGCTGTGGGGAGGCAACTTCCTGCGGGTGTGGGACCAGGTACAAAAAGCCGCCAAACCCTTGGCCAACCGCTAATCACCTAGAAGCAAGTCCATGACTGACCGCCGTACGTTTCTCAAGCAGGCCGGGGTATTCGCCGCCAGCCTGCCATTGGGCGCTGCACTCATCCCGCAGGCACTGGCTGCCACCACCACGGATGACCCATGGACGGGGTTCAAGCAGCTGTTCAACCAGGACCCGGATTACCTGCACTTCTCCAACTTCCTGGTGGCCTCGCACCCCAGGCCGGTACGCGAGGCCATCGAGCGTTACCGCGCACAGATCGACCGCAACCCAGGGCTCGCCATGGACTGGGACCTGGAGGAAACCTGGAAACGCGAAGGTCAGGTACGCGAATGGGCCGGCCGCTACCTCAAGGCCACCCCGGCGCAGATCGCCCTGACCGGCAGCACGTCCGAAGGCCTGGCGATGATCTATGGCGGCATCAAGGTGCGCCCGGACCAGGAAGTCCTCACCACCGTGCATGAGCATTACGCGACCCAGAACGTGCTGGATTTTCGCGTGCTCAAGGAAGGCACCCAGGTGCGCCGGATCAAGCTGTTCGAGCGGGCCAGCCAGGTCTCTGCCGATGAGGTGCTGGGGAATATCCAGCGCAATATCCGCCCCAACACCCGCGTGCTGGGCATGACCTGGGTACAATCCGGCAGCGGCGTGAAACTGCCCATCGGCGAGATCGGCAAGCTGGTGGCGGCGCACAACCGCAACCGCGACGACAAGGACCGCCTCCTCTATGTGGTGGATGGCGTGCATGGTTTCGGCGTGGAAAACCTCGACTTCCCCGACATGCATTGCGACTTCTTTATCGCCGGCACCCATAAATGGATGTTCGGTCCGCGCGGTACCGGGCTGGTGTGCGCGCGCAACCCTGAAAACACCTACGTCACGCCCATGGTGCCGACCTTCTCCGAAGACAAGGACTTCGCCACCATCATGACGCCCGGCGGCTATCACGCCTTCGAGCATCGCTGGGCGGCGGATGAGGCCTTCAAGCTGCACCTGCAACTGGGCAAGGCGCCGGTCCAGGCGCGCATCCATGGGCTGAACGCCGAACTCAAGGAACAATTGCTGGCGCACCCGCAGATCGAACTGGTCACGCCGCGCAGCCCCGAACTGTCTGCCGGCTTTACCTTCTTTCGGGTCAAGGGCCAGGACAGTGATCGGGTGGCTGCCTGTATGCAGAAGAACCGCGTGGTGATCGACGCGGTGGACCGCGACGTCGGCCCGGTGATCCGCACGGCGCCCGGCCTGCTCAACAACTCCGACGAAATCCAGCGCTTCATGACCCTGCTCAGCCAGCGGTTGTGACGCGCCTTTTTCCCTTTGCACGAGAGGCCCCTATGACGCCACTGCGACTCAAACCCCTGACGACCCTGGCACTGACCGCCCTGTGCGGCGCGCTGCTGCCGGGCCTGGCCCAGGCTGCCACGCCGCAACCGGGCAAAGTGTTCAAGGACTGCAAGGACTGCCCGGAAATGGTGGTACTGCCCGCCGGCACCTTCACCATGGGGACGCCGGAAGACGAAGTCGGCCGCGAACCGGACGAAGGCCCGATGCATGACGTGACCTTCGCCAAGCCGTTCGCCATGAGCCGCTTCCACATCACCGCCGGTGAATGGGACAGCTATATCCGCCAGACCGGAGTGAAGATCGCCGACGGCGACACCCGCCCCGGCCGCGAATGCATCGCCAGCAAGCCGCGTTATCCCCAGGGCCCGCGCCAGCCGGCGGTGTGCATGGACATGGACGACATCAAGCACTACGTGGCCTGGCTGTCGAAAAAGACCGGCCAGCAGTACCACATGGTCAGCGAGGCCCAGCGCGAATACGCCGCGCGCGCCGGCTCCACCGGGCCATTCCCGTTCCCGTTCGACGAGGGCAAGGGCTACAGCATCGCCAAGCATGCCAACACCTACGGCCCGGCGGACGGCTACAGCTATTCCTCGCCCGTGGGCAGCTACCCGCCGAATGCGTTTGGCATGTATGACATGCATGGCAACGTCTATGAGCGCGTGGCCGACTGCGAGCACTCCAGCTACATCGGCGCGCCCACCGACGGCAGCGCATGGATGGAGCCAAACTGCGAGGGCTACATGATTCGCGGCAATGACTGGGGCGAGGCGCCGGTGTTTTCGCGCTCAGGGAACCGCAACACGATCTATCCGCAGACGCGGGGTGACTGGATCGGCTTCAGGGTCGTGCGCGATCTCTGAAGCTGACGGGATTTAATCTGGGAGGGGGCTTGCTCCCGATGGGGTGCGGCAGTCGACATCGCCATTGACTGATACTCCGCCATCGGGAGCAAGGTCCCTCCCACAATCAAATCGGGCGCGGCTTAGACCCCCTTCTGCGCCAACAACTCCAGGCCTTCATGCAACGCCGGGAACAGGCTGTTATTGAAGTTGTTCCAACGCAACTCAAGGATGGTGTCGTCCGGCGAGATCTCGGTCTTGAGCACGTCGTGGAACACTTCGCCAGAGTCGATGCCGTTATCCACGTAGTGGAACGAGGCGCCGGTGAGGTACAGCGGCTCACACGGCTGCGTCTCCCTGGTCGCCCAATCCACCACGGCTTGTCCACGGGCACCGTACAAGGCATTCCAGGTGGCGTAGGCACCCCGGCGCTCATAGGGCGATTCGATACGGGTGATACCGGGGTGGATGTTCATGATGCGACGGGCAAACGGCGCACCGGGGCGCACCAGCTCGTCCAGGATCACCAGCAGGCCATCGAGCACCACGATATCGGCCTTCAGCTCCACCAAGGTGTCATGCAGGCGGCGTTCGAAATCCTGCTTGCCGGCAATATGTTCGGCGCTGCCCCGCGGCAGGCGCCGATAGGTGGACGGCACGCTCAGCAGCAGATCGTTGACCAGGCGCCCCTGCACCCGCAGGTCGGCCGGGTACAGCCACTGGCGGCCGGGCTTATAGGCAAAGCCGTAGTCGGCCACCAACTGCTGGTCCCGCGGGTTTTGCTCATCGTCGTCATACACCACGCCCACCAGGTTGTAGGCCTCGCCCAGTGGCGTGTCGTTGAGCGACCCCACCAGAAACTCCAGCACCGACTTCATGTAGCGCTCGTGGTCCTTGTAGGCCACCGGCTGGCCGGCCTTGTCGGCAGCGGCATTGCGCAGGGACCACACGTACACCAGGTTCTTTTTCGTCATTGTTTCGCTCTCGCTGGAAAGATCAGGCACGCGCCGATACGCGTGCGCCTACACCACAAGAACGAACCAGCCCCCGCGCAATTTATCCGCCACCGCCACCGCCGGGCACGCCGAGCTAAATAGTCGCGCCAATCCTTCGTTTGTCATGGGTAAGGGTCTGTGTGCCCAGCCCCCTCTTTTTCACTTTCCGGGAAGTACTTATGACCGACCCCAAGCGCGGCGCCTTCACAGGTTTGCTTGCATTGCTCAGGCCGTTTCGCACCATCGTGACCGTATCCGTTGCCCTGGGCATGGCCGGCGGCCTGGCCATCACGCTGTTGCTGGCGACCATCAACAACGCGCTGCACTCTTCCACCGGTATGACCCAGGGCGTGATCCTGAGCTTTGCGGCGCTGTGTGTGCTGGCGCTGACCAGTTCGATCGTCTCCGATATCGGCACCAACTATGTGGGCCAGCGGATCATTGCCGCCCTGCGCAAGGATCTCGGCGAAAAGGTGCTGTCGGCGCCCATCGAGCAGATCGAACAGTATCGCTCCCACCGCCTGATCCCGGTGCTGACCCATGACGTCGACACCATCAGCGACTTCTCCTTTGCCTTCACCCCGCTGGCCATCGCCACCACCGTGACCCTGGGCTGCCTGGGGTACCTGGCGTACCTGTCGGTTCCGATGTTCCTGATGATGGTGGTGGCGATCATCATCGGCAGCAGCGTGCAATTCATCGCCGGCGCCAAGGGCATTCGCGGCTTCGACGAGGCCCGCGACCAGGAAGACGAGTTGCAACGCTACTACTCGGCAATCGCTTCCGGCGCCAAGGAGTTGCGCATCCACCGGCCCCGCCGCTACCGCATGAACACCCACCGCATCCAGGAAACCGCCGACCGTATCAGCGATATCCAGGTGCGTTCGGTGAACATCTATATCGTCGCCAAGACCTTCGGCTCGATGCTGTTCTTTGTGGTCATCGGCCTGGCGCTGGCGATGCAGGCCTACAACCCGAACCCGGACCCGGCGGTGATCACCGGTTTTGTGTTGGTGCTGCTGTACATGAAGGGCCCGCTGGAACACGTGGTGGGTTACCTGCCGATCATCGGCAAGGCACGCATTGCGTTTGCGCGCATCACCGAACTGTCCGAACGCTTCTCTTCCCCCGAACCGCACCTGCTGATGGACGGCAGCGAAGCGCCGACACCGGTGGTGCACAGCCTGGAGCTGCGCGGCGTGAGCTACAGCCCGCCGCCGGTGGAAGGCAGCCAACCGTTCCACCTGGGGCCGATCAACCTGAGCATCAAGCAGGGCGATATCGTGTTTATCGTCGGCGAGAACGGCTGCGGCAAGACCACCCTGATCAAGCTGCTGCTGGGCCTGTATCAACCCGAGGCCGGGGAAATCCGCCTCAATGGCGAAACGGTGACCGATCCGGCGCGTGATGACTATCGCCAGCTGTTCACCACAGTGTTCGCCGACTACTACCTGTTCGACGACCTGGTCCAGGGCAGCGCCACCCAATCCCTGGACAGCGCCGCCAAGTACCTGGAGCGCCTGGAAATCGCGCACAAGGTCAGCGTCAAGGACGGCGTATTCAGCACCACCGACCTGTCCACCGGCCAGCGCAAGCGCCTGGCACTGGTCAACGCCTGGCTGGAAGAGCGTCCGGTGCTGGTGTTCGACGAATGGGCCGCCGACCAGGACCCGGCCTTCCGCCGCGTGTTCTATACCGAACTGCTGCCGGACCTCAAGCGCCTGGGCAAGACCATCATTGTGATCAGTCACGACGACCGCTATTTCGACATCGCCGATCAGTTGGTACGGCTACGTGCGGGCCAGGTGGTGCACGAAATGGAGCCGGCCTGAAAATTCTTTTCCGGTTTCAACAGGTAGGAACGTCTCACTAGTGGTAATGAGAACCAACCACAACAAATATTTATAATCTGCCCACTAAATACCTAGAAGAGAATTCACCCATGCCAGCAACATTTGGTCTGAGTCCCTTGAGCAAGGCACTCTCCATGCGCCGCCTCTTGAACACCCACGTGCTCCCTGGCGCCATTGCCGTTGCGCTGACCCTGCCGGTCGCAGGTTATGTTCAGGCGCAGGAGATCGAGCTGAATGTCCCCGCCCAGTCACTGGGGAGCGCTCTTCAAGAATTTGGTCGGCAGGCCAACCTGCAAGTGCTGTACAGCCCGTCCGACGTAGAAGGCAAACGCAGTCACAAGGTCAAGGGCAAGATGCAACCGGGCCAGGCCATGACCACCTTGCTGACCGGGACGGGGGTCGATTACGACCTGCAGGGCAACACCATGACGCTCACGGCCGGGCGTTCGTCCGCCCTGGAGCTGGGCGCCACCCAGGTGACCGCCAACCAGCTCGGCACCATTACCGAGGGCTCCGGCTCGTATACTCCCGGCACCATCGCGACCGCGACCCGAATGGTGCTGACGCCCCGGGAGACGCCTCAATCGATCTCGGTGGTGACGCGCCAGGCCATGGATGACTTCAACCTCAAGTCGATCGACGACGTGATGCGCCATACCCCCGGCATCACCGTTGCCGCGTACGACAGTGAGCGGACCAGCTACTACTCCCGTGGCTTCGCCATCCAGAACTTCCAGTACGACGGCATTCCGATCCTGCAGGATGCCCAGTATTCATCCGGCCACACCCTGACCGACACGGTGATCTACGACCGCGTCGAGATCCTCAAGGGCGCTACCGGCCTGCTGACCGGTGCCGGCGGCCCTGGCGGTACCATCAACATGGTGCGCAAGAAGCCAACCTCGGAATTCAAGGGCTACGTCGATCTGGGCGCCGGTTCCTGGGACAACTACCGCTCGGAAGTCGACGTCGGCGGTCCGCTCACCGAGACCGGTAACGTGCGCGGTCGGGCGGTGGCCGCCTACCAGGACAAGCACACGTTCCTCGATCATTACCAGCGCAAGACCAACGTGTACTACGGCATCCTGGAGTTCGACCTGTCACCGGACACACTGCTGACCGTCGGCGGCGACTACCAGGACAGCGACCCGCAAGGCTCCAGCTGGTCGGGCTCGGCCTCGCTGTATGACAGCGCCGGCAACCGCATCAGCACCTCGCGTTCGTTCAACAATGGCGCCAAGTTCAGCAAGTGGGCGCAGTACACCCGTACCGGTTTCGCGACCCTGGAACACACTTTCGATAACGGCTGGGTCGGCAAGGCCCAGTACAACCACCAGATCAATGGCTACAAGGCACCGCTGTCCGCCCTGCTGGCGCCCAACGTCACCACCGGTCAGTCCATGTTGCTCACGCGGACCTACAATGGCGAGACCACCAGCGACACCGGCGACCTTTATGCCACCGGACCTTTCAGCCTGTTCGGACGTGACCATGAACTGGTGGTCGGCGCCTCGGTCTCGCGCTCCCGCTGGCTGGGCCGCGACTACACCCGCGCCATCAACAACAACTACGACTATTTCGATTGGAACGGCGAGGTTCCCAAACCTGACCGTGGCCCGCAGACCAAACGCAACGACGAGCTCACCCGCCAGAGCGCCCAGTACATCACCGGCCGCTTCAGCCTGGCTGATGACTGGCACCTGATCCTGGGTACCCGGGTCAACAACTACGAGGTCAGCGGCACCAGCCAGGTCAAGGACACCGGCAAGGTCGTGCCTTACGCCGGCCTTACCTACGACTTCACCGAAAACCTCTCGGCCTATGCCAGCTTCACCGAGATCTACCTGCCACAGGACGACTACCGCGACCGCAACAACAAGCCGATCGAGCCGGATGAAGGCAAGAACTACGAGGTCGGCTTCAAAGGCGAATTCTTCGATGGACGCCTCAACGCCAGCCTCGCCTACTTCGAAGTGCACGAGAAAAACCGCGCCATCGACGATAACGACTACATTCCCGACAGCTACCCGGGCCTCGACTATGCGTCCAAGGGCACCAAGGCCAAGACCAAGGGCTACGAAGCGGAAATCTCCGGCGAGCTGGCCCCCGGCTGGCAGCTGCAGGCGGGTTATACGCACAAGATCATGCGTGACAAAGAGGGTGAAAAACTCTCCACCTGGGAACCGGAAGATCAGGTCAATATCTACACCAGCTACAAGCTGACCGGCGCCCTGGACAAACTCACCCTGGGCAGCGGCGTGCGCTGGCAGGGTACGGGCTGGAAGCTGCTGACCAACAACTACACCACCGGCAGCCAGGATAACTTCTCCCAGGATCCCCTGTGGCTGGTGGACCTGATGGCTCGCTACCAGGTCACCGAGAACGTATCGGCCAGCCTCAATGTCAACAACGTCTTCGACAAGAAGTACTACACCAACATCGGCTTCTACAACTCGGTTTACTACGGTGACCCGCGTAACATCATGCTCAGCACTCGCTGGAACTTCTGATGCATAGACGCTAGACGCCCCCCCCAAGCCCCTGGCCATGCGCAATGACCAGGGGCTTTTTGCTGTCCGCACAACACGCTGGCCAGGCAAAAAAAAACGCCCCTGGCCGTTGGGCCAGGGGCGTTGGATAACGCGGACAGTTACTTCATGGCATCGGCGAAGCTCTGTACGAACGCGGCGTTATCGATGATGCGGTCGTGGGTGGAGTCGATCATCACTGACTGCTGCACGCACGCGCGGCCCGCCACCTGCTCCATGGTCGCCTCGATCAACCGGCGATGCTGTCCTGCACGGCTCGCGGCGGCCCACCAGCACCTGATCGGCGCCTTGAGCGGCTTGAAGTCGGCATCCTTGAGGCGCTGGCCCAGGGTGCGGTCCAGTTCCCAGGAAATCTGCGCCTCGTCACCCTCAAGCAAGCTTGCCTTGATCTCTCGGAACGTCTCACCCAACGCGTCTTCAGCCCAGGCACCCAGCGCCTGCCATTGCTGCACTTCATCGCTGAAGAGCGCCTGGCTGTCCTGCCACGCCCCGTGGATCTGCTGGCTCGAGGCAGGAAACATGACCTGCAACAGTTCTACACGCCGCTGGTTGACCGACAGTTCAACGTCATCCGCCGTCACCGCCGCGTCCCAGTAAGCCTTGAGCCAATACGGTGGCGAGGCGTCAATCCAACCGACCACTTCCACCTCGCGCCCGGCTTGCTCCAGCGCATAAGCGACTTCCATGGCCAGGTTGCCACCCATTGACCAGCCAGCCAGGCGATAAGGGCCTTCGGGCCAGGCAGCGAGCAATTGCCCGGTGTAATCCTCGACCATCGCTTGCCAGCTCGGTACCGCACTGCCCTCCTCGGCCAGTGCACGGCAGATCACGCCCATCACCGGCCGCTGCTCGCGCAGCGCCAAGCCAATGGCCTTATAGCAATGCACCGAGCCATAGCTGGGGTGGAACAGGAACAACGGCGTCCCTTGCGTCTGGCTGTTGAGCTTGACGAT
The DNA here is from genome assembly GCF_059418085.1 of Pseudomonas sp. GW821-FHT09C10. Taxonomy (NCBI): domain Bacteria; kingdom Pseudomonadati; phylum Pseudomonadota; class Gammaproteobacteria; order Pseudomonadales; family Pseudomonadaceae; genus Pseudomonas; species Pseudomonas sp. GW821-FHT09C10. The sequence goes on from NZ_JBWKPE010000007.1 coordinate 46,028, forward strand.
CAACGAAGGCCCCGCGCCGTTACCCAGGCAATTCACCTGCCCGGCAACCGTCGGGTTAAGCATCAATTGGCTGACCGACAGCACCCTGCCGGTGGCCTTGCGGATGCGCTCCCTGAGCATCAACACCAACAGCGAATGACCGCCCAGTTCAAAGAAATTGTCATCCAGGCCAACGCGCTCGACGTCCAGCACCTCGCCCCAGATCGTCGCGAGCCGTTGCTCCAACTCGTTCTGCGGGGCGCGGAATACCTGCTCGTGCTGGCGCGCATCGGGCTTGGGCAGTGCCTTGCGGTCCAACTTGCCGTTGGGGCTCAGAGGCATCTGCTCCAACAGCACCCACTGGGCCGGCACCATGTAGTCGGGCAAATGCGCAGCCAGGTGCGCACTGAGCGCTTCGCGCCAGTGTTCACCAGGCGCCTGCAACACCAGATAGCCGACCAAGTGCTTGCCATCGACAACCTGCACCGACGCCTCCTGCACTTCAGCGGTTTCGAGGAGGCGCGCTTCAATTTCACCCAGTTCAATCCGCAGGCCCCGCAACTTGACCTGGTGATCCAGGCGCCCGAGGTATTCGATCACACCGTCGCTGCGCTGGCGCACACGGTCACCGGTACGATACAAGCGGGCGCCCGACTCGAACGGCGAGGCAATGAAACGCTCGGCGGTCATCCCGGGACGGCGATGGTAGCCACGTGCCAACCCCTTGCCGCCCAGGTACAACTCGCCCGCCACGCCTGCGGGCACCACTTGCAACTGGGCATCCAGCACATAGGTCTGCAGATTGGCTATGGGCTGGCCGATGGGCACCGTGTCACGCCGTTCATCGATGCAGGTCCAATGGGTCACGTCGATGGCGGCTTCCGTCGGCCCGTACAGGTTGTACAAGCCGGCTGCGGGTAATTTGGCAAATACCTGTTGCTGGGCATCCACCGGCAGTGCTTCACCGCTGCAGACAATGCGTTGCACGCTGTGGCAACTGGACACTGCCGCATCCTGCATGAACGCCTGCAACATCGAAGGCACAAAATGCAACGTCGTCACGTGTTCGGCGTTGATCAGCGCCACCAGCCTGGCGGGGTCACGGTGATCACCCGGCGCCGCGACGACCAGCCGCGCGCCGGTCATCAGCGGCCAGAAAAACTCCCACACCGAGACGTCGAAACTGAACGGTGTCTTTTGCAAGACCGTATCGCTGGCGCTCAAGGCGTAGGCTTCCTGCATCCAGCACAAGCGGTTGGCCAGTGCCGAATGGCGGTTGCCCGCGCCCTTGGGCTGGCCGGTGGAGCCGGAGGTGTAGATCACATACGCGAGGTTTTCAGCGTCCAGCACAATGTCAGGATTGGTGTCGGGGTAACCCTCGAACGCCGACTCCCCCAGCACCAGGCATTCGACGCCTTCGGCAATCGGCAGCTGTTGCAGCAGATGGGATTGGGTCAGCAGCAGTTTCACGCCACTGTCTTCGAGCATGTACGCCAGGCGCTCACGCGGGTAGTCCGGGTCCATCGGCACATAGGCGCCGCCCGCCTTGAGCACGGCCAGCAGGCCGACGACCATTTCGACGGAACGCTCCACAACCAGGCCGACCAACACATCCGGGCCGACGCCCGCACGGATCAGGCGGTGGGCCAGGCGATTGGCGCGCCGGTTCAGCTCGGCATAGTCCAGGCGCTGGGCAGCGAAGACCAGTGCCGGAGCGTCCGGGGTCTGCGCGACCTGAGCCTCGATCAAATGATGCACCGGCTGGCGCGAATAATCACGAGCGGTGGCATTCCATTGCGCTACCAACACCTGCTGTTCGCAAGGGTCCAGCAACGGCAACTGGCTGACACGCTGCTGCGGGTCATTGAGCATGCCCTGCAGCAGGTTCTGCCAATGGGCGAGCATGCGCTCGAGCACGATAGGGTCAAACAGGTCGGTCGCGTAAGTCAGAGTGGCGTGAATGCCATCCGCCGAGGCCTGGGTGTCCAGGCTCAGGTCGAACTGTGCGGTGTGGCTGCCCCAATCCAGCCCTTCTACACGCAGGTCCGGCAGTGAGTGCCCCGAGGTCATCAGGCCGGCATCGCTTTGGTGGTTGAACATCACCTGGAATAAGGGGTTGTGGCTCAGGCTGCGCTCCGGTTGCAGGGCTTCCACCAACTGTTCGAACGGCAGGTCCTGATGGCCCTGGGCATCCAGGCTGCGGCGCTTGACCTGCTGCAACAACTGGCCGACGGTGATCTGCCCGTCGATATCGGCCTTGAGCACTTGAGTGTTGACGAAGAAACCGACGACGCGCTCCACCTCAACCCGGTTGCGGTTGGCAATCGGAACCCCGATGCGGATGTCCTGCTGACCACTGTAGCGGTACAACAGGCTCTGGAAAGACGCCAGCAACACCATGAACAACGTCACGTCCTCACGCTGGGCCAAGGCCTTGAGCCCGGTTGCCAGCGCTTGGGGCAATTCGAGTTGCAGGCTTGCACCGCGATAGCTTTGCACCGCTGGCCGCGCGTTCGCGGTAGGCAGTTCCAGCATCGGCTGTTCGCCGCCGAGCAATTGCCGCCAATACGCCAGTTGACGCTCGCGCTCGCCCGCCGCCATCCATTGGCGCTGCCAGTGCGCGTAATCGGCGTATTGCAGCGCCAGTTCCGGCAATTGCGGCGCCTGGCCCTGGCAGTGGGCGGCGTACAGCTGCACCAGTTCGTCGACCATCACTTGCATCGACCAGCCGTCGGTCACAATGTGGTGCTGCACCAGCACCAGCACATGCTCATCGTCGGCCAGGCGCAGCAAGGTAACGCGCAGCAGTGGGCCCGCCTGCAAATCGAATGGCCGGGCAATCTCGGTTTCGACCTGCTGTTGAAGGTTCTCGGCGTCGGCCTCCACCCGCGCGATCACCAGGGCGGTCGCTGGGCGAATCAACTGAAACGCGCGCTCGCCGTCCTGGTACACCTGGGTACGCAAGCTCTCATGCCGTGCCACCAGAGCGTCGAAGCTGCGCTGCAAGGCCTGCTGGTCGAGGCGCCCGGTCAGGCGTAGCACGCTGGGAATATGGTAAGCCGCGCTGCGCGGATCCAGTTGCCAAAGGAACCACTGGCGCTCCTGGGCGAAGGACAACGCCAACGGTTGCTCACGCCCGATCGCCAGCATCGGCGGCGCCAGCGCCTGGTCTGTCGCCTGCAAGGCCAGTACGAAACTTTCCAGCTGCGGTTGCTCGAACAAGGTGCGCAGGGCCACTTCCCGCTCAAGCAACTGACGCACACGGGAGATCACCTGCATGGCCAGCAACGAATGCCCGCCCAGCTCGAAGAAGTGATCGTTCAGGCCAATACGCTCGGCCCCCAGCACCTGTGCCCAGATCGCCGCGACCTGCTGCTGCAACGGCGTCACCGGCTCCACCCAGGCGCCTTGCGACTGCGCCGTATCCGGTTGCGGCAGGCCTTTGCGGTCAAGCTTGCCGTTGGGGGTCAGCGGCATCCGGGCCAGGAACATGAAGTGCGCCGGGACCATGTAGTCCGGCAGATGGGTTTTCAATCCACGGCGCAGGGTTTCGCGAAACTCGGTGTCGTTGGCCAGCGAACCATCGGCCGGCACGACATACGCCACCAGCTGCTTGCCGGTCGGGCCATCCTGGGCCACGACCACGGTTTCACCGACGCCGTCCTGTTCACGCAGACGCGCTTCGATTTCCCCCAGTTCGATGCGGAAACCACGGATTTTCACCTGGTGGTCGACGCGACCGAGGTAATCCACCACGCCATCCGGACGGCCACGGGTCAGGTCGCCGCTGCGATACACGCGGCTGCCCGGCGTGCCGAACGGGTCCGGCACAAAGCGTTCGGCGGTCAGCGCCGGACGCTCCAGGTAACCACGGGCCACGCCCTCGCCGCCCAGGTACAGCTCACCGGCGACGCCGATGGGTTGCAGGTTGAGTTGCGCGTCGAGCACATAGCCGCTGCGGTTGCCCAGCAGCGTGCCGATTGGCGCGTAGACGGCGCCGCAGGGGTCGCCCTTGCGCGCCTTCCACAGCAACGGCGTGACCACGGTTTCGGTCGGGCCGTAGCCGTTGAACAAGTAGGTCGGCTTGAGCGCGCGCCAGGCCAGGTCATAGCTGGCCTGGGCCACGGCATCACCACCGAAGCAGTAGACTCGCACCTTTGGTGGATTGCCGTCGCGCTCGGCATGCTCGGCCAGCTGCTGCAGGTACACCGGCGGAAACACCGCCATGGTCACGTTGTGACGGTGCATCTGCGCGTAGGTGTACTCGGGCAGCCACAGGCTGTCGTCACGGATCAATACGCTGGCGCCGTTGATCAGCGGGTGCATCCAGCCTTCGTGGGAACCGTCGAAAGCGAAGGACATAAAGTGCAGTTCGCAATCGGCTGGCGATGTTTCATAACGCTCGCCGGTGGCGATGATGTGCGCCACCAAAGGGCCGTGGGACACCGCCACGCCCTTGGGCATGCCGGTGGAACCGGAGGTGTAGATCACGTAGGCGAGGTTGTCGCCGTCCAGCGTCACGTTTGGCGCGGTGTCGCTGTAATCGGCCCATTGCTCGGTGCGATCGATGGCCAGCGTCTGCATGCCGTCGGGAATCGGCAGTTGCGGCAAGGCATTGGTGTGGGTCAACAGCAACTTCGCGCGGCTGTCCTGCATCATGTACAGCAGGCGATCACGCGGGTATTCGATATCCAGCGGCACATACACACCGCCGGCTTTCATCACCGCGAGGAACGCTACCAGGCTCTCGGCACTGCGCGGCATGGCAATCGCCACGCGCACTTCGGGGCCGACGCCACGGGCGATCAAGGCATGGGCCAGGCGGTTGGCCTGGCGGTCCAGCTCGCCATAGCTCAGGGTTTGCGCATCGAACTTGACTGCTACCGCAGCGGGGTTTTCCCGCGCACGGTCGGCCACCAACTCATGCACCAGGCGCTCGGCGCTGAAGCCGGCGCCGGTCTGATTCCATAGTGCAAGGATGTGCCGTTGCTCGTCCTGATCCAGCAGGTTCAGTTGGCTGACGAGCTGCTGCTGATCGGCAACCATCGCCTGCAACAGGTTCTGCCAGTGGCAGGCCATGCGCTCGATGGTAGAGGCCTCGAACAGATCGGTCGCATACCCCAGTGACGCCCAGAGCCCGCCCGAACCTTCCTGAACATCCAGGTCAAGGTCGAAGTGTGCGGTACGCCGGTCCCACGCCAAGCCTTCGATACGCAGGTGGGCCAGGGATTGTGGCTCATCCCCTGGACGCCCTTCGACCTGGTGATTGAACATCACCTGGAACAGCGGGTTGAGGCTCAGGCTGCGCTCGGGCTGCAACGCCTCGACCAGCTGCTCGAAAGGCAGGTCCTGATGGGCCTGGGCGTCCAGCGCGCGCTGTTTGACCTGGGCCAGCAACTGGGCAACGGTGGTCTGCCCATCGATATCGGCCTTGAGCACCTGGGTGTTGACGAAGAAGCCGATCAGCCGCTCGGTTTCGACGCGATTGCGGTTGGCGACCGGTACACCGACCCGAATATCCTGCTGGCCGCTGTAGCGGTACAACAACGTCTGGAACGAGGCCAGCAGCAACATGAACAGGGTCACACCCTGTGCCTGGGCCAGGGCCTTGAGTTCGGCGGCCAGGGTGGCCGGCAGCGGCACGTCCAGGCGCGCGCCGCGATGACTCTGTTGCGCCGGGCGCTGATGATCGAACGGCAGCTCGAGCACCGGCTGTTCACCGCCGAGCAGGTCACGCCAGTAATCCAGCTGACGGGCCTTTTCACCGGCCTCCATCCAGGCACGCTGCCACACGGCATAGTCCGCATACTGGATCGGCATCCCGGGCAGTTGCGGGGCCCGGCCTTGGCTGAACGCGGCATACAACTGCACCAGCTCGTCGACCATCACCTGCATCGACCAACCATCGGACACGATGTGATGCTGCACCAGTACCAGCACATGATCGTCCTCGGCCAGGTGCAGCAAGGTCACACGCAGCAACGGACCTTGCTGCAAATCAAATGGACGGGCGATCTCGGCTTCGACCTGCGCCTGCAGATCCGCCTCGTCGACCTTGCCCAGCCGGATCGGCACAGTGGCGTCGGGCCGAATCACTTGCCGCGCACCGTCCGCGTGCTCTTGCACACACGTGCGCAGGCTTTCATGACGGGCCACCAGGGCGTCAAAACTGCGTTGCAGGGCCGAGATATCCAAGGCCCCCTTGAGGCGCAAGGCGCTGGGGATATGGTAAGCGGCACTGGAGGGGTCCAGTTGCCAGAGAAACCACTGGCGTTCCTGGGCATAGGACAGCGGCAGCGGCTGTTCGCGACCGACCGCGAGCAACGCGGGTGCCTGCTCACCTTCGCGCGCCTCCAGCGCTTGCAGGGCGGTGGCGAAACCTTCGAGACGCGGTTGCTCGAAGACCAGTTTCAGTGGCACTTCACGGCCCAATACCTGGCGCAGGCGCGAGACCACCTGCATGGCCAGCAGCGAGTGGCCGCCCATCTCGAAGAAGTGATCGGCCAGCCCTACCCGTTCAGCCCCGAGAATATCTGCCCAGACGGCAGCGACCTGTTGCTCCAGCTCCGTGACGGGCGCCACCCATACCTGTTGCGCTTGGCTGGCGTCGGGTTTGGGCAGCGCCTGGCGATCCAGCTTGCCGTTCGGGTTCAGGGGCATACGCTCAAGGAAGATCAGGTGCGCAGGCACCATGTAGTCCGGCAACTGTTCACGCAGAATCGACTTCAGCGCCTCGACGTCGTGGTGCTCGCACACCAGATACGCCACGAGCTGGTTTTCGGCCGCCAACACCAGGGCTTCGCGCACACCCTCCTGGGCCAGCAGCAGGGTTTCGATCTCGCCCAGTTCGATGCGGAAACCCCGGATCTTCACCTGATGGTCGACCCGGCCGACGTACTCGATCACGCCATCAGCGCGGTAGCGCGCCAGGTCTCCGGTGCGGTACAGGCGCTCGCCGGTTTCACCGAAAGGGTCCGGTACAAAGCGCTCGGCCGTCAGCACTGCACGGTTCAGATAGGCACGCGCCAAACCGCAGCGGCTACCGATGTACAGCTCGCCCACAGCCCCCAGCGGCGCCAGGTTCAAATCGCGATCCAGCACATACAGCGCTCGACCTGGCAGCGAACGGCCAATCGGGCTGGCGCTGGAGCCCATCAGCTCGGTGCCTGCCGTGCAGTCCAGAACGCTGGATACAACAGTGGCCTCCGTGGGGCCATAGGTATTGAGCAAACGCACATGACCGAGCCCGGCCTTGAGCCACTGCTGCGGACCGTCCAGCGGCATGGCTTCACCGCCGATATGGACCTGGCGAAGTGCGCCGTAGGGGCGTGGGCCGGCGGCCAGGCAGTCCAGCAGGAACAGGTGCCAATAGGCGGTCGGCAAGTCGGCCAGGGTGATGCCCTGGGTAATGATCTCGTCGTACAGCCGCGCGCTGTCCCACAGCTCCGGGCCGCGCAGGACAACGGTGGCGCCATGGGTCAGCGCCGGGTACAACTGTTCGACAAACCCATCGAAATTCAGGGTAGCGAATTGAAGCACGCGATCGTCGGCGGTCAACCGCGAGTAACCGGCGGCAATACTGGAGAATTCGGTCAGCGCCCCATGGTTGATCGCCACGCCCTTGGGCTTGCCGGTGGAACCGGAGGTGTAGATCACGTAGGCCAGGTTTTGCGCGGCAACGGACACCCGCGGATCGCTCTCGGGGCACAGCGCCAGGCGTGCATCCGCCAGGTCGACCGTCGCCATGCCCTCGGGCAATGGCATCGCCACATGGGCGTGGGTGAGCACCAGGCGCACGCCGCTGTCTTCGAGCATATGCAACAGGCGTTCGCGCGGGTATTGCGGGTCCAGCGGCACGTAGGCGCCACCGGCCTTGAGCACCGCCAACAGGCTGACCACCATGTCGAACGAACGCTCGACCGCCACCCCCACCAGCACTTCCGGGCCAACACCCTGGCCGATGAGGTGATGGGCCAGGCGGTTGGCCTGGCGGTTCAGCTCGGCATAGCTGATGGACCGGTCATCCAGGCACAGGGCAACCGCGTCAGGCCGCTGCCGGGCCTGGGCCTGGAACAAGCCGTGCACACCCGCGACGTCTTCAAACGCCGCCGTGCTGCGGTTCCAGTCTTGCAGCAGGCTGCGTTGTTCACCGTCAACCAGCATCCCGAGCTGGGCAATACGAGTGCCGGCGCGCCCCACCACCGCCCGCAACACCCGTTGCCAGTGCTCGGCCATGCGTTGCACGGTCGCCGCTTCGAACAGGTCGGTGGCATAGGTCAGCGAGGCCCAGATGCCGTCAGGCGATTCCTGGGTATCCAGGCTCAGGTCGAACTGCGCACTCTGGCTGCCCCACTCCAGGGCCTCTACGTCCAGGCCCGGCAACTGCTGCTCGCCGCGCGGCCCGCGGCCTTCGGTCTGGTGGTTGAACATCACCTGGAACAACGGGTTATGGCTCAGGCTACGCTCGGGCTGCAACGCCTCGACCAGCTGTTCGAAGGGCAGGTCCTGATGACTCTGGGCCTCCAATGCACGCTGCTTGACCTGGGCCAGCAACGCACTGAATGTCATGTGCCCATCGACGTCGGCCTTGAGCACCTGGGTATTGACGAAAAACCCAATCAACCCCTCGGTTTCCGCCCGATTGCGGTTGGCAATCGGCACGCCGACGCGGATATCCGGCTGCCCGCTGTAGCGATACAACAAGGTCTGGAAGGAGGCCAGCAACAGCATGAACAGTGTCACGCCTTCGCGCTGGGCCAACGCCTTGAGACCGGTGACCAGCGCCGCATCCAGGCTCATGTCGAGCCGTGCACCGCGATAGCTCTGTACCGCCGGTCGCGGGTAATCCAGCGGCAACTCCAGCACCGGCTGCTCACCGCCCAACTGCTCGCGCCAATAGCCCAGCTGACGTTCTTTCTCGCCGGCTTCCATCCAACTGCGCTGCCACAAGGCGTAGTCCGGGTATTGAATCGACAGGTCCGGCAGGCGCACATCATGGCCCTGGCTGTACGCGACGTAAAACTGCACCCACTCGTCGACCATGACCTGCATCGACCAGCCATCGGCGACGATGTGATGCAGCACCAACACCAATACGTGCTCATCGGCTGCCAATTGCAGCAACTTGACCCGCAGCAGCGGGCCTTGTTGCAGATCGAAGGGCTTGGCGACTTCGGCCTGCACCAGCGCCTCAAGCTGCGCCGCGTCAGCCGTTTCAAAGGCGATTTCCAGCGCCAACTCGGGGCTGACCACCTGTAGCAACTGGTCGGCATCCTGCTGCAAGTGAGTACGCAGGCTTTCATGGCGGGCGATCAGGCTATCGAAGCTGCGCTGCAAGGCCGCCCGGTCCAGGCGGCCTTTCAAGCGCAAGGCGCGCGGCAGATGGTAGGCCGGGCTCTGCGGCTCCAACTGCCACAAAAACCACTGCCGCTCCTGGGCATAAGAGAGCCGAAGAGGCTCACCTTCCTGGCGCTTGAAAACCGGGGCAATCTCAAACAGGTTGATGCCTTGCTGCTTGAGCATTACCGCCAACGCTTTCTTTTGCTGCGCCGAAAGTGACCCTACCGACTCGATTAATGCTTGCACGCCACGCCCCTCAGGAAGTCAATTTATCCAAATCTTCTGCTGATAGACGTTTGAGAGCCTCCAAGGATTTAGCCAATGCGTCCTGCACCGGCGAATTATTTGTCTGCTGGCCTGCCACATAAGCGCTGAAATCGGCCAGGGTCGGGGTGGTGAAGATCGATTTGACGTCGAATTCGGCGTGCAACTGCTCGCGCAGGCGCACCACCACCTGGGTCGCCAGCAGCGAGTGGCCGCCCAGTTCGAAGAAGTTGTCGTTCAACCCCACGCGCGGTACCTCCAGGACTTCGGCCCAGATCGCGGCGATCTGCTGCTCCAGCTCGCTCTGCGGCGCGACGTACGCCCGCGCGTGCAAGCTCGCGTCCGCCTTGGGCAAAGCCTTGCGATCCAGTTTGCCGTTGGGGCTCAGAGGCATCTGCTCCAGCAGCACCCATTGGGCGGGCACCATATAGTCCGGCAACTGCTGGGCGAGATGGGCGCTGAGCACATCGCGCCAGTCGTCCCCGGCGTTTTGCAGCACCAGGTAGCCCACCAGGTATTTACCGTCGACCGCCAGCACGGCAGCCTCACGGACCCACGCGTGTTCCAGCAGGCGCGCTTCGATTTCCCCCAGCTCGATGCGCAGGCCGCGCAGCTTGACTTGATGGTCGATACGCCCGGCATATTCGATCACGCCGTCTGCGCGGTAGCGTGCCAGGTCACCGGTGCGGTACAGGCGCTCGCCCTGGATGAACGGGTGGGCGACAAAACGTTCGGCAGTGAGGGCCGGGCGGCGGTGGTAACCCCGGGCCAGGCCGATGCCGCCGAGGTACAACTCGCCGAGCACGCCGACTGGTACGGGCTCGAAGTGGCTGTCGAGGATGTAGCAGCCGAGGTTGGCGATCGGGCGGCCAATCGGCACGGCATCGCGGCCTTCATCCACGCAGGTCCAGTGAGTCACGTCGATGGCGGCTTCGGTCGGGCCGTACAGGTTGTAGAGCCCGGCCTGGGGCAGCTTGGCGAAAACCTGCTGCTGGGCATCTACCGGCAACGCTTCACCGCTGCACACGATGCGCTGCAGGCTTTGGCAGGTCGACACCGCCGGATCCTGCAGGAAAGCCTGCAGCATCGACGGCACGAAGTGCAGCGTGGTGACCTGCTGTTGATTGATCAGGTTGATCAGCCTGGCCGGATCACGATGATCACCGGGCGCTGCAACCACCAGGCGCGAGCCGGTCATCAGCGGCCAGAAGAACTCCCACACCGACACGTCGAAGCTGAACGGGGTCTTTTGCAGCACCGCGTCGCTGGCGTCCAGGGCATAGGCTTCCTGCATCCAGTGCAGGCGGTTCAGCAATGCCGAATGACGGTTGCCGGCGCCTTTGGGCTGGCCGGTGGAGCCCGAGGTGTAGATCACGTAGGCGAGGTTTTCGCCGTCCAGGGCGATGCCTGGGTTGGCGTCGCTGTAGCCCTCGAAGGCAGACTCGCCCAGCACCAGGGTTTCCAGGCCTTGGGGAATCGGCAGCTGTTCACGCAAATGCGCCTGGGTCAGCAGCAGTTTCACCCCGCTGTCGTCCAGCATGTAGGCCAGGCGTTCGCGCGGGTATTCCGGGTCCAGCGGCACGTAGGCGCCACCGGCCTTGAGCACCGCGAGCAGGCCGACGACCATGTCGATGGAACGCTCCACCGCCAGGCCCACCAGTACGTCCGGCCCTACGCCGGCCTCGATCAGGCGATGGGCCAGGCGGTTGGCGCGGCAGTTAAGCTCGACGTAGCTCAAGCGCTGCTCGGCGAACACCAGTGCCGTGGCGTCCGGCGTGTGCGCCACCTGCTGTTCAATCAGCTGATGCACGCCGTGCTGCAACGGGTAGTCCCGCGCCGTGGCGTTCCAGTCCTGTACCACTTGCCGGCGTTCGGCCGCATCGAGCATCGCCAGTTCGCCCAGGCGCTGCTGGTCGCCCTCGAGCATGGCTTGCAGCAGGTTGAGCAGATGGCGGCCGTAGGTTTGCACCGTGTCCGGGTCGAAATGCGCACGCGCAAAGCTGAACTGCACCGACAGCGTGTCACCGACGTCCACCAGCACCGTCAGCGGGAAGTTGGTCTGCTCGCGGGACTCCGGCAGGCCAAAACGGATACCGCTGCCGCCACTCTGTTCCAGGGCCTTGGACACCGGGTAGTTCTCGAACACCAGGATATTGTCGAACAGGGCTTCACCGCCCTGCCCGGCCCAGCGCTGGATATCGTACAGCCCGGTGTGTTCATGCTCGCGCAAGGCCAGGTTCTGCGCCTGCACCCTTTGCAACCAGTCGGCCACGGTTTGCTCGCCCTCCACTGCGCAGATCACCGGCAGGGTATTGATGAACAGGCCAATCTGCTGCTCCACCCCCACGAGGTCTGCCGGGCGCCCGGCCACGGTGGCACCGAACGACACCACCGCCTGCCCGCTATGGCGCTGCAACAGGACCAGCCACGCCGCCTGGACCAGGGTGTTGAGCGTGACCTTATGGCTGCGGGCGAAGGCCTCGAGGCGCCCTGTCAGCGGGCGATCCAGGCTCAGCGCGTGCTCGCCGTGCCCGTCCGCCGCCATGGGCTGGCTGCGGCCCAGGCGAGTCGGCGCTTGCAGTGCACTCAACTGCTCGCGCCAGAAGGTTTCGGTCGCACCGGCATCACGCTGCTGCAACCAACCGATGTAATCGCGATAGCGTCCGGCCGCGTCGGGCACCGCCACGCCGGCGTAACGTTGCAGCACTTCACCGAACAGGCGCGAATTGCTCCAACCGTCCATCAGGATGTGATGGCTCGTGTAGATCAGCTCATGGCGTTGCTCGTCGGTGCGCACCAGCACCAGACGGACCAGCGGCGCCTTGGCCAGCTCAAAACCCTGGCGACGCTGGGCTTGCTGCAGGTCTTGCAACGCCAGCTCAGGCTCCGGCATGGCGCGCCAGTCGAGCAGTTCGATGGGCAGCCGGGCCTCGCGGTACACCACCTGGCAGGGCCACTCCAGCTGGCCCTCCCAGAAAAACCCGCTGCGCAGCACGTCATGGGCCTGCACCGTGGCATCCCAGGCCTGCTGGAAGCGCGCCACATCCAGGCCCTCGGCCGTCACGCGGATCTGGTTGATGTAGTCGCCGGCGGCCTGTTCGTACAGGGTGTGGAACAGCATGCCTTGCTGCATGGGCGACAAGGTGTAGATGTCGTCAATCCCATCGGCGGCCAGCGGCAAGGACTCAAGCTGCTGCTGGTTCAGGCGTGACAATGGGAAGTCCGAGGCCGTCACGCCGTGATTGCCGGGGGTGCAGCAATGTTCCACCAATGCCGTCAGCTCACGGCTGAAGGCCTGGCTCAAGGCGTCGATCTGCGCGGCCTCGAACATCAGCGGGCTGAAGGTCCAGCCCATGTGCAGTTCACCGCCGAATACCTGGCCGTTGAGGGTCAGCCAGTTGCCCAGCGGCGCCTCCGGGCTCTGCTCGGCTCCGGCGCTTTCCGCTGCGAGTACAAACAAACCGTCCGGCTGGTCAAAGCTGGCGTCGATCTGGCCCAGGTAATTGAAGGTGATGCGCGGCACCGGCAATGCGCTGAATGCCTGGCGCGTGGCCTCGTCGCCGAGGTAGCGCAGCGCGCCGAAACCTAGGCCCTTGTCCGGCACGGCGCGCAGTTGCTCCTTGATCTGCTTGATCGAGGCGCCAAGGGATTCGGCCGGGGTCAGGCGCACCGGGAACAGGCTGGTGAACCAGCCCAGGGTACGGGTCAGGTCGATATCCTCGAACAGGTCTTCACGGCCATGGCCTTCCAGTTGGATCAGGCTGGAAGCCTGCCCGGTCCACTGGCAGATGACACGCGCCAGGGCGGTCAGCAGCAGATCGTTGATCTGGGTGCGATAGGCCGCAGGCGCCTGTTGCAGTAATTGCCGGGTGTGCTCGGCGTCCAGTCGGCTGACCACTGTCTGCGCCAGGCGGCCAGGACGCGCGCCTTGGGGATCACGGCAGGGCAGATCGGTCGGCACGTCCTGGAGCTGTTGCAGCCAGAAGTCTTTTTGCGGCTGTACCGCTTCGCTGCGGGCATGGGCCTGCAAACGCTCGGCCCAGGCCTTGAACGACGAGGTCTTGGCCGGCAACGGCTGTTGGCGGTAGAGGCTTTGCAGGTCCTCGAGGAACACCCGCCAGGACACGCCGTCCACCACCAGGTGGTGCATGACCAGCAACAGGCGTTGGGAACCATCGGCCAGTTCGGCAAGCACCGCACGCAACAAGGGCCCGTGTTGCAGGTCGAGGCTGCGCTGGGCTTTTTCGCACAGCGCGGCCAGCTCGTCGGCATCCGCCACCGTGGCCTGCCACAGCACCTCAGGGCTGGCGGCTGCATGCTCGGCCCGCCACCCTTCGGCGGCCTGGCTGAAGCTCAGGCGCAGCACATCGTGGTGGTGGACGATGGCGTGCAAGGCCGCTTGCAGCCGATCTGCCCGCACCGGCTCGCGTGGCCTCAGCAGCAAGGACTGGTTCCAGTGGTGGCGGTCCGGCATGTCCATCTCGAAGAACAACTGCTGGAACGGCAGCAACGGCGTCTCGCCCTGCACCGGGCCCTGGTCAAACACCTGGGCAACCTGCAACTGCGCCACCCGCGCCAGGCTGCGCACGGTCTGGTGCTGGAACAACGCCTTGGCGGTGAAATGGATACCGGCGGCGCGGGCGCGGCTGACCACCTGGATTGAAATGATCGAGTCACCGCCGCGCTCGAAGAAGTTGTCGTTCAAGCCCACCTGTTCGACGCCCAGCACCTCAGCCCAGATCGCCGCGATCTGCTGCTCCAGGGCACTTTGCGGAGCTTCGTAGTGGTGGGTGGCTTCGGGTTTGGGCAGGGCCTTGCGGTCGAGTTTGCCGTTGGGGCTCAGGGGCATCTGCTCCAGCAGCACCCACTGTGCCGGGACCATGTAGTCCGGCAGGTGCTGGGCCAGGTGGGCGCCGAGGACTTCGCGCCAATCATCGCCAGCGTCCTGCAGCACCAGGTAGCCCACCAGGTATTTACCATCGACCGCCAGCACGGCGGTCTCGCGGACCCACGCGTGTTCCAGCAGGCGCGCTTCGATTTCCCCCAGCTCGATGCGCAGGCCGCGCAGTTTGACTTGATGGTCGATACGCCCGGCGTATTCGATCACGCCGTCTGTGCGATAGCGTGCCAGGTCGCCGGTGCGGTACAGGCGCTCGCCCTGGATGAACGGGTGGGCGACAAAACGTTCGGCAGTGAGGGCCGGTCGGCGGTGGTAACCCCGGGCCAGGCCGATGCCGCCGAGGTACAACTCGCCGAGTACACCCACCGGTACGGGTTCAAAGTGGCTGTCGAGGATATAGCAGCCGAGGTTGGCGATCGGGCGGCCGATCGGCACGGCGTCGCGGCCTTCATCCACGCAGGTCCAGTGGGTTACGTCGATGGCGGCCTCGGTCGGGCCGTACAGGTTGTAGAGCCCGGCCTGGGGCAGCTTGGCGAAGACCTGCTGCTGGGCGTCCACCGGCAGGGCCTCGCCGCTGCATACGATGCGCTGCAGGCTTTGGCAGGTCGACACCGCCGGGTCCTGCAGGAAGGCCTGCAGCATCGACGGCACGAAGTGCAGCGTGGTGACCTGCTGTTGATTGATCAGGTTGATCAGCCTGGCCGGATCACGGTGATCACCGGGCGCCGCAACCACCAGGCGCGAACCGCTCATCAGCGGCCAGAAGAACTCCCACACCGACACGTCAAAGCTGAATGGGGTCTTTTGCAGCACCGTGTCGCTGCCGTCCAGGGCATAGGTTTCCTGCATCCATTGCAGGCGGTTCAGCAATGCCGAATGACGGTTGCCGGCGCCTTTGGGCTGGCCGGTGGAGCCCGAGGTGTAGATCACGTAGGCGAGGTTTTCGCCGTCCAGGGCGATGCCTGGGTTGGCGTCGCTGTAGCCCTCGAAGGCAGACTCGCCCAGCACCAGGGTTTCCAGGCCTTGGGGAATCGGCAGCTGCTCACGCAAATGCGCCTGGGTCAGCAGCAGTTTCACCCCGCTGTCGTCCAGCATGTAGGCCAGGCGTTCGCGCGGGTATTCCGGGTCCAGCGGCACGTAGGCGCCACCGGCCTTGAGCACCGCGAGCAGGCCGACGACCATGTCGATGGAACGCTCCACCGCCAGGCCGACCAGCACGTCCGGCCCTACGCCGGCTTCGATCAGGCGATGGGCCAGGCGGTTGGCGCGGCGGTTCAGCTCGGCATAACTGAGCGACACCTCATTGAAACGCAACGCCGGTGCATCCGGCTGCGCCTGCACCTGGGCCTCGATCAACTGATGCGTCCACTGCCCTTGGGGGTAGTCGCGCGCGGTGGCGTTCCATTGAGCGAGTATTTGCTCGCGCTCAGCGGCGTTGAGTGTCGCCAGGTCGTGCAAGGGCGATGCAGGATTCGCCACGGCTGCCCGCAACAGGCTCAGCCAATGTTCGGCCATGCGTGCGACGGTGGCGGCATCGAACAGGTCGGTGGCGTAGGTCAGGGACGCCCAGATCGCGTCGCCGCTTTCCTGGGTGTCCAGGCTCAGGTCGAACTGGGCGCTGTGGCTGTCCCATTCCAGGTTGGCCACGCGCAGGCCCGGCAATTGCTGCGCGGCGGCGGGTGAATTGGCCTGGTGGTTGAACATCACCTGGAACAGCGGGTTATGGCTCAGGCTGCGCTCCGGTTGCAGGGCTTCCACCAACTGCTCGAACGGCAAGTCCTGATGGGCCTGGGCCTCCAGCGCACGGCGCTTGGTCTGCTGCAGCAGCTGGGCGAAGCTCATGTGACCATCGAGGTCGGCCTTGAGCACTTGGGTATTGACGAAGAAGCCAATCAGCGATTCGGTCTCGACCCGGTTGCGGTTGGCAATCGGCACGCCGATGCGGATGTCCTGCTGGCCGCTGTAGCGGTACAGAAACGCCTGGAACGAGGCCAGCAGCAACATGAACATCGTCACGCCTTCGCCCTGGGCCAGGGCTTTCAACCCTGCCACCAGTGCCGGTTCCAGCGCGATGTCCAGACGCGCGCCACGGAAGCTCTGTTGCGCCGGGCGGGGCTGGTCGAACGGCAACTCCAGCACCGGCTGCGTGCCGCTGAGCAATTCGCGCCAATACGCCAGTTGACGGGCCTTCTCCCCCGCTTCCATCCAGCTGCGTTGCCACAGCGCATAGTCGGCGTACTGGATCGGCAGCGGCGCCAACGCACAGTCCTGACCCTGGCTGTAGGCGGCATAGAGTTGCATCAACTCCTGCACCATCACACCCATCGACCAGCCATCGGAGACGATATGGTGCTGCACCAGCACCAGCACGTGCTCCTCTTCGCTCACTGCGAGCAAACTGACCCGCAGCAACGGGCCTTGCTGCAAGTCGAAGGGACGAGCGATTTCGGCTTCGACACGGGCCTTGAGCTGCGCTTCGTCGACTGCGCTTTCGGCGATCTCGACCACCCCGTGAGCCAGCACCTCCTGAGTACGTGCCTCGGCGTCCAGGTGCAGGCGTGTACGCAGGCTTTCATGGCGCGCCACCAAGGTGTCGAAACTGCGCTGCAGGGCGGCCTTGTCCAGCTGGCCGCTCAGACGCAGGGCGCCGGGGACGTGATAAGCGTCACTGTCCGGGTCCAACTGCCAGAGAAACCACTGCCGTTCCTGGGCGTAGGACAACGGCAGTTTCCGGCCGTCCTCGCGGATCGAGGCAATCGGCAACTGGGCGAAGCTCATGCCCCGGCTTTGCAGGCGCTGGTAAAACTGCTGGCGCTGTTCCAGAGGCAGGCGAAGAAAGCGCGAAACCAGATCGATATTAGGGTTGGAAAGCATGGGTCAAATCGCCTCTAGTTCGCTCAAAAAGTCACGAAGATCATCAAAGTCTTCCGCGCTGCCGGCGCGGAAGGTGGCAGCCGCCTGCACATAGGCGCGCAGCGTTTCAGTCTGGAACACTTCCACCAGCGGCACTTCCAGGCCCAGCTCGGCCTGGACCCTGGAGGTGATCTGGATCGCCAACAGGGAGTGGCCGCCCACTTCAAAGAAGTTATCGTTCAAGCCAACCTGCGGCAGGCGCAGCACGTCGGCCCAGATCGTGGCGATCTGCTGTTCCAGCTCGGTCTCGGGGGCCACATAGGCCTGTTGCATAAGGCTCGCATCCGGTTGCGGCAGGCCCTTGCGGTCGAGCTTGCCGTTGGGGGTCAACGGCATTTGCGCCAGGAAGATGAAATGCGCCGGGACCATGTAGTCCGGCAGGCGGGCCTTGAGTGCGCGACGCAATGCGTCACGGAACTCGGCTTCGTTGGACGGGGCGGACACCGGAACCACATAGGCCACCAGCTGTTTGCCGGTCGGGCCGTCCTGGGCCACGACCACCGTTTCACCGACACTGTCCTGTTCACGCAGACGCGCTTCGATTTCCCCCAGTTCGATGCGGAAACCACGGATTTTCACCTGGTGGTCGACGCGACCGAGGTAATCCACCACGCCATCCGGACGGCCACGGGTCAGGTCGCCGCTGCGATACACGCGGCTGCCCGGCGTGCCGAACGGGTCCGGCACGAAGCGTTCGGCGGTCAGCGCCGGACGTTCCAGGTAACCACGGGCCACGCCCTCGCCGCCCAGGTACAGCTCACCGGCGACGCCGATGGGTTGCAGGTTGAGTTGCGCGTCGAGCACGTAGCCGCTGCGGTTGCCCAGCAGCGTGCCGATTGGCGCGTAGACGGCACCGCAAGGATCGCCTCGGCGGGCTTTCCACAGCAACGGCGTGACCACGGTTTCGGTCGGGCCGTAGCCGTTGAACAGGTAGGTCGGTTTGAGCGCGCGCCAGGCCAGGTCGTAGCTGGCTTGCGCCACCGCATCGCCGCCAAAGCAGTAGACCCGCACCTTTGGTGGATTGCCGTCGCGCTCGGCATGCTCGGCCAGCTGCTGCAGGTACACCGGCGGAAACACCGCCATGGTCACGTTGTGACGGTGCATCTGCGCGTAGGTGTACTCGGGCAGCCACAGGCTGTCGTCACGGATCAATACGCTGGCGCCGTTGATCAGCGGGTGCATCCAGCCTTCGTGGGAGCCGTCGAAGGCGAACGACATGAAGTGCAGTTCGCAATCGGCCGGCGATGTTTCATAACGCTCGCCGGTGGCGATGATGTGCGCTACCAAAGGGCCATGGGACACCGCCACGCCCTTGGGCATGCCGGTGGAACCGGAGGTGTAGATCACATAGGCGAGGTTGTCGCCGTGCAGTTTTACCGCCGGCGCGGTGTCGTTGTAGTCGGCCCACGCCTCGGTACGATCGATGGCCAGCGTCTGCATGCCGTCGGGAATCGGCAGTTGCGGCAACGCACTGGTATGGGTCAGCAGCAGTTGCGCGCGGCTGTCCTGCATCATGTACAGCAGGCGATCACGCGGGTATTCGATATCCAGCGGCACATACACACCACCGGCTTTCATCACCGCGAGGAACGCTACCAGGCTCTCGGCACTGCGCGGCATGGCAATCGCCACGCGCACTTCGGGGCCGACGCCACGGGCGATCAAGGCATGGGCCAGGCGGTTGGCCTGGCGGTCCAGCTCGCCATAGCTCAGGGTTTGCGCATCGAACTTGACCGCTACCGCAGCGGGGTTTTCGACGGCGCGGTCGGCCACCAACTCGTGAACAAAGCGCTCGGCCGAAAAGCCGGCGTCGGCCTGGTTCCACAGTTGAAGGATGTGCCGTTGCTCATCCTGGTCCAGCAGGTTCAGTTGGCTGACGAGCTGCTGCTGATCGGCAACCATCGCCTGCAACAGGTTCTGCCAGTGGCAGGCCATGCGCTCGATGGTGGCGGTGTCGAACAGGTCGGTGGCATAGCTCAGCGACGCGCGCAATTGCGCCTGGGACTCCTCGATATCGAGGGTCAAATCGAACTGCGCAACCGCCTCATCCCAACTGACCGGGCTGAGTTGCAAGTGCTCGAGGTGCTGGAGATGCCCGCCTGCCAGGCTGACATGGTGGTTGAATGCGACCTGGAACAACGGGCTCAGGCTCAGGCTGCGCTCGGGCTGCAACGCCTCGACCAATTGCTCGAAAGGCAGGTCCTGATGGGCCTGGGCCTCCAGGGCACGCTGTTTGACCTGGGCCAGTAACGCGCGCACGGTGGTGTGCCCGTCAATCTCCGCCTTGAGTACCTGGGTGTTGACGAAAAAGCCGATCAGGCGCTCGGTCTCGATCCGGTTGCGGTTGGCGATGGGCACGCCGACGCGAATGTCCTGCTGCCCGCTGTAGCGGTGCAACAACACCTGGTAAGACGCCAGCAACAGCATGAACAACGTCACGCCCTCACGCTGGGCGAGCGTCTTGAGTTCATCCAGCAACGGCGCCGCCAGTGGGATGTTCAAGCGCGCCCCTCGATGGGTCGGTACCGCCGGGCGCTGATGATCGAACGGCAGTTCCAGCACCGGTTGCTCGCCGCCAAGCTGACCGCGCCAGTAATCCAGCTGCCGCGCCTTCTCCCCCGCTTCCATCCAGCGGCGCTGCCAAAGGGCGTAGTCCACGTACTGGATGGGCAGGTCAGGCAATTGCAGCGGTTGGCCCTGGCTGTAGGCGGCATAGAGCTGGACCAGCTCGTCCACCATCACCTGCATCGACCAGCCGTCGGAGATGATGTGGTGCTGCACCAGCACGAGCACGTGCTCATCCTCGGCCAACCGCAACAAGCTGACACGCATCAGCGGCCCCTGGCGTAGATCGAACGGCTGGGTGATCAGGGTTTCCACCAGGGCTTTCAGGCCGCCCTCGTGGGTTTGGAGCAAAGCAAGCTCGAGGCGTCCTTGTGGCTTGATCACCTGCACGGTGCGCTCGCCCTTCTCTTGCAGGTGCGTACGCAGGCTTTCGTGGCGCGCCACCAGCGTGTCGAAGGCACGCTGCAATGCCGATGTGTCCAGGCGGCCTTTCAGACGCAATGCGCTCGGCACATGGTAGGCCGCACTGTGCGGGTCCAGCTGCCAAAGGAACCACTGACGCTCCTGGGCGTAGGACAACAACAGCGGCTGGTCACGTTGGACGCTCACCAACGCCGGCGTCGAATCACCCTCGGCGCCCAGCGCCCGGACAAAATCCGCCAGCAGCGGGTGCTCGAACAGCGCCTTGAGGCTGACCTCAACCCCCAGGCCATGACGTACACGGGACACCATCTGTGTGGCGAGCAACGAATGCCCGCCCATGTCGAAGAAGTGATCGTTGAGCCCTACCCGCTCGACCCCCAGCACCTGGGCCCAGATGGCCGCGACCTGTTGCTCCAGCTCCGTGATCGGCGCGATCCAGTCAACCTGGGATTGGCTGGCGTCGGGCGTGGGCAGTGCGGCACGGTCCAGCTTGCCGTTGGGGCTCAATGGCAGGCGGTCCAACACCAGCAGGTGCGCCGGGACCATGTAGTCCGGCAGCTCGTCGCGCAGCGTGGCCTTGAGCTGGGTGCGCCATTGCGCTTGTTGCACTTCGGACAGTGGCCGGTTGGCGACGATGTAGCCGACCAGCTGGTTATCAGCCGCGATCACCAACGCCTCGCGCACACTGGCCTGGGCCAGCAGGCGTGCTTCGATTTCGCCCAGCTCGATGCGGAAACCACGGACTTTGACCTGATGGTCGATACGCCCCACATACTCGATCATGCCGTCGCCGCGATAGCGCGCCAGGTCACCCGTGCGGTACAGCCGGCCCGCACCGTCGGCGCAGAACGGATCAGGCACGAAGCGTTCCGCCGTCAGATCGGGACGGTTGAAGTACCCCCGCGCCAACAGCGGCCCGCCGATCACCAGCTCGCCCGCGACCCCCACCGGTACCGGGTTGAGGTTGGCGTCCAGCAGGTAAATGGCGCGGCCGTCCAGCACACGACCGATCGGCATCATCGACGGCAAGGCTTCGCGCCCGTCGACGTACGCGGCGCAGTCCAGGGCGGTGGCGGTGACCGTGGCCTCGGTGGGGCCATAGGTATTGAGCAGGCGCACGTGGTGCAGACCGGCTTCACGCCAGGCGCTCAGGCCTTCGGGCGGCATGGCTTCGCCACCGATGTGCAACTGGCGCAAACGTCCGTAGTCACGCGGGCCACGCTCGGCGAAGTCACGTACCAACGCCAGCCAGTAGGCGGTCGTCAGGTCGACCACGGAAATATCGTGGTCGAGCAATTGCCGGTAGAACGTGTCGCTGTCCCACAGCTCGCCACCACGCACCACCACCGCGGCACCGCAGCACAGCGCGGGGTATAGCTGCTCGACGAAACCGTCGAAGTTGAAGGTGCCGAATTGCAGCACACGATCATGGGGCTGCAGCGCGAACAGCTCGGTAAAGACTTCCACATGCCGCGCCAGGGAGGCCTGGTCGATGCCTACGCCTTTCGGGCGGCCGGTGGAGCCGGACGTAAACATCACGTAGGCCAGGTTGCTCGGCAACGCCCGTGGCGCCGGGTTTTCCCCGCTGTAGTCGGCCAGCCAGCCGGCGCCATCTTCCAGGCAGACCAACGCCAGGTCGGCGGTCAGCGGCAGTTGCTCCAGCAGCGCCTGCTGGGTCAGCAGCAGGTGCAAGCCGCTGTCCTCGATCATGCATTGCAGGCGCTCGGCGGGGTATTTCGGGTCCAGCGGCACGTAGGCGCCACCGGCCTTGAGCACCGCCAGCAGGCCAACGACCATCGCCAGGGAACGGTCCACCGCGACGCCCACCAGGGTGTCGGCGGCGACGCCCAGTTCAACCAGGCGATGGGCCAGGCGGTTGGCGCGCAGGTTGAGTTCGGCATAGCTCATGCGCTGCTCGTCGAGGATCAGCGCGACGTTATGCGGACACAGCGCCGCCTGTTGTTCGAAGCGCTGCAACACGCTCGCCTGGGCCGGGCGTGCGACATCGCGCGGGTTCCATTCCTGGAGCACACGCAGGTGTTCATGGGGCCGCAGCAAGGGCACCGCGCCCAATGCCTGCCCGGGGGCATCGGCGAACTGCTGCAGCAGTTCCTGCAGGTACGCACCAATGTGCTGTACTGCGTCTTCGTCGAAGTCTGCCCGCTGGTATTCCACGTGCAGGCTCAAGTGTTGGCCGCCGTGAATCGTGAGGGTCAGCGGGTAGTTGGTGCGTTCCTGATGGCTGACGCCACTGAAGCGCAGGCCATCCTCGCCCGACGACTCCAGGCTCTTGGCCACCGGGAAGTTTTCGAACACCACCAAGGTGTCGAACAGCGCCTCGCCGGCCGAACCGCCCCAGCGTTGAATATCGAACAGCGGCGTGTGCTCGTGCTCGCGCATTTCCACATTGAGCGCCTGGACGCTACGCACCCAGTCGCCGACGCTTTGTGACGGATTCGCCACGGCGATCAGCGGCAAGGTGTTGATAAACAAGCCGACCTGTTGCTCGACATTCGCCAGCTGCGCCGGGCGCCCTGACACGGTGACGCCGCAGGCGACGCTGGCCTGGCCGGTGTAGCGCTGCAGCAGCAGCAACCACGCCGATTGCACCAGGGTGTTGAGGGTCACTTGATGTGCACGGGCGAACGCGGCCAGATGGCGGGTTCGGGTTTCATCCCATTCCCACAGGATCTGCTCATAGCCGTCGCCGCTGTGTGGCGCGGTCCTGGCGATGCTGCGAGCCAGATGCGTGGGCGCGTCCAACTGCGCCAGACGCTCGCGCCAGAACGCCTCGCCCAGCGCCGGATCCTGCTGTTGCAGCCAGGCAATATGCGCGGAAAACGCCGCGCCTGTCGGCGGCAATGCCAGGCCCTTGCAGGCTTGCAGCACCTCATTGAGGACCAGGGCATTGCTCCAGCCATCCATCAAGATGTGGTGGCTGGTGTAGATCAAGTGCCAGCGCTCTTCGCTGACCCGCACCAGCGCCACCCGCAGCAACGGCGGACGGGCCAATTCGAAGCCCTGGCGCTGGTGTTCGGCCGCCAGGTCGTCGAGCGTCGCGCCGGGGTCTTGATGCCCGCGCCAGTCCAATGCGTCGAACGGCAGGCTGACCTGGCGATGCACCACCTGCAGGGCCTGGCCCTGGTCGTCCTGCCAGACAAACCCGGTGCGCAGCATGTCGTGCCGCGCCAGCACCTGTGCCCAGGCACGCTGGAACAGCTGCACGTCGACGCCTTGCACATCCGCGCGCAACTGGCTGACGTAGACGTCGTCCTCACCCTGTTGATAGAGGCTATGGAACAGCATGCCCTGCTGCATCGGCGACAACGGGTACACGTCCTGTACGTCACGGGCGGGCAGCGCGAGGTCGTCCAGCTGCGCCTGGGTCAGTTGCGCCAGGGTCACGTCGGCCGGGGTCAGGCCGCCCTGTTGCGGATCGATGCAATGGGCGATCAGCGCCAACAGCTCCTGCCGATAGTCATCCGCCAGGCGCTGCACCGTCGCCACCTCAAACATCTCGCGGCTGAAGCCCCATTGCAGGGTCAGCTCACCGCCGTACACCTGCCCTTCCACGGTCAACCAGTTGGCCAGCGGTGCCTCGGCATCCTGGGCCTGGCCGCTGCCCTGGGTAGACGGTACAAACAACGCGGATTCGTTGAACTGGCGGTCGAACTGGCCCAGGTAGTTGAAGGTAATGCGTGGCGCGGCCAGGTCCGCCAGGGCTTCGCGGGCCGCAGGCGGGCCGAGGTAGCGCAGCAGACCGTAGCCGATGCCTTTGGCGGGCACGGCACGCAGTTGCTCCTTGACCGCCTTGATCGCGGCCGACAGCTCGCCGTCGGCTTGCAGGCGTACCGGGAACAGGCTGGTGAACCAACCCACGGTGCGGGTCAGGTCGACATTGTCGAACAGGTCTTCGCGGCCATGGCCTTCCAGCTGGATCAGTGCGGCGGCCTGGCCGCTCCAACGGCTGACCACCCGCGCCAGGGCCGTCAGCAGCAGGTCATTGACCTGGGTGCGGTAGGCCGCTGGCGCGTCCTGGAGCAGTTGACGGGTGTGCTCGGCGTCAAGGCGGATTTCGAGCTTGCTGCCCAATCGGTTTTGCAGGCCGCCCTGGGGGTTGTCGCACGGCAAGTCCGCGTCCACCGACTGCGCCTGCCAGTACGCCAACTGATCGTCCAGCGTGCGGGCATGGGCTTGCAACTGTTCGGCCCATAGCTGGTAGGCGCTGGTCTTGGCCGGCAACGATGCCTGGCGGTAAGCCTGTTGCAGGTCTTCCAGGACAATGCGCCAGGACACGCCATCGACCGCCAGGTGATGGATCACCAGCAGCAGGCGCTGGCTGCCATCGGCCATGCTCACCAACGCGGCACGCAGCAGCGGGCCTTGCGCCAGGTCGAGGCTGCGCTGGGCTTCATCGCACAACGCCGCCAGCTCATCGTCGCTGCCGGCGTGGGTCTGCCACAGACCTGGCGCGGTGATCGGCGCGGCATAGGCTTGCTGCCAGGTGTCGGCCTGTTGCACAAAACGCAGGCGCAAGGCGTCGTGATGGTTGATCACCTGGATCAGGGCGGCTTCCAGGCGTGCCGGTTCCAAGCGCTCGCGCGGGGTCAACAACAACGATTGGTTCCAGTGATGACGCGCGGGGATCGCCTGGGCGAAAAAGCTTTGCTGCACCGGGGTGAGGATCACCTCGCCGCTGGCAGGGCCTTGGTCGATAACGGTGGAGTGCTCGAAGCTGGCCACCAACGCCAGGCTGCGCACGCTCTGGTACTGGAACAGGTCGCGCGGGCTGAGGCGAATCCCCGCCTGGCGCGCGCGGCTGACCACCTGGATGGAGATGATCGAATCGCCGCCCAGTTCGAAAAAGTTGTCGTCCAGGCCCACCTGCTCGATGCCGAGCACATCGCTCCAGATCGCCGCCAGGGCTTTTTGCAGGTCGTCTTGCGGCGCGATATAGGCCTGTTGTGGCGTTGCATCCGGTAACGGCAGGGCCTTGCGGTCGAGCTTGCCGTTGGCGGTCACCGGCAGCTTGGCCAGGGGCACCATATGGGTCGGCACCATGTATTCCGGCAGGCTGCCGAGCAGCCAGGCCTTGAGGTCGGCGGGCGCCTCGCCCTCCAACACCAGGTAGGCCACCAGTTGTTTGCCGCCGTGCACCAGCACCACCGCCTCACGCACCGCTGGGTGTTGCATCAGGCGCGTCTCGATTTCACCCAATTCGATGCGCAAGCCGCGCAGCTTGACCTGGTGGTCGAGACGGCCAAGGTAGTCGATCACACCGTCGTCACGCTGGCGCACCCGGTCGCCGGTACGGTACAGGCGTGCGCCGTCACCAAAGGGGCTGGGCACAAAACGTTCGGCGGTCAGTGCCGGACGGCGGTGGTAGCTGCGCGCCAGGCCGGTGCCGCCGAGGTACAGCTCGCCGGCCACGCCGGCAGGCACCGGGTTGAGCTGCGCGTCGAGTACGTAGGTGCCGAGGTTGGCGATCGGGCGGCCGATGGGCACGGCGTCACGGCCTTCGTCGATGCAGGTCCAGTGGGTCACGTCGATGGCAGCTTCCGTCGGGCCATAGAGGTTTAACAAACCGGCCTGGGGCAGCTTGGCGAACACCTGCAGTTGCGCATCCAGGGGCAAGGCTTCGCCGCTGCACACGATACGCTTGAGGCTGGCGCAGCGCTGCACGTCCGGCTCATGGATAAACGCCTGGAGCATGGACGGCACGAAGTGCAAGGTGGTGATCCCGTGCTCGCCGATGGTCTCGATCAGGCGCGCCGGCTCGCGGTGTTCGCCAGGGGCGGCGACCACCAGGCGGGCGCCGGTCATCAGCGGCCAGAAGAACTCCCACACCGACACATCAAAGCTGAACGGGGTTTTCTGCAGCACCGCGTCACTGGCATCCAGGCCGTAGGCCTGCTGCATCCAGCACAGGCGGTTGACCAGTGCGCGATGGCTGTTGCCGGCGCCCTTGGGCTTGCCGGTGGAACCGGAGGTGTAGATCACATAGGCCAGGTTCAGCGCGTGGATGTCGACGGCGGGCGCTGCGACGCTGTAAGCGTCGAGCCAGCCGAGCGCCTGGTCAAGGAGCATCACCCGAATGCCTTCGACAGGCAGCAGTGGCAGCAGGCTATGCTGGCTGAGCAGCAGCTGGATGCCGCTGTCTTCGATCATGTAGGCCAGGCGTTCCTGGGGATATTCGGGATCGAGGGGGACGTAGGCGCCACCGGCCTTGAGCACCGCCAGCAGGCCGATGACCATCTCGATGGAACGCTCAACGCAGATACCCACCAGCGCATCAGGACCGACCCCGTGGTCGCGCAAGGCATGGGCCAGTTGGTTGGCACGGGCGTCCAGTTGCGCGTAGGTCAGCGTGGTCGCGCCGAACACCAGCGCCGGCGCATCCGGCGTGCGCTGGACCTGGTCCTCGATCAGGTGATGAATGCCACGCTCGGTGGGATACGCTTGCGCGGTCTGGTTCCAGATGTGCACCAGCCTCTGTTGCTCATCGACAGCCAGCATCGGCAACTCGCCGATACGCTGTTCGCCATCGGCCACCATGGCCTGCAACAGGCTGATCCAGTGGCGTGCCATCCGCGCGATGGACGGCGCGTCGAACAGGTCATTGGCGTAGGTCAGCGCGGCGTGCAAGGTGCCGGATTTTTCATAAGTGTCGAGGGTCAGGTCGAACTGGGTGGTGCGGCCTTGCCACTCCACCAGGGCCAATTCCAGGCCAGAGGCGGTGCTGACCGAGGCGATGTCGGCCACCACCGGCTGATGGTTGTACATCACCTGGAACAGCGGCGTATGGCTGAGGCTGCGCTCGACCTTCAGGGCTTCCACCAGGCGCTCGAAGGGCAATTCCTGGTGCGCCTGGGCGCCAAGGGCGTGCTCCTTGATACCTTGCAGCAACTCGGCGACGCGGGTTTGCCCGCTCAGCTCAGTGCGCAGGACTTGTGTGTTGACGAAGAAGCCGATCAGCCCCTCGACTTCCGTACGGTTGCGGTTGGCGATCGGCACGCCGACGCGGATATCGCCCTGGCCGGTGTAGCGATGCAGCAACACATTGAAGGCGCCGAGCAGCAGCATGAACAGGGTGACGTTGTGCTGTTGCGCGCAGGTGCGCAACTGCGCGGCCAGCGCCGGCTCAATCGCGAAGGTGTGGCGGGTGCCCTGATAGCTGGGCATGGCCGGGCGCGGGCGGTCCGTCGGCAGTTCCAGCACCGGATGCTCATCACCCAGGCGCGCCTGCCAGTATTCCAATTGACGGGCCTGCTCGCCGGCTTCCAGCCAGCGGCGCTGCCACAGGGCGTAGTCGCTGTACTGGATCGGCAGCGCCAGCAATGGCGGCGCTTCGTTGCGCTCATGGGCATCGTAGAAACGAATGAACTCGTCGATCAACACGTTCATCGACCAGCCATCGGAGACGATATGGTGCAGGGTCAGCAGCAGTACGTGTTCCTCGGCATCGAGCTTGAGCAGTTGCACGCGCAGCAGCGGGCCGTGTTCCAGGTCGAACGGCAGCAGCGATTGGCGGGTGGCTGCATCGTTGACGGCGTGTTCGCGTTCGGCCGCGGCCAACGCCGTCAGGTCCAATTGCTCAATGGCCAACGACGGCTGTACGGCCACCTGCATCAGGCGCTCATCGGCCTGGCGCTGGAACACCGTGCGCAGGGTTTCATGACGCTCCACCAGGCTGGCAAACGCCTGCTCCATGGCACCCAGGCTCAGCGCACCCTTGAGGCGCACCGCGCCCGGCAGGTTGTAGGCGCCGCTGCTCGGGTCCAGTTGCCAGAGAAACCACATGCGCTGTTGCGCATAGGACAGCGCCTGGCGGTCCTCTGCCTCCACCCCGGCCGGAATCGGAAACCGCGAAAAATCCACCCCTTCTTTCTGCAGTGCCTGCAGGAACAGCTGGCGTTTTTCCAGGGGCAACCCGATAAACCGGCGAGCAAGTTTCAAGGAGTCTTCAGCATTCATTTGTTGGAGTCCGGAGCAATAGGCAGGAAGCACAAAGGCACGTCGTCCCTATAAAACGAACCGGACAGGGAAAAATTAGCGGGGGATGGGAGGCGTAGAGCGAGCTGTCATCAAGGGTTACATCAATCCTCGGGAAACACCCACGAACCCCAGCTAGCATTGACGAACACCACTTTTTGCAACTACATTTAGTTACACGAAGGGAACGCCGTGTCCAAAAATGAAAAGCTGCTCGCCAAATTGCTCAACGAGCAGATGGCATTTACCTGGCCAGAGCTCGTCACGCTGCTGCGTCGTCTCGGCTACACACAGATTGAGGGGGCTGGAAGCCGGGTCAAGTTCGACATCGGCGATCCGAGCGCAATGATCACCTTGCACAAGCCTCATCCCGGCAACGAACTGAAACACTACATTCGGCGCCAGATCATCGAACAATTGAAATCAGGAGAACTGATTCAGTGAACAACCAACTGAAACACAATGGCTACATCGGCTCTATCGAAGCAAGCCTCGAAGACAATTGCCTGTTCGGCAAGATCCTGTTCATCAAGGCACTGGTGAGTTACGAAGGCAAAACCGTCGCGGAACTGGACGCCGCGTTTCGCGAGGCGGTGGACGACTACCTCGCTACCTGCCAGGCCCTTGGGCAAACACCGGAGAAACCGTGCAAAGGCTCTTTCAACGTACGGGTCGGCCACGACCTTCATCTTGCCGCCGCCCTTGAGGCGACACGTAAAAAGGTGACCCTGAATGACCTGACGCGCCAGGCGCTGAACGAATTCCTGCAACACCACCGAGGGGATTCCTGCCCCGTGACTGGCTGACGTTTCATTGTGGGTTGTGATGCTCAACCCAACCGCCGATACCCGAGCACCGCTGCCCCCATCACCACCGCCCCCGCCGCCAGCGCGACCCAGAACCCGCTGGCTGCCCCGAAGTGATCGATCATCCAGCCGGAGCTGGCGGCACCGATGGCCACGCCGATGCTCAGGCCGGTGATCAGCCAGGTCATGCCCTCGGTCAGGCGGCTCGCGGGCACGCTCTTTTCCACCAGGGCCATGGACACGATCAGGGTAGGGGCGAAGAACAGTCCGGAAATGAAGATGGCCACTGCCAGGCCCGGAATGTGGGTGACCAGCAGCAACGGCAAGGTGGTCAACGCCGTGGCCACGCCGCAGAACAGGAACTGCCGGGGCAGCGGCGCCTTGAGCTTGAGGGTGCCAAAGGCCAGCCCCGCCAAGCACGAGCCGATGGCGTACACCGAGAGCACGATGCTTGCCGCCGCCGGCTGGCCCTGTTGCTGGGCAAAGGCCACGCTGACCACATCTACTACGCCCACGATCACCCCCATGGCCAGCAGCAGGATCATCAGGATCAGTACCGACGGTGAGGCGATCAGCCAGCCCCGATGGTGAGCGTGGTGTTCATGCACCGGGGGTTCGGTCGCGCGTTGCAGCACAAACGTGGTAACCCCAACCGCCAGCAGCAGCGCGGCCACCAGCGGCCCGGCTTCGGGGAACAGCACCACGCTCAAGCCCACCGAAATCGGTGGACCGATGATAAAGCACACCTCATCCAGCACCGATTCCAGGGCGAATGCGGTTTGCAGCCTGGGCTGGCCGCGGTACAGCTCGGTCCAGCGCGCCCGCACCATGGCGGACATATTCGGCATGCAGCCCGCCAGGGCAGCAAACAGGAACAGCGTCCAGGTCGGCGCCTGCAACCGCGTGCACAGCAACAGCAGCAACAGCGCCCCGCCGCCGATCAGGGCGGCAATCGGCAGCACCCGGCCCTGGCTGTACCGGTCCACCAAGCGTGACACCTGCGGCGCGCAAAACGCCGTGGCCAGGGCGAACACCGCCGCCACCGAACCGGCCAGGCCATAGCCGCCGTGCACCTGGGAAAGCATGGTGATCAAGCCAATACCGGCCATGGACACCGGCATGCGTGCCAGCATGCCGGCCAATACGAAGGCCCGAGCGCCAGGAACCTGGAACAATTCGGCATAGGGGTTCGCCATGACTTAAACGCCTTGAGTCCTTAAATTGCGCATCCTTTTATCACACCAACCGCTTGATCTGCTTATGCCGCCACACCAGCCGGTAGTACGCGGTCTGCAACCCCAGCATCGCCAGGTACGTCACCGGGAACGCCATCCAGACGCCTTCCAGGCCGAAGTGCGCATTCAGCAGGTACGCCATCGGTAGCTCGACACACAGCACGCAGAAGATCGAGATCGCCACCGGCATCAGCACCACGCCGCTGGCGCGCATGATCCCGCCGATCACGGCCTGGAAGCCGAACACGAGGATGCTCCACAGCATGATGTGCAGCAGGTGCTCGGCATTCACGCGTGCAGCGTCATCGGTGATGAACAACCCGAGCAACCAGTGCGACAACAGATAGCCCAGCACAATCAGGCCCCCGGTCAGGCACGTATTGATCAACAGCCCGGTACGCAGGATCGGCCCGATACGCTCCAGCCGCCCTGCCCCAATCGCCTGGGCGCCGAGGATCGACGCGGTGATGGCAATCGACAAGGCCGGAAACTGCACGTAGTTGACGATCTGCGTCACCGCGCCATAGGCCGCCGTGGCCTGAGACCCATGGCCATTGACCAACGCCAGGATGACCAGCTCCGAGAGCGACAACACCACCATCTGTAGGCCAGTAGGTAAGCCGATGCGTAGGACCTTTCCCAAAATCACGCGATCCAGGCGCAAGGCCGCGAGCAACTCGCGGTCCGGTGCCATCACATGGTTTTTATGGCGCAGGCGCAGGATCAGAAACAGCATCGCCGAAGCATTCCCCACCAGGCCTGCGTATACCGCACTCTGGATACCCAAGGGCGGCAGGCCGATCCAGCCGCGAATCAGCGCCGGCGTCAGCAGCAGGCCGACCAGGGTCGAGACCATCAGCGCCAGCAGCGGCGAGATCGTGTCGCTGACCCCGCGCAACAGCTGGGTGTAGAGGATAAATACCAGCAGCAGCGGCATGATCAACATCATCATCTGGGCATAGCCCACGGCATCATCGAGCACATCGATCGGCGTACCCAATGCCTGCAACGCCGGGCGCGCAAACAGGCTGCCCAGCACCGCTGCGATCAGGCCCACCAGCGCGCCAAGGGTCAGGGTGGCACCGGTAATCGCCTTGACCATCCCGGTTTCCTGGGCGCCCCAGGCCTGGCCGATCAGCACCGAGGCGCCCGCCCCCAGGCCGATCACCAGGGCAATGAAGAAGAACACGATAGGGAACATCCCCGACACCGCCGCCAGCGCCTGGGTGCCGAGCATCTGCCCGACATAAATGCCGTTGAGGGTGCCGGAAAAGCTTTGCAGGAAATTGGACAGCACCATCGGTGCCAGAAAGATCAGGTAGATCTGCCACAGCGGGCGTTGCAAAGGGCTTTGCATGAAAAACGGGGCCTCGGAGAACTAAAGCGTCCGAGGGTTATACCGTAATTGGATCCCATCTTCCCGTGCTTTATCCGGTTGCAGGCCCGTGGCCTGGCAAGCCATCAGGCGATACGCTTGCCGGTCGCACCTGATCTGTTCCGATAGATCGTACCGGCGGCCATCCGGATGGACGTGACGCGTGGGAAACGCACCATAAAAAGGTTTTCGCCCATCCGTTTTTGCATGGCCCTGTAAGTCAAGCCTTATCCGGTCTACTTAGTATTACTGAGCATATAGTCGAGGTTGTGTATATCAAACCGACCGTCCTCAACCCCGCGCCCAGAGTCGCTAATGCCAATATCCAACTCCCGTAGAAGTCCTGGACGCAGCAGCATCTCAGCCGCCGCTTCACGCGCGTCGGGGTTGAATGTTCGATCCGACGGAATCACACCTGCGGCTTCTTTCAACTCGTTGACATTAACGTAGCCGTCGTTAGCGCCAGCGGTGTATTGCCTGAAATTATCTTTTATGACTTGAACAAGATCGTGATCGCTGACAGCCCTGAATTTGTTCGATGCGTCACCTAGATCATCCCTGGAGAACGCACCGTCCAACTTTCCGCTGCGGCCTTGGTCGAGTTGTTTGAATTGATCGCCCCGTGACAGCATTTCCTGAGCAATCTCCATCTCATCTTGAGTGGCTGGCCGACCATCCAGGTGATATCCGCCCGCGACTGAACTCAGAGACTTGTCAGTGATGAATCCTGGCTTATTCGGATCTTCCAGGGCGCCGAAACGGGCCAGGACTTTATTGGAAAAGTCTTCCTTGCTGTCGTTGGCATACGGACTGAATTCAGACCTCGGAGCCTGACCGCCGTAGGCGCCCCCTGTGTAAGAAGGCTGCGGCGCAAAGTAATCTTGATTCATGCGTAGTTGGCGCATACCGCCGAACATGCCACCCAGGCCGGTTTGCATGCCCCGCGAGTTGGAGAACATGTTTTGCGTGGCATACAGAGCCATAGTCTCTTGCACATCCCCTGGGCTGATAAGGCCATCTTGCTCGCCGCCGTTGGTGATACCGTCCAGCACGTTAGCCATTTCAGGATTACGGGTGATCTCCCGGGCGAGCATTGTCATCCGATCATGGTAGGTATCTCCGCTCATTGGACGATTGCCCGCGTGCTCAAGCGAGTCACGGGAAACGAAGGGAGATCCTGGCGTTCTGAAGTAATCGAAGTTGTTTGCAAACTCTCCCAAAATACGCGTGGGAGGCAAGCCTGCACCACTATGTGCAGGCTGACCTACGCCACGCCATTGGCCATTGCTGACTGGCATAGGGGAAAAGGCAGGTTCATTTTTCATGCAATTTCGCGCAGGCGGACAAAACATGCTCATAGTAGTACCTCGGTAATGGAATCCTTCACTGCCAGCCCAGGACACCCCCGCCCTGGATCAACGCTCCATGTGTGGCGGCCTGCAACTTAACGGTTCCCATGATCCGGGATAAAAGGACAATCGACTGCACGAACATGATATTTCCATGTTCAGACCAAGCCCCGTACCACTTAGAGAAAAACCCTCACGACCAAGTAGGCATCGCCTTCTGGTTCAACGCCGCCCAGGTCAATCGCCAAAAGCCATCGAGGGCCGGCGCAAAGTCGGGTCAAATGGGTTGATGCGCGGCCCGATCGCCGTCGCTTCGCGCTTGAGCAACTCCACCACCATCGGCAACCGGCTCGGCCCCAATCGATCACTGATGGTCGCCACACTCAACGCCGCCACCGCATGCCCATCGCGATTGAGGATCGGCACCGCCAACCCGGCCATGCCTTCCAGCACCCCGGTATTGCGCGCCGCGTAGCCCAGGGTGCGCACGTTCTCGACCTCCGAGCGCAACAGCACTTCGTCGTACAGGTGGAAGTCCTTGAGCCGTGGCAGGTTGTAGCGGATCACCGTCTCGCGCTCTTCCTCCGGCAAAAACGCCAGGATCGCCAGGCTGCCCTGCCCCACGCCCAACGCGACGCGGCCGCCGATATCGCCGGTGAAGGTGCGGATCGGGTACGGGCCTTCGCTGCGATCCAGGCAAATCGCATCGAAGCCGCTGCGCGCCAGCAGGAACAACGAATCCCCCAGTGAAGCGCTCAGGCGCAACAAGCTTGGCCGCACCAGGTCGCGCAGGTTACCGGTCTTGCCCGCGTTGGCCGCCAGGGCGAAGAACTCCAGGCTCAGGCGGTAGCGTTTGCTGCGCGCGTCCTGCTCGACCATGCCTTCATCCATGAGGCTGCGCAGCAGGCGATGGGTGGTGGGCTGGGACAAACCGACCTGTTGCGCGAGCTGGGTCACGCGCTCGCCGCCCTCGGGCACTTCACCCAAGGCCCGCAGCAGCGCAAACAGCCGAGACACCCCGCCAGCGCCGACTTCCTTATGGGTTTCATTCCGCTCAATGGAATCCATAACACTTAATCTCACTTATAATTTTGATGAACGAATAAAACTGAAAATAGTAGTCCGTTGAGTGAAATTCCATCTTTCGCCCATCCTAGTCTTCGTCCTAATCTGCGTCCACAGGGGCGAAATGAACAACTAACGGCAGCCGACCCAGATCGAGCGCCAACGCACCCGCAATACCCTTTTCGCATCTGCCCAAAACAAAAAAGCGCGTTTCGACGCGACTCAAAAAGGTGGAACGCAGACATGGCATTTCTCCAACTCAACGCCTTGAGCAAACGCTACGGCGCCGTCGACGCGGTGGTCGCCACCGACCTTGCGGTGGAAAAAGGCGAGTTCGTTTCCCTGCTCGGCCCCTCGGGCTGCGGCAAGACCACCACCCTGCAAATGATCGCCGGCTTCGTCGACGTGAGCGGCGGGCAAATCCTGCTCGACGGCCGCGACATCACCCACGCCAAGCCCGCCAGCCGTGGCCTGGGCGTGGTGTTCCAAAGCTATGCGCTGTTCCCGCACATGAGTGTGCGCGACAACGTCGCCTTCGGCCTGAAGATGCGCAAAGTGCCGGCCGTGGAGATCGCCGCCAAGGTCAAGACCGTGCTCGACCTGGTGCGACTTGCCCCCCACGCAGAGCGCTACCCACGGGAGTTGTCCGGTGGCCAACGCCAGCGCGTGGCCCTGGCTCGCGCCCTGGTGATCGAACCGCCGGTACTGCTGCTGGATGAACCGCTGTCTAATCTGGACGCCAACCTGCGCGAAGAGATGCAGTTCGAGATCCGCCGCATCCAGTGCGCCGTGGGCATCACCACCTTGATGGTCACCCACGACCAGGCCGAAGCACTGTCCATCAGCGACCGCGTGGTGGTGATGCAGGCCGGGCGCGTGACCCAGATTGATGCGCCGTACACACTCTACGAGCACCCGCGCACCCGTTTCATCTCGGACTTCGTCGGCAAGGCCAACCTGTTGCCGGGCGACTACGACCAGCTGGGCACGCCGCAAGTCCGCCACGAAAGCGGCCACGGCGAGCTGACGCTGAGCCTGCGCCCGGAAAAAATCAGCCTGGTAGACGCAGGTTCGGGTCGCCTGCAAGGCACAGTGCTCGACCGCTACTTCTTCGGCAGCCAATGGCTGTACCGCGTCCACACCCCTCTCGGCGAAATCACCGTAGTGCGCAGCAACGATGGCAGCGCACCAATGGGCAACGGCACAGCGGTCGGCCTGGACTGGCAAGCCGGGCTGCTGCGGGTGCTGGCAGCGGATGAGGTGCACCCATGAGCCGGGGTTACTGGCTCTCGCTGCCGGCGCTGGTGCTGTTTGCCGGCCTGTTGCTCCTGCCGCTGTGCCTGACCCTGGTGCTGTCGTTCAACATGTTCGACTACCAGGTGGGCATAAAGGGAGATGAGTGGACCCTGGCCCATTACCTGGCGTTGTTCAGCGACTCATACTTTTACGAGATCTTCTGGCGCACCTTCTGGATCAGCGCGCTGGTGACCCTGCTGTGCGTGGTGATCGGCGTGCCCGAGGCCTACATCCTCAGTCGCATGGGCACGCCGTGGCGCTCGATCTTCCTGATCCTGATCCTCACGCCGCTGCTGATTTCGGTGGTGGTGCGCGCCTTCGGCTGGAGCCTGCTGCTCGGCGCCGACGGCCTGGTGAACCAGGTGATCCAGGCGCTCGGCGGGCGCCCGGTGAAGCTGCTGTACACCCCGTTCGCGGTGATTATCGCGCTGGTGCACGTGATGCTGCCGTTCATGATCATTCCGGTGTGGACCTCCCTGCAAAAGCTTGACCCATCGGCCGAACAGGCAGCCTTGTCGCTGGGGGCGAGCCAGGCCACGGTGATGCGCAAAATCGTGTTGCCCCAGGTCATGCCGGGGGTGTTGTCCGGCACCCTGATCGTGTTCGGCCTGGCCGCCAGCTCGTTTGCGATCCCCGGCCTGCTGGGCGGGCGGCGCCTGAAAATGGTCGCCACCGTGGTGTACGACCAATACCTCTCGGAACTCAACTGGCCCATGGGGGCGACCATCGCGGTGGTGCTGCTGTTGCTCAACCTGCTGATCATGCTGAGCTGGAACCGCATGCTCGAAAGCCGCTACAAAAAGTCCCTGGGGGTTTAAGCGCATGTCCAGAAACGGTCCTTTGGCCCTTGGTTTCCACAGTTTGGTGGTGCTGTTCATGATGGCGCCGCTGGTGGTGGTGTGCCTGGTGGCGTTCACGCCAGAGAACACCTTGAGCCTGCCCACCTCGGGCTTCTCATTGCGCTGGTTTCGCGCGGTGTTCGAGCGCGCCGATTTTATCCAGGCGTTCTACAACAGCCTGGTCCTGGCCTTTACCGCCGCCACGCTGGCGACGCTGATTGCGGTGCCGGCGGCGTTGGCGATCAGTCGCTATCAGTTCCTCGGCCGCGACTTTTTCAGCGCGCTGTTCCTGTCGCCGATCATCATCCCGCACCTGGTGCTGGGGGTGGCAATGCTGCGCCTGTTTGCACTGATGGGGGTCAACGGCAGTTTTACCTGGTTGATGCTCGCGCATGTGGTGATCATCACACCGTATGTGCTGCGCCTGGTATTGGCGGCGGCCATCGGCATTGATCGCAGCGCCGAACAGGCCGCCGAATCCCTCGGCGCCGGGCGTTTTACGCTGTTTCGCCAGATCACCCTGCCGATGATTCTGCCCGGCGTGGCCGGGGGCTGGTTGCTGGCGTTCATCAACAGTTTCGACGAAGTGACGCTGTCGATCTTTGTCAGCTCGCCGGCCACGCAAACCCTACCGGTGCGCATGTATGTGTACGCCACCGAGTCCATCGACCCGATGATGGCGGCGGTGTCGGCGCTGGTGATCGCGCTGACGGCGGCGACCATGATTCTGCTCGACCGCGTCTACGGCCTGGACCGCGTGCTGGTGGGAAAACATTGATGGCCTTGTTCAAACGATTAGCCGAAACCGAGCGCCCCGCCCTGGCCTTCACCCTCGACGGGCAAGCGGCCACCGGCTTGCTCGGCGACACCCTGCTGACCGCCGTGCTGACCTGCGCCGAGCACCTGCGCGGCAGCGACTTCAGCGCCGAACGCCGCGCCGGTTTCTGCCTGATGGGCGCCTGCCAGGATTGCTGGGTGCGGCTGGCGGATGGGCGCCGTGTGCGCGCCTGTTCGACGCTGCTCGAAGAAGGCCTAGCGATCAGCCGCGAACCGGGGCGCCAAGCATGAAGCCGGTCGTGATTGTGGGCGCCGGTCCAGCGGGAATCAGCGCGGCGCGCACCCTGCTCGACCATGGCATCCAGGCGTGCCTGGTGGATGAGAGCCTGCGCGGTGGTGGGCAGATCTATCGGCGCCAACCCCTGGGATTCCAGCGTACGGCCAAGCAGGTATACGGTTTTGAGGCGAGCAAGGCTGAAGCCGTGCACCGCACCCTGGACGAGTTGGCGCCGTTGATCGACTACCGGCCGGAAACCCTGGTGTGGAATGCCGAGGATGATCGTCTGGATATGCTCAATAACGGCCGTGCCGAGAGCGTCGAGTATTCGCGGATCATCGTCGCCACCGGCGCCACCGACCGCATCCTGCCTGTGCCGGGCTGGACCTTGCCCGGCGTCTACAGCCTGGGCGCGGCGCAGATCGCCTTGAAGTATCAGGGCTGCGCCATCGGCGAGCGCGTGGCGTTTTGTGGCAGCGGGCCGTTGCTGTACTTGGTTGCTTATCAATATGCCAAAGCGGGCGCCAAGGTGGTGGCGGTGCTCGACAGCGCGCCGTTCAGTGCGCAGTGCCGTGCGTTGCCGGCGCTGCTCGGGCAACCGGCGACCTTGGCCAAGGGCATGTATTACCGCGCCTGGCTGAGCGCCCATGGGGTGCCGGTGCATCAGGGCGCGACGCTGCAACAGATCGAGGGTGAACAGCGGGTCAGCGGTATTCGTTGGGATACGCAGGGGCTGGCCTGTGACGCCGTGGCCTTCGCCCATGCCCTGCGCAGCGAAACCCAGCTGGCGGATCTGCTCGGCTGTGAATTTGAATGGAATGCCTTGAACCGTGCCTGGTTGCCGCGACGGGACAGTGCTGGGCGCAGCAGCCGCGAAGGCGTGTACCTGGCAGGCGACGGCGCCGGGATCATGGGTGCGGATGCCGCACAGATGGCCGGTGAGCGGGCGGCGCTGGCGGTGCTGGAAGATGCGGGCGTGGCCATCGATCATCGCCGCCCCGCTGTGCTGGAGCAGCAACTGGCAGGCATCCAGCGCTTTCGCCAGGGTTTGGAAACGGCGTTCCCCTTCCCCGAAGACTGGGCGACGCAGGCAGCGGATGAATTGATTGTGTGCCGCTGTGAAGAAGTCAGTGTCGGCGATATACGCGCCGTGGTGGATGAAGGCCACTGGGAGATCAACCGGGTCAAGGCCCATTGCCGGGTCGGCATGGGGCGCTGCCAGGGCCGCATGTGCGGGCTGGCGGCGGCGGAAATAGTCGCCGAGCGCAGTGGGCGCGGGATTGAAAACGTCGGCCGCTTGCGTGGCCAGGCACCGATCAAGCCGCTGCCGTTTGGCGTGGAGGGGCAGCCATGATCGATGTCATCGTGTTGGGCGGCGGGATCGTCGGTGCTTCAGCGGCCTTGATGCTGGCGCAGAAAGGCCAGCGCGTGGCCCTGGTGGAGCGCGATTTTTGTGGCTCGCATTCCAGCGGGGTGAACTACGGCGGCGTCAGGCGCCAGGGTCGGCCGTTGCATCAGTTGCCGTTGTCGCAGCGCGCCCATCAGCTGTGGGCCGACTTGCCGGGGTTGATCGGTATCGATGGCGAATACGTGCGCTCCGGCCATTTGAAACTGGCACGCAGTCATGGGGATTTCGCCGCGTTGCAGGCGTATGCCGAGCACACCCGAGGCTTTGGCCTGGGCTTGCAGTTGCTCGATCACGCCGAACTGCGCGCACGTTTCCCCTGGGTCGGCGATATCGCGGTGGGCGCCTCACTGTGCCCCGAAGACGGCCACGCCAACCCGCGCCTGGTATCGCCTGCCTTCGCACGCGCCGCGCAACGCCTTGGCGCATCGGTATACGAGCAGGCCGACGTGGTGCGGATCGAACATGACAGCCGTCATTTCCACGTGCACTGCGCCAACGGCCTGCACCTGCAGGCCCCTTGGTTATTGAATTGCGCCGGCGCCTGGGCCGGCACCCTCGCCACGCAATTTGGCGAGCCGGTGCCGATCATGTCGGCGCACCCGGCCATGCTGGTCACCGAACCGCTGCCGGTGGTGATGAACGTCAGCACCGGTGTTGAAGGCGGCGGGATTTATGCGCGGCAGGTGGCCCGGGGCAATTGCATACTCGGCGGCGGTCGCGGCTTTGCCCTCGGGCCTAAACAGGCGCGTCCGGGGCAAGCGGCGGTGCTGGAGATCCTGCGCAATGCCGGCGAACTGTACCCGTTCCTCAAGGGTGCCCAGGCGATTCGCACCTGGAGCGGCACCGAAGGTTATCTACCCGATCATGAACCGGTGATCGGCCCCAGCAGCACCCAACCGGGCTTGCTCCACGGTTTCGGCTTTGCCGGCGCCGGGTTCCAGCTCGGTCCTGCGGTCGGTGAAGCCTTGGCAGAGATCGTCTGCAACGGGGCCAGCCGCCAACCCATCGAAGCGTTTTCCATCCGTCGTTTCCAAGCCTGAGAGGAAAAACATCCATGAACCCACGTATCGCGCTGTCCTGCCTGTCCCTCACGTTGCTCGCCTCCACCGCCCACGCCGCACCGACGCTGTACCTGGGCATGAACGGCGGCACCATGGAACGGGTGTACGCCGACAAGGTGTTGCCCGCGTTCGAGAAGGCCAATAACGTCAAGGTGGTGATCGTCCCCGGCACCTCGTCGGACATCCTCGCCAAGGTCCAGGCCAACAAAGACAACCCACAGATGCATGTGATGTTCCTCGACGACGGCATCATGTACCGCGCCATCTCCATGGGCCTGTGCGACAAACTGGCGCCAAGCCCGACCCTGGCGCAGATCCCGGACAAGGCGAAGATCAAGGACCAAGCCGTGGCCGTGACCCTGGGCGTCACCGGCCTGGGCTACAACGCCCGCATGTTCAAGGAAAAAGGCTGGGCCGCGCCGACCTCATGGATGGACCTGGCCGACCCACGGTTCAAGGAAAAAGTGGTGTTCCAATCCCTGGCCTCCTCCACCTTCGGCCTGCACGGTTTCCTGATGTTCAACCGCCTGCAGGGCGGCGACGAAACCAACGTGGAGCCCGGCTTCAAGGCCTGGCCAAAAACCGTCGGCCCCAACGTGCTGGAATACATCGCCAGCTCGGCGAAGATCTCCGAGATGGTGCAGACCGACGAAGCCGCGATCTTCCCCCTCACCCCGACCCAGGTCGCCACCCAGAAACTGCTCGGCGTGCCGATGGAATATGCACAGCCCAAGGAAGGCGCGGTGGTGCTCAACGTCGCCGAATGCGTGATTGCGCGCAATGACCAGCCGGAACTGGCGCAGAAACTCGCCGCCTTCCTGCTGACCGCCGAGGCCCAGGCCCCGGCACTGGAAGAAGGCGACCAGATCCCGTCGAACCCAACCACACCGACCACCGACAAGACCCGTGCACGGGTGGAAGCGATGCAGGGGTATTTGCAGACGGCGATTTCGATTGATTGGGACCAGGTGAACCAGGCGCGGCCGGAGTGGAATGCGCGGTGGAGTCGGTCGATTGAGCGGTAGGCTGGCATAGCGGTCACTCCCACGTGGTTGACGTGGGAGCTACGCTTATCTTGCCCTGCGCGCCTTGGCTTTGAGTTTATTGGAATATTTTTTATAGGTCGCTCTCACCGCATTCCGCTGAATGCGGATTTCAAACAATTTCTGCCGCATTTCTCGATGACGGTCAGTATTGATCACAAGTAACCCAAGGAGGGGAAACACCACCCCTAGAGAAAACGCCACGGTATGCGGGCGGTATTGAATCGTCGATATCACTAGCATCAGGCAGAAAGCGAAATAGCCCATTAACAAATTGGCGGCCCATGAGCGCCCTCTCGCAATCATAAAATTGGCAAATCCGAAAAAGAACGTCAGCAACAGTAGTCCCCAACCAGACAATTCAGTTCTCAATGGCTGGTCAAGCTCGCGCAAATAGGTTTCGTCAACAAGAACAGTCAGCATGGCTGTTGAAAAGATAGCCATGAATATAGTGCCCATGAAAACTGGAAAGTAACGAGTGAGAAAGCTAATAAGCGATTCATTCACTCTATAATCTCCTCGTACAAACCAATTACAATCGTCGCTGCACTTCCAACGTGACCATTTTGGTAACTTCCAGCCAAGCCCAAGCCCCCACCCAAAACATCTTTTAACTGAGTCAACGTGGCATGACGAATTTGGTCGGAACTGTAACTCTTCGGCAGTCCTCCAGCTCGCTGCTTTAGCTTGAGTATCTTAGTGGTCAAGCTAGGATCTCTCAGGGCCAACAGTTCATTAGTCAGTTTTTTTCGCTCTTGGCGTGTCAGACCTCTCAAGAGTTCATACCAACTTTTACCTAATGATTTCTTGCTGGCTTTGAGCAGTCGCACCGTAGTCAACGTACCCGCACCAATCCCTACAAGCGAAACGCCATCGAGTATCGGAGAAACAGTGTTGTACCAGTCGGAATCATCCATATGATCGTTTTCGGCCGGACGGTATTGTTCGTTGAAGGTTCTAACCGCACCAATCGCACATTGGGCAGAACTGGCAATTGCCGCGGAGACGCCCGCCGTAACGACAAAACTGCTGACCCCCGCTGTAAACGGAGTCGCCACCGAGCCACTCAGGACAACAATCCAACCTAACACTGCAGCCCCGCAAGACAAGGACGTATTGATGGCTTCGAATACAAGCTGCGACTCCCTCGGCTCATGCTCCAACCGCCGCACAAAATCCAACCGCGCCATCGACCTCGGCATCTCCCGCAAGATCACGCGCTTGGGCAACACACTGCAAATCGGCTGAAACTCACGCAACGTCACCGGCCACAACTGGGCGTCGAGGTAAACCACCCCTGCCCCGGCAATTGCAGGATCAGCGTCGATCACAGCAAACAGTCGACGCAGGTCAATGCTGCTTTCTACCCGCTCACGGGTGGTGAGGTGAGCCTTCGGGAAACCGTCCTTCAATAAGCTGGTGGCCATTCCTTTACTCCTGAATTCACAAGAGCGCAGAGCGTAAAGAATCAATATCTGCCAGGAATGTAGGAAGGTTTCCTTTTTTAAGACAGGCACTTCCCGATCTGGCCTCAGCGTCTTGTAGTCAATCCTGGGAATAGGAAAAGTACGCCCCGCGCCACCACCGGCGAACGATCAGAGAAGGAGCGAACATGGCGACCGATATGTTTTTGAAGCTGGGAGACATCAAGGGCGAGTCCAGGGACCAGGTGCATCGTGATGAAATCGATATCACCCGTTGGGGTTGGAGCCTGTCCCAATCCGGCTCCATGCATAGCGGTACGGGCGGCGGCGCGGGCAAGGTCAATATGGCGAATATCGCGATTGAGAAGACACTGGATAAATCCACCCCAAACCTGATGATGGCCTGTGCCACCGGCAAGCATTACCCCGAAGCACGCATTGTGGTGCGCAAGGCTGGAGGCGACAGCAGCGTGGAGTATCTGGTGATCACGTTGAAGGAGGTCATGGTTGCCACTTACGACACGCGTGCAGCGGCAACCAATGACGTACTGACGGAAGAAATCAGCCTTAACTTCGCCAAGGTGGAAGTCAGTTACCAGCCACAGAAAGCCGATGGCGGCAAGGATGGCGGGGCCATCCGGTTCGGCTGGAACATTCGCGAAAATATCAAGGTGTAGGCACGACAGGCAGCGCGCGCTTGTGCGCTGTCTTGCTATACGCCCCCTCGACAATCGCCCGTACCCGCTCACTCACTGGCTCACCCATCAGGTACGCATCGATCTCCTCGTACGTGCAGCCATAGGCATGCTCATCCAGCTTGCCCGGTGCGAGCTCTTCGAGGTCGGCAGTGGGTTGCTTGTGCACCAGGTTCGCCGGGGCGCCAAGGGCACTGGCCAGCAGGCGCACCTGGGTCTTGGTGAGGCCCGACAATGGCGCCAGGTCGCAGGCGCCGTCGCCGAATTTGGTGAAAAACCCCATCAATGCTTCGGCGCCGTGGTCGGTGCCGACCACCAGGCCGTTGTGCAGGTTGGCCACGGCGTACTGGGCGATCATGCGGGTGCGGGCCTTGACGTTGCCCTTGATGAAATCCACCTGCGAGGCACTGGCTTCGGTGGCGGTGAGGCTGGCCATCAGGCCGTCGACGCTGGCGGCGATGTTCAGGGTGTCGATGTGGTCCGGGGTGATGAAATCCAGCGAGGCCTGGGCGTCGCGC
The DNA here is from genome assembly GCF_059418085.1 of Pseudomonas sp. GW821-FHT09C10. Lineage (NCBI taxonomy): Bacteria > Pseudomonadati > Pseudomonadota > Gammaproteobacteria > Pseudomonadales > Pseudomonadaceae > Pseudomonas > Pseudomonas sp. GW821-FHT09C10. Next base: position 89,571 of record NZ_JBWKPE010000007.1, read on the forward strand.
TCATCGGCTTGGGTCTTGTAGGGCAGGCGCATGGCGATAAAGCGCGCGGCGTAGTCCTCGGCCCGCAGTTGCTCCACCGCCAGTTGGCATAGTCGCCCGGCAGTGAGGGAATCGACGCCGCCGCTGATGCCCAGGACCAGGGCCTTGCAGCCTGACTGGCGCAAGGTGGTCTTGATGAAGTCGAGGCGCCGTTGGATTTCCTGGGCTTCACCGCCCTTCACCAATGTGCGATCGATATTGAGTTCCTGCGCGATACGTTCCTGCATGTCACACCTCCACGTTGCCGACATTGAATACCTTCGCTGCGTACTGCAAAAACGAGGGGTCTTCGCAGACGTTCTTCACCGGGTCATCGGAGAACTTCACCACCGGTTCGCCGTGTACGCGCACCAGCTTCATGACGATGCTCAGCGGCTCGACGCCTTCCACATCGCAAGCCAGGCTGGTGCCCATGCCGAAACCGAACTTGGCCTTGCCACGGATGTGCCGCAGGATCGGCAGGCATTTTTCGAAGTTCAGGCCGTCGGAGAACATCAGGTCCTTGGTCATCGGGTCGATACCCAGCTGTTTGTAGCGGGCCAGCACCTTGTCGGCCCAGGCGATGGGGTCACCGGAGTCCTGGCGCAGGCCGTCGTAGAGCTTGGCGAAGTACAGGTCGAAATCCTTGAGGAAAAAGTCGGTGCTGATGGTGTCGGTCAAGGCAATGCCCAGGCGGCCGCGGTATTCACGCACCCAGTTTTCCAGGCCGGCGTTCTGGCTTTCGCGCAACCGCCCCAGTTGCTGGTGCACCATCATCCACTGGTGCGCCATGGTCCCGATCAGCGGCAGGTCGAATTCGTAAGCCAGGTGCGCATTACTGGTGCCGACGAACTGGCCGGGGAAGTCGCGGCGCATGATGTCCACCACTTCGCGCTGGGCCTTGAACGACAGGCGCCGGCGAGTGGAAAAATCGGAGACGCGCAGGTCGGCCAACTCGTCGCGGCTGAGGTTTTTCTCCAGCCAGTCGAACTTCTGGTAGAGCTTGCGGGTGACGTCTTCCAGGGTCACGTCGGGGTATTTGGCGCGGTTGCGCAGCTCGCTGACCAGTGCCAGTAGCGGTTGCTCGAACATGATGCAGTGCAGCATCGGCCCGACCACGCGGATGTTCAGTTGGCCGTCGACTTCGCTGACGTGGATATAGCGCAGGTTGAAGCGGAACAGGCCGAGGAAGCGTTCGTAGTCGGGGGTCAGGTATTCGCGAAAGCGTGGGTTGAACAGAAAGCGCAACTCGCCCTCGCGCATCTGCAGGCCGGCCATGTTCTCAAGCTCGGCGCGCAACTCGGGGATCAGGTGGCCGAGCTTTTCCTTGGCGCGCACGATGAAGTTGTATTCCACATCGACATTCGGGTGCTGGTGCAACACCGCCTGCATCATGGTGAAGGTGTAGTAGTCGGTGTCGAGCAAGCCCTGGATCACCGGGGCTTCGTAGTCGTAGGCACTTTCCATGGTGTATCTCCTTAACGCGTGGCCATCGCGGCCAGTTCTTCGCGGGTGCTGCTGATGACGGCACCGGCCTTGAGCAACTCATTGACGGCCTGTACACCGCCCTCCTCACTGATCCCCCGGCACGCCGGCAGGTGCAGGACCACCTCCAGGCCGGCCTTGAGCAGTTGCAAGGCGGTGGTCTTGACGCAGTAGTCCAGGGCCAGGCCGCCGACGATCACGCGGCTGACGCCTTGGGCCTTGAGGTACTCGATCACGCCGGTGGAGAGTTTGTCGTGCAGGTCGTGGTAGCAGGCGCCATAGGGGTGCAGGTCGGGTTCGACGCCCTTCCAGATGAAGTAGTCGTAGTCATAGGGCGTGGGCAACTCGTCGAGCAAGGTAAAGCCTTCGGTGCCCGGCACGCAGTGGCTGACCCAGGTCACGTCGGCGTGGGCCAGGCCGGTGGGCTTGAGCATCTCGCTGTGTTGCGTGACCACCCAAGGTGCGTGCGGGGTGTGGGCGTCCTTGCTGCCGACGCGGTGGCCGGCGAGGCTGGCCATGTAGTTGAGTTCGGCACCGATCCGGTCACCGCCGGCCACCGGCAACTCGTTGGGGCACAGCGGCGTGAAGCTCTTCTGGGCATCGACGTCGAATGAAGCAAGGGCAGTTTTCGCAAGGGTCATGGCGGTTCTCCTGTGGCCTGGAAACAAAAGTACACGTCATGTACTTTCATTGCAAGAAACATTTATTTATCTATCCTGACGCAGGTACATGACATATCTGTTCGATCCGTTAGACTGTGCCCCACCGCTGTTCAGAAGGACGTCACATGCCCCTTAGCCCCTACCTCCATACCGTCGACCTGTGCGTGCTGTGCTACTGCCGCGCTGCCGGAGAACTCCAACTGCTGCTGAACAAACGCGAAGCCGAGCCCTTCGCCGGGCATTGGGCGCTGCCGGGCGTGGTGGTGAATGGCGGCGTGCAAGATCTGAGCCTCCAGGATGCGGTGGAACGCTTGCGCGTCAGTGACAAGGTCGGCCTGGAGCTGGCCTGGAGCGAGCAAGTGGGCACGGTGGGCGATGCGTTTCGCGATCCGCGTTGCTGGTCGTCGTCCACGTACTACCTGGCGATCGTCGCGCATGAGGTGGCGCCGAGGGAGCATCAAGGCTGGTTCGCGCTGAAGGCGGTGGCTGATGGCAGCATCAAGTTGCCGTTCGATCACAACAGCATCGTCGCGGCTGTGCAGGAACGGCTGTTTTCCAAGTCGCTGTACAGCAACTTGCCGCTGATGTTCCTGGGCAATGAATTCAGCGCGCCGGAGGCGACCACGATCTTTTCCCTGGTGCTGGAGCGGCCGGTGCTCAAGACCAGTATTCGCCAGCGCCTGTTGAAGCTGACGGAGGCGGGATATTTGCGCGAGACGGGGCGCAAGAAGCAGGGTGAAGGCGGCAGGCCCCAGGCGACGGTGGAGAACCTGAAGCCTGGGGCGGTTTACTTCTTTGATCGCAGTTTTGCCGATTAGGCACCCTTTTCAAGAACGATGACCTTCAAATGTGGGAGGGGGCTTGCTCCCGATAGCGGTGTGACAGTCAGCAAATAGAGTGACTGATCCACCGCCATCGGGGGCAAGCCCCCTCCCACATTTTGAGCGGTGTATGGATTAGTTCATCCAATTACCGCCATCCACGTTATAGGTTTGCGCCACTACGTAGTCAGCCTCTTTGGACGCCAGGAAGATCGCCATCCCGGTCAAATCCTGCGCCGTCCCCATCCGCCCAAACGGCACCTCGGCCCCCACTCGCCGCTTCTTCTCGCCAGGTGCCAGCCCTTCATGCCTGGCGAACAGCGCATCCACCCCGTCCCAATGCTCGCCATCCACCACACCCGGCGCGATGGCGTTGACGTTGATGCCCTGCTTGATCAGGTTGAGCCCCGCCGATTGTGTGAGGCTGATCACTGCCGCCTTGGTCGCGCAGTAGATCGCCACCAACGGCTCGCCACGCCGCCCGGCCTGGCTGGCCATGTTGATGATCTTGCCGCCATGGCCCTGGCGAATCATCTGCCGCGCGGCGGCCTGCAGGGTGAACAGCGTGCCGGCGACGTTGATCGAGAACAGCCGATCAAAGCTGTCGCGGGTGATATCGACGATGGGCGCCAGATCGAACAACGCCGCGTTGTTGACCAGGATGTCGAGCTTGCCGACCTGGGCGACCACGGCGGCAATCGCGCTGTCGATGGAAGCCTGGTCGGTGACGTCCATCGCCACCGCGTAGGCCTGCGGGCCAAGTTCGGCGGCGGTGTCCCGGGCCCGCTGCAGGTTGATGTCGGCGATGGCGACGGTCGCGCCTTCATGGATATAGGCCTGGGCAAACGCGCGGCCAATCCCGCGCGCCGAGCCGGTGATCAGCGCGCTCTTACCTTCGAGTCGTTTCATAAGGCATCTGTCCTTTGAAGATTATTTGGGATAGCCGGCGCGTTTCATTTCGCGCTCGGTGGTGGACTGCGCCTGGAGCAACGCCTGCTCGACCGACATGCCCCCCGTCAGCGCCGCCGAGAACAGTTTGCCGACGGACGTGCCGATGGCCTGGAACTCGGGAATGGTCACGTACTGGATGCCCACGTACGGCACGGGTTTGGCCGACGGGTGCGCGGGGTCGGCATGCCGCATCATCTCCAGGGTCACCTGGGCAAACGGTGCAGCCTGGAGGTACGCCGCGTTGTAGGTGGACTGGCGGGTGCCAGGCGGTACGTTGGTGATGCCTTCTTTATCGGCGACCAGCTGGATGTAGTCCTTGGACGTGGCCCAGGCGATGAAGGCCTTGGCGGCGCCCTTGTGTTGGGAGGTGGCCGGGATTGCCAGTGACCAGGCGTACAGCCAGGAGGATCCCTTGTCGGTGACTTCGGTGGGGGCCGCGGCGAAGCCTACGCTGTCGGCGACTTTGCTCTGGCTCTTGTCGGTGGTGAAGGAGCCGGCGACGCTGGCATCGACCCAGATCGCGCACTTGCCGCTGTTGAACAGCGCCAGGGTTTCGTTGAAGCCGTTGCTGGACACGCCGGGCGGGCCGTATTGCTTGAGGGTGTTGACGTAGAAGTTGGCGGCGGCGGTCCACTCGGGACTGGTCAACTCAGGCTTCCACTGCTCATCGAACCAACGCGCACCGAAGGCGTTGGCCATGGTGCTCAGCAGCGCGATGTTCTCTCCCCAACCGGCCTTGCCGCGCAGGCACATGCCGTACTGGCCGTTGTTCTTGTCGGTGAGCTTGGCGGCGAATTCACCGAGCTGGGTCCAGGTCGGATGCGCGGGCATGCTCAGACCGGCCTGCTTGAACAGGTCGGTGCGGTAGTAGGTGACGGTGCTTTCCCCGTAGAACGGCAAGGCATACAGGGTGTCGTTGACCGACAGGCCCTGGCGGACCGAGGGGAAGATATCGTCGGCGTCGTAATCGGCCGGCAGTTGGGTCAGCGGTTCCAGCCAGTGCTTGGCGCCCCACAGCGGGGTTTCGTAGGTGCCGATGGTGAGCACGTCAAACTGGCCGCCCTGGGTGGCGATATCGGTGGTGAGGCGCTGGCGCAGCACGTTTTCTTCCAGCACCACCCAGTTGAGCCGGATGTCCGGGTGCTGCTGCTCGAACACCTTGGAGAGGCGTTGCATGCGGATCATGTCGCTGTTATTGACGGTAGCGATGGTCACGGTATCGGCAGCCTGGCCCGGCATGGCCAAGGCCAGGCCGGAAAGCAGGAACAACGCTTGCGGAATCTTGGACATAGCGGTTTCCACCTGTTGTTTTTGTTGTTGAGGGCCGATTACAGCAGCTTGGGCCAGGCCCTCACAAACGCCTGGGGTATGCCTGGCTGATACTTTTTTAACCGCTGCATAGGGCGCAAAAAAGTATCAGTGCCGGGCGAAACCGGGGGTAGCGCAGGTAGTGCCACCCGCGTATTTTGAGGCGACTGCACCCATAGAAGAGGCATCACCATGCCCGTCAGTCGCGCCAAGCTGTTCGAACACCGCCCCGCCGAGCTTGAGGTGATCCTGCCCGAGCCGCAGCACTGCTTTCGCTGGTTCGAGCACGACTACCCTTACGATCTGGCGCGCTGGAACTACCATCCCGAATTCGAAATCCACCTGATTCGCCAGGGCTGCGGCAAGTTGGTGGCGGGCGACTATATCGGTGCGTTCAGTGCCGGGCATGTGGCGCTGATCGGCCCCGACCTGCCCCACGACTGGATCGGCGAACTGGCGCCCGGCGAACACCTGGCCGGCCGTGACGTGGTGCTGCAATTCGACGGCGCCGCCCTCCTCGCCCTGCGCAACACCCTGCCGGAACTCGGCGACTTGCACGCGCTGTTCGAACAGGCCCGGCGCGGCCTGGAGTTCAGCGGCGACACCGCCGTGCAGGCCGCACGCTTGATGGAGGCCATCGGCAACGCCCACGGCCTGCAACGGCTGATCCTGTTCCTGCAACTGCTCGACTGCCTGAAAAACGCCCCGGCGCAGCAGGTAAAGGCCCTGGCCAGCCCCTGTTACGCCCCGACCCTGGACGCCCGCAGCGCCGAGCGCATCAACAAGGCCTTCGACTACCTGATGCGCGAACTCACCGGCGACCTGCGCCTGTCAGTGATCGCCCAGCAGCTGGACATGAGCGAACCGGGCTTCTCACGTTTCTTCAAGCGCAACACGGGCCATGGGTTTATCGACCTGATGCGCAAATTCCGCGTGCAACGCGCCTGTCGGTTACTGCTGCAAAGCGAGATGTCGGTGGCGGATATCTGTTTTGAAGTGGGCTACGCCAACCTGTCCAACTTCAACCGGCACTTCCGGATCGAGATGCACCAGACGCCCAGTGAATATCGCCGCGAACCGCCGATACACCTGTTCAACCCCATCGAGAAAATGACACCCAGTCATTTCTGATCAAAAGGTCGAGTAATTCTGCTTTTTTCCATGACATTCAAGCCATTAAGCAAAGTTGGTACAGCCTGTGCAGCCGTTTGCGGTACGAACTTGACCGCCAAGTTCACCACGACCCGAAGAATCGGGTTCAAACCGCGTACGAATAGGGATTTTCAATGCTCTCCACCTCAAGGCCCCGTGCCTGCTTTGGTGTTTCCTTGCTACTGGCCGCCGTAACGGGAGTACTCAGCCCGCCCATTTTGGCGCAGGAAAAACCCGTGGATGACTCAGCACAGGGCGAAACCCTGAGCCCTGAGGCCAGCCCGGCGAAAAAAGGCGTCTATCTGTCGGAATGGTTCAACCAGGACCTGACGCTGATCGGCAGTAAAGACATCAGCTTCGGCCCCAAGCCCCAGGATGATGTGTACCTGGAATACGAGTACTTCGGCCGCAAGGGGCCCTTCGAGTTGTACGGCTACATCGACGTGCCGAAGATCCTCGGCATCGGCAACAGTAACGACAAAGGCGCGTGGGACCATGGCTCGCCGGTGTTCATGGAGCACGAGCCGCGTATCTCCATCGACTACCTGGCCGGACGCAGCCTGGCCATCGGCCCGTTCAAGGAATGGTATGTGGCGTTCGACTGGATCTACGACCACGGCAGCAATAAGGCCAACCGCGCCAACACCCTGTACAGCGGCCTCGGTACGGACATCGACACCCATTCGCGAGTCAACTTGTCGGCGAACTTCTACGGGCGTTACCAGTGGGAAAACTACGGCGCCAGCAATGAGTATTCCTGGGATGGCTACCGCGCACAGATGAAATACATCGTGCCCATCGGCAAGTTCGATAACGGTGCGTCGCTGACCTATATCGGTTTCACCAACTACGATTTCGGCTCGGGCCTGCACAAGGACAACCCGGCGCGCACCGCCAACGCCCTGGTGGCGACCAACGTGCTGCTGTATTCCTTCACCCACCTGCGCTTCACCCTGGTCGGTCGTTATTTTCATAACGGCGGCAACTGGGAAGATGGCAGTGAGTTGAACTTCGGCGAGGGTAACTTCCGCGCCCGCTCCGACGGCTGGGGTTATTACGCCGGCGTGGGCTACCAATTCTGATCAAGGAGTATTAGATGAATACGTTTACCCGTCTCTCCATGGCCGTAGGCCTGGCGCTGCTACCCCATGTGGTGCTGGCTGATTCTGCTGCCCCCATCAGGCCCAAGGTGATGCTGATCACCATGTTCGCCCCCGAGGCGCAAACCTGGATCGACCGCCTGGAACTCAAGCAGGAAGTGCGCGTGCCCGGCCTGTCTGCCGAATACCCGGTGATCCGCTGCAACACCCGGGACGTGTGCCTGCTGGTGACCGGCATGGGCCAGACCAACGCCGCCGCGTCCACCCTGGCCCTGGCGTTGTCGCCCAAGTTCGACCTGCGCCAGAGCTATTTCCTGATCGCCGGGATTGCCGGGATCAGCCCGAAACACGGCACCATCGGCACTGCCGCCTGGGCCCACTACCTGGTGGAGTTCGGCACCCAGTGGGAGCTGGATTCGCGGGATGCGCCCAAGGATTGGCCGACCGGCTACCTTGGCATCAACACCAAGGGGCCCAACGAAAAGCCGCCGCTGGACTACAAGACCGAAGTGTTTGAGCTGAACCCCAAGCTGCAGGCCAAGGCGTTCGCCCTGTCGCACACCGTCGAACTTACGGAAAGCAAAGAGTCCGCCGCCTGGCGCAAACACTACCCCGCCGCCCCCGCCAACCAGCCGCCGCGAGTCACCCGCTGCGACACCCTGGCGGGCAACACCTGGTTCTCCGGTACGCGCCTGAGCGAACGCGCCGAGGTGTGGACCAAGCTGCTCACGGATAACAAAGGCGAGTACTGCACCACCCAACAGGAAGACAACTCCACCTACGAAGCCTTGCTGCGCGCCAGCCGCGAGGGGTTGGTGGACATCCAGCGCCTGGCCGTCGTACGTGCCGGTTCGGACTTCGACCGCCCATACCCCGGCTACAGCGAAGTCGACAACCTGCTCAAGTACGCCGACCAGGGCGGGTTCGTACCGGCGCTGGAAAACCTGTACCGCACGGGGAACCCGCTGGTACAGGCGATCCTCAAGAACTGGCAGGCGTGGGAAAAAGGCGTCCCAGAAGCCTAGTGCGGAGCGACATGGGTCAAGGCAGCAAGATGATCTTGTCCGCACTGCCTTGATTCACGTCCTCATAGCACTGCACCCCATCGGCCAGCGCCACCTCACGCAGGCCGGTGGGCAGCGGCAACAAGCCTTCGTCGAAAAAACGTCCGAACTGCTCCAGCATCACCGCGCACTGCTCACAGTTGTAGAGCAATGAATTGATCCCCACCACCGAGCCGCCCTTGCGATACAGGGCCAGGGCCGGCAGTTGTACGTGACCGTCCACCGGCGCGGCAATGATCGCGATGCGACCGAACGGCGCCAGGCCTGCCACGGCCGCCGGCAGCCAGAAACCGGTGGTGTCGAAGATCACATCGGCGCCGCCCTTGAACACCGCATTCACCTGCGCGCCCAGCGCTTCGGGCTTGCCCAACGCAATCGCGTCGAACCCTTGCGCCTGCAATACCTCGACCTGGTCAGCCTTGCGCACCGCCGCCAACACCTGGGCACCCAGAACCCTCCCCAAGGCTAATGCCGCGCTGCCCACCGCCCCATTGGCGCCGATCACCAGCAAGCGCGTGCCTTTGCCCACGCCACTGCGCTGCAGCGCATCCCAGGCCGTGGTGTAGGGCACACCCAGGCTGCCGGCCTGGGCAAAACTCAGGTGGGCAGGTTTATGCGCCACGCCTTTGGCCGACACGGTGAGGTATTGGGCGTGGGAACCGTCGGCGAAAAAGCCCAGGTCGCGACCGGTGCCCCAGACCTCCTGCCCCACCAGCGCCTGGGGCCCCTGCACGACCACGCCGGCGAAGTCGCGGCCAGGTATGCGCGGCACGGTGGTGTAGGGGAAACGCCCGAGTACGTTCTTCACGTCACTGGGGTTGAGGCCCGCCGCCTTGATCTGTACCAGCACTTCATCGGCGGCCGGTACCGGCGTGGCGACGTCGACGAAGCTCAGGGCGCCGAGGTCGCCAGTAGCGGAAAATTGCAGTGCTTTCATTGCCAGTATCCATCGAAGGGAGAAAAGGAATCAGGACCACCAACCGCTGAGCAACTGCCGCCCCATGGGCCAGAGTTTTTCGCCGAGCAGCATGCCCATCAGCCCTACCAGCGCAATGGCGGGCGGTGCGGGCGAGCGGAAGTCCAGGGCGCCGTAGATCACGCCGACAAAAAGGCCAATGCCAAGGGAGATCAGGTAACTCATGGGGGCGACGCCTGTTGGGTTGATGGGCTTAGTGTAGGGAGCCCATCCCGGTAGCATCGGCCAAGGGCTTCAGGATTTCGGCCAACTCACGTACTGGGAAGGCACCATCCCCAGTTCCCGCCGGAACATGTCGCTGAAACTGCTCGGCGAATAGCCCAGGGAACGCGCGACAGCACTGACCGACTGGCCCTGGATCAACTCGGCCACCGCCGTGGCCAATTGCACCTGGCGGCGCCATTCGGCAAAGCCCATGCCCAGGTGGTGCTGGAACAGTCGCGCCAAGGTGCGCACGCTGGCACCGGCCGCTTCGGCATGCTGCTCGAAAGGGATGTCCAGCGAAGGCGCGGCCATCACCGCCTGGCACGCGCTGATCAACCGGCGGTCAGCTTCCACCGGCATGGCGATACGAATCTGCGAGCGCCGCGCCCGTTGCAACTCCAGCAGGGCCAGGCCGACCAAGGCGGCGTAATATCCCTCGTCACCGCTGTCGCCCTGTTCCACCAGCGTGACGATCAACTCACGCAGCAGCCCACCGACTTCAATCACTTGCACCTGGCTGTCCAATGTCGCCGCCAGGGCCGGACGCAAGTAGATATTGCGCATCTGCAAATCCGACACCACCCGGATGCCGTGCTCCACGCCCGGCGGCAGCCAGACCGCGCGCTGGGGCGGCACCACCAGGGCTTCACGAGGCGTCTCGACCCACATCACGCCGCTCATGGCATAGAGCAATTGGCCCCAGTCGTGGCGATGGGGCTCCACGTACAGGCCACGCGGGTAGGTGCGCGCCAAGGGTTGCACGGGGACGGCGTGATCACTGAGGTCGGGGGGTGCAGCCAGGGCCATGGGGAGCACATCTATCGGAAGTCAGCCGCCATGGTAAAGACCACCGTCCGACAATCCGAGTGAATTTTTACCGCCGAGGGCGATCACTTGCTTACACCACCAGGGTTGAGGGGCCAATGAATAACGCAAAACTGTTTGTGATCGACTACACCCTTCATGGCGAAGCCAAGTCATTCATCATTCGTCTGGAAAGGCTCGATACTTTGGAGGCCTGGCATTGGGCAAGCTGTGACGCCGGCGTGGGCCGTATCGGCCGGTTTGCCCGCGAGCGGGTGAAGAAAACCAGCCAGGAACAGGCCGAAAAATTCGGCATAAAAAACGTGCAATGGCGCCGCTCGGATGTGCGCGCCGAGGCTTGATCAGGGAGAGATAACCATGGATTCAATCAATGGCAAGGCGCGCATTGATTACACGCGCGACACCTTGTTCGGGCCGCTGGCCAGGCATGTCGAGTGCCAGGTCAGCTTGCAGCGCAAACCCGGCTGGCTGGTGCTGAAAGTGTTCCAGCCGCTGCCGGACGATTTGCATGATGCGCAGACCCTGGTGCTGGCCCTCGAAGGTCGACGAACCAGCGGCGTGGTAAAAGACAGCCGGCGCTTGTCCGACCACAGCCTGCGCCTGGAGCTGGAACCCCAGTAAGCGATACGCAGGGAGCGCGCTATTGACGCTCCCTGCGAACGTATTCAGCCTTTAGCCGACTTGGCGCACTCGCACCCCGTCGCCGCCGCACAAGGCTCGCCATGGGCATGGTGCTCGGCACAGCCCTGGCAGCAATAGCCCTTACCGTCCTTCATTACCGCATCGACGCCCAGCACACACTTGCAATGCGGGCAGGCACAGGTTTGATCAGGCATGGCCAGACTCCTTCTTCTATGGTCGTCCGGTGCGGCGGTTGCCGGCACCTTAAGCAGTGACTGCCAGGCGTCGGCGATGGTTCAAACCATCAGTCCGTGCGTGTATTGCTGCGGTACATGAACACCAGGGCCAGAGCCAGGCACACCATCGCCAGGATGCGGCTGCTCGACAGTTCGACGGCCGGGTTGCCCAGCCACCCAAAGTTATCGATCAGCATGCCCATGCCCAATTGCCCGGTGATCACGGCCACGGTTGCCACCGCAGTACCGACCACCGGCACGGCCCCGACCATCACCATCATGTACACCACGCCGAACAATGCGCCGGTCAGTTGCCATTTGGGCACGTCGAGCAGGCTCACGGACTGGGCCGGCTCGAAGAAGAAAATCAGCAGCGCGGTGGTCAGCGCACCCACCGCAAACGTCAGCAGACTGCTGCGCAACACGCCCACCGCCTGGCCGAGGCGACCATTGATTGCAGCCTGCACACTCAGCACCGCACCGGCAGCAATCACCAGCACCAATAACAGAATCAGATTCATCGCCTTACCCTCGTGCAATCAGAACAAGTGCCGCCACAATCAACGCCAGGGCTATCCAGCGCTCGCCATTGACCCGTTTGCGTGCAGTGCCGAACCAGCCGAAATGGTCGATCAGCACGCTCTTGCCCACCTGGCCGGACAAAATCGCGATCATGGTCATGGCAATACCGATGTGCGGCGTGGCCAGGGTCAGCACCACCACATACATCGGCCCCAGGAACCCACCGATCAGTTGCCAGCGCGGCAACTCGGACAACGCCGGGCCCTTTTGCGGGCCGCTGAACAACAGCAGCAAAAACAGAATCGCCGAGCCGACGCCGAAGATGCTCAAGGTTGCCCAGAGGTGCCCCACTTGCACGCCCAGCGGCCCGAGCAATCCGGCCTCGACCGACAAGCCCATGCCGGCCAGGATCACCAGCGGCAACAACAGCAGCCGTAGAAGGTTTTTCTTCGGCGTGGCTTGCGCCACGGCCTCGATGGAACTTGCTTGCATACATCACCTGCACGTCAACAAAGGATTGGATGACGCGCATTATCCGGTGGCCGTCCTGTGCGATAAATGGGAGCATGCCGACAACACCTTTGCGCAATACGCACAAACCGGAGGCCTGATGCAGGGCTTGAATGAATTGAGTTTCAAGGCACTGCGCCTGTTCGTCGCGGTGCTGGACCACGGCAGCTTTTCCGAAGTAGCTCGCCGCGAAGGCCTGGCGCCCTCTTCCATCTCCCGGCAGATCCAGCTGATGGAACAGGCCCTCGGCCAGCAGTTGCTCTACCGCCACACCCGCGCGGTGAGCCCCACCGAAGCCGGGCGCCTGCTGGGGCGACACGCACGCTTGATGCTCGAACAGCTGGAAGCCGCCGGCCAGGCCCTGCAGGAACAGGAAAGCGAACCCAGCGGCCTGGTGCGCATCAACGCGCCGATGGTGTTCGGCCAGCGTCACCTGTCACCGTGGCTGGGAGAGTTATGCCGGCGCTACCCGAAGCTGCAACTGGACATCCAGCAAACCGATACATACGTCGACCCGCTGCAAGACGGCACCGACCTGCTGTTCCGTATCGGCGTGCTCAACGACTCCAGCATGCAGGCGCGCATCTTCGCCCCCCAGCGCTTTCGCCTCGCCGCCAGCCCCGCCTACCTGGCCCGCCAGGGCACGCCCCAGCACCCCGAGGAACTGCTCCATCACCAGTGCCTGGCCTACAAGGGCATCACCGGCCAGCAACGCTGGTTCTTCCGCAAAGGCCAGGGCGACTGGACGCCCTACAGCGTCAAGGGCCCGATCACCGGTAACCACGCCGACACCCTCACCCACGCCGCCGAACAAGGCCTGGGCCTGGTGGTGTTTCCGTCCTGGCTGATCGGCGAAGGCCTGCGCGCTGGCACCCTGCAAGCGGTACTGACGGAATATGAAGTGGCGACCACGCTGGAGCCGCAGCAGATCGCGGCGCTGTGGCCGGGGAGCCGCAGGCTGTCGCTGAAGGTGCGCACGGTGATCGATTATTTTGTGGAGTGTTTTGGGACGGTGCCGTATTGGGATCGATAAACGGTTGAGGAATTTTCCGAGTAGTAAAAGTAGGTTCGGTCTGATTTAACGGGCCACCCTATTTTGGACCGGGTGCATTGGGGCAGACTTTGGCGATGTCCTTTTTGGAGAGATGCCATGGTTTTCATGTACCCAAAGCCGTCACGCGCTGAACGTGAGGCGGCAACCAGCGGTCGGCTCGTCTTGGATAGCTCACCCAGTTTTGGCTATATTTGGCCAAAATACGCGGAGCACCTCATGATTACCGTACCCTTGGGCGAAGCAAAAAATAACCTGTCAAAACTGGTGGATGACGCCGCCGCCGGCAAAATTATCACCATTGCCAAGCATGGGCGTGCGATGGCACAACTTGTTCCCGTGGGGAAATCCAACGGTCAGCGAATTGGCGCGATGAAAGGAAAGCTCGTTGTCCCCGAGGACTTTGATGCGCCCCTGCCAGGCGATCTGCTGGATGCGTTTGAGGGCAGCCATCCATGAGGGTGCTGCTGGATACCCATGTTCTGCTCTGGGCACTGAGTGACGATCCGAAGCTATCCAGCAAAGCCCGACGACTGATCGAGAATGCCGCAGAGATCTACGTCAGCGCGGCAACCTTCTGGGAACTGGCGATCAAGGTCGGCCTTGGAAAACTCGATGCAGACCTGGACGAAATCCGGGGATATTGCCTTGAAAGCGGTTTCGTCGAACTGCCCATCACCTCGGAACACGCGATTGCCGTAAAGGATCTTGAGCCTCATCACAAAGACCCTTTTGATCGACTTATCGTAGCGACAGCCATCAGTGAACCGATGAGGCTATTGACCGCCGACACGCAGATTGCCCAGTACACATCCTTGGCAATCCTGGTATAGCCCGCACCCACGGCCTGGAACTCAGAACACCCACTGCCCGATCAACCACGCATTGGCCCCACTGATCAGCGCAAACAGAAACCACGCCAGCACCCGGGTGTGCAGGCGATTGACGAACGGCCCCATCAGTTGCTTGTCGCCGGTCATGCGGATCAACGGGTACAAGGCAAACGGCAGTTGCAGGCTGAGCACCACCTGGCTGAGGATCAGCAGCTTGCCAATGGCCTGGTCGCCCATCAGCCACACCCCGAGAAACGCCGGGATCAGCGCCAGCCCACGGGTGATCAGGCGGCGTTGCCAGCAGGGAATGCGCAGGTTGAGATACCCCTCCATGATCACTTGCCCGGCGATGGTGCCGGTAAAGGTCGAGCTTTGCCCGGAGGCCAGCAAGGCGATGCCGAACAGGATGCTGGCAAAGGCGCCGCCCACCAACGGGTCGAGCAAGCGGTAGGCGTCCTGGATCTCCACCACCTCAGTGTGCCCGGTCTTGTAGAAGGCGGAGGCGGCGAGTATCAGGATCGCAGCGTTGACCAGCAGGGCCAGGGCCAGGGAGCCGATGGTGTCGATCCGGGCCAGCTTGATCGCATCCTGTTTGCTGGCGAGGTCTTTGCCGATCAGGCGGGTTTGCACGACCGAGCTGTGCAGGTAGAGGTTATGGGGCATCACCGTGGCGCCGAGAATACCGATGGCCAGGTACAACGGCGCGGCATCGCTGATGGCCGACAGTGATGGGGTAAAGCCGCTGAGCACATCCGGCCAATACGGTTTGATCAGCACCAGCTCAATGAAGAAACACACGCCGATGGTCGCCACCAGCGCCAGCATGATCGCTTCCAGGCGGCGAAAACCACGGTTCTGCAGAGCCAGCACCAACAGCGTATCGAAGGCGGTGATGACAATGCCGGTGGTCAGGGAAACGCCCAGCAGCAGGTGAAACGCCAGGGCGCAGCCGAGCACTTCGGCGAGGTCGGTGGCGATGATGGAGATTTCCGCCAGCACCCACTGGGTGCGTGCGGAGCGTTTGCTGTAGCGCTCACGGCATAGTTGCGCCAAGTCCTTGCCGGTAGCGATACCCAAGCGCGAGCACAGGCACTGCACCGCCATCCCCGCCAGGCTGGCCAGCAGCACCACGAACAACAGGCTGTAGCCGTAGCGCGATCCGGCTTCGATAGCCGTGGCCCAGTTGCCCGGGTCCATGTAGCCGATGGAGATCAGCAGGCCGGGCCCGGCGAACATCAGGATGCGTTTGAAGAACGACGCCTTGGGGTCAACGACAACGGAGCCGGCCACTTCCGGCGGGCAGAATGGAGCGGTAGCGATTTTCGGCAGGCTGAATTTCACACGGTATCCCAGGCAAACACACTCGACAGAGGCTCAGCTTATCAGTCGGACGCAACCGTGCGCATCACCGTGTCCCGAGGCAGGTCAAACGCCTCCACGACCTGCACCACCAGATCCATCTCCTGGTTCAAGGCTTCACGCTCCATGCGCTGGCGAATCACCCCGATCACCAGCACGGCCAGGGTGGTGATCGAGTACGCCGGGCCGGAAAACGCCCGTACCCCGCTCACCAGCAGCATCGCCGCCGCCAACGCCTGGCCGACCACCGGGATCGCGGAGGCCGCACCACGACGCAGGATAAACCCGGTCAACCCGGCCAGCGCCGTGCCGCTCAACGCCGTAGTGGCTGTTCGGCCGAGATCGAAACGGCTGAACAGACCCTGCTCCTTTTGCGCGGCCGCCTTGAGTTCAGCATCGAATACCTGGCGGTCGGCGTGGCTGAGTTTGTCCTTGTACTGCTCGAGCAGTTTTTCCGCGACCTGGGCTTCGAGGTCAGCCAGTGCCACCGTTTCAACGGGCTCGGCAAACTTGATTCCCAGTCGCTGCGCCACCTCTTCGGCAATCTGGCGATAACTCACGCCGTGGCCGCGGGCCAGGTTCATAAAGCTGTCGCCGCCCATGCGCTGCAACTCGATGGCCAGCTTGAGCGGCTCGCGCACCGTGGCGTCGATCGATGCACTGCGCTTTTGCGCCATCAATTCGGCCAGGAACGCCAGTTCCTCCGGCCGCGCCTGCACCAGGGCCGCCAACAAGTCGGTGTCCTCTTCGGCAAAGCGTACCTCGCTGCTGCGCTGGTCGGCGCGGATCAGGCCGCGCCGCTCCTGCAACAGGTCGGTGTACTGCACCACGGTCTGCAACTGCGGCCAATAAGCGGCGTGATCGAAGGTGGCCAGGTGCACATTGGTAACCTTGGCCTTGAGCGCCGGCGTCACCGGGATCGCATACCGGCCGATGCACCGCTCGGTGTCCGGCTTCATGGCCAGGGCCCAGTCCTTGCTGGAGTGGCAATTGATCACCCGCCCCTTGAGCGGCGCACACACTTCATCCCAAGGGCTGGACGTACAGATCGCCCCGCCCATCAACAGCAGGTTGTCCAACGGCAGTTCCCGTGCAGTTTCAGGGCTGGCCAGCAGGCTCTTGACCAGAATCCGCGCCCCCAGGGAATGCCCGATCAGGTTGATACGCCGCACCTCCAGCGCCTCGCCATGCAGGTAGCTGTCCAGCTCCGGCAGCAAGCTCCTGGCCACTTCGTCCACCCGCGCCTCGACGCTTTTGTAGTGGTCGAGAAAATAGGCAATCGCCTTGCCCACGCCAACGGTCGCGGCACCGATGCTGCCACCACCCAGCATCGCGGCGATCACCTCCTTGAAGGGCGCAAACAGGTTTTCCAGGAAATGCCCCGCCGGCCAGAACAGCATCAGGTTGGTCGACCCCTCGATACCCGCCAGCTGTTGCTTGAAATTGCCCAGCTGTTGCCGGTTAAAGAACGCCGAGTAACCGTGAACATAGAGATTGAGCACATCGCCCTGAGGCTCGCCGCACAATACGAACGTGGGCTTGCGGGTGCGGTGCATTTCATCCCACTGGTGCTGCATGGGCCGGTGACTCCTGGTGACGAGGGACGGCGATAATAACAAAGGGAGGCCCGTAGAACGGTGAATCCTGACCGGCGTGGCACTGGCAAGGGATCAGAACTGCGCCGCAGCCTTTGATTTGGCCAGGTAGCGCGCCGGCGAATCCCCCAGGTTGCGCCGGAACACGGAGGTGAATGCACTGGAACTGCTGAACCCCAATTCGAACGCGACATCGGTGATGGACGTGCCATGGCTTAGCCGTGCGGTGGCTTCCAATAGGCACACCTGCTGGCGCCAGGACACGAACGTCATCCCCGTGCCCTCGTAGAAATGGCGAGTGAAGGTGCGTCGGCTCATGTTCGACCAATCAGCCATCTCATCGAGGGTGATTTTTTGCGTGGGTGCATCCAGGAAACGCTGACAGGCTCGTGCCAGCCGTGGCTCGCCAGGCAATGGCGCGCTGAGGGGCAGCTCGGGCATGGCTGCGATTTCATCAATCAACAGCGTCAGCACGCAGTGATGCCTCACGCTGGGTAATGCCGAGGAGTCGATAGCCAGCGCCGCCTCCAGTAAATGCCTGAGCAGGGGCGACACTTCAAACACCTGGCAGCGCTCCTGCAACCGTGCCCGCTTAGCGGCATCGGCGTCCAGATAGGTATTGAGCATCACCACATCCCCGCGCATCTGCATTTCATGGGGCACACCACCCGGCACCCAGATCGCCCGCTGCGGCGGTACCACCCAATTGCCGAGATCGGTGAACATTTTCAGCGCGCCGGTGGAGGCATAGGCGAACTGGCCACGTGAATGGGTGTGCCGCTCAAAGACGGTACCGCTGGGGTATTCGCGCAGCGTTACCACGGCTTCTGGACTGGCGGAATCAAAGGTCGGAATCATGGCCCGATTCTGTCAAAACTTGGCCTTGCATAGCAAGCGGGCCAATCAGCCACTCCCTAACATTCACTGTCTTAGAAAAGTGTAATGACCAAGGGAATACTCCATGCTGAAAAAACACCTGGCGTTAGCTGTGCTCGTCACCCTGGTGTGGGGGTTGAATTTCCCTATCACCAAATTGGGCCTGCGCACGGTTGACCCGTTTATTCTCACGGGTATTCGCTTTGCCCTCGCCGCCCTGCCGCTGGTGTTCTTCATCAAGCGGCCCGCCATCAAGTTCAGCTACGTGGCCGCCTACGGCTTTATCTTCGGGCTGGGTATGTGGGGCATGATCAACTATGGAATCGAGAGGGGTGTGAGCCCCGGCATCGCGTCATTGATCATTCAACTCAGCGTGTTTTTCACCATGGGCTGGGGTTGTGTGTTGTTCAATGAGCGAATCCGAGGTCCGCAGATAGCCGGCGCGGTCCTCGCATTGGCCGGCCTGCTCGGGATTATCTCGACTCAAACCGGCGACCACGCGCTGTTGGGTGTCCTGCTGATCGTGCTCAGTGCCCTGGCCTGGAGCATCGGCAACGTCATCATCAAGCAATCGGGCGTCAAAGAGATCTTTTCGTTCATGGTGTGGGCCAGTCTGTTTCCACCGATTCCACTGTTCCTCATGGCTTGGTGGATGCACGGTGGCGCGCCATTCGAACACTTAACCGCTAGTCTCGACCTGAGGGCCACCGGGTCCATCCTTTTTCAGGTCTACCTGGCCACACATTTTGCCTATTGGGGCTGGAACTCGTTGCTCAGGCTGTATCCCGTGTCTACGGTGGCGCCGCTGTCATTGCTGATTCCGGTATTCGGAATCGCCGGTTCAATGCTGATCACCGGCGAGCACCTCTCCACTACCAACCTGATCTGCATTGCGGTGATCATCGCTGGCTTGGCAGTGGGATTAATGCCTGGCTACAGACCGAGCCTGGGAAAAAAACCAAAATAATCTTCGAGCAAAAAGTCGCCGTTCAGCGATCAGTTCTGGTTGGGATGTGCTCAACAACATATTCAACCAGTTGACTCAGGCTTTGCTCGAACGTCTGGTTAGCCGTATCAATGACCAAGTCCGGGTTCAAGGGCGGCTGGTACGGTGCATCTATACCAGTGAAATCGAGAATTTCCCCGGCCCGAGCCTTGCGATACAAGCCCTTGGGGTCACGCAGCTCACACGTTGCCAGGTCTGCTGCGATATAGATTTCGTGGAAAGACGTGTTGCTGGCAGCGGCGCGGGCACGAGCGCGTCCTTCACGATAGGGGGAGATGAATGCCGTGATGCAAATCATGCCTGCATCGGCGAACAGTGCGGCTACCTCACTGACCCGGCGGATGTTCTCTGTTCTATCGTCTTCTGAAAATCCGAGGTTGGCGTTAAGCCCTTTGCGAACATTGTCTCCGTCCAGCGTGTAGCACGCATAACCGGACCTCAACAGATGCGCTTCCAAGGCCATCGCCAAACTCGACTTTCCGGACGCAGAAAGGCCCGTAAACCAAAGTACGGCACCTTGTGCCCCCATATAATGGGCGCGCTCAGCCTGGGTCACATGGTGGCTGACAGACGTCAAGTTAGGGGTATTGAAAGGCGACTTCATAAGTTAGATCCAGCATCTCTCAACGCATGAGTTAGACGGTGCGGAGCATTCTACTCAGCACCGTTCGATTATGGCCAATCGTCTTGGGCACTTCAGACATGAGTATATCAAGAGACGATCACCTCCCAACTTCTGCCAGGTAGGTGGATAAATACTCACGGGGAAAGGCGTACTGTTCCAATCCGCTCAAACCGCAAACAATTGCCTCACGCCATTTTTCAAGAAATACCGTCGAGACCTTACGCTTATCAACACTGACTCCGGCCGTGTGCAGCAACCGTCGGCTTCGCCGCTTGGAGTTCGGGTCGTTTTCAATGTAATACGATAGGAAACTGCGCTTTATCGAGTTCAAGTGAGGTAGCAGGAACTGCTCGGGTTTGCCCCGTTGATCGGCTGACAGTACTTTCAGCATTCGATTCAGCACTCTCATAGCCTGCAGCTCATGGCCGGTCAGAGAGCGGTTGTGCTGAATGCTCTGCGGAGAGCGAGGCCTCAAGGTAAAGCCTGCGTGCCCCTCAATCATATTGTAGAAACGATCGGGGTCGTCACGTAGTAACTCTACGGGAATAACCAGCACATTTGAGGCACCAAACAGTGAAGCGTACAGACTGCACAACCTTGTGTAATTCAGAAGTTCGAGCAACATCGCATGCCAGCGCTCGGCAAACACGCGAGGATTTTCAGAGGCGCCTTCCTTTACCGCCTGATTGTAATAGCTGTCCAAAAACGACAACGGACTTCTTGTCACAATCAATACTTTCGCGTCGGATAACTCGTGTTTCAGCGCAGCCGCTACCAGGCCTTGGTAGGTTTGAATTTCATCTGTCGTTACCGGCCTCGGCGCCCAACCGCAGAGTTCTTCACTGCTCACAAAAACAGGGGTGTCGGCCAGTGGAACATGTGGCGCTATCGTCGATTCCCCCGGCCCGCTCAGATAAGCGCCCAGCGAAGCACCCTGAACTATATTTTGCGCGTAGTTGTGCCACTGCAACACCTGCACGTCGCCCCGTTGCTGTGCCGCGGCCTGTATGTAGGTCGACGCTGACTTGGGCAGGCCAATATGAATGAGCTTCATTAAATATCCTGTTGGAGGTCCCCGAAAACAATCGGCGCCACCCCATGAGTAAATTCAACGCCCTGCAGTTGCGGCAGGCTTTCGCGATCAGCCTAGGTCAGTTTCGTCGCCTGAACCTTGGCCACCCCATCCTTGGGGGCGATCAACTTTCCTTTCAGCCAGACACGTAGATTGACGTGCTTATCTTCCAGCAACCACGCGAGCAAGGTTGCGAACAGTATGCATATAAATACCGACAGCCAAGCATTAGGTACGCGCGATGAATCTATATATTGCCCCACCAGGACGCGAATAGGTTCATGTGTCAGGTACAGCGCATAGGACACAAAAGCGCCCTTCGCAGCCACCCATTTGAGCGGCGATGGGATATGAAGATCTTTGCATGCCAGTACCACGAGCATCAGTCCTGCACCTGAAAAGATCAACAGTTGCAAGTCATACATATTTACTTGACTGGCAAGCGAGAGTTTCTGGAATCGCCAGAGGACCCCGGCCACAACAGCCATCAGGGGAATAACAACCTGCCGCCAACCGATCTGGGGCGCATAAACAAATATAGTCGCGCAGGCAGCCCCCACAAACCACTCCCATGCCACCGACTCCCACACGGTGAAATACCCAACCACGAACGTCGCTGGACCTGCCAGCAGCATTGCAAACGCTTTCTCAATTTTTCCCATCGATCGCCAAAAAAAGGCAATGCCGAAAAAGACGTAAAGCCACCACTCAATGGCGATTGTCCAAAGAACACTGTTGCCCCCATAAATCCTTATAGGCGGCACGCCCTCTATCATCCTGGCAAAAGGCGTGTGCTGAAGCTGAAAAAGATGCCCGACAGAATCCCAGGCCGTTGGCGGCGCCCGGCCCAATAAAACAATACAAACCAGGAAGGTTATTATCAGCCCCGGAACATATAAAACATATATCCGGCTAAAGCGATCAATCATGTATTCGCCAAAGCTGTACTTGGCTTTACTCAGGCATTGATAGGCAATAAGAAAACCTGAAAGCCAGAAAAACACAACAACCGCCAGGCTTTGAAATGGCATTACATTGCCGAACCAACTGTCAGGTACCACCACTGAAAAGGTATGCCCCACCAGCACCACAAACGCTGCCAGCGCGCGTATTGCGTCGAGCATGGTCGACTGGCCGATGGATAATCTATTAGTCACGAATATATCCCTTATTCATTATTCTTCGAAAAAAAACATCTGTTTTCAACGGAGTTGACATGCAGAGATAAACGCGTCTCCGCCATATAATCGTGCAACCATCAGCGGATGGCACTGACGCATAAAGAACACCACCCCGCGCAAAAAACAAAAAACCGTCATTCAAACGAGAATGACGGTTTGTTCAAGCTTGGCCGTTTCAGGCGGACGTCCGCTCATGTCGATGCCCGCTCCAGCAGACGTACCGCGATATCCCAATCCTCTGGCGTATCAATATCCAGCGACTCGCGACTGTCCGTCATGACTAACGGCACCGTACCGGGGCCTACAAAACGCTTCTGCTCACGAAGCACGTCTGGCGCCAGCAGGTAAATCGAACCGTCCAGCGTGTAGGCCGGTTCCAGATCCTGAGACCGCCTCGACAGGCTCTCCCAGCCGAGGAATGGCGTCATCGTGTCCCCATCCAGCCTGAAACACCAAGCAGGATGGGAACTGGCAGCAGTCACACTGACCACGGAACGGGAAACGTCTTGCTGGAACTGCACTACCGCGCGCCGAATGGATTCTGCCGAACGAAAGGGCGACGTCGGCTGAAGCAACATGACAGCCTCTACCGCGCCATGAACCGCTTCATACTCATCCAGCACCTGCACCACCACATCAAAACTGCCAGCAGTATCAGTGGCCAGATGTGCGGGCCTCATACTGAGAACATTGCCACCAAAGGCGCGGGCAACGTCTGCAATAGCCAGGTCGTCCGTGGAAATCACCACATCGGTAACAACGCCACTTTGCAGCGCAGCTTCAATTGTCCATGCAATCAACGGCCGCCCACCCAGAACCTTGATGTTCTTTCCGGGCAGCCGCTTGGATCCGCCCCTTGCGGGTACGATTGCAAGGATTTTCATTTCAGCGCCACAAAGTCGCTCAACATCGACAATCCGACCTTGCCACTTTTTTCAGGATGGAATTGAGCGCCCCACACATTGTCGCGCCCGATGACAGCCGCCACCGCAGTATCGCCGTACAAGCAATCCGCAACGCGATGAGCACCATCGTCAGGCACAGCCATGTAAGAGTGCACAAAATAGACCGCGCTGTTATGCGGTTCTATCGAGGCCAGCAATGTCCCGTCCCAGGATTCGCGCCCTGCGGCACACACCAGGTTGGACCAACCGATATGCGGGATTTTCAGACGAGCACCGCTGCTATCAACGGCAGGTATGGGTTCTACCGTACCCGGGATCAATCCCAACCCGTTGATAAGGCCAAACTCGTGACTGCAATCGAGCAACAACTGCATGCCCAGGCAAATACCGAAAAGTGGCGCACCTGATGACGCGTACTCTTTGATTGCCTGATCCATTCCGTTTGCCGACAACATCGTCATTGCATTCGAAAATGCGCCCACACCCGGCAATAGAACCTTGGTGGCGTCTTTCAACGCATCGGGATCGGAAACCAGATTTACCGTCGCACCACAGTGTTCGAGCGCCCGGCGGACGCTGAACAGGTTACCTACGCCATAATCGATAACAGTAACTACATTACTCATAGGTTCGAACCCGGATCCCGCCAGCAGATGCTTCTGTTCGGATGTCAGCCAACGATGCTCGCTTAAAGTGAAGAATGTCAGCCATGGCGACCGCATCCGCGCCCTTCCTGACCACCTCGACCGCATCCTGGGCTTTACCCATGCCGCCGCTGGCTATAACAGGAATATTGACTGACTCGCTCACCGCTTGAACAAGCGCCAGATCGAAACCTTTGCGAGTTCCTTCGCGGTCGACTGAAGTCAGCAAGATTTCTCCGGCCCCCAGTGCTGCGGCCTGTTTTGCCCAGTCAACGACGTCAATGCCCGTGCTTTCACGGCCATTGTCGGTGAAAACCTCCCAACGTTCCGGCGAGACGCTTTTTGCCTCAATAGACAAAACCATGCATTGGCTGCCAAAACGTCGAGCGATCTCGGTGATCAACTGCGGGTTGCTTACGGCAGCGGTATTGACCGCCACCTTATCAGCGCCACATCTCAACAGATGAGCAACATCGTCGGCCGATCGCACGCCTCCGCCGACGGTCAGGGGAATGAAGACATTCTCTGCCGCCTGCTTGATCAGCTCACTCAGGCTGTTGCGCCCGTACAGACTCGCGACGCAATCCATATAGATCAATTCATCAATGCCCTGCTCGTAGTAACGCAGGGCATGTTCGTTAGGGGACCCGACAACGCGGAGCCCCTCAAGATGAATGCCTTTAATGAGATTGGCACCTTTCACATCAAGGCGGGCAATCAGTCGCGTGTTGCTCATTCAGCGTTAACCTGAGGATTCCAGGGCGTGTAACGCAGCTTCCACTCGCCATCCACCACATGCCAAAGGTGCGGGGAGCGGAAACGATCACACGTTTCCAGGAACTCTTCACGGGTCATGCTGATGTAGTCGAGGAATTCCTTTTCGTAGCGCGATGGATATTCACCCTCATAACGCTGCATCAACGCAATTGCTTCGTCCTTGTCGATGTGGTGGTTACGAATTTCCTGAGCGGAGTCCATCATCGAGCGGCCTACGCCGAACTTGATCCAACGGGTGAAGTAGAAGAAACCGTCGACCTTGTCATCGAGGCTGTTGTACTTGGAGTACGTCCCCTCAGTGCGAACAGGGTTGGCTTCGAAGCCGGTATTCTCTACGGCGTAGTAGTAGGCCTCCTGCGGTACCCATTTCTTGTAGTAACCCAGGTATTTGAAATCGATACCCTTGCGCTCAAGCACTTCGGCGGGCATTGGCAGGTAGCTTTTCAAGTCAACCAGAGGAACGCCTTCATCCAGGTATTCGCCGATTTTCTTGCCGCCCAGATAAACGTCGCGTACGTCTTTGCCACCGAAATAATCCAGCGAAAAACCCTCGCTTTCCGCTACTTCGTTGGCTGCCGCGTAGCTGGAGGTTTTATGGGAAATCTTTTCGCCATATTCGCCGGGCATTTCTCCGTAGAAGATCAGCGGAATATTCAGTTGTGCTGCCATTTTGGCAACGAACGTCTTCTGCCCCAGGATGAATGGCTGGAACGGGTGCAGCAGGTTGATTGTTGCATTGCGGGTCAGCAGGCGGTGAATCTTGCCATTTGGGGTATACAGATAGTTATCGAAGCCCCCCACATGCAGCCACTGCTGGAAGTTTTTCCAACCGATATCGGTATACAGATGCGGCGACCAGGTCACGGTCAGAGGGTTCATGCCGTATTTGTATTTCAGCAGGTGAGACTGCATCGCGCTGTCCTTACCACCGCTACCACCGACGATGCAGTCATAGGTGCCGTCGGTCTTGCGATGTTGATTGCACAACTCGACGAGTTCACGCTCGCGCTCATCCCAATCGATTTCGCCGTCTTCCTTGAGAATGTTGAAACGGCAAGCGTGACATACACCCTCCTCGTCGAAACTCAAGGTTGTCTTGGTCGAGCCATTGCTGTGCGCGTATTCATTACTCGACATCGGCTGCTGGTTCGACATGTTGCATTTTTTGCAGAACTTAACGTCGCGCGGCAACCCGTAATAAACTTCCAGTTCACTTTTTGGCTTGCTGAACCTTGAAAGATCTATAGATGAACCCGGGGCAATTTTCAAAACCAATCTCCAATCACGAAATTATTTATTGAACAGTGTACTTGTACGTGCCAACAGCGGATCGTTGGGCCTGCATCGCTACCGCCCCGCGTGCTGCACGCGCTCGAACAACATTGGTATATCGCTCGGCCCCCCAATAGACGAATTCATCGAGTACCTCGGGGCCCACACGTAGATACCAGCGCTTACGTGTATTCGGTTTATCAGCCGCTCATTGAGGCCGACATTCCTTGTCGCTTCAGTCGGATAACGTTTTTTCCTTCAGTACTGCCTGACATCATCTGAAAACTGAGTTCTATTGACGCGCTCAGACGCACAAGCCTTGCGCAGTCCCATTTCATGGATTGCGACCAAGGGCCTGATAGGCGCATTTTTAAGGGGCATCGTTCAACTGATCTCATGATCTTTTGGACTGAACTTTAAATTTCGACTCACGGATCCGCATTGGAGAGCTCACCACCAAATGCCCCGCCTGCAGGTCCCTGACCAACGTACTTCCCGCTGCCACTATGGCACTCTCGCCAATGCTGAGGCCTTGTAGCGTAGTTGAACCTGCACCCACAAATGCGCGAGTCGCCACTTTTACTCCACCGCATAGAACTGCCGCGGGAGCAATGTGTACATGGCTTGCGATTATACAGTCGTGATCGATTCTGGCCCCGGTATTTATTATCGTGTTGGCGCCTATGACGGAGTCGGGCTGAATCACTGCCCCCGCCATGACTTGGGCACCCGCCTCCAGCACCACAGTGGAGTCGATCCAAGCTGCCGAATGCACAAGCGGCGCAAAGGTAAAGCCCTTGGCCGTCAATTCCTGAAATACCTGCATCCTGCGATCGCTGCCGATGACCTGTCCCAGGCCATTGACCAATGACACTTGGGTTGGATCCAGCCCATCAAGTGCCTCATCCCCCCCCAGCACCCTTACGCCACGCCAGCATTCGATACCGCTCTGCGCCAGGCCAGGATCGCAGACCCCCTTCACTACCGCCCCCATCGACTGAAGCAGCGCCAATAACACTTTCGCATGCCCCCCAGCGCCGAGAATGACAAATGGCAGCAGGGAAACGTCGCGACCTGACCCAGTCACTCGATGATCTCGCCGGCACGATAGTTACGAGAAGCTATCGCTCCAACGCGCTGCCACAACTGCGTCGCAGGCAAGCCGCTGCCCGAGCGCGCGGTGGTGAGGTCGGCGCGGGCGAACGGCTGCCCCGACGTGATTTCGCGGGCTGCCACTACCTGCTGACGAGCAGCCTTGCGAGTGTCCCACTCACTGGGTTGTGGGGATTTTCCCGGCTTCCCAAGAGCCAATTCCAACGCTCTTATCTGCCTCACCATGTCAGCCAATTCCGACGGTTCCAATGAGGCCTTGTGATCGGGGCCAGGCATGGAGCGATCCAACGTAAAATGTTTTTCGATCACCGTCGCGCCACGGGCAACCGCGGCAACAGGCACCAACAATCCTTCCGTATGGTCCGAGTACCCTACTTCAAGTCCGAATGCTTCTTTCAACGTATCCATGGCCCGAAGGTTTACTTCCGCCATCGGCGTAGGGTATTGCGACGTACAGTGCAACAAGGTGACATGACCAGCCAAACGGCCTCTTGCCTCATCATCACTCCAGCACCGCCAAACCTCGTCCATATGTGCCGGTTCGGCGTCATTGCACAGTGCGTGCGCAACAATAGCCAGACCTTGCTCGACCTCACTCAGCGTGGCCATGCCCGTCGACAGGATGAGCGCCTTCCCGGTCTTGGCAAACTGCCAAAGCAGCGGCCCATTGGTCAATTCCCCAGAGGGAACCTTGAAGAACGGAATACCCAGCGAACAGAGAAAGTCCAGGCTATCGCTATCAAAAGCCGTGCTAATAAATTCAATGCCACGGGCTTTGGCATGGCGTTGCAAATCGGCGTGCCAGGCACGAGGCAGTTCAAGCTTCTGCAGCATCGCTAACTGACTTTCAGCCGCGTCGGTAGTTTCCTGCTGATACAAGGCCTTGGGCGCACTTGCGGAAGCCAATTTACGAGCATCAAAAGTCTGGAACTTTACCGCATCCGCTCCGGCGCTCGCGGCCATGTCGACCAGTTCGAACGCCAACTCGCGCTCACCATTATGGTTTACACCGGCCTCAGCAATAACGTACACCGCATCTTTTTTGGGTAGTTTCATACGTCAACTCAAATCATGAAATGTTTTGTGACTCGATAGGTCACAAGTTTCAAGAACGGCCACAATAGCCTCGGCGACTTCGCCCTGCCCGTACGGGTTGGTTGTGTCCCTGCAAGATTGGGCAAATGGCGCACTCAGTGCCAACGCAAGCGCCGCGACGATGGCGTCTTTATCCGGCGGGCAGGCTAATACAGAGTCCGCACAAAGCCGGCCAGCCTGACGCATACCAATATTGACGGTTGGCACGCCAAGAGACGGCACCTCGATGATCCCACTGGAAGAGTTGCCGACAACCGCTGAGGAGCGTGCAACGACACTGAGATAACGCCGAAAACCCAATGAAGGGATCGCCAATACCCGATCAGCGTGACGGGCAGCAAAATCCTCAAGCAGCGGAATGATCGCGCGACCACCATTGTCGGCGTTCGGGTAGGTCAGAATGACACGATAATCCGCGAACTCCTCCAAGGCCAGCAACAGGGCGCTGAAGCTCTGCACCGGGTCCTCGGCCAGTGCCGTGACCGGGTGGTAAGTGACCAGGATGAGCGGTGCATCCACGGCAAACTGCAGGCTCTCGCTCAACTCCTGTGCCGACATAAGCGGCGTGCGCCTGATGTGATCAAGCCCCACCGCTCCGACATTGAAGACCCGCTCGGGGCTTTCACCCATCTGAATGACACGCTGCCGATAGGGCTCGGCCGCCACGAAATGCAGATAAGCCATTTTCGTGATTGCATGGCGAATGGCGTCATCGTAGGCACCTTCCGTCAGCTCCCCACCATGCAAATGAACCACGGGAATGCGCATGACCAACGCAGCCTGAACAATGCTCAGCGCCTCGAATCGATCCCCCAGCACCACCAGCATCTGCGGACGCAACCGATCCAGAGCATCAGCGAATCCCAGCGTCCCCAACCCCATGGACTTGGCTACGCCGACGTCGGTATTGGAAGACAGCAGCATCTCGACCTTGGCGTCGATGGCAAAACCATCGAGCTCGATTTGTCGCCAAGTCTCTCCAAACTCAGGAGAAAGGTGCATGCAACTGACGATGGTTTGCAGCTCAAGCAGCTCGCTGGCCTGAATACCTTTCATCAGCCAATACAGCAAGCCGTACTCAGCCCGAGTACCGGTAAAGACGGCAACGCGACGTTTCATGAGCGTCCCGCAGGCGGCACGCTGCTTGGCAGGTTGACGATACGCGCCTCCAACCAATGCGAGTTACTGAGATCACCCTTCAAGCAATGCTCGTAAGCCGGCAAATGGTTCATCAATTTCCAGATGGGGCGAGTCATGACTCCACTGTCGTTGGTCGCTTTCAGGAGTTCGTCACGCTGCGTCTTGTCATTGCAAATGACTGCGTTCAACCAGTAGTTGGATTTGCCATGCGCCGGCTCGGTAAAAAACTGCAAGTCGGTTTGTGCCAACTCATGCTTGTAATTCATCGCAAGCTGTCGCTTGGATACCAGGAACGAATCCAACTGTTCCAGCTGCGCACAACCCAGGGCCGCATTGAGGTTCGGCAACCGGTAGTTATACCCCACTTCGTCATGTACATATTCGTAGGCATGAGGCTGTTTGGCAGTAGTCGTCAGATGCTTGGCTTTAACGCCCAGTACCTCGTTGGTCAGCAGCATGCCGCCACCGCCAGTGGTGATGATCTTGTTGCCATTGAAACTGAGGGTGCCAATCAGCCCGAAGGTGCCGGTATGACGCTCTTTGTAAGTACTGCCTAGAGACTCGGCAGCATCTTCCACCAACGCCAGCCCCCAGCGAGTACAGACCTCCATGAGCGCATCAAGCGCTACGGGATGACCAAATGTATGCATTGGCAGGCAGACCCTGACAACACGATCGTCACTTCGCAAGCGGCAAAGGCCATCGGCGTCGATAAACGCTTCGGACTCAAGCCATGCATCCAGGGCTGACGGCGAAAGGCCCAAGGTCTCGCGATCGACATCGACGAAAACAGGCTGGGCGCCACAGTAGGCAATGGCATTGCATGTAGCGACAAAAGTCAGGGACTGAGTAATGACCAGGTCACCCGGCTTCACTCCCGCCAACAAAAGCGCTACGTGCAACGCAGCAGTACCGTTTACGGTAGCGACTGCGCGCTCACTGCCCGTGTAAACCTGCATGTCCCGCTCGAAACGATCTACAAAGGCACCCACGCTGGAGACGAAGGTCGATTCGATCGTATCTGCTACATACTTTTTCTCGTTACCGGAGAACACGGGGGCATGCAACGGAATGAACTCATTTGTTCCATATTGATCGCGTACAAACCGAACCAGGGCATCAAACATTTCGAGCCTCAAACGTTATAAATATTGGCTTTATATTTGCTGAGATTTTGAGGCTGGGAGAACCACTCAACCGTTTTTTCCAAGCCTTGGCGAATCGAATACTCAGGTTCGAAACCGGTAAGACCGTGGATCTTTGAGTTATCACACCACAAGCGGAAAACTTCTGACTTCTCGGGA
Organism: Pseudomonas sp. GW821-FHT09C10; assembly: GCF_059418085.1. Taxonomy (NCBI): domain Bacteria; kingdom Pseudomonadati; phylum Pseudomonadota; class Gammaproteobacteria; order Pseudomonadales; family Pseudomonadaceae; genus Pseudomonas; species Pseudomonas sp. GW821-FHT09C10. Next base: position 119,874 of record NZ_JBWKPE010000007.1, read on the forward strand.
CGCAGACGCTGATCGTCTGTCAGAAACTCAACATCGCTATTCATCAACTCGCGAATAAGATTGAGCGTATCACCTACCGAAATTTCAAAATTCGAACCGATGTTTACTGTTTCACCGATGGCTTGCTCGCAGCGGGCCAACTCTAGGAAGCCACGGCAGGTATCGGCGACATAGTTGAAGTCGCGAGTCGGGGTTACATCACCCAACTTGATCTGTTTCTGCCCGGCGGCGATCTGGCTGATAATCGTCGGGATAACTGCGCGAGCAGACTGGCGAGGGCCATAGGTGTTAAACGGCCGGGCAATCGTCAATGGCAGATCAAATGCGTTGAAAAAACTCATCGCCATTGCATCAGCGCCAATTTTTGAAGCGCTGTACGGTGATTGTGCCTGAAGCGGGTGCTTCTCATCGATAGGCACATACTGGGCAGTGCCGTACACCTCACTGGTGGATGTATGGATAATGCGCTTTACGCCGTTTTCCAAGGCGGCCTGACAAATATTCAAAGTGCCTTTGACATTGGTGTCCACATAACTGTCTGGCGCGACATACGAATAAGGAATGGCAATCAGCGCTGCCAAGTGAAAAACGATATCGACGCCTTTAGTGATGTGCTTGCAATAGTGCGGGTCACGCACATCGCCATTGAGCACCTCGATTCGCGACAGGCAATCGACGTCCTCAAGCCATCCCCAATAGTTGAAGGAGTTATACTGAGACAGCGCCTTGACATTATAACCTTCACGCACGAGCAGCTCGGTCAAATGCGAGCCAATGAACCCATCCGCACCGGTCACTAAAACTGTAGTCATCGTTCAACCCTTAACGTACTTGCCCCGAAGCTCCAGAGCCCAAGACACAAAAATCCAGTTACGCAAGAGTCCTACAAACGGATCCTGCTTTAAAAATTGCGATACGCGCCAAAAGACGCACATCCCTCATTGCACCAGGCTGCATATAGATAACCTGATTGGCAAAGCACAAGGCAAGGCCATCCGCAGGCACATATCTTGCACCGAACAGCCCGGCTGGCGCCATCAGCTTGCCCACCAGTAACCCTGGGGCAGCGACGACGACATGGCACGGCCCGCCATCCAGCGAAACCAAAGGTGTTGAAAATCAAACAGGGAGGAATGCTCCCGTCACTTTACGTCAAGGGAGCTTTGCCAGGATCAATTGCGAGCCGCCTGAGAGGCGCCTGGCAAAAAATCGGTGAGAATGCATCCCTGCACAAAATAGGCGCCGATCATAGCAGCTCAAAGAGCGTCGAAAAACATCCCCAGGCCACTCTTGGTGCAAAAACCGGTCTAAGTCGTTGATCCTCCGCATGCCCAAGCCGCCCATCAATCACTTTTGTTGACTTACCAGACCTCTCGTGTACGCTTGGTGCGCCCCTGTTTATCAGCTGCGGCTGCACAACAGTTCGGCTGTTCAAAAGATTCGGAGCGTTATAAAGAAGTAAATAGGGAAGCTCTGCTTCGAAGTACTCCAGTCAGATTAGGAAGTCGATAAAGTGAAGGATTGGAGAGATACCGTAGTCTCGCCGAACACTCCGTTGCGCGAAGCGATTGTCCGCATCGACGCCTGTGGGATGCAAATGGCGCTGGTGTTGGATGATGAGGAAAAACTGGTCGGACTACTCAGCGACGGTGACGTGCGCCGGGCAATCCTCAAGGAAGTCCACTTGGAAACGCCTGTTGCCGAGGTGATGAATCATGCGCCGCAAACTGCGCACGCGACATCTTCCGGTAACGAACAATTGAACCTGATGCGCCGTGGGGTTCTGCACCACCTGCCACTGCTGGATGACGAACAGCGCGTCGTCGGCTTAGCCACTCTCGATGCCCTGACGGGCATACTTGAACGCCCAAACTGGGTGGTATTGATGGCTGGCGGCCTGGGACAACGGCTGCGCCCCCTGACAGAACACTGTCCAAAACCGATGCTGATGATTGCCGGAAAGCCCATATTGGAGTGCATTCTGGAGAGTTTCATCGAGCAAGGGTTTCGCAACTTCTTCCTCTCCGTCAACTACCTCGCCGAAGTAGTACGCAATCACTTCGGGGATGGCAGCAAATGGGGTGTGCGAATTCGCTATCTGGAAGAGAACAAACGGCTAGGCACAGCAGGCGCGTTGTCGCTACTGCCCAAACGCCCGGATCACCCTATTCTGGTAATGAATGGCGATCTCTTGACCCATGCACGCTTCGACGATTTGCTGCAGTTTCATGAAGATCACAACGCCGAAGCCACGATGACAGTACGCGAGTACGACTTTCAGGTGCCCTACGGGGTAGTGAAGGTCGATGGCTCGACCATTACCGGCATTGATGAAAAACCGATACACAGCTTTTATGTCAACGCGGGCATCTACGCCATTTCGCCTTCAGTGCTCGACCAGATTCCTTCTGGCACTTTTTACGACATGCCGACAATGTTCGAGGACTTGATCGCGGCCAAAAGAGCCACTACGGCATTTCCTCTGCGCGAGTACTGGCTTGACATTGGTCGCATCGAAGAATTCGAACGAGCACAACATGAATGGTCTGCGCAAAAAACCGAAAGGCAGCCTGCAAACTAACGCCAAACAGCACAGTGAATTTTCCATGAAAAAAATGCTTTTGCTTCTGACTATTTTGACCGCTACCGCTGGCAGCATTGCTGGCTGCGATCAATCGTCCGACAAACAAGGACAGGCTCTTGGCCGCCCCGCCAAAGCGACCCCTGCGGTAACCCTTGAAAATCAGGCGCTTGAACTTGCACTGTCTTCGCCTGAAGGCGCTGCACAATTGGCTGCAAAATCCCCGGAAACCGTTGCCGTCGCGGCAATGCAAGCGTCTGAAAAGGCGCTCTCTGAAATCAAGTCCTCGCCGGAGTCGGCAATGCTGAGGCTTGATGCCTACGTACAGCTTGCATCGGCCGCTTCTGCAGCAGCCCCGCAGTCACAAGTTGCGAAAGACGCAGCCCAAAAGGCCAAGAGCGCCAAATTGCGTGCCACAGCGGCAATCAAGGATGCTAAATAGATAGCAACCTTACCAAAAAGTGTGGCGGGCGAGTCGTTACCACGAGTAACTCAGTTTCGACCGCTCCATGAACTGTGCAACGGTCGACGGCAACAATCAGAGACCTGCGAGCCGCGCTTTTTGCGAAAGAATTTCTATCCTAGTTTTCCAACACATAACGACTTCATTAGCTTAGCGACGGAGATGTCAGGACGATGCACGCAACAAAAGGTGAGGAATGAAATTGGGCTCTCCACTCCCTGGCAAAAATGTGCTTTTTGTCGTAAACGAAGCCGGGGAGTTCGTCGAGCTTCGCCGTGTCGCAGTAGCTGCCAAGATGGCAGGCTACGACGTCAGCTTCCTTTTCGTACAAGCGGGCTATATCAACCTCAAGCCTGACCGTGCGTTTTGCCGCATGAACGGCTTCGGTGCTTACTACCCGGGGCGTCCGTTGAAACGCTCTCTATTGTCGATGAAGTACGAAAAGATCGCGAAGGAGCTTGAAAACGGTTATATCCCTCACTCCTTGGTGCAAAAGGCCAATCCCAAAGGTCGAGCATTCACATGGGCCGGCCTGATTCTGACGACAGTGCTCAGTCCATTTTTCAAGCTGCACGACTTCGCCACGCGCACCAAGCAAAAGCGCACGGAAAAAGCCAACAGCAAAAACTTCCAACCGTTTAACTACGCGCGTCAGTTATATAAAGTCCTCAAGCCTTCAATGGTGGTTTTCGGCCAGGAATTCCCGGGGTCGGTGAATACCCTGCTGACGAAAATCTGCAACAAAGATAACGTCCCAACACTGATCGTCCCGTTCGCCGTAGGCACGGCCAAGGAAATGGTCGAAAGCCTTTCCGACAAACCGATGTACGAAGCGGACAGGAATATCCTTAACAAACTGGCGGCGTTTCTGTTTCCGCACTGGGTCAACTACTACGCCTCGAAGAAACTCCTTCGTCTGCCCGGCCAGCGCATATTCTTGCTGGAAGCCTTCGGTTTTGCACCGGAACACCCCTGGATCCCCAATAACAGCAGCGTGACCTGCATCGCCGTCGAAAGCCCGGAAATGGAGCGTTACTATCGCCGCATGCGCTTCCCGGAGAAACAGTTGCGCTTGACGGGGGCCGCATACGACGACGTCATGCATGCCGCAAGAGAGTCGCAAACCGCCCGAGAGCGTATTTTCCGACGACTGCGCCTGGATCCTGCAAAGCCTTTGCTCGTCTGTGCCTGGCCCACCGACCAATATGGCTCACGCAGCATCCCAATGGAGTTCCAGGACTACAAGGCACTGTGCAAGGCCTGGGCTAAAGCCCTCGCAAGCGTCAGTCGCTTTACTGATTTCAATGTGGTAATTCGTCCACACCCCGTCACCGACCCCGAACTGTTGAGTGAAGTCCTCAGGCCCTATCGCCTGCATCACCGGGTGACCGATATCGACACACTCGAACTCGTTCCCGCGTGCGACCTGTTTGTCGCGTGCGTGTCGTCCACTCTACGCTGGGCCACGGCGTGTGGAATTCCAGCTATCAACTATGACTGCTACGACTACGGCTATACCGACTTCGATAACGCCAAAGGCCTTGTTACGACCAACCGCTACAGCGTCTTCCAATCGACCCTGGAGCAATTGACCGACAACAAGGAAGCGTACGCCGAGGCCCGAGCCAATCAAATTGAATGCGCTCATGAATGGGGCCTGCATGACGGTAAATCGATGGCGAGAATTATCGACCTGTTCGACGAACTGACCAGCGCTCAGCCTCTCTCCACCCCCTCAACCAGAACCTGACCCTCATGAGTACCGAAGAAAAAATCCGCCCGCCTCTCAAGGAAACGGTCGTCAACAATTCCCGCCGTTTCGACCTGCGCGGACTGATCAGAACCCTATGGGATTTTCGATTACTGTTGTGGGTATTCTGCAAACGGGATCTGAAGGGGCGTTATACGCAAACGATATTCGGCTTGGGCTGGGTCGTTCTGACCCCACTCATTACCGTTGGCGTATTCGTTATCGTGTTCGGCATCATGGTCAAGGTGCCGACCGATGGGCTCCCCACCATTATGTTTTACCTGGTGGCGGTCATACCCTGGTACGCCTTCATGAACGTCCTTAACCCCTCGGTCCAGATGATCGAAGGCAACGCAGGCCTGATCACCAAGGTCTACTTCCCTCGCCTGCTCATTGGCGGCGCCTACGCCGTAGGCGCGGCCGTTGACTTCCTGATCGCCTACACGTTACTGATTACGCCGTTCGCCATTATCTATGACGTCTGGACGATTCAATTGCTGCTCATCATGCCGCTGCTGCTGGCCTGCACACTCATGACAGGCCTGGGCATAGGTCTGATGCTCGCACCGTTAAATGCCAAGTATCGAGACGTGAAACATTTGGTCCCGCTGGCATTACAACTTTTTTATTACTCAACACCTGCCATTTACCCGGTCTCGGCTGTCCCGCCTTGGGCTAAACCCTGGTATGCAGTCAACCCACTCTCTCTGGTAATTACCGGTTACCGTGATGCCATGCACGGACATTGGCCAGCACAATCCACCCTGCTTACGCTCATTGCCATTGCAGTGACTTGCTTCTCGGTTGGCGTCTTTATATTCCAGCACTTCGATAAAAATGTGGTAGACACCCTATGACGTGGGCTATTCGTTGCGAGAACGTTTCCAAACTTTATCGGATCGGCAAGTCCAACGTTACAGCCGCCGAAATGATCAATATGCGTATTCGGTGGATGCTCGGTCGAGTCATTAACCCGCTGCAAAAGTCGAAAACTGCGAAACCGGTGGAAACCACTCACGAATCGCACACCATTCTCGACGCCACGCAGACCCAAGACGCGCCCCCCAATCACTTCTGGTCTCTGAAGGATGTGGACCTGGAGATAAAACAAGGTGATCGAGTCGGTATTATCGGTCCCAACGGTTGCGGCAAAAGTACACTGCTGAAAATCCTGTCCAGAATCACATCCCCCTCCCATGGTGGCTTTCGTTTCCGTGGACGCTTGATCAGCCTGTTGGAGATCGGCACAGGATTTCACGGCGATCTCAGCGGTCGCGAAAACATCTACCTGAACGGCTCGATCATGGGCATGAAACCTCAGGAAATCAGCCGCCGTATCGAGGAAATCATCGAGTTCTCAGAACTCGGCGAACTGATTGACACGCCGGTGAAGCGTTATTCCTCAGGCATGTATGTGCGCCTCGCCTTTTCCGTGGCAGCGCACCTTGAGTCCGAGATTCTCATCGTCGATGAAGTTCTGGCGGTCGGTGATGCCGCGTTCCAGAGACGCTGTACCGAAAAAATGCTTCAAGTAGCCGACCAGGGACGCACACTGCTGTTCGTCAGCCACGATATGGATGCCGTCAACCGTATCTGCAATAGAGCCGTACATATGGCTCACGGCCGTATCATCAACGACAGCAAAATCGAACTGCCAAAAAGCGACGAAGACCCGCAACTTTCTACACAAAGCGTTTCAGACATCACCCGTTCTTATATACGTTCAGGCATTCAACTGACGCCGGCAGTCACTTGGGCTGAGGCCAGCGCGCCGATGTTTGACGACTGTGTAAGGCTCGATTCGATCATGGTGCTTGATCACAACGGCAATCCGAGCCCCGAATTTGACGTAAAGGAAGAGTTTGTCATCGAAGTCAAGTTCACGGTACTTGAGGCGAAGTGGCCGATTAATGTGCACCTTCACCTGAAAGACCTGGCGGGCCATTATGTCCTGGTGAGCATGGACAACCTGTACACAGGAAGCGAAATCCGGGCCGTGGGACAATATGTCGAGCGCTGCACCGTGAAGTCGCCGCTGCTCAATGTTGGGGACTATCGCATCGATGTCGAACTGTGGCCTGGCGCTGAAATCGACCACCGGATCATCAAACAGGCAGTTATCAGCTTTACCGTTGCCGATGACAGTGAGGCGACCGGGGTTCGTGGGAACTGGCCCAACGCATGGCCCAACTGCATGGTGCGGCCTCACCTGTCCTGGGACGTAGATATGCCCGTAAACCGTCAGGCGCGATAGTCAGTGGTCGCGGACAATGAGCACGCCCTTTCCCCTGCCTCTCGGGGGAAAGAGGTAATTTTGATCTCGTCTCCACATCAACTTTTACATGCCCTCTGCGCGCTACGCTTCGATAGAGAATCCAGGAATATTGCAAGAGAAAGCCCCGCCACTCTCGTGCTCTGGTCCTATCAACCAATGGACCACTCACCACACTCACAAAGCCGGCAATTCTTTGATGCTGCTCTTAAAAGTTTCCCGTTCGTCACCGCAGTGCTGCCATCCCTGAAAGAACGAAAAGGGCCTCTGTCACCGTACCGAAAATTGTCAAAACGCTCTGAGTGGCTCCGTGAGTACTTGAATATCACTCCCGGAGAATGCCCCGCGTTCTACTACGCACACGATGCCAGTTCAGAACATACTGCGCAGGCGTTCATGCAGGCTTTAGCAGCAAAACGGAACATCTGTTATGGAGACTCGCCTGGCTTTCTCTATCCACCCACAACCCCCCCTACCCCGGCCTTTGATGTAAGCCTTCGTGGGCTTAAACATTTGTTTTGGTTCAGCCGTGTCAACATCGACAGCGAATGGCTTGCAGCAGAGAGAGCGTTGACCGTCATCGATTTTGGCGACCTGGACCGCACCCTTCCCGGCCCCGAACACAGCATCATACCTACCGAAATCCTCATCCAGACGCTCAGCACCCTCAAAAGATTTTTTGCACCCGTACTCCGGCTTGAACAGGAAATTGCCACAAGATCAAAAACAGAGCCATCCTGGTTACTCATCCTCAGCAACTTCACGAGCAGTAAACTGACTGATGAGTCTGACGAGCTTGAACTGTATGTAGAAATCTGCAGAAAATACGTGACGCCGGGCAGCACCCTATTTATTAAAAAACACGCCGGAACGCCTGCCACATTCATTGCGCAGCTAATACAGCAACTTGATAACTATAATGCAAAAAAACTGCCTGACAGCCTGGATTGCCTGCCGATCGAGTTCCTAGGTCACGTACTCGAATCTTGCGGCATTATTTCCGTTTCATCCGCATCAGCGCTACTGAGCTTATTGCAAGCCCCCCATCTTATTCACGCACTGACTGCGCAAAACATTGATAAGTTCTTCAGGCCCGCGCACAAAGAATATATGACTCTGGCCAATGAAAAAATACTAAAAAACACCAGACAGACCTCACCACCACTTCGCCCAACACCTCTAAGAATTAAATAATGCTCCGTCTCAACATAAAAGCCGCTACGCCCATATTTATTGCTGCACTGATAGTCCTCAGCGTTGCAACGCTGATCATTTCCCTGCACAAGGAGACTTACGACGACGCTACTGTTATTGAAAGCATTCCCTACACCATCAGTCGGCCAGGAAACTATAGGCTTGCGCGGTCATTGAACAGCGATCGTAACGGCATTGAAATCCTTGCCAGCAATGTCACCATCGACCTTAATCAAAATACAATCACCGGACCGACTGACGGCGACAATACCGGATTCGGTATTTTTTCGTTCGGCCAAAGCAATATCACCATAAAAAATGGACGTATTCGCGGTTTCCAGTACGGAGTATATCTTTCCGGCCTCTCCGATCTCGCCACTCACTCTTCAATGCTGGAAGGACGCGATCATTTAGTCGAAGGCATGAATATTCGCTTCAGTACATTCAGAGGCATTCGGGTTGAGGGTGAGAATTCAGTCATTTCTGACAATATAGTCTCGGACATCGGTGGCGACACGACTACTGACAACGCTTATGCCATGGGTATCGAAACTTATGGCAAAGAGGTCCTCATTCAAAACAACAGCATCATGGAAGTAAGAGGCCAAGGCATTCAGGATATCAGTGAGGGAGTAGGCATTTCACTCTCGCGCTATGGCGAAGGCAGTGTCGTAGACAATAATCGCGTCGCCAATCGGGAGCTCGAAATAAGCAGCGCATCTCCCGCCTGGAAAAGCAGATCAAGGTCTACTTACGGTATATGGGTAGGTGGCGATGGCATCAGGGATGTCGTCATCAGCAACAATCGGGTCAACAACTTCAAGCAAGGAATAACGTTTAAGCGATCCGAGTCGGGCTCTTTTCTTGGGAACCGGGTCACCAATGCGTTTATCCCTTATTACCTCCCCGACAATCACGACAGAACAAGAGTGGCAGATCTAGGGCAGAATACTTCGGATGAAGAGACTCTTGATTTGAAACCGGGACGGGCAACACCCGGCCAAATCGAAACCGTGGAGCCCCCTTACCTGACCTACCTTTCACCGCTGCACCGTCGCTCCAACCCGGCCTTTCTTCCTCGACCGAATCCATCCAACGGTGACGACATCATCATTGGAATCGGCGAGCGGAATATGGTCGATTACTGGTCCCCGATCGACCCAAGCAAGCCCGACAACCCCGTATTCATTGATCTGGCCGCAGGACGAGCGTCTGGCGGCGGTGGTAACGATCGTCTGATCAACATTCGAGGCGCCCAGGGTTCGCCCTACAACGACGTGATCCTCGGCGATGCCCACGACAACTTGCTGGCTGGCGGAGGTGGCAACGATCGTATTGAAGGCGGGGAAGGAAATGACTATCTCTATGGTGATGATGGAGACGACGAGCTTTTTGGCGGCCCAGGTGATGATGTTCTGGATGGGGGTGAAGGCAACGATATCCTGTGGGGTGGCCCTGGCGCTGACACTTTTATTTTCTGGAAAGGCAGCGGTGGCGGAGAAACTATCATTGGAGACTTTTCAGGTAGTGCCGGTGAGCAAGATAAAATTGACCTTGCAGGTATTTTAGCTACCTTCGAAGACGTACTGGATGCCTCGGTAGAGGTGGGCGACAACTTGCTTATCACGCTGAACGCAGATGATTCAATCTTGCTGCTCAATATAAAGAAAGAAGAACTCACCCCAGCTGACTTCATCTTCTGACATAGACATACATCTATCAGGCGCTTGCCAACCGGCTCGCGCCGCCGTTTTCTATACGCGGCGCATAATTACCGCGACCACCAGACCGAGATTCCCGATCAGCGTCTGACGATAGACTCCTGAGCGCATAAAACCCCAAAGCCGCCCAAAAAACCTATTCTTTCTCGCCTCGGAAAATCGCTCAAGGATCTTCCTGTTTTCCGCGGTGAACCGATGGCTGATTACCTGCAACGAAACAATATTGTTATCAATCCAGCGCTGATAACGTCCACGCCAAAGTTCCTTTGCACGTTTACTGTTGTTACGAAACCCACGATTGGTACCGATGCAATTCAAACTGTGCTGGCGATAACGCACAGTGGGCGTTGCGTCATAATAAATTCGACCATTACAACCGCTGACAATCATGTAAGCCCACCAATCGTGAGACGCCGCAGGCACACGATCACCCGCCTCACGGATCAGATCCATCAGTGCCTGGTTGAAAACCATGGTATTTCCACCTGCAATATTTTGAACGAGTGCGTTCTGAAATGTTGCAGGCTTTGAAAAAAATGAGGAAAAACCGATACTCTGGCCATGCTCATCAATTAGCTCAGTGCGCGAACAATAGAGTGCCGGCACAGAACTATCGCCACCGGCAAGCTTATCTACAGCTATCTGGAGTTTATCCTCATTCCAAATATCATCCTGATCGCACCATGCATAATAGTCGGCATTTACATCAGCTCGACAACTAACGGATAAAAAATTCCGGGCAAACCCCTCAACTGGGCCGTGAGTCAGTTCAATGCACTCATGCCCCAAGCGCTCAACGTGAGCAGTAACGATGGCTCGTGTAGAATCACTGGAGCCATCGTCAGAAACATAGATTTTAAAGTTCTGATGGGTTTGACGAGAAATTGAAGCTATTTGCTCTTCGAGGAAGCGTTCACCATCTCGTGTGCACAACAATACGGCGACAGAAGCAGTAGCAGCCAAGCCCACACCATCCATTGGTACGTGATCGGGATCTAAACCTTTTGAAATCCTGTTTACAGTCACGTTTCGTAAATCCCCAAAATCCAAGCATCAGTGCCGATAGCAATAAAAATTTGCGTTTCACAAGCCGAGAATACTTTCGAGCTGTTTCTCTAGCGTAAAGTTCAAATTCGATACGCACAAAAAGCGCGACCAGCGCAAATCAGAAAAATCTGTTCTCGAATTGGCATTTTCCACTCCAGCTGTACGATTGTCTATCCTACTCTGAGTGAAAATCGATTCTCTAACACATTGCAAATTGCCACTAGTCAAATGTTCACCACTTTCCATGTAGGAAATACCTTACACATACGACGGCAGACCTTGTTAGACGAAACAGCAGTAGCCCTCAAAAATTCATGAATTGAAGGCCCTTAATATTTTTCTGACGCCCTATAAATGGGAGTTTCGTCCAGTATTTATTGACATTCGCCTCAAAAACACAATTTTCGAAATGTAAAAAGCGCTCTAATACCCTCCTGTCGATTGGTTTTAAAGATCCTGGAGTTCGCAATGCCCCATGAAGGCAATCTGTTACAAGCAGCCGTGGTGTTCCTGCTCGCCGCCGTGCTGACCGTACCCCTGGCCAAGCGCCTGCAATTGGGCGCAGTGCTGGGTTATCTGTTTGCCGGCGTGATCATCGGCCCGTCGGTATTGGGCCTGATCGGCAACCCGCAAAGCGTCGCGCAGTTCTCCGAACTGGGCGTGGTGTTGCTGCTGTTTATCATCGGCCTGGAGCTGTCGCCCAAGCGTTTATGGGTGATGCGCAAGGCGGTATTTGGCGTCGGCCTGGCCCAGGTACTGCTCACCGGCCTGGTCATGGGCGCGGTGGCGTTATGGCTGTTTGGCCAGCCGTGGAACAGCGCAATCGTGCTCGGCCTTGGCCTGGCGCTGTCGTCCACCGCGTTCGGCCTGCAAAGCCTGGCCGAGCGCAAGGAGCTGAACCAGCCCCACGGGCGCCTGGCGTTTGCGATCCTGCTGTTCCAGGACATCGCCGCGATCCCGTTGATTGCCATGGTGCCGCTGCTGGCCGGCAGCGATCATCCGGCCACCGAAGCCCAGGGCCTGCAACACGTCCTGCAGATCCTCGGCAGTATTGCCGTGGTGATCATCGGCGGGCGCTACCTGCTGCGGCCGGTGTTTCGCATCGTCGCCAAGACCGGCCTGCGCGAAGTGTCCACCGCCACCGCCTTGCTGGTGGTGATCGGTACCGCCTGGCTGATGGAACTGGTGGGTGTTTCCATGGCCCTCGGTGCCTTCCTCGCCGGCCTGCTGCTGGCGGACTCGGAGTATCGCCACGAACTGGAATCCCAGATCGAGCCGTTCAAGGGCCTGCTGCTGGGGCTGTTCTTTATCAGCGTGGGCATGGGCGCCAACCTCAGCCTGCTGCTCAGCTCGCCGCTGGTGGTGATCGGCCTGACCCTGCTGTTGATCGGCCTGAAGCTGCCGCTGCTGTATGCCGTGGGTCGTATGGTAGGTGATCTCAACCGCGAAAGCGCCCTGCGCCTGGGTGTGGTGCTGGCAGCGGGCGGTGAGTTCGCCTTCGTGGTCTTCAAGATCGGCCGCGACCAGGGCCTGTTCGAACCGCACCTCTACGATGTGCTGGTGCTGACCATCACCCTGTCCATGGCCGTCACCCCCCTGTTACTGCTGGTCTGCCCCAAGCTGTTCAAGCCCAAGGTCAAGCCGGTGGAAGTACCGGAGGAATATCGCACCATCGAAAGCGATGCGCCGCGCGTGGTGATCGCCGGCATGGGCCGTATGGGCCAGATCGTCGCGCGTATCCTGCGCGCGCAGAACATCTCCTTCATCGCCCTCGACACGTCGGTGGAAACCATCGAGCTGACCCGCAGTTTCGGCGGCATGCCGGTGTTCTACGGTGATCCGCAACGTCCGGAGATCCTGCACGCCGCCAAGGTCGACCAGGCGGAGTTCTTCGTGATCGCCATGGACGACCCCGAGATCAATATCAAGACCGCCGAACTGGTGCGCAACCTCTACCCGCATATGCAGATCATCGCCCGTGCGCGTAACCGCCAGCACGTGCACCGCCTGGTGGACCTCGACGCCTCGCCGGTTCGCGAGACCTTCTACTCCAGCCTGGAAATGAGCCGTCGCACCCTGGTGGGCCTTGGGTTAACCCAGGCCCAGGCCGACGCCCGCATCACCCGCTTCAAGCACCACGACCTGCAAGTGCTCGCCGCCCAGCACGCGGTGTACGACGATGCGGCCAAGGTGATGCAAACCGCCCAGGAAGCCCGGGCGGAACTGGCGCGACTGTTTGAGATGGATCGACTTGAGGAAGAGTCCGACAAGGTGTGAGGCTAAGGGCGAACGATATTGCGAATTTTCTGACAGAATGTGCCGCAATTTCGTTCACCCCTGGAGCGCTTCATGGCCACGTTCACCAAGACCGCTATCCTGCTGGCCCTCGCGCTGACCGCCGGCAGCGTCTTCGCCGCCGCCAAGCCGGCCACGCAAACCATTTCCACCTTGGGTGGTAAGTTCAACTTCAATCTGCCCAAAGCCTACGCCGCCGACACCCTCCCGGCCGGCAAGGCCGAGGACGGCACCGCTGATACCCAAGGCACGATGTACGCCAACCAGAATACGAAAAGTGTGGTGATCGTCGCCGAAACCGTGCGCAACGACGGCGTAACCATCAAGGACAACGACCCGCAGTTCCTCGATGGTGCCGTGGCCGGTTTCGTCAAGGACCAGAGCGCAGCCCTGCCCGACTTCAAGAAGCTGAGCGAGAAGAAACTGACCTTCAAGGGCCTCGGCCTGCGTCAGGTGGACAGCACCGCCACCCAGGGCGGCGGCAAGACCTTGAACTCCACGTTCCTCGGCGGCTCCGGCAACCACTTGCTGGTAATCCAGGCGATCTCGCGGGCCGATGATGCGAAGGGGCATGCAGAGCTGGTGAAGCAGATTACCGGCGGCAAATAACAAAGAGTCCTGACAACACCCATCAAAGGAGGGAGGGAGCTTACCCCCTCCCACCTTTGTTCAGCGCGCTCACTTCAAACTCGTTTCCAGCCAGGCCTTAAGATCCTGCACTTCCGCCTCACTGACCGTGTGGTTCATCCCCGGATAGCCATGAAACTCCGGCTTCAATCCAAGCCCCACCAACGCCTCATTCGCCCGCGTCGCCGAGGCATAGGGCAGTGCCTGGTCCAGGGTGCCATGGCCAATAAAGATCGCCAGGTTGTTCAAGCGCTGATCCGGCTTGAGCTCAGCCTTGAGCACCGGCAGCACGCTGCCACTCAGCGCGGCAATGCCACGCACCAGTTGCGGGTCACGTAAAGCCACCTCATACGCCATGATCGCGCCCTGGCTGAACCCCACCAGGAATACCCGGTCAGGCTGGGTGTGATACTTGGCGGTGGCCTGGCCGACAAAGTCCTTGATCAGCTTGGCGCTGCTGTGCAAATCGGCGGTCACACCATCGTAATCGCCGTCACCCGGGGTCTTGGTAAACCAGCGAAAGCCACTTGGCTGCACCGGTGTCGGCGCGCGGGCCGAGAGGTAGGTCCAGGTGGACGGCAGTGCGTCCTTGATGCCGAACAGGTCTTCCTCATTGCTGCCGAACCCGTGCAGGAAAATCACCAGCGGCTCGTTGCGCGCATCGCCCTGGGTCTGTTCCAGGTACGCCAGCGGCAAATCGGTGTGCAACTCGGAATCGGCGTGGGCAACGCCGGCCACCAGGGCCAGCGCGAGGGCAAGCAGTTTGAACATGGGACGTGACCTCAGGGTTTACGCAACAAGTAGGTGTCCATGATCCAGCCATTTTCCAGGCGCGCCGCCTTGCGCACCCGTTCGATCTGTTCCGCCACTTCACTGACCTTGCCGCTGATCAATATCTCATCCGGCGTGCCTAGGTAGGCGCCCCAGTAAATCTCCAGGTCCTGATCGGCCACCGTGCGGTAGGAATCTTCTGCGTCGAGCATGACCACCAGGGTATCGGCCTCGCTGGCCTGCCCCGCCGCCAGGCGACGCCCGGTGGTGATCTCGATGGACTTGCCGATACGGTTCAACGCCACCTTATGCTGGGCCGCCAGGGCCTGCACACTGGTAATGCCGGGAATCACCTCGAATTCAAAGACGCAGCGGCCACTGGCCAGGATCGCCTGCAGGATGCGAATGGTGCTGTCGTACAGCGCCGGGTCGCCCCAGGCCAGGAAAGCGCCCACTTCATCGTCGGCCATATCCTCGTTGATCATGCGTTCGAAGGTGGCCTGCTTGTCGCGGTTGAGGTCCTGCACGGCGGTGGTGTAGTCGATCTCACCGCGCACGCGCTCGGGGCAGTCGGCCTCGACGAAGCGGTAGCCGGGTTCGGTGATATAGGTCTCGCAGATCTCACGGCGCAGGTCGATCAGCTTGTCCTTGCTCTGGCCCTTGTCCATCAGGAAAAACACGTCGGTGCGGTTCAGCGCCTTCACGGCCTGCATCGTGATGTAGTCAGGGTTGCCGGCGCCAATGCCGATGATCAGGATGCGTTTCATGGATTGCTCTCATTGCGGGGCGTGGATTTTGCCATGTTCACGCACTCAGGCGTGAGTTTCCAGGCGCAGGCGCCACACCGTGTTGAAGCGCAGCTCGGTGGCGGACAGCGGCTCGACGTCGATCCGGTAGAACATCGACACCGGGCACTGCATGACATGCAGCAACGCGGCGCGGATGACAAAGGGATGGGTGATGGCCACGATGTGCCCGGGTTGGGCCTCCAGGGTTTGCATCCACTGCGCCACCCGCGTGCACACCTGATCGACCGACTCACCGCCATGGGGCGCGCTGGCACTGTTGGTCAGCCAGACCTGTAACTCGTCGCTGTCGACATGACTGAGGCGTTGGCCTTTCCACCGTCCCAAATCGCCATCACGCAACGCGTCGTCAATGACCGCTTCACGGCCATACAAACCCGCCGTCTGCCGTGCCCGTAACTCTGGTGCACAGAGCAAATGTGTGTTTTTTGGATAGCGATTGGCCAGCGATAACGCCGCGCCTTGCCAGTCCATTGCAACGCACTCGTCATCAGCAAAGCGCCCCTGTTTTTGCAGGGACGTTGCGGCATGGCAGATCAAGGTCAGGCGGGTGGCTTGCATTGCGGGTCGCTGATACGCAGAGGTCGAGGCGACCAAGCCTGGCGCAGTTAACCCGATGACGCAACGCCTTCGTTTCCACGCGGAGCAAGGGAACGATCATTGGCCGCGCACTGCAGCGCTAGTCAAACCACTCCCGCCGCCCCTCGAACGTACCGACGATCAACTCGACGATCATCTGCACCGCCTCGGGATGGCGCACCTGCGCATTCACCGCCAGCCACACCTGGCGCTGCATGCTGTCCTCGGCCAACAACCCGGGCAACGCCACCAGCCCCCGGTCGAAGCTGCTCATGTAGTGCGGCAGCAAACCGATGCAGGCGCCGCAGCGGATCATCTCCAGCATCAGCGAATAGGCATGCACCTGCACCACCGCCGCCAGGCGCTGTTGCACCACCTGGTTCCACGGCTGCAGGGCCTCGACCTGGGCGTCCGGCTGCCATTGCACCAGCATGTAGTCAGCCAGGTCTTCCACGCTGTCCGGGCGCGTGGTCAGGCGTGAATAGCGCTTGGCGATATGCGGCAGGTACCGCAATCGCGCCAGCGCCCGCGGCGGTTCGGTGACGAAGCTCGGGCCGGGCACCGGGCCGTCGGTGTCCGCCAGCCACAGCACCACATCCACGTCCACCGCTTGCAGGGACAGGTGGCTGTCGAGGGAGATGATCTCCAGGCGCACGCTGGCATTGCGGCGCAGCAAGGCGATCAGGTCGCGGCCGAGGATGTCGTGCAGGATCGGCTCGGCCACCGCCAGGCGAATCAGCGGCTGTTCCAGTACCGGCAGGCGCCGTTCATGGGCCAGGGCGATCAGTTGGGCCTGCAATTGCTGGCCGTCGCGGCTGAGCACCAGGCCGTTGCCCTGGTAGCTGAACAGCGCATGGCGCAGGTGTTCCTCCAGCTGGGCCAGGCGCTTGCGCAACAGGGTTGCCTTGATATTCAGGCTGCGCGCGGCCTGCATGAAACAGCCGCAGCGCGCACTCACCAGAAAGTAGCGGGCCACCTCCGGGTCGATCTCGCTGGCCAGGGCCAGCCAGGCACTGCGGGGCTCGGTAGGTGCACGGTAAGCAGTGGGCCCCTGTGGGGCAGACGGTTCGAGAAATGCCATGGGAGACTCCCTGTCTGGTTGGTCTGTGCATCCAATGCGGGTTGAGGCGTGTTACTCCAGCACTTTGTTCAACTCGGCGCCGTCGATACTCAAGGTCGCGGTGTTGAGCATGCCTTCCAGGTAGGCCTTGGCGATCTGTTCCTGGCGCTGGGCGCGCAGGGCCTGGGTCAAGCGTTCACGCAGCTCGTCCAGGGTGGCGGTACGCGCCGGCTGCTGGCCGATGAGCTTGAGCACATGGAACCCGGCCGGGCTCTGCACCACATCCGAGACCGCGCCGACCTTGAGCCGCGCCACCGCGCCGCGCACCTCCGGCACCAGTTGCTGCAACGGCTGCATCCCCGAATCGCCACCGCGCGCGGCACTGTCGGGGTCCTGGGAAAACTGCGTGGCCAGGGCGGCAAAATCAGCCGGCGCGGCCTGGGCCTTGCGGCTCAGTTCCTGGGCCTGGCGCCGTACGGCATCGAGGTGTTGCGGGTCATTCACCGCAAGGAAAATCTGGCTCACCTGGTACAACGGCGGCGTCACCCATTGCGCCTTGCCGCTGTCGTACGCCTGTTGCAGTTCGGCGGCGCTGGGGTAGTCCGCCGGCACCTGGCTGACCGAGAGCATATAGTCGCGAAACACGATCTGCTCAGCGGCGGCGCGGGTCTGCTGCTCCACCTCCGGGCGCTGGCGCCAGCCCTGGGCATCGGCCTGTTCAAGCACGGCTTTTTGCGCCAGCCTCGAGCGAATCCAGGTTTCCAGGGCGCCACGGTTGCCGCGCAGTTGCTCGCGGGATTCGGCCGGCAGGCTGGCCAGCACGCTTTTCAGCTCCGCCAGGTCGATCTGCTGGTTGCCCAGGCGCGCCACCGCTGGCCCGCTCGGCGCGGGATTGATCACCGGCGCCGGTTGCTGGGCCGCCACCGGGTCGCTGCCCGGCCGCAGGCTCAACGCCACGGCCACCACCAGCACAGCCAGCGCCCCCGCGCCGAGCATCAGGGTTGGCTTTTTCACAGCACCGCCGCCTCTTCACCCACCGCGGCGGCCTGCAACTGCGCGGCCTGCTGGCTGTACTCACGCAGGTAGACGATAAACTCCTGCAACAGGCGATCCCACAATTCCAGCTGGCTGCGCAGGTGCGTGACGCCAACCCCGGCCACCACCACGTCCATTTCCATCAGCAGGAACTCGCCCTGCACAGACAACCGCGCAAAGCGCCGCGAGGCGTTCCATACCGGGGCCAGGCCTTCGGGCAACTCGCCCTGCACCCGCAACGCGCAGCTGTAGGTGAAGTCCACATAGCTGCCCTGCTCCGCCGCCGGGTTGCCGAAGCGCACGGCAAAGCCGATGCCCTGGCTGGCGCTGAGCAACTGCACGATGCCGTTCTGCTCGCTCTGGTTAACCCGGTAGCCGGCGTCCTGCAACAGGTCGGTGAGGCTCTGGACGGTGACGCTGGTGATCAATTCGCTCATGGTGATCTCTTCCTTGTCTATCAGTGATTGGCGGCTGCCTGGGGCGCATCAGAACGGCTCTTGTACAGATCGTCGCCAAAACCCTGGGCCAGCTCCTCGAACTTGACCCGTGCGCTGCTGGCGAACGGCTGGCGAATGCTCATCACCTCGGCTACATCGATTTTTTCGTAGGCCGCGAGCAGTTGCTGGGCCACGCCGTACATCTGTTGATTCTTGACTGAACATTGCTGCACTTGTGTGTCACGTTCGCTTAAGGCCGCCTGCAGGCGCGCGCGCTCGACTTCTTTACCCTTGGCCAGCACCAGCAGTTCGTCATAAGCCTTCTTGAACTTGCCGATCTGCTCGTTGCTCGCCGCCACCTGGGCCTGCGCCTGGCTGTGCAGGCTCTGTTGCTGGCCGGCCAGTTGCTCTGCGGTGCCACGGGCCTTTTCCAGCTCGGCCGTCAGTTGCTTGATTTGCGCCTGGGCCTGTTTGGCCTGGTTTTCGGCGGCCAGCCGTGCGGCACTGGCCTGGGCCTGTTCGCTTTGCAGCGCCTGCAATTGCTGGGTGGTGCTGCGCAATTGCGTGCGCAGGCGTTCCTCCATGCCTTCGGCCGACGCGCCGGTGCTCACCAGCAGCAGTAACAGCGCGCAGATTCGTGTGTTCATGTGGCGTCTCCCTGCGCATTAAAAGCGCGTGTTGAGTTCCAGTTGCATCACATCGACTTCGAACGGCTGGCCATACACTTCGGAGGCGCTCAACCAACGCGCACTGGCGTAGATGTTCTTGTCGATACCGTAGTTGCCGCCAATGAAATACCCCTTGGCGTTGGTGCCGCCCAGGTGGAACGACGAGTCGTTGAAGCCATCGGGCAAGGCGTCGGGCTGGATGTACTTGTAGCCGGCCAACAGGTTCCAGTCGCCGCGCTTGCGCATCTCCAGGGCGCTGCCGAGGGTGAACGAGACCATCAGCGCATTGCCGCCACTTTCAAACTGACCATTGCTGTTGATGTTGTTGACGATCTCGCCTTCGCTGCGCTTGAGCATCTCGCCCTTGTCGTAGGCCAGGTTGTGAATGAAGTTGGCCTGGCTGCGCAGCTTGAAGTCGCTCGGCAGTTCGCTGTCCCAGACCAGGTTGAGGTCCAGCACATCGAACTTGGACGCCAGGCCTACGTATTGCGGGTCGGGCGTGCGGACAGGATCAGCCGGGTTGGTGGTGTTGTTGCGCAGGTTGAACACCGTGTTGCCTTTTTGCATGAAGGCCACGCGCGTGCCGTCGGTGTCGCAACCTGCCGCGCCCTGCCAGGTGGAGCAAGGGCTGGAGCGCTCGCCTTCGATGTCCTGGAACTGGTAATAAGCGGCCGCGAGCTTGAGGCGGTTGCTGCGGTTGATCTTCCAGTCCGCGCCGATCTGCCCGCCAAACAGCCATTTGGTGTCGCTGTCTTCCTTGTCGATACCATTGGTGCTGGCGGTGTCGGAGGTGTACTCCACCGGGAAGGCGCCGAGGGTACCGAACAGGCCCCACTCGCTGTTGAGGCTGTGGTTGAAGATCGCCGCCACGCCGTCGAAGTTGAGGTCGTTGGAATACATCATGTCGGTGGAATAGAACGGGTTACCGATGCGCCCGGCGGTCAACGTCATGTAATCGGTGGTTTTCCAGCTCAGGTAACCCTGGTCGAGCCAGATGTCCTTTTTGCCAAAGCCGCCGCCCAGGGTCTGGGTGGTGGACACCGGGTTATTGTCGGAGCCGGTGGCGATGCGAATGCCGGCGGTCCATTCAGGCGAAATCACCGCTTTCATGCCCAGGCGTGCACGCAGGCGGAACAGGTTCTCGCGGTCCTCGCGGGTGTTGAGCAGCGGCGGGAACTTGGTGTTGGAGTTCTTGTTGACGTCGTACGGGCCGGTGTCATTGAGCTTGGCGAAGTCAGTGATGTTGTTGCTGTTGTTGCCCGAGAAATAGCGCGACTCGTCGCGCAGACGAATATCGCCATCAAAGCTGATGCGCGAGATCCAGTCGGGGAACGTATTGGGCTGCGCCCAGTTTTCCTGCTTGGCGGTGGACATGACTTCGGCTTTGACCTGGTCGCGGATCTGGTCGCGCACCGCCTGCGGCACGTACTGCACGCGCACATCGCCGGGCGCGGTCGCCGGGCCACTGGCGACCACCGGCGCAGCGTTGGCCTGGCGGGCCTGCTGGGCTTCCTTTTCGGCCTGGGCGATCAGCCCATTGGCGGTGTCCTGGGTCAGCACGCCTTGCTGCACCAGCAGGCGGATCAGGTTGATGGTGACGTTTTCCGAGGGCGCAACCGGGGCGGCCGCCGCCTGCCCGACCAGGGTCGCGATGACCATGCCAACCGCCAGGGTCAGTCGATTCACGGGGGAAATCATGTGTACGCAACTCCTGTAAAAAACCGTAGGTAAGAGGTTTCGTGCAATCAATCCGGGCGCCGGCCCTTGAGGGACAGGCGCATGGGCAGCGTCAGCGACGCCGGAGGTTTCTGGGTGGCGCGCGGCGCACGGATCAGCGCCAGCATCTGCGCGTCGGTGTCGGCATCCCCGCTGGACTTGGCCACCAGCGCCTTCGTCACCTGGCCGTCGGCGCCCAGCCACAGGTCGATCTGTATCGCAAAGGCCTTCTTGCGCAGCTCCGGGTCTTCGCGCATCAGGCGTTGATAGGTACCGGCCAGGTATTGCTTGTACGTGCCGGTCCCCAGCCCGCCGCCGCCACTGCCGGCCATGCCGCCGCCCTTGCCGGCGCCGATGTTGAAGCCGTCGTTACCGGACTGCGCATCGCCGTCGATCTGCATCGGGTTGGCCAGGTCTTCATTCGGTGAAGGCGGTGCTTCCTCGGCCGGCTTGACCTCTTCGGGCTCGGGGCTGGGCACCGGCTCCGGGACTTTCTCTTCAACCTGGGGCTCGGGCTCCTTGGGTTTTTCCGGAGGAGGCGGCGGCGGTGGCGGCAACGGGATAATCGTCGGCACCTTCGGCGCTTCACGGCGTACGCCACTCATGTCATTGGCCCACTGCCAGAGAAACCAGGCCGCCACGGCGCCCAGCAACAGGCCGGCGCCCCACTTCAACGGGCGCAACGGCGGTTTGTTCTTCACCGGCAACGGCGTGATCGGGATCTGTGCGGTCATGACTCAGCCCTGGCTCGGTTTGCCGGTGACCAGCCCGACCTGGGACAGCTCCAGCCGGCGCAGCAGGTCGAGCACCTCGATGACCTTCTGGTACTGCACCATGGCGTCACCGCGCACGATCACCGGGAAGTCCGGGTTCAGCGCTTTCTCGATGCGCAGGCGTTCTTCCAGTTCGCCGAGGGTCACCGGGTACGCATCGAGGAACACCTGGCCGCCGTCATTCACGGAGATGGCCTTGGTCTTGGCCTCCGACAGCGACACCGAGGCGCTGGCCTTGGGCAGGTGGATCTGGATCCCCGAGACCTGGGCGGTGGCGGTGAGGATAAACATCACCAGCACCACCATCAGCACGTCCACCAGGGGCGTGATGTTGATGCTGTCGACGGCGGCATCATCGTCATCGTCGTGGGAGGCATTTACGGAAGCCATGGCGATTCTCCTCAGGCCGGAACCGATGCGTGATGGTCGCGGCGGTGCGCGGTTTCACTGTGCTGGCTCTCGCCGTGCATCTCCGCCAGGCGGGTGATGAACTCGTCGACGAATACGCGCATGTCGGCGCTGACTTCCTTGTTGCGCGTGATCAGGCGGTTGTAGCCAAACAACGCGGGGATCGCGACGAACAGGCCCATGGCCGTGGCCAGCAACGCCGCCGCCATGCCCGGAGCGATGGCGTTGATGTTCACGTCGCCGGCCATGGCCGTGCCGAGGAACACCACCATGATCCCCAGCACCGTACCGAGCAGGCCGATGTACGGGCCGCCGGCGATGGCGTTGGACAGGGTCGACAATTTGGAACTCAGGGCCTGGTTCTCACGGGTGCGCACGCCGTCCATGGAGCAGCGGATCGCTTCGATGGTCGCCGCCGATACCGACGAGGTGTCGGCGCCCTGGGCACGGCGGGTGCGGATCTCCTTGACCGCCACCAGGTACAGGCGCCACAGCGAAGAATGGCTCAGGCGCTCAGCCAGCTGCGCATCGTCGGCATACATCTCCAGGCGCGTGCCGATCTGGGCGAAGTGCTCGCGGAACACTTCGTTGGCACTGCTGAGGCGGCTGACCTGGCGGTTCTTGCGCAGCATGATGATCCACGACTGGAACATCATCGCCACCAGCACCAAGATGATCACCCAGGCGTCCACCGGCACGGCGTTGAGCAAAAAGCCCAGGCTGCCGAAGCCGAAGCCGGACTGTTCTTCATCCACGCCGTAGGCCACCAGTTTCGACTCGGCGCCCTGGGCGCTCGCATCGGCCAGCAACAGCGCAGCCGGGCGCGCCACCTTGGACAGGCGCAGCTCATCCATGGCCCCGGCGAACGGCAGGTGCGCGCTGCCGGCTTCCGGCAGGTCGGCGCCGACCGCCAGCTGCGTGTTGAACCCAGGCATGGCCACGGCGAGCGTGGCGCTTTCACGGCCATTCACATACAGCGTGACCTTGTCGCCCTCGGCGGTGAACGCCAGGTGCTGCCATTGGCCTGGGTTAAGCGGTTGGGTCGACACCGCGCGCTGGCCGTCGATCTCCACAAACGGCGAGCCCTGGTTCAGGCCCAGCAACAGGCTGTGGGCACCGTCACGTCGGGCCAGCACGATTTGCTCGCCACTGGCCTGGTCCAGGCGCAGCCAGGCGCTGAAGGTGAAGGCAGCGCCGGCGGCGTGTTGCAGCGACGGGCTGGCCGGCAACAGCAGCGGCTGGCCGCCGAACTGCAAGGCACGGCCGATCACGCCGTCGATGCTCGCGCCGTTGGCGTTCAACGCGGTGTTGGCGTAGGCCGTGGTGTCCCGTGGCGGCGTCGCGTTGGCGCCATCGAAGTGATAGAGCGCGGTGTAATTCGGATCGAACGTCAGCTGGCCATTGGCGGTGGCCGGGGCCTTCTGGTTGCCGTAGTACATCCAGAAATCCTGGCGCTGGCTGCCTTCGACCTTGGGCACATCGACCCAGATCAACGCCATGCCCATCAACGGGTCGAAGCTTTCGATCTGGTGATTGAACACGGTCTTGTCATCGGCACTCACAAAGCGCAGGTCGGCGCCGTCGTCCTTGACCCCGTCAAAGGTGAAGTTGCCGGTGTGCAGGCGCACCAGCAACGCGGTGCGGCCCAGGGCCTGGCTGATCGCGGCGCCTTGGGCGGTGGTGTCCACCGAAATCTGTTTGCGGTAGTGCCAATCGTCCTGCCACCAGGCATGGGCAGTGGCCGGGAGCGCGAAGCCCAGGCAGATCAACAGGCTCAGGAATAGGCGTTGCATGGGTGAAGTCTCCGGAAGAAAAAGTCAGAAAGTCGCCTGCACACTGAAGTGCAGTCGCGAGTCCTGTTTCTGGGTGTTCGGTCCATCGAGCAGCGGGTAACCCCAATCCAGGCTGCCGGACAACCACTTGCTCAAACTGGCGCGGGTGCCCAGGCCGACACTGGCCAGGCTGTATTCGTCTTCCTGCTCGGGCAGCGGGTCGTGCAGGCGCATGCGCGCGCCTTCGGCGAACGCATAGAAGCGCCACTCCTGCACATAACTGCCGAGGAACTTGGCCAGGGACGGCGTGCGCAGTTCCTGGGAGAGCAAATACCCCTCGTCCCCGGTGCGCTCGGCCGCCAGGTAGCCGCGCACCGAGGTGGCGCCGCCGGCGGAATACTGCTCGTTGGACACCAGCGGCCCGGAGGCCAGCTGGAAAGCGCCCTTGGACGCCGACTGCCAATCGTTGGCGAAGGTGTAGGTGTAATTCAGGTCGCCCTTGAGCACGGCGAAACTGGCACTGGCCTTGTAGCGCTTGTAATCGAACTCCTCGGCGTCGCTGCCGTAGCCAAAGAATGCGCGCGTACCAACCACCAGGTTCAAGCCCAACCCCAGCTGGGATTGCTCGGTGTAGCGATAGCCGTTGTAGCCCAGGGTGAACGGCGCGTACTTGAGCGGCACCTGGTCGCTGCTGGCGCCGAACTTCATCTGCTCGTCGAAATCCTTGAAGTCCACACCGAACGAAAACGAATTGGCCCAGTTGCCCGTCGCCGGCAAGCTGTAGATGGCGGACACGCCGTAGGAATGGCCCTTGCCCAACACGTTGCTACCGCCGATGGTGGCGATGTTGCTGTCGGACTGGTAACCGGAGAACTGCAAGGTCCAGCGTTCGTTCAGCGGCGCACTGTAGGAGCCCGACCAGACCTTGGCGTTCTCGGTGTCCTGGGGCGCGGTGAAGTAGGTCAGGGAAATGCTGTGGCCCAGTTGCCAGAGGTTGTCGTAGCCCAGGGTGGCGACCGAGCGCAGCTTTTCGGTGTCGGCGCTGTAGTCGTTGTTCAGGCCGAGGCTGGCGTGCCAGGGGTTCTGGTCTTCGACCTGCAGATCCACGTCCATGGTCCCCGGGCGCTGGCCTTCGCGGACCAGTGGCGTGACCTGCCGGCCGGCACTGCGGTTGAGCCCGGCCAGTTGGGTTTGCACCGTGGTGAAATCCGGCACCGCACCTTCCTTGAGCCCCGGCACTTCCTCGCGGATCTCCACCGGCGAATAGTGCTTGGCGCCGACCACACGCACGCGGCCGACCTTGGTTTCGCTGACCTGCAGATAGACGATGCCGTCATCGACCTTCTGTTCCGGCAGCTCGACAAACACCGACTGGTAGCCACGCGCCTGGTAGATCTTCTGCAACGCATCGCGCGCGCCTTCGATATCGTCCAGGGTCTTTTGCGGGCCGAGAAACGGGTACACCGCCTCCTCGATCGTCGCCGCATCGAGCACGGTATTGCCGCGCACGAAGTACTCGTTGACGTCCACCTTGCGCGCCGGGGCCTCATCGCCCTCCTCGGCCCACACCGGTTGCGCCAGGACGCCCAGCGTCAGGCAGCACAACGCCAGCGTTGATTTGAACAGATGCTCCACACCGCCCCCTAACTGTCTAAGATTTTGCGCCGGCGCCGATTGCACGGCGTCTGGCCTGCTCAATTGCTGCTGGTCGAAAGATGGCTGTGCCGCGCCAGCCAGGTGTGCAGCAAGGCGAAGTTCAGGGAGAACTCCGGCATGTGCAGCAAGGCGCCACAGAACACTTCACCGATGATGGTCTGAATCAACTGCACGGCCTGCGGGTTGTTCAACAGGCTGGCGATGTCGCGCTGCAAAGCGTGGATGCTCCACACCTTCTGGTTCAGCTCCAGGCCGACGAACCAGCGGAACAGCAGGTTGTAGTTCAGTTGCTCGTGCAGCTGCTGTTCGCTGGGCACCGAATACAGCAGTTGCAGCAGCAGGATCTGCACCACGGTCTGCGGCGCGATCGACATGCCCGGCGCGACCTGGAGCAGGTCGCGATGCTGCTCGAGCACCTCGTCGATCTGCGGGCGCAACAACACCAGCGAATGCCCCGCCGGGATGTAGCTGGACACTTCCTTTAAGGCGCCCTGCCAGTCGTCCTGGGAGACGATCCACACCCACGGCGCGCCGTAGCGGTACACCGAAACCGGCTTCTTGCGCGCAGCCTCGACGATCTTCGACAGGCGCTGGTCGAGCTCCTGCATGCCTACTTTCGAGTAACGTTCCATAGTTCCCATTGCCCCACTCCTGGCGTCCCGCTGACGGCTGGGGAGGCGACTCGTGGCGGCCTCCAGCGCGTTACATAGGCAAGACGGAAGTGGCGATGAGCTACCGAACTTTTGTCATGAAAGCTTCATTTGAGATTGTGAGGGGGGCAATTTTTCCGGGTCGGCATGTGCGGCCCTGAAGCCGACCGGAGTTGGGTCTGGTGTACTGGGTAAATGTGGGAGGGGGCTTGCCCCCGATTGCAGTGGGTCAGTACCAAATCCATCAACTGACACTCCCTCATCGGGGGCAAGCCCCCTCCCACATTTGGATCTCCATATATCAGATGGACCTCGGTCTGCTTTTGCTCTGGCTTTTGATCTTGATCCTAGGCGCCCCGTCAAACACGCTGGCCGAACGCAGGCTTGAATCCGTGGGTAACCCGGCAGGACGCCGGGTTAGCCGTCCTGGGCCAAGGATGGCCCATGACGGCGGCCCACGGATTCAAGCCTTCGTTCGGGCACACCGAGCCTAGGCGAGGTGCCGAGTGTTGGGGCAAGAGCCCTTTGGTTACTTTGGGGCTTTTCCAAAGTGACCCGCTGTAAGAGCGGAACCATAGGCAGCCGTTACCGCAGCAACGGATATGTACTCATTCCAACTCCAACAAATGGTCGACCCAAAGGCCGCCATCGGGAGCAAGTCGAATCGTCGCACCCACAGTTTTAACCGAGTCCCCCCACAATACCGCTCGGCTATAAGCTCGCCGCCCTTCTGCTTCCGCAAAAAAATGGGGCGATCACTGATCGCCCCGAACGGTACATCGAGAGGTCCTTCTGAAGTTCTACAAACTGATCTGCTTACGCTCCTCATCCGTCAACCGCGCCCGCGCCTGTTCACTCAGCGGCCCCGCGCCCAACACCTGCACCGGGCTGTCGGGGTTGTAGCCCGAGGTTTTCCGAGGTTCCGGTTCACGCGGCAACGGCTCGCTGCCCAGGCTCAGCACCTCCACGGTCATGATCGACGGCCGGCCCTGTTTGGCCGCCGCCTGCTGGCTGCGCGCCGCGTCTTCTGCGGCCTGGGACGCCGCCGCTCCCGCTGCGCTGGCCGAGCTCATGGCGCCGGTGTTGACGGTGGCCGACACCGGCACCCCGGACGACTTGCCCTGGGTCTGGATGTTCGCCGCGTTCACCACCCGCAGGGCGGCGATGTTGACGTTACCCGATACCCGAATGCCCGCCTCCCCCGCATCGATGGTGCCCATCGGCGCGATCAGGTCGATATCCCCCGCCGGCACTTCCGGGATCGGGTTCAGCGTGGCAATCCCCGCACCGGTGCTCGGTACCGATGGCGACAGGCTCACGTTGCCCCAGTTGTCATAGACGCGCTTGGGCGGCGTGTACACCACGGTGGTCTTGGAGCCGCGCCCGGCGTTGATGTCGCCCTCGCTGGTCCAGGCCATGATCGAGCCGCCGAAGGTGGTCATGATGCGGCTCTGGCCGAGCAGGATGCTGCCCAGGGAATACAGCTGGATATCTCCCGAACCCTGGGTGATCAGACCCGCTGTCGACGGCGGCGCCGCGCCTTCGATGCCGAAGGTCTGGCTGCCGCCCGGGGTGAGCATCTGGATCGAGCCACCGGCATTGGTGTGTACGCCCGAGCCGTTGAACAGCGTGATGTCGCCTTGGTAGGTGATCGCGTTACCGGCCACGTCCTTGTCCGGGAACAGCGCCGCAATCGCCGCGCGACCGCGCAGGTAACTGCCCTGGCGCACGCTGCCGTCCTGGTTGTACTCGCGGCCGGCGGCCTTGAGTTCGGCGAAGTACACGTCGCGGGCAAATATCCGTTGCTGCTCGGCGGGCAGCGCCGCGTAGTAGGCGCGGGCCTGCTCGCTGTCGCCGACAAAACCGAAGCGCTCGGCGAGCCAGGTAACCAGTTCGTTTTCGTACGTCTTGGCGACCTTGGTCCCCTGCAACGACTCGCCCGCTTGTGCCTGGTTGACAGGGTTCAGGTAGCGCTCGACAAAACGCTGGTAATCCGGCCCGTTGGCGCCGACACCGGCCTGCATCACAATGCTCGCGCCGGGGCGGCTGTCACCTGGCAATACCCCGCCCAGGCTGGTCACGCTGTACTCGCCCGCAGGTCCCGTCATCAGGATATTGCGGCCTGCCGACACGTCCAGCAGGCCAGGCCCGGCCACCTCGAAGTTGCTGTAGAGAATGTCGCGACCGGCCGACACGATGGAGATATCGTTGGCGTTTTTGTGCAGGAACAGATTATTGCTCGAAGGCGCGTCCGTCCTGTCCACACCAAAACTACGCCCACTGCTGACGATATCCCGCCCGGCCATCATCCGGACCGGGCCATTCCCTTCATACCAGGTCTCGCCCTCATGCAGGGATCCAGGGTCACTGCTGAACGTGATTATCCGACCACTGCTCACCCCGACCAGGTCCCCGTCTATCGCATAAAAGCGCGCCGGCTCAGCGCTGCCAGCGGATGACGCGGCTGCCGTGCCGGAACCGAACGCCAACAGCGACAGGCTGACCAGGCTACCCGTGGGCGGCAGGTTGCTGACCACGACAGCATTGCCAATACGGGCCTGGTACGCAGGGTTCCAAGGGGTTGCCATCGCACTCGGCGCCGCCCCGGACTGGCTCACGGCCATGCCACCGGCGTAGATCGAGGCCTGGGCGAGGAACTGCAACTGGCCGGCCGGCCCGGGAGCCAACATCAGGGGGTCTGTGTAGTTGAGGTCAGAGTTCTCCTGCGCACGGGCCGCTTTACCGTAATACAGACTGCCGCCGGCCGCCGTTGCCCTGACGATTGACGGGTAGGCCACAGCCAGGTCAGCCGGCGTGTCGGGCAGGCTGACGGGGGTCAGGTTACCGCCCAAGGAAAACAGATCAATGGCCGTGTCCTTGGTCCACAGGGTAAACCAGCTGCTGCCGGTGCCGAGGGTGGTGCCTTGTGCAAAAGGCGAAGAATGGCTAACCGGCACCCGGCCCGGGTCTTCGACGGTTTTCACCACCTGGTCACCCAGGGTCTGCACGTTGAACGTGGCGTCACCCGGCACCAGGGTCAGCCCACCGCGCGCCACGCCCCGGGTCGAGACCAGCGGGTCGAAGGCACGGGTCTCGCCCGGGCTCTGTTCGGTAGAGGTTGCCCCGTACAGCAAATCGACGCTGCCTACACTGGCGCTGCGCAACTGCACATCACCACGAAGATTGACCAGCATGCCGTCACGATGGTCCGCATTGGCAACGACAACACTGGCAGGGTTCATGCTGCCACCGATGCGCACCCGCAGATCGCCCCCACCGGTCACTTGCAGGCTGCCATCGCTGGCGACCCTGCCCGTGCTGCCCACTGCCAGGACCAGGCCTTGGCTATGGGGGTTTACGGCATCGTTGCCGAAGCCATAACCCAGGGTGTTCAAGACCCCGGCGTCGCCGCCGACATTGACAGCCAGGTCGCCACCGCCCAGGGTGCCGAAGCCGGTGAAACCGAGCATTTTGTCCGCGCCTGCAGCCGCTGCGGTGTAACTGCCGAAATTGATCCACCAGGCGCTCGGTTGAGCCTGGCCACCCGTCGCCACATCGCTGCTGCCCTGGCGCCATAGCCAGTTGCCGATTGCCGCCGAATCGAACCCGAGATCCTTGGGGTTGGGTCGCCCGATGTTGCTCTGGGCGATGCTGGTGATATCACCGGTCAAGTCACCCCCGGTATTAATCGTCAGATTGCCCCCGGCCTCTGGATACCAGGCCCGGTACAAGCTCGTGGACGAGCCGTTGACGAACTGTTCGAACAGGCTGCCAGGATCACCCAGCACGGTGGCCCCCTGCTTCGCCTTCGGCTGATTGTAGGGGTCGCCCTGGAAGGTGCCGGCAGAAGACGTACCGGCGGTGTACACCCCATACAACGAGTCCATGCTCAGGTTGCCCGCGCTCAGCAACTCCAGATCGCCGGTCCCGGTGCGGATCACGCTCAAGCGCGTGCTTGCCGGTGCAGCGGCGTATTCCTGCGGGTTTTTCATCTGGCAATACGTGGGGCTCGCGCACAGTTGCTCCACGGTAATTTGACTGAAACTGAACGCCAGCGCCTCGGTGACCT
This sequence comes from Pseudomonas sp. GW821-FHT09C10, assembly GCF_059418085.1. Classification (NCBI taxonomy): domain Bacteria; kingdom Pseudomonadati; phylum Pseudomonadota; class Gammaproteobacteria; order Pseudomonadales; family Pseudomonadaceae; genus Pseudomonas; species Pseudomonas sp. GW821-FHT09C10. The sequence goes on from NZ_JBWKPE010000007.1 coordinate 150,224, forward strand.
CGTCCCCCGCCTTTACGATGATGCCCTTCCTCGCGAATCGAGCGACTGCCGCCGGAGTGAATATGTAAGCACCCGTGGTCTTGCAGAATTGCGGGGATGCACCGCAGAAATCATCGATTGAGCCCTTATTGAGGCCGTCGAGCACACGCTGGTCGATCGGATCACCGGCCTTGACGGTCACCCCGACGCCCGCCAGGTACGTGACCCCGGCAGCCGTCCAGGTTTCCACGCCACGGGGTGGTAATGCCTTGGCGAACATGCCGTAGTGAGTGTCCGCCAGATGCAGGTCGCCGCTGCGCGGGTGCGCTTGCAGGATGCGACTGTCGGCAGCCTCGGTATCGGCGCCCGCGACCAGGCGCAGCGACCACGACTGGGTGCCTTCGGCAAGCATCGGCGAGATCGCCCAAAGCTGCCCGGCCGCACCGGCGCGCAACGCCACCGACTGGACCCCGGCAGGCAACTTGACATCCGTGCCGGCAGGGATCAACGCACCTGTGGGCAAGGCCTTGAGGCCATCGAGCAGCACAATGTTAGTGGTCAGGCCTGCCTGGTCCACACTTGGCAGCGGTACGCCCTTTGGCCAGGTCATGCCTTGCAGCAGGGTACCCTCGGTCAACAGCGTACCGGCGCCCAGTTGCGTACCCGCCACCAGGGTCTGCGCCTCGCCGAGCAAGGTACCGGCGGCAAACAACAGAGTGCCGCCGGCATCGCGCACATCGGCCGCGACGACGCTGCCCGCAGGCAATACCAGGTCCTGGCCCAACGTCGCGGCCACGGGCAAACGCGTATTGGCGGCGACGGTCAGGCCCTTGATCGGCAGGTCATAGTTAAGGGTCGCGCCGGCCGGGAAGGCGGTGCCGTCGGCCAGGGTCACGCCGTTGCCAGGCACCACTACCGTGCCGCCACGGTAGTCGATACCCGGCAACAGCACCCAGCCCTTGTCATCGGCAGACGCCGGCGGCGGTGCGAAGCCGTCGTTGATGCTGCCATAGATATTCAGGTCACCCCCGGCGCGCAGGGTCAGGCTGCCGGATTCACCCGAGCCGTAGACGGCATTATCCTGCTGGCTATGGGGGTTGAGGCTGGCGTAACGGTAGCGGGACAGGTCCACGTCGCCCTGCACGACCAGGTCGCCGTCCGCCGTCTTGCTGACGATTTCCACGCCAGGGCGCAGGTGGAAAGCATCGGCGTAAGTGGCGTTGTTCAATCCGGCGAGTTTGTTTTGCAGCAGGTTGCTGTTCTGCAACGCAGCCTTGATAAAGGCGTCGCTCAAGGCGTGCTTGCCATCCAGGTAACCCTGGGTGATTTCCTGATACGGCTTGCCGCTGGCGGTAGGGTCGGTTTTTTCCGGGGCGTCGTCGTAGGTGATCATGCCGTTGAGCGCAATCGAACGCGCGCCTTGGATAGTCAACTGCCCACGGGCGTCGATGGCGATGTCATTGCCACCCACTCGCGGCGCGTTGAGCTCCAGCGTACCGCGGCTGCGCCCGTCATTGCCGGTCGCAGCAGTACCGTGACGCAGGTCGATACGTGCCCCCTCGGCGAGGGTCAGTTGGCCGTCACCGGAGCCCAGCACCACCATGGCGCGGTTGGGCGAGTCGATGATCTTGCCGTAGCTGTCCACCCGCAGTTTGCTGCCATGGGCGTCGAGCACCGCCGTGCCGTCGAGGGTCAGGCCGTGCTTGCCGGCCAGGTTGATGCTGCCGACCCGCTCACCGCTGGCGTCCACCAGGCCGTTCACGCGCAGGCTGCCGTTATCCATGGACACGCTGATGGTGCCGGCCTTGAGCCCGTTGCCGATGGTCAAGTCGCCCTGCTTGAGCTGGAAGCTGCGGGCACCGAAGACCGCGCCCTGGTTGAGGCGCTGGTTAAGGTCGGCGAACTGCTGGTCCAGGGAACCGCTGCCGCCCAGGTGCTGGGCCTGGAGTTCCACGGTAGCGGCCTGGTAGAGCATCGAGGTGCCGCCAGCCGCGTAATAACCGCTGCTGCTGCCAAGGATCCTGCCTTGCAGGTCGACGGTCCCGGCCGCCGCATCCGTGGCCACGGCCCGCAATTTACCCGCCTGGTTGTGCTGGGCCGACAGGTCGATGGTCGAGCCCGCCGCCTGGCGGATATTGCCGCTGCGGCTGTCCAGTAACACATCGCCGCCCCAGCCGTATTGGGTCACATCGTTGAAGGCAATGGCGCGGCCGGCCACGTCGATCAAGGCGTCATCGGTCAAGACCACATCGCCCCGGGCGCTGAGGCTGACCTTGCCGCTGGGCAACACCACCGCACCGGCCACACGAATGCTGTCGCCTTGCAGGGACAGCTCGGCCCCCTGGCCGTTGGCCGTGCCACGGGGGCCTGCCGACGCGCCGATATCAATCGCACCGCCGGCTTTGATCGTGTTCACCGAGCCGGCCTCACCGGTCATCAACGGTGTACGGATCGTCAGGTTGCCGCCGCTGTACTGGAAGCCGTTGACCGGGTCATACGCGCCCTGGCGCTGGTACACCGACAGGCTGCCCTTGTGGTTGGCGGTGATGCGTTCGCTGGCGTTGAGGTTGACGTTGGCGAACCCCAAGGCCAGGCGGTCGAAAAGCTTCACCTTGCTCGGCTGGCCGAACTCGCCGTAGCCGAATTCGATACGCTCGGCGTTGATGTCCAGGCGTCCACTGCCGGTGCCCGCGCCGCCCGTCACCACCGCGCCAGGGGCGTTGGTGGCGCCCAGCCAGATCAGGTTGGCGGTGTGGATCGTCGCCACATCGTTGGCCGCCCCGGCGCCATACATCGCCGGGGTGGACAGCATCAGGTTGTTCAGCAGCGATTTGCCGGTGACGGGGTCATAAGTGTCCAGGGACGTGGTGCCGTAGAAATTGAAACTGTCACGGGCCGACAGTTGCAGGGTTTCCAGGGCAGGCGCGCCGAATTGCGTGTCACCGCGCAGCAAGCGGTCGAGCAGCGCCTGGGTCAGGGTCAGGCCGGCCGGCACGCGGTTTCCGGCAGCGGCGAGGGCTTCGGCGCTGCCCAGGTTGATGGTGCTGACACCCAGGTTGAGGTGACGCGTGCCATAGCGCACCTGGTCGCCCAGCTGGAAGGTACTGTTGGTCAGCGCCACGATGCTGCCATCGGAGTACAGGCCGGTCTGGCCGCTGCACGTGCCGCCGTCGCAGGCGCCGATGTTAATCCCGCCGCTGACCCCGTCTGGCGACGGCGCACTGACCACATTGAGCAGCCCGTTGGACACCGCCAGCATGTTGGCAACCCGATAGATAAACCCGTCACGTGCGTCGTAACTGGCCTTGCCGCGGCCTAGGGTGTTGATCGAGGCGCCCTGCTCCACCACGATTGCGCCGGTGTCGCTCACCAGAAAGACTTCAGGGGCCGCCAGTGTTGCCCCTTCGCGCAGCGTCACCGTGCTGTTGGCACCATTCGCGCCGGATGCCAGGTTGATAAAGTTCCCGGACTGGCCGTACTCCACCACCGTCATGCCGCCCACCACCAGCCGCGATGCACCCAAGGCATTGAGGGTGTCGGCCTTGAGCGTGATGCCGGCGAAGTCTGCAGTGGCGGACTTGCCCGCGCCGACCACTTCGATACCCTGCCGGGTTGGGTCCAGCACTGCCACCGTACCGCCGTAGCCGCCTGGGGCGGCATCGAAACGGCCGATGCCCTCGAACGAGAAGGCATCCGCACCCGCACCGGGGCGCAGCGACAGTTTCAAGGTTTTGGCGTCGGCTTCCAGCATCGGCCGGGGCACGCCGATCCGGGCTGCATCGGCCCTGGCAAACTGGGCGTAGCTGGTTTCGTTGTATTGGGAATAACGCCGCAGGGTATCGGCCGAGGTCAGGATCAATTGGCTGGCGACGCTGTTGCTGATCCCCGTGTGGGCAATCGACAGCTGCCCCGAGGTGGCCCACGAGCCATTGCGCATCAGCGTGGTCGCACCATCGCCGCCAAGCCCGGCCAGCCCATTGATTTCGACGCGGAAGGCCCCCGGCATCAGGGCGTAGGTCGATGGCATCAGGGTGTAGGTGCCCGCCGGTAACCCCGGCACACCAGCGCCGATGGTGATCTGCTGGCCGATCAACGGCGCCACGGCACCGCCCTCCGCCGCCACCGGCGCCGCGCCTGGCTGGACCCCGGGCACAATCGCATAGATCGGGTTAGTGGACAGGCCCGGCAGCACAAACCCGCCGTTGGCGCCGAACTGCACCAGCGGGTTATAGCGCGCATCGGTGGAACCGCCGCGCCCGGAAATGAAGCCGGCGCCCAGCAGTTCGCCACCGCCGGAGAGGTCCAGCGTGGCATCCGGCTGCACGGCGACGGTGGTACCGCCCAGAATGACGCCGACGCTCAAGTCGCTGTTCAGGTTGGCCACCCCGCCCTGGCCGATAAACGTGACCTTTTGACCGTTGTAGCGGTACTCCTGGCCATCCAGCGTGCCGCCATAGGGCAGCACCAGCCCCTTGCCACTGACCGAGGTGATACTGCCCGGCAACAGTTGCACCAGGTTACTGCCCATGCTGCCGATATCGATCAGCCCCAGCGGCGCCCGCACCACACCGCCCTGGCGAACCGTGGCGGCGCCCAGTTGCAGACGGCCGAACGCCGAATAGGGAATGGCGGCGTCGGCCGTGCCGGTACGGCCAATGGTCAACGTACGCAACGGGTCGAACAGGATATCGTTGATACCTGCCTCACCCAGGTAGCCCGCGATCACCCGCGCGCCGACCTGTGTGCCGGGGTACAACTGCGCCGCGCGCAAGGTCATGTCGCCCTGGGCCAGCAATTGGGTGCTGATACCCAGGGCGACTCCGTTCTCATTGGCCCCTGCCAGAAACCGCAGGTCACCCTCGCTGGTCAGGTTGACCTGGTCAAAGCCACGCCGTTCCATATCCAACAGGCTGCCATCCGCCTGGCGCAGGCTACCCTTGACGCCAAACAGCACGCTGCCGCGCACATCGATCAGGCTAGCGCGGGCGTTGAACTGAGCGGCGGTTTCACGCTGGGACGGGACAGGCAGCACAATCGCCGGACGCACATAGCCGTCCCGGCCTGGCGTGTTGACGCCAGCCAGCAATAGATACGGTGCAGCCAGGTTGACCCGGGTGTTGTCAGCGGCATTTTCACTGAGGCCGAAGGCCGTACCGAACAGCCGCAGACTCTGGCCCAGCGTCAGCGAAACATCGCCATCGGCACTGATGAGCCCGTTGCTCATCAAGGCCAGGTTGTCAAAACCGCCCGCGCTGACCTGGTCCACTCCCAGACGCCCATGGCCGTACTCCAGGCTGCCGGCAGCCTCCTGCGGCGTACCCGCCAGGTCGTGGCGCTGGTGCGTCTGGCTGATCAGCAATTCACGGCCTTTGAGCACCTGATCAACCACGGTATTAAGTGTGTAGAGCGGGCTGTCCAATGCGACCGCGAGACTGCCGCCCGCAGCGCCGGCGCCCCCCGCCCTGGCGACAAAGCTGCCGTCCAGGTACAGGCCGTTATTGGACGCCAGGCTGATACTCCCGCCATTGCTGGCCTGGCGCACCATGCCCTGCCCTGGAACATTCAGCAGGGCCTCGGTGCCGGAGGCGTCCAGGCGCGCACCTTCACGCACCACCACAAACACGTCACTGGCCGTGGCCACCCCGGTCTGCAGATCAAGCGTGCCACCAATAGTGATGGTACCGCCGTCGCGGACCAGGCCATACGCGCGGCCAAGGTTGTCAACCGCCGTGGCAGCACGCGCTGCGACATCGATCAGCGCATGTTCACCAACCCAGATGGAGCGACCATGGCCAGCCGCATTCACATCCTCGGCAGACCCAGCCTTGATGCCCCCCAGGGTCACGCTGCCACCCCAGGCGTTCAGCGTGCCGTCCATGTTCAATTGGCCAACGCTGCGCAGGCTGATGGCCTGGCCGGGGTCGACATTGATGACCGCGCCCTGGCCCACCGTCAGGGCAGCGGTTGCCAGTTGTTCGGCGGTGGAGTCGACGTAGCCCGCGTTCAGGCTCAAGCCGGCGCCACGGCGCTGGGTCAGCAGGCTCTTGGTCGGATCTTCCTGATAGAGCATGGGCGTCCAGCGCTCCAACGCACTGGCCGGGTCGCTGCCGGTGGCGATCGACGACGCCTGTGCGCCCAACCGATACACCGGGACCGTGACATCGACTTGGGTACCGTCGGTGACGATCAAGCCCTCGTTGCCGGTGATATCGTAGGCCGAAAAACCTTTATTAAAGAAGTCAGCGGCCAGTTTCAGGGTGTCGGCATCCGCCGCAAGGGGGCTGTCGCCGATCTGCACCTTGCGCGCCTGCAACGCCAGGGTGCCGCCGCCGGTGACGCCATAGCCGCGCACCTCGCCGTCCAGCCCCAGGGCGCCGAGTGCGCCCAGGGTCACGTTGCCGCCCTTGCCGCCGGTGAGCCGGCCATCCACGCCGAGGGTGCCGCCGGAAGAGGCGTCCACCACGCTGCCGGCCATCAGGTGCACGTTGCCCGTGCTGCGCAGCGACACATTGCCACCGTTCACATAGGCCACGCCGGTGCTGTTGGCCGCGTCCAGCAGCAGGTTATTCCAGCGCCCGCTGGCATCCAGCTTGACCCCGGCGGCGACCGTCACACTGCCGTCGCCCGGCAGGATCGTGTCCTCGACAGCGCCGTCCTTGGTCGGATCGACCTGGCTGAGGATGTTCCCGGCCTGGAGGCTGCCACCGTGGGCCGTCAGGTTGGCATTGATGGTGACGCCTGGCCCGAGCAGGGTGATAGCACCACCGTCCGCCACGTTGAGTGCACCGTTGACGCTGACCTGCTGGTTGGCGGCGACCTTGATTGCGCCCAACTGGAAACCGTTGAGCTGGTCACTGTCGAGCACGATCTGGCCTTGGCGATCCGCTGGCAGCGCCGTCGTGAGGTCCAGGCCATCGGCGATTTTCTGTGTATTGCTGTCGATCAGCACCTGCTCGGTGCTGCCGGTCAGCGCATAGCGCAGGGTGCCGGTGGTCTTGTTGTAGACCGGCGTGTAGCCGCCAATGATCAACTGCGCGCGCTGGGCCATGGCCTTCTGCGACTGCTGGTAACCGTCAAGGTTGATGTTCGGTGTCTGGGTCTGGCGATCGCCCTGGAACACATCGCTGACCACCTGGCCTTCCAGCACCGCACTGGTGGTGCCGACCACCAGCTTGCCGGCATCGCGGCCCACGGTATAACCGTTCTCGTAACGGCGCTGCTTGGCGATCATCGGGTTGTAGTAGAAATCGGTCTGGCCCCAGCGCTTGCTGGTGTCTTCGTAGCCCTTATAGAGCCCGGAATAGAGAATGTCGCCGGGCGCGTTGGACAGCTCATACAAACGCCCGTCCGGGCCCTTGAGCCAGGTCTGCTGGATATACCCGGCCTGCACATCCACGGTGCCGCCCGACAGGTTGATCTGCGCACCCTTTTGAGTCACCACGTCCTGGCCGGTAAAGGTCACGGTACCGCCCTGGGCCATCCACTCACCCACCGAGTGGCCCTGGGTGCCGAGGTAACCGCCAACCTCCAGCAAGCCGCCGGCGGTGTACCAGCGGTCCGTGGCATAGCCGTTGGTACCGGCCGGCACAAACACCAGTTCGCGCAGGTCGACCCACACATCGTTGTTGATCAGCTTCCCGTCTTCACGGTTGACCGGTGCGTCGCGTTGCTCGTTGCCCTGTACGTTGATCTTGATGTTGTTGGCTTCCATCGACACCTTGACGCCCGCCGCGCCGGACACGTCGATCATCGCCCCATCGCGCACCAGGCTGCGCCCGCCCGCACTGACCGCGACCTGGCCACCGGTGGCCAGGGTGATCGAGCCTTTCTGGAAGTCTACGGTGCCGCCGCTGACGATCTCGATACGCGACTGGTCGGTACGATCGGCCACGGCGCTCAAGTGGTTGAATTGCTCGGTGATCAGGTTGGCGGGCTTGCCATCGAGCGAGGTCAGGCCATTGTTTTTCTGGGAATTGAGGGCGCCGCTGCCGCTGGCGTCCAGCAGGATTGCGGTGGTGCTGCCCTCGCCCAGGGTGACGCTGCCGGTGGTGTCACTGGCCGCGTTGAGCAAGTGGAGGGTGCCGCGCGTATCCACCGAGGTACTGGTCAGGGCCACACCGTTTTGCTGGACCTGGTGGCCGGTCAGGGTGATGTCGCCGGTGGAGGCCATGATCAGGCCGCTGTTGGTGACCTTGCCCGCAGTGCTGTCGGCGTTGAGGGCCGTCGCAACTTCATTGCCACGGGTGGTGGAGCGCTCGTTGCCGGCGGTGCCGACGCCTTTGCGGATATAGAAGCTGTCGCCGGCCGCCAGGGTCGTCTGGCCTTTGGCAGTGATGAGCGTACCGGCGTTTTCAACCTCGGTGCCGAGCAGCAAGGCATAGCCGCCGGCATCGGTGGACGTGGCGGCGTTGTGGGTCTGGATCAGCGCGCCGCGTTGCACCTCGACCTTGCCTGCCGCGTCGGTGAAGGTCGGTTGCGTACCGGTGGTATCGACGTAGAGGCCACGCTGGGTGAACTGCTCATCGGTAATGTTCGCCGCCGCTGCCACCAGGTTGCGCACATTGACCTGGCTGGTGCCGCTGAACACCACGCCGTTGCGGTTCATGATCATCACCGTTCCGGCGCCGTTGATCTGGCCCTGGATCTCGCTGGGCCGGGCATCGGGGTCGTTGACGCGGTTGAGCACGGCCCAGTTGGATTGCTGTTGGAAGTCCACCGTGGTGTTGCGGCCGACGTTGAAGGTCTCCCAGTTGAGGATCGCCTTGTCGGCGGTCTGCTCGATGCTCACCGTGGTCTTGCCGCCGGCCTGGGTCTGGCTCGGAGCCTTGGCGTTGGTCCAGCCCTGGGTCAGGCTGTTGTCCACCTGCAAGCCGCCCTTGCCCAAGCCATCGGGAATCGTCGACACCTGGCCGAACGCAGCCTGGCGCCCCGCCGCTTGCGCGGCCTGTTGCGCGGCAATCGCCGCGACACTGGTGTTCAGCGTGCTGATGGAACGCGCCAACTGCTGGTTGACCCGTGCCTGCTGGTTCAGCGTCGGAACCCCCGGCACCTGCCCGGCACTGAGCCGCGCCGCCGTCGCCGCCTGGGTCGCGCCCTTGTCGGCAAACCAACTGGAACTGAACGCCGTAGCCGCATGGGCATTGCCCGCCACCATCAACAGGGCGATGGCCTGGGCCAGTGGCTTGAGGCGCAGGATCGTCTCTTGGGCTTTCAGGTTAACCGGTGATTTGCAGCGGACCATCGGGGATCTTCCTTCTTTGTTATCACGCAGGGAGCAAGGCACGCTCACGTATGAGGGTTAGGCGGTTGGCGAGGGGCGCGACTGAACTTCTGTCATGCAAAGTTCACATACGGCTGCTAATGCAAAAAAATCAGCAACGGCACAGGCCGTTGCTGATCAGGTGTTGCGGGTCGTTGAACGCTTGGGTTACAGCGGACGACCGATGCCGTTGCAGACGCTGGTGTTGCCGATGCCTTGCGCGCTGGAAGCGGTAGCGAAGGTGTCGGTGATCGCTTGTTTCCAGTTGCTTGGCAGTGGTACGAAGCGGTTGGCGCTGATGGCAGCGTCGTTGTTATCAACGCTGTCGTAGTGACGCAGGAAGAAGTCTTGCACTTGAGTGGTTTGATTAGCGTCGGCGTAGCACTGGCTGAAGATCACGTTGGTGAAACCCAGGATCGGGTAGCCGGTAGTTGGGTAAGCAAAGGTAGCTGAGCCGCTCGCGGTGGCAGCAAATACTGGGACCCAGTTGTCTTGGTTGGTGGCGTCGATGAACGTGCCATTAGGGCGGGCTTGGGTTGGAGCAAGGATCTGACCGATAGCGGCCGACACGTTGGCAGGCGCAGGCGAAACACCGGCAACCTTGGCGACTTTGGTGGCGTCATCCAGACCGGCCAAAGTAGTCGCGGCGTAATCCGGGCTCATGTAGGTGATACCACCGTCCGTAGCGTTCAGCGCAGTCATCACGCCTTGGCTGCCGGTCGCGGCCACGGAACCGGCCGGCGCGCTATTGGCCACGTTGCCGTAGCTCGACGAGAAGGTGGTGGTGATGGCGAACGTTTTGGCTTCGCTGCACTTGGCGTTCAGGAAGCGGGTGAAGAGTTCAGTGGTACCGCTGGATTCACTGCGGTAAACAACTTTGATCACACCTGTGCGGCCGGAACCGGTGATCTGGTTCCAGTTGGTCAGGCGACCCGAGAACACGCCGCACAGCTGGTTAACGCTCAGGTTAACCGCCGCGGTGCCGGCCTTGTTGAACGGAATGGCAACCGACGTGGCAACCGATGGCACCTGGATCAATTTGCCCCAGGCCGCTTGGTGGTCGTTTTTGTAAGCCAGCAGCTCGGCCGCCGACAGTTTGGAGTCGCTGCCAGCCCAGTGCACGTTCTTGGTGCCAGTGCCGAACTGGCTATAGTCGTTGTTCAGGAACGCCAGCTTACCTTTGCCGCTGCCCACACCGATGTAAGGGGCGAAGCCAGCGGTCAGGACGCCGGCGGTCTGGTACAGCGGCTGTGGCAGAGTCGCGCCACCGCCGTTTACGTCAGCGAATGCAGCCTGTGCCGAGCACAGTGCAGCGAGGGTCATGGATACCGCGAGAACGTTGCGCTTAAACATGAAGAATCTCCTTTCGTCGTGTTTGTACGTTGGGGTAGATGGCTCTTGCATGACGCCATGGCTTCGGTCCCGAGCCGTGTCTCGGGGGTGGCAAGGGGTGAGGCCATGGGTAGGAAATTTCGCAGTTTCCGATGACAGCAAAAGGAAAAAACCTCGGGAGGAAGGGCTTGATTTTTAAAAAGATTCTCGGGTGTTTTGGTCATGATTGTGAGCGGTTTGGCGGCAGGTGACAGCGAGGTTTCAGCGCGGGTTTCGCCAAGGCGGCGCGGGCTGTGGCGCAGGGCCTGGATGTGACGGAATGAGGAACCCGAGGTTGGGAGCCGGCGATATCGGCCTGCCCCAAAACCAGCCTCAGCAGAGTTTCTGATATACCGCATTCTGCTTTACTGGGGCTGCTTCGCAGCCCGACGCGGGGCAAGCCCGCTCACCACAGAGGAACTCACCCGTTTCTGAACGTTGTGTAAATACCCATGGCTATCAGGGGCCCCCCCTCCCACATTTCTCAACTGCATGCATTCAGGTAACGAGTTGGTTGATCTCGATGATCGGCAACAGCACCGCCATCACGATCACCAACACCACCGCGCCCATCACCACGATCATCAGTGGCTCCAGCAACGCGGTCATGCCCATGGCCCGCCGTTCGATATCCCGCGACAAGGTCTGCGCCGCCCGCTCCAGCATCGGTGGCAGCGAGCCGGTTTTTTCGCCACTGGCGATCAGGTGGATCAGCACCGGCGGGAAGACCTTTTCCACCGCCAGTGCCGGGGCCAGGTTGACGCCTTCGCGCACCTTGGCCGTGGCATCGTTGACGCATTGGCTCAGGCGCTCGTTGGACAGGGTTTGCCGCGCCGCTTCCAGGGCCCGCAGCAACGGCACCCCGGCACCGCCGAGGATCGCCAGGGTCGAGGCAAAGCGCGCGGTGTTCAGGCCCAGCACAAAACGCCCGATCAGCGGCAAGCGCAGCACCCGGCTATGCCAGTTCAGGCGCGCCACGGGGTTGCGCAGGTACAGGCGCCAGCCCCAAAAGCCACCGACGATGCCGCCGAAACACAGCCAGCCCCAGGCGCGGATAAAGTCGCTGGCGTTGAGCATCGCCAATGTCAGCCCGGGCAAGTCCTGGCGCGCCTGGGAAAACGCGCTGACCACCTGGGGCACCACGTAGCTGAGCAAAAAAATCACGATACCGATGGACACCAGCCCGACCACACCGGGGTAGATAAACGCGGTGAGGATCTTGCCGCGCAGGTTGTTGCGCTCCTCGATGTAGTCGGCCAGGCGTTCCATCACCTGGGCCAGGTCGCCGGACTCCTCTCCCGCCGCGATCAGTGCGCGGTAGATCGACGGAAAGTCCCGTGGCCGCGCCGCCAGCGCATCCGCCAGACGCATGCCGCCGCGCACGTCGGCACGCACGGCGGCCAGGGTCTGGGCGATGTGTTTTTTCTCCGCCTGTTCCACCGTGGCGCTTAATGCCGCCTCCAGGGGCAGGCTGGCGCCGAGCAGGCTCGCCAGTTGCCGCGTGGCCCAGGCCAGGTCGTTGTCCGACAGCTTGGCGCTGAACAGGCTGCTACCGGCGGCGCTTTGCTGGCCGCCCTCGACCTGCACCAGCAGCGCGGTCAGGCCACGGCCGCGCAGCACGGCAAACGCCCCGCTCTGGCTGTCGGCCTCCAGGTGCCCGGCCTCGACTTTGCCGCTGGCATCGGCGGCTTCATAGCGGTAGCGATTCATCAGGCGTCCCGTGTCACGCGCAGGATTTCTTCCGGTGCGGTGGCGCCGCTGCGCACCCAGCGCTCGCCGTCTTCACGCATACTGAACATCCCCGCACGGCGCGCCGCCACGCGCAGATCCTGCTCGCCGGCGCCCTGGTGGATCAGGCTGCGCACCTCGTCGTCGACGCAAAACAATTCATGGATACCGGTACGTCCGCTGTAGCCGATCTGGTTGCACTGCGCACAGCCCACCGGGCGCCAGGTGCCGGGCGCGGCCGGGTCTTCCTGCTTGCAATGCGGGCACAGGCGGCGGACCAGGCGTTGCGCCAGCACGCCCAGCAGTGACGAGGCCAGCAGGAACGGCTCGACGCCCATGTCGATCAGGCGGTTGACCGCCGACACCGCATCGTTGGTGTGCAGGGTCGCCAGCACCAGGTGCCCGGTGAGCGAGGCCTGCACCGCGATTTGGGCGGTCTCCAGGTCGCGGATTTCACCGATCATGATGATGTCCGGGTCCTGGCGCAGGATCGCCCGCAGGGCCAGGCCGAAGGTCATGTCGATCTTGGCGTTGACCTGGATCTGGCTGATGCCCGGCAGGTCGTATTCCACCGGGTCTTCCACGGTGAGGATATTGCTGGTGCTCGCATCCAGCCGCGCCAGCGCGGCGTACAGGCTGGTGGTCTTGCCGCTGCCCGTAGGCCCGGTGACCAGCACGATGCCATGGGGCTGGCGAATCAAGGTGTCGAGGCGCGCCAGCAGCTGCGGCTCCATGCCCAGGGTCTCCAGCTGCAAACGCCCGGCCTGCTTGTCGAGCAGGCGCATCACCACCCGCTCGCCATGCCCGGTGGGCACGGTCGACACACGAATATCGATGGGCCGCCCGGCCACGCGCAGGGCGATACGGCCATCCTGGGGCAGGCGTTTTTCGGCGATGTCGAGCTGGGCCATGATTTTGATCCGCGACACCAGCGCGCCATGCAGCGCCTTACGCGGCGACACCACATCCCGCAACGTGCCGTCGACGCGGTAGCGCACCACGGAGTGGGTTTCATAGGGCTCGATATGGATATCACTGGCCTCGTCCCGCGCCGCCTGAGTGAGCAAGGCGTTGATCATGCGGATCACCGGTGCGCCGTCCTGGGTGTCGAGCAGGTCGGTGATCTCGGGCATGTCCTGCATCAGGCGGTCGAGGTCGACCTCGTTTTCCGCCGCACCCACCACAGCGGCGGCGCTGCCCGTATCGGCATAAGCACTGGCGAGGAGGCCGTCGAGTTCGTCGTCGCGTACCTGCTCGAGGTGGGCCTGGCCGAACTGGCGCCGTACTTCGCTGATGGACCAGCCGGGGGTTGAGGGGCAGACGGTCAGCAGCATGCCGTCGGCGCCGGGACGCAGGAGGATGCGTTGGGATTTAGCCCAGGCGTAGGGCAGCAGGCTCATACCCCTCTCCCATAGGAATACACAGTGCAAATGTGGGAGGGGCGGTGCGACGATTCGACTTGCCCCCGATAGCGGTGGATCAGTTTGTATATCTGTGGCTGACACACCCTCATCGGGGGCAAGCCCCCTCCCACATTTGGATCTTCATTTGGACTCATGGCCGTGCGCCTACCGGTACGGCGCGAATGACTGCCCTCGGCCCCTGCTGCTGCCCCCCCGGAATCGCCTTCTCCACCGACGGCAATTGCGGCGCCTGCACATCCGGCATCGCCCAGCTGTGTTCCGGTTGCAACCCACCCTGGGCACGACGCATGAATTCATAGCGGTTCAAGGTAATGCTGCGCCCCGCGCCACTGTCGCGAATAATGTAAGGCCGCAAAAACACCATCAGGTTGGTCTTGCTCACACTGCGCTTCTCGTTGCGAAAAAACGCCCCCAACCCCGGAATATCCGAGAGCCACGGCACCGCGTCATTGCTCTGGCTGTAGCCGTCCTGCAACAGCCCGCCCAGCACCATGATCTGCCCATCGTCCAACAGGATGCTGGTATCGATCGCGCGCTTGTTCGTCACCGTGCCCGCCGACACCGATGCCCGTGTGTCCACGGTGCTGACCTCCTGGTAGATATCCAGCTTCACCGTGCCGCCTTCGGAGATCTGCGGGCGTACATTCAGCTTGAGCCCCACCTCTTCGCGCTGCACGGTCTGGAACGGGTTATTGCTGGTACCGCCGCCACCGGTCACATAACTGCCGGTGACGAATGGAATGGTCTGCCCGACGAAAATGCTCGCCGCTTCGTTGTCCAGGGTCAGCAGGTTCGGCGTGGACAGCACGTTGGTGCCGCCCTTGCTCTTCAAGGCACGGGCCAGGACCTTAAGGTCGAGTACCTTGCCGATCCCCGGAATATCCACGGTGCCGTTGACCACGCCAATATTCAGGCCCTTGGGCAGTACGTCGATACTGGTGGGACTGGCGGGCGTGCCCACGACACCGCTGCCCCCCAGGTTCACCCCGCCGAAGCCACCTCTGCCCGCCAGGTTGCCGGCCTGCCATTGCACACCGAACTCGGTGGCATCGTCCTCGCCCACTTCCACGATCAGGCTTTCGATCACCACCTGGGCGCGGCGCTGGTCGAGCATGTCGATCACTTCCCGCAGGTTGCGGTACAGCGGGTCCGGCGCGGAGATCAGCAGGGTGTTGGTGGTGGCGTCGGCCTGGATGGTCACGCCGCCGGCACTGAACGCGGTGTCCTGCTCGTTGGCGGTATTGCCGCTGCTGGTGCCGGTGCTGGAGCCGGTGGCTTGCCCATAGCCCGACTGCACGCCACTACCGGTGGGCGTGCCGCTGCTGTTCTGGGCATTACTCGTGCCCTGGCTGTTATTGCCATTGCCGCCCATGGCACTGAGCTTGCCACGCGCGTCGTCGCTCACGCCGGAATCGCTCTCGCCGGTGAGCAGCCCGCGTAGCGACTGGGCCAGCTTGGCGGCCTGGGCGTTGCGCAGGTACACCACGTGCATATTGCTGGGGTTGCCCTGGGCATTGTCGAGCTTGTAGATGAGGTTGCGCGCCAGCTCCGTACGTTCGGGGCTGCCGGAACGGATGATGATCGAATTGGAGCGCGGGTCACCGACCACGTTGATCTTCTGGGTCTGGTCGGCGCCCTGGGTTTCCAGCAGCTCGGAAACCATGGCGGCGATGTCCACGGCAATGCCGTTCTGAATCTGCACCACATCGGTGTCGATGGCACTGGGGGTGTCGATGCCGCTGATGATCTGGGCGACCCGCGCGAGGTTTTCCGCATAGTCGGTGATGACGATGCTGTTGTTGCCGGGGTAGGCGTTGATCGGGTTGTTCGGCGACACGATGGGGCGCAGCACCGGGATCAGGTTCACCGCATTTTCATATTGCAGGCGGAAGGTGCGCGTCTGCATGCCACTGCTGCCGGCGCTGTAGATCGGCCCGCCGAGCAACTTGGCATCGGCCTCCGGCACCACCTGGGCCACGCCGCCCACATCCACCACACTGAAGCCCTGCATGCGCAGCGCCGCCAGCAGCATGTCGTAGGCCTGATGGGCCGGCACCTGGCCTTCGCTGACCAGGGTGAGCTTGCCCTTTACCCGTGGGTCCACCAGGAACTGCTGGCCGGTGGCACGGGACAGCGCACGCACCACCGCCTGGATATCGGCATCGACAAAGTTGAGCTGCACCGGCTGGTCACCCAGCGGGTTACGCGCCTTGACCGGCGCCGGGGCCTGGCCACGGACGCTGTTGGTCACCGGGTGCTGGACCCGCGGTTTCGGCGCTTCGTCGCGCTGGCGATCCAGCAGGGTATCGCCGCTGCGCCGGGTATCAGCCAGGGGTTGGCCAAGCTCACTGTCCACCAGTAACGGCGTGGTTGACGGGCTGCTGCACGCACTCAAGGCCAGCAACAGCAACGGCGCGGCCTTGCGAAAAGGGAGGACTGACCACTTCATGAAGCTTCCTTAGCGCCAGGCGCCTGATCCATGCGAACGGTCCCGGACACAGTGCCGGCCGAGTTATCGACGGCATCCGCAGCACGTTGCAAACGCGCCTCGGACACCTCCAGGGAAAATGAACGGGGATTGCCCAGCAGCCAGCCCACCACGGCGTCGGCCGGGGCGTTGTCGAAGGTCAGGCGCCAACCGCCGGCGTCCAGCGCCTGCACCTGGAAATGCCCTTGCAGGCCGGCACTGTCCAGGGCCTGGCGCAACGCGGCTTCGTCGGCCTGGCGCGGCGCGGCGACGTCCTGCAACAGCACCTGCAAGGCCTCGGCCTGGGCGCGCAGCCTGGGGGTTTCGGCCTGCCAGTAGTCGATCTTTTTCAACGCCGGCTGCACCAGCACCAGCCAGGTCAGCAGGCTCGCCAGCACCAGCCCGGCGCCGATCAGCAGGCGTTTCTCGCGCAGGGCCAGGCCGCTCCAGAACACCTGGGCCTGGGTGCGCAGGCGCAGCCACCTATTCATCGCCGGCCTCCGGTTTTTCCGTGGCCGGCGCCGGGCCGATGCTCCAGCCCTGCTCATCGCGCGTGGCGGCAAAACCGGCCTGGACCAACGCGGCCTGCCACTCGCCCTCGGCCGCCGGGTTGCGGCTGTCGGCGAGTAGCGCCAGGTGCAAGGTGCCCTGCTCAAAGTTCAGGTTATCGACGCTGCCCACCATAAAGGGCAGGTTGCTGCCTGCCAGTTGCAGCAGGCTGCTGAAGCGTTGGCCCGAATCGGCGGCCGCGCCGCTCTGACGTGCGGCCAACTGTTGACGGGCCTGCTGCAAGGGGTTGAGCACCACGGGTAATTCAGGAAACGCCTGGCGCACCTGTTGGTTCATCAACGCCTTGAGCCGTTGGCCTTCGTCGACCTGGCGCGCGGCATACAGGTTGAGGCCGACGGTCCAGATGGCAGCGGCCAGCGCCACACAAGCCAGCGCCCTGCCCCATCCGGCACCGGAGGCTTGACCGAGGCGAGCGTGCAAGCCCCAGCCAGGCACCGCGCCGCTCCAACGCTGCGCCTCTGCCACCAGCGGCACGTCGAGCGCCTGCAACCCCAGCGGGTGCACAGCGCCCTGCTGCAGGCTGTCGCGGGTCAACAGATAGCCGTCGTCCAACGCCGCCGCCCCCACCGGCAAGGCATAGGGCGCCGGGTACAGGCCGCGCAGCTTGAGCTGCACCTGGGCCAAGACCTGGCCCAGCCGTTCCAGCCCGGCCTTGGGCACCCAGCCCACCTGCACGCGCCCATCGCTTTCGCGCGGGCCGTGGGCCACGTGCATCTGTTCCACCGGCCCGAGGATCAGCGCCTGGGCCGCACAGGCCACCGCCGCCTGGTTTTTTGCTGCGGGCAATGGCGGCAGCTCCAGGCTGGTGAGCAGGCTGTCACGCGCGTGCAGAAAGCAGTCCACCGCCTGCCGGCTCTTGCCCAATTGCGCCAGGCTTTCCTGCCCCTCGGACACCACCACGCCACGCTCGAGCCAGGCAAATTTCACCTGGCTTTCAGCACAGACCTGATCCAGCGGCGGCAAGGCAATGCGCAAGCGTTTCATACGCCCACCCGCGACCAGATCACCCTGGGCTCACGGTCTTCGGGGCGGTGCAGCAACGCGTCGATCGTCACCCGCCGGCGCTCGCGTCGCGCCTGGCCCTGCAAACGAAACCACTCGCTGGTGATGCCCACCTGCACCGACTCCAACTCGACCTGGGGCAAGTGCAGGCGGTTGACGAAATCCCCACGGTTGATAAACCAATGGCCATTGTCGCGCTCGGCCACCAGCCCATGGGCCTGGGACAGGCTGAGCTGCGGCACCACCGCGCTGAGCACTTCGGCACTCGCGGTGTTGCCGTTGACCCAGGTATTGCCGGGCAGCACGCTGACGTACGCCTGCAAGCGCTGCAACACCTCCGGGGTCAGGCCTTCGAGACCACTGAGGTCGTCGAGGCTGCGCAGCATCGGGTATTTGGCGGGCTGCCCGTTCTGTTCGTAGGAGGCAATCACCCGCTGGCTGATGCGCCGGCTCACGGCCGGGGCCACGCCCAGGGTGCGGCACAGGCGCTCGAAGCTCTGCAATTGCTCGGCATCGGGCTGCTGGCGGTTAACCAGGTTGCGCAGGTTGAACTTGCCCTGTTCATCGTCGATCCGCCCCTCGAACACGCCGGCCTGGGCCCGCGCCCAGGGCTGGTCAAGGCGGGTCAGCACGTCCTTCTGGCGCGCCTCCCAGAGCATCTGCCGGCTGCGTTCAAGACCACCGAGCAACAGCCATTGGCCCTGCACGCGCGACTGTTCGGCTTCCAGGCTGCGGGTGAATACGGTCTGGCGCGTGAGCATGCCGCCGGCGATCACCGCCACCACCGCCGCGATCAGCAAGGCACTGATAATCGCCATGCCGCGCTGCTTCGCCGCTGGGGGCGAATACCCTTTCATGGCGCGCCTTACAACTGCCAGGAGCCGATATCGGCATTCACGCCATCGCCATCCGGTTGGCCGTCGGCGCCCAGGGAGAACACATCGACTTCACCGTTGGCGCCTGGGTTGAGGTAGTGATACGGATGGCCCCAGGGGTCGTTGGGCAAGCGCTCGAGGTAGGCGCGCCAGTTGCTGTTCTTGGCATCCGCCGGGCGCTCCACCAGCACTTTCAGGCCCTGGTTCATGCTCGGGTAGGTGCCGTGATCGAGGCGATACAGCTTCAACGCCTGCATCAACCCGCCGATGTCCTGTTTCGCGGCGGTGGCCCGCGCCTGGTCCGGGCGATCGAGGACCTTGGGCACCACCATCGCCGCGAGGATCCCGAGGATGACCACCACCACCATGATCTCGATCAAGGTGAAGCCACGCTGGCCGCGAGGGCCTGGCAATGGGGATGTTAGGCGCGCGATATCCATCTCGACATTCCTTGGCTTGGGTACATTTCGTGGCGCAGTGTTGCAAGAACACATGTCAGTCGTATTGAAAATCCTCGGGAGTTTCGGTCGCCAATCGGTCAACTGCCGGCGCTAGTCTGCGGGCCTGTTTCCCGGCTTTGAGAACCCCATGTACGGCCGTCGCAAGGAGCAAGGTTTTACCCTGATCGAGGTGCTGGTGGCGCTGGCGATTATCGCTGTGGCGATGGCCGCCGCCATCCGCGTGGCCGGGTTGATGACCCAGGGCAACGGCCTGCTGCGGGACAAATCCATGGGGTTGCTGGCGGCGCAGAGTCGCCTGGCGGAGTTGCGCCTGGAGGGGCATTTGCGCGACGGCACAAAGACCTTCAGCTGTGACCAGGGGCGCTTGAAGCTGCGATGCGAACAGACCATCAGTCGCGATGGCCGCCTGTTTCAAGTCAATGTGCAGGTGCTCGACGCCAGCCGCGAGGCGCCGCCGCTGGCCCGCGTGGAGACACAGGTCAGGGCCGAGTGAGCCGCGGCAAGGCCGGCCCATCGGGCAACTTGTCGAGGTTGACGCGCAGCTTCTCGCCGCCGCGCTCGATCTCGACCCCGTCGCCTTCGATGGCCGTGAGCCGCACGCCCGGGCTGAGGCGCTCGCCCAGCAGGAAACTGCGCGGCGGGCCGTCGTTGAGACTGAGGATCGCCACCGCACCGCGCGCCCCGGCCAGCACCCCAGAGACCTTGACCTGCAACGCCGCCGGCGCATTGGAAAACCATTGCAGCGCCGGGTTATCGCTGCGCGCCGCCAGCACCTGGGGCGCGGCCTGGGGCGTATGGGACTCGGCGGACGTCAGCAACAGCGGCGTCCAGACCGCCACACCGGCCAATGCCGCCAGCAACGCCACGATCTGCACACCGTGGGCCGGTGAGAAACGCAGGGTGAATGCCATGGGAAGGACCTCCTGTTTGTCCATGGCACCAGCCTACAGGCCAATTCGCACGTTTTTATTTCACAAGCTCACCAGCTTTCGAGGGGCCTACCGATGAAACAGCAAGGCTTCACCCTGATCGAGTTGATGGTGGTGCTGGTGATCATCGGCATCGCCAGCGCCGCCATCAGCCTGACCATCAAGCCCGACCCGCTGCACCTGCTGCGCAAGGACGCCGAGCGCCTGAGCCAACTGCTGCAAGTGGCCCAGGCCGAAGCCCGCGCGGACGGCCGCCCGATCACCTGGCACGCCGACGCCAAGGGCTTTCGCTTCAACCGCCGCACCGACGATGGCAGCGGCGTCGAAGCGTTCCAGGGCGATACCCAACTGCGCCCGCGCCTGTGGGAAAGCACACCGATGCACATCAATATCGAACCCCGGCAAACCCTGGTGCTCGACGCCGAATGGATCAACCCACCCGTGCGCATCGTGCTGTCCGACGGCCAACACAGCCTCAGCCTGCAACGCGACACCGCCGGCCTGATGCGCGTGGTGAGCCAGCCATGAAGCGATCCGAGCAAGGCTTCACCCTGATCGAAGTGATGGTGGCGATCATGCTTATGGCCGTGGTCAGCGTGATCGCCTGGCGCGGCCTGGACAGCGTCACCCGCGCCGACCAGCACCTGCAGGCGAGCAGCGAACAGACCGAAGTGCTGCTCCGCGCCCTGAACCAGCTGCAGCGCGACATCAGCCTGCGCGCCGGCGTCGAACTGAACGCCTCGGAGCCCTCAAAGAACAGTGCAGAAAAGCTCGATGGACTGGCGGCGATCACCGTGCGCAGTTCCGACAGCAAAGGCTTTCGGCTGGACATCATTCGCAGCGCACCCGTCGCCGGCGATGGCCTGCAACGGGTGCGCTGGTGGCTCAAGGGCGACAGTTTGTATCGCGCTGCGGCCCCCGCCCGAGACCGCTATCCGCTGCCGGCGGCGAAGGATGGGGTGGTGGTGTTGAGCGGGGTCCGTGATTTGCAGGTGCGGGTGTGGGAGGCGGATAAGGGCTGGCGGCAGTTGAGCGGGAATCGGCGCGAGGATCCGTTGGGACTGGAGATCAGTTTGGTGCGGGAGACGCCGCAGGGGGTGGAGAAGTATCGGCAGGTGGTGGGGCCACTGAGATAGCCGTCCCCCACTCGCGCTTCTCATGTAGCTGGCGAGCGCAAGACATTGCAAAGCAGTCGGTTCACTAACTGACCATCCTGAAGAACGACATAGTTACTTGAGTCAACTTTGTCTCTGAGATTAGCGTTGGAACACCTGTTGGGTGATCTGGGGATCACTCGGTCAGACCCCGTTTACCCCCCACTTAACTGCAGAAAGGGTGCAGGTAGGGTGCAAAAACACCGGCGCAAGGCCGGTGTCAGTGGAGTAAGTTTAAGAGAACTCTATTTTTCACTCTGAAAGAGGAATGGAGCGGCCATCGGCAATAACAAATTGATTACCTTCGATTCGAGCCAGCAGCAACCCGAGGCCTTCGGCACCGGCTTTAATATCCTTTCTCCAGCCGTCAATATCACCGTGATATATGACAGCGTGAAACAGTGGGTCATCTATACGTCTCGAAGAGCCCCTTGTAACTTTGTGCCTTATCAATTGCGCGCTTCCCAGTCACGACAACAGGACTGGTTGTCTCTAGAGCCGTTGCTGCGCCTTTTGCACCATCAACTATCTTGCATCAATATCTTTACAAAAATCTCAAATGCTTGAGAAACAGATTCTTCCTCTTCTGGAGAAAGCAACACATTCATAACCTGCTCATCAAGAGCACAGTCATATATATCAATACCCACCCAACCTTTAGACCAAAATTCGACAGTTCCTAGCTTGTTAAAACCTTCCAGCTCTATCCTTTCAAGGTCACCAAAATCCCCATCAGCAAATGATGAGTGCTCTAGAGAAAACCCCTTCAAAAGTGGTTTTACGCTTTCATTAAACCAAGAGCCATCCATAAGACTTCTCACTTCTTATCTAGAATTTCAATGTTCTTGACCGTCGGAAGATGCTCGCCGCCCTGCTTATTAAGCAAGAACTGCTGAGACTTACCTTCATCAGGGCCAATCATTTTAAACCAGCCATCTTTCCCGCCCTGCAGCAAGCTGTTAGCTGGAACATCAAACTCAACATAGACAGAGCCTCTGGGTGCAGCTTCTTTAAAGTCGGAGATGCCATTAGTCGAAACAAAGGTTTGTCCTCCAGCGCCTTGCACCACTTTATTTGCATTTTGCATCTGCACCAGCTCATCAGGAGGCATCCAAATCCGCCAAGGCCCTCATTTACTCCGACCAGAGGACGGGACCACTATGGCCCAGCGAGGAAAACCAGACACACTTTAATGTAACCTTAACGCCATTCGACTGCTGAATCAGTCTCAACGATTCTCGATGGGGAGTGTTTTTTTACCAACCAATCCACATGCGCCCTAATATCTTTTGAAAGAAAATATCCCTCAATAGATACAAACCAACCTGATTCTTTCACTCTCCTTGTTACTCCACGACTATTAGTAACACTACTCCCCACAACATTAACTGAAATCAGCACAACCGTCATAAGGCGAGTGATTTTTTCCAGACTCATACCCCCAGGATATATCATTAATTTTACATAGCATTCGGCACACGTCTCAAACTCTGGCGAAACAAGAGTTATCCTAGACTCTTTATCCATGGCAATTAACCTCTTAGGACCACTTGGGATCAGGCCTCGTCTACCTTTAATGAACGTAATATTTTTCGAGGAGTATATTAATTTTTCACCACCTCCTAGAAGTCGACTCCATGCAAACTTTAGAAGAACTGTTCCACCCATGGCTTTTAGACCAACTAATATTCCACAATTACATTTACAGCTTCCCCCTTAATAGCTACTCGCCCCCAGTCACCGGTCAGCTCATAGCTACCCTCACAACCAAAAAAACTGTCAATATTTCCACAATCAAACTCACCCAAAGCATCTGCATATGCCACAAAATTCCTGTCAAGCCACTCGAAAGAATCCGCATTTAGAAAGCGCAATAAAACCCTTCTGTAGCAATATATCTCTCCTTCTTGTGGCTTTTTATATTTCGGATGTTTTTCAGTAAGGACTGCTTCCAACTCAAAGACCAGAGAGCTCTTTTCCTCACGAACGGATAAAACATAGCTATCTTCGAGATAAATATCTGAAAGCGATGGAATATCATAATAGTTCATATTTATTCTCACAAATCAAAGTCAATTAGTGTGTGATTATCTGGACTTTTTCTTGTTACCGGATTACCAAAGACGTCTGTTCTTTGACCTGCTGCGTTTTTAAACTCAACATGTGGATGAGCACTTCCTGGTGCCCGTGAACTGCCTTGCTTGATTGTGAGATCCCTCAGGCCCCGCTTACCCCCTATCTATCAATGTTCGCGCTCCTAGAAGCATCTTTGAAAAACTGATCGGCATCACCCATAAAGTCAGTTGCCCCCGAAACCGTCTCGCCAACTGAAACACTTACTCTTTCTTTCATCTAATCAGAATTTATGCCTACTTTAAATTTACACCATAATGGAAACTCACCTGAAAACACAAAAAAATCATCAACGTATTTCAAACCAAGTGCCTCTAAGCGCCGAGCAAGCTCATCCGCCGCCTCTTCTCCAAAACATGGCCCAAAGCAAACCAAATCATCATTTTTATCAAGTGGCGCATCGAATTCAAGCACCGCTGACAGTCCATTAATATCTATACGCTTAAATAATAACTCTTTCCGACGAATAACTATTCCATATTCAACAACATAAATAAAACTCATGGTATTACCCCCTGGGGTCACTCGGGGTCAGACCCCGTTTACCCTCTATTTCGCACGCCAATCTGGGTATTATGACCGAGGACCGACTCGCCACAGGTCTTCGGAAGTGTAGAAGCTGTTTAACCTCCAATCGTGGCTGTGACTTTTGCACCGCTTCAACCCAGTAACAGGACGTTGTTTTTCATTAAATCACACTCTAGAAAGCTTCCACAGTATCGCGTAAGGCAGCTCATCATCAACAATATCATGCAAGCGAAAATAATAAACAGCCAATAAACTTTCTAAGCCCTTATGAACAAATGCACCATCAGACATAACACGATAAGAGGCGTACTCCATAAACTTGTCAGAACCAAGAGAGCTAAGGGCATTTTTTATCTGACTATAGGTCTCCCCCGCCCCAACTGGAAGCAATTCAGGCGGCGGCCGGCATACGGCCATGTCATCATTTTCAACATCCCTGTAGTAGGCTCTTCTAAATGCAGGCTCACTGCAGGCCCAGTAGAGGGATAGCAAACGAAGTTTTTCCTCTCCCTCATCAGAAGACTCGTCAGCTAAAAAATACTGATCGTCTGAAATTTTTTATGCACCGTCGTCCATAGCGATAACGCATTGCTCCCGTACATCAACGGCGCCCCCAACTTTTGATTTGCACAGCGATGACCATTCTTTCATTTTAAATACCTCGAGCCTATTGTGGCCATTTGAATATTCGGCCTTCGACCCTGCCAGCCTTAAGCGCACTCTCTGCGGCTGCGTTGGCCGATCCCTCCGGCATATTTTTAACGGAATTTATGATCTCTGACTGCCAGGCCTATAACTTTAAATCTGGCAAGGAAGTCGGATAGTACCGTGATCGACTAATTTCATTTCACCAGACGGCAAGCCGCTCGCAGTTCCTTTTGCATCTAATCAGCAGCTGTAAAAAAATGTTTATCTAGATCAACAGGAGGAAACTGACCAGGTAGAATTTTTGACGAAATATCTCTGCTAAGCAGCTTTAAAATAAACTCAACACAGCCGAAGTTGTAGATTTCCTCTTCCCCCTGATCCGAGCTATGAATAGCAACTTTCCATGAGTCTGGCTCCCCATCAACCAACCAAACAAAAGTTTCTCCATTATCCGTTACCGCCCAAGGAAGAAAAGAGCCTTCCGCAGGGTAATCTGGTCTTGGATAGTCCGATAAAAATTCCTGCCTCATTACAGCGTACGCGTCTATAAAATATTGGCTTTTGTCAAAATTCAAATTTGAGTTTTCTGAAAATGGATCTAACACCCATACGAAATCGTCTACTGCTCCACATCCGTAAATTGATATGAACTGTTTAAAATCAGATGGTAATCGCAGACCTCCCTCAGATTCAAAGGTCGCCCAAGCCGCATTATCAAAGATTCGCTGAGAGGGTGGCGAAAGGAGAGCAATCAGTTCATTTATCATTCTTACTTAACTCCACTCACGTTCGGAATTGATACATCAAGAGTAAAACCGCCTGACCCACGAGCAGACAACGTTACACCGGTTGGCATTGGGTTTGTACCTGTATAAATGGGCACAGCACTATAGCTTACTGTTTCACCACTGGTCCGGTCGATTGGTTACGAGTGGCGCAGCTCGTTTGTAAACAGTCGGTAACGTGCCTCAACAAAAACGTGCTGACCCCACACCCGAGAGAAGTTGCATTGAGTTGCTCTAAGTTGCTCTGATTGGCATTAATTTTCTTTAAGTTGCACTAATTTGCAATAATCAAAAATTTTCGCACCAACCTATTTGCCCTCCTTAAGTGCGGACGCCCATGCATTCTCCATAGATCTCCAAGTATCTTTATTCAAATTCCCATTCATGGGAAGAAGGTTCAATCTCTCCCAAGGACCGTTGAATATACTAGCAATCAAGTGCCCACCCTCGCCCCCACTGACGCCGCACTTGCCTGCCACACATTGCTGACATGTACTCCAATCATTTTTAGTTAATAAAAGATTTGACTAGACCCTCTCACGCGGCCCAAGCCATCTGTTGGGAAGGTTTTATTCACATCGATTTTATATACGGTATTCGGCACAGGCTTATTCAACTCTTTGTTTCATGCACCTTTACCACCAGAACTAATCTAACTTCCCGTAAAGCTTGCCCTGTTCCTTTTGCACCTGCTGCATCTTGATAAAGTCAAAAACCTGACCAAACAGCCGCTCAACATTTGGCGACGCATCGAGACGCGCAAGCGCTTCATCTGACGTTAAAGGCATGTCATAAGGCTCAAACCCTCGACGAACAGCAATACCGTACAAAACATGTTCGTCATCTTCCGCATGCTCCCAATGGGGGACATAGCCAATTACCTTATAGACCTTGAAAATTTCATCATGGAAATCCATTAAGTCATGTAAGAATACTGGAGTGTTATTCAGCGCCAAAGCTTGAGCGCACCACAAATTAAGCTCATCCCTGCTTATAGCCCCACAAAATAGACAGGTGATAACGAATGCCATCAGCTCATCACTGAAGCAACTAGGATCACTCAGACTCACATTCCACCGCCCATGACTTCGCCACCAATATGCCCCGTCTTCTTATGAATGAGTTCAGGGACCAACTGCATTCGTCCACTATCCTGATGGTGATGCCACGTATACCCATCGATTTTCTTTGCCCCCTCGCTAATCTGCTGGAGCTGCTTGCTTATCCACTCCAGTCAATTAGAGTCTTACCCCGTCTACCCTGAATTACTCCGCCCTTCAAGGATCAATAAGGGGCTGGCGCCACTTGCCTCCTATTGCACCTATGAATTCCCAACATAAACAATATTATTCGGAAGAGTCATTACCCAAGGCTCGCAAACAGAAGAGCAAAATACATCAAGCCTTCTACCATCAGAAAGTGTAAAAGATGGATCTACTGGTTGATTCTGGGCGATCCACGACACACTTCCAACTGAAAGCCCTACCAACTCTTTAATACGTACACTTGCCTGATCATCCCAACATGCAAACAATATATCTTCATCCTTAGACACCCTCCAGGCACTACTACTGCTAAAGCTCCAACCGTCTCCAGAAACATTCAAAAAATCACCATCCCACTCAATATTATTAATACGAAGTGGGGAAAATGACATGACAAGTTTTAAAAAATCAAACATTAATCCACCTGCTCAATATGCGTTCTTTCTCTAATCCACTGTTTTCTTTCGATTTTAGAAATACCTTTAGGTGGCTGCGGTGGCTTGCCCGTTGTTGGATCTATTGGCCCACCATTAGCATTTTCAAACGAAGCCCTTTGAGGACTACGGCCATCTGCTTGCATGACACGGACACGCGAACCATCCGGCATCGTATATTGCGTGCCAACCACCTTTCCACTAGTTGGTGAGACTACAGGTTTTGATGGATAACCCGCAGTCTCAAAACTGGCAATCATCTGTGATTGACTTTTAGACAAATCAACCCCAGACGCATGCTTAATTGATGGGACTTCTTTCCCTCCACGCGCCACAGCCCGCCTATAAGCCACCACCCCCGCCGCAGTCCCCACCCCAACCGCCAGCGCAATCTTCAAATTGTCCGCAATGTCCTGCGCCTGAGCGTCGCTCAGTTCCCATTTCGCCTTGAGCGAATCGACCATCGCACCCACCGAGTGCTCGGTCGTGGCGGTCGCTAACATTTCCTGGAATTCGTAGTTGCCGTTGATGAGGTTCTGTACTGCTGCCCGGGCCTCAGGCGAGGCGTCGTCAGCGATATCGCGGATGGCGTTGAGGTTCGCCTGGGTGTTGGCGACTTCCATGGAGCGTGCGGCGCAAGAGTCGGGGTCGGCCTGGCAGCTGACTATCGCGTCAATGTCCTGCTGCAGGCTCAGTTCTATGAATTTGCGCGTCGTGTCTTCGATGCAGGAGGCGTCGGTGCATCGCGTTATCTGCTTGGCGGCTCGCTCCAGTTGGTTGTGTGACAGGTAGTTGTATTGCGTGGCGTTCTTCGCCACCCAACTGCCGGTCTCCAGCTTGGCTGCGTCCGTATCGCTCTGCGCCGCAGCCGCGAGCACGCCGACGATCTGCGAGCTCATGGTGAGCAGGTTGTCGTTGCCCTTGACCAAGTCATCCAGGTGGCCAACCAGCGCTTCGCTCGCCGCCGCAGCCAATGCGCCGGTTTTGAAGTCGCCGCCGGTGGCTTCCGCCAGCAACCCACCGACCATGGCGTGAATCACCACCTTCGGGGCCGAGCCGTCCGCCAGGAGGTTTTTCGTGTAATCCCCGACCAGGTTGAAGCTGGCGGCCGCCAAGGTGTTGAACAAGGCATTTTTCAGCGCGTCACTGACACTGCCGCCCTGCCCCAGGGCTTTGTTCAGCAACACAGAGGTGCCGTTCTGCAGCGCCTGGTTGGCTGCGAATTGGCCGACACCGCTCCAGGTGCCCAGCGAGCCGGATGTAACAATTTTGCCTATGTCGGTCTGGGTGTGGGTGCCGGTCCATCGATCGAAATGGCCCACCGTCAGCCCGGCAGTGATCGCCGAAATCCCATAGCCCTTGATGGCATCGGACGCCGTCACATCCTTGAGAACCGCACCGAGATTGCCCCGGTTATTGACCACGCTGACGCCGGCATTGGTCGACGCGCCGGTGGCTAATGCACCGACCATGGCGCCGCCGACGCCGCCCCCCGCGGCTGCCGCTGCCATGGGCCCGATGACCGCCGACATCACAATGGCAATGATCATTTGCGAGGCGGGGCCCAGCCCGGAGTGGCTGTACTTGAAGCTGTCGTGGACTTCCCTGACCTGACGCCAGTCCACGTCCCCGCGTTGCTCTGCGTCCTTGAGCCAAGCCAATTGCGGGTCGGCCTTGACCATCGCATCGATGGACTGGGTGACGCTTTGCTGGTTGACCTGCTTGATGTCGATCTTCAAACCGTCGACGGCTTTGATCGCGACGTTGCCCCCGGCAACCAGCTGACTCTGGCGCAGCGTCTCGTCAGTGCTGCCCTTGCCCTTGGATGACACCCAGAATGCGTTGTTGTTGGTCTTCTCGTGGCTCTCCTGATGCAGGTCCTTCACCGCTTCGAAGGTCACCGCTCCACCACTGGTGATGGCGATATCCGCAGCACTTTCCAGCCTGGCCCCTTGATAAAGCTGGTCACCGCCGCTGATCAGGTTGAGGTTGCCGCCTGTGGTGACCTGGCTGCCCACCGCGCGCAGGTCGGTGACTTCGTCGCGTTGGGTCTTGAGTGCGCCGAAGCTGCCTTTTTTCTTGTAGTCATACAGGCTGTAGTCGCTGTCATTGGCACTCAGCAGCTGCAACTGCCCACCGGCCACCAGATACGCATCCTTGCCGCTGCGAACCTGACTGGCGTGCAGCACGATGTCTTGCCCCGCGCTGGCGGTAAGGGTGCCGCCGGCGGTGAGCTGGCTGCCCACGTGGCGGACCTGGGTGGTTTGCTCATGGACCCTGGCGCCGCCGCGTTTGCTGTTGACCTCATGGTCGGTCTCGTTGGCGGCGGCCAATAGGTGGAGGTTGCCACCGGCGGAGACGGTCAGGTCTTTGCCGGCGTTGGCCTGGCTGGCCAATAGCGTGATGTCGCGCCCGGCGTGCAGGCTCAGGTTACCGGCGGCGTTGAGGTTGGCGCCGAGCTGTTCAGTGCGGCTGTGTTGGGTGACGCGGTGGCCGCCGTTTTCCGTGGTGCGGACCTGTTGGGTGTCGGTGACGGCGATAAGGTTGATGTCACGCCCAGCGCTCAGGCTGGCATCGCCAGCGCTGTTGATATCACCACGGTTGGTGATGTCGCGACCGGCATTGAGCGTGAGTTGCTGTCCGGCACTGATCCGGCTGGCGGTGTCGAGATGGGTGACGAGGGTGCCGTCGCCCTGATGCCTGGCGTGGGCGGTGCGTTCGTTGAGGATGTCGCCGCTCACACTGGTGAGATCGATGTGACTGCCACGGATCTCACCGGCCATCGCATTGCGGATACTGTCGCTGGCCAGCAGGCTGATGCGTTCACCGGCGCTGATCGTGCCGCCATTGAGCAGGCTGCCATCGCTGATAGCAGTCAGATCCTGCGAGGCTTTCAAGGTGCCCACGCTGACGATATCGCCACCGCTGACCAGGTTGACATCCCGGCCTTGCACCAGGCTGCCGCCCCGCAGGTTATGGGCATCGACCGTTGCCAGGTACAGCACCGGAACCAGCACGTCTTCGCCCTGCACCTGGCGCTTTTCCATCCACACGATGTCGTGGGTCAGGGCCGCCACCTGCTGCGCGGTGAGGCCGACGCCGACACTCAGTTGCAGGCTGTCGCGGGCGCTGAGGCCGTTGTCCATCAGGTAGCGGAACTGTTCCTCGTCGCTCTCCAGCCCGGCGAGAAAGCGTTGCCCGGTCTTCGCCAGCACGGCGTCACGGATCAGGCGGCTTTCGTAGTAGCCGTCGCCCAGGCGTCGCCAGGCTTCGTCGTTGTTGTAGCCGATCTTGTCGAGCAGGTACTGGGAACTGAGGAAGTTGGCAAGGTGGGTGAAGAGTGGATTGGTCTCAATCAGGTAGGGGCTGCCCGGATTCCTGCTGGGGATAAACAGCCCGTATTCACCGCTGGGCAGTTGGAATTCCGGCGGTTGGGTCAGGTCTTCGCTGAGGCGATCAGGGCTCAGTTCGAGGTCGTTGGGGTTGTGGCCTGTTTCGCCCGTCAGTTGCGCCAGGGTGTTTTCACGCAGGGTGCCGTTTTGCAGGTACTCGCTGGCCTGCAGGTTGAGGCTGCCGCCGGCTTGCAGGGTAGCGGCATAGACTGCGCGACCATCCTCGCGCCAGGTCGTGAGTGTGCCGGGGTTGCTGAAGCCCTCCCCTGTCGAGCGCGCCTTGAGTTCGGCAAAGCGCACCGGGTCGAACGGCGCATTGTTGAAGGCCGGCAGGTCGTGGAACTCCATCTGGTCCCACAGGGCTTTGTCGATGCGCCCGGGGGTGCCGATGATGGTGCTGGAAGTACCGGTCTGGGAGGCCGCGCCCTGGTTGATAAGACGGTGGGCGGCGAGGTGCATGTCGCCATTGGCGGCGAGCAGGCTGTAGCGGTTTTCCAGGGTATGCGCGTCGATACTCAGGTGTTTGCCGGCCACCAGTCGCGCGGCCTGGGTGGAGTTGGGCGCGGCGGTTTCGCGCCAGGTTTCGCTGATATAGATGGTGCCGCGCTTGAAGCTGTCGTCGCCGTCGCAGTGCTGGCCGCAGACCCACTGGATGCTGCCGCCGACCAGTTCGCGTTCGAGGGCAAGGCGGGTGCGGGCGTTTTCGAACTCGCGGGCGTTGATGTGCAGGTTGCCTTCGGTTTCCACGCTGCCGGAGAGGTTACTGAAGCGCGTGCCGGTGAAACTGAAATCACCGACGCTGTAGAGATCACCTTCGAGGTTGCTGAAATGCTCGCCGCGCACGTGCAGGTCGCCGCCGCTGAACAGCAGGCCGGTGTTGGTGACGTTGGCAGTGAGCAGGAAATGGCCTTGGCTGCCGACGCTCCCATGGTTATCCAACTGAGCGGCATTGATCTGCATATGCCGTGCTGCACTGAGCACGCCGAGGTTGTGCAGTACATCGCGCACGCGCAGTTGGATGTCTTGGCCGCTGAGGATCTGGCCGTGGTCTTGGGTGAGGTTTGATGCGCTGATGACGGCATCGCCTTTGGCGGCGATGAGGCCGGTGTTCTTCAGATCGCCATCGATCTGCAGTTGCAGATGGTGGTCGCCGAGCAGTTCGCCAGCGTTGGTGAACGTGCCGGCCGCAATACTCAGCTCACTGCCTGCGCCCACGATCTTGCCGCTGTTGTCGACGGTGTCGGCGATCAGGCTCAGATCGCCTTCGGCATGAATCGTCCCGGCGTGGTTGACGGCATGATGGGCGACAATGTCCAGTTCGCGGGCGGTGACGACCTGGCCGTTGTTTCTCAGGGTCTGGCGTGCGTCGACCCTGGCGCTGCCGGCGGCGATCCGGCCGTTGTTATCGAGGCTGCCGCTGGTGATTTCCAAGTGGCCACTGGCGTTGAGTTCGCCCTGGTTATCCAGGCGCTGGGCCTGGATGGCCAGCTGTTTGCCCGCGATACGCCGATCTTCCAGGATGCCGCTGACAACCTTGCCCTGGTTGCTGACCGAGGTGCCTTCCACGCTCACATTCCCGGCACTGGCCAGGGTTTGCCGCACCACCAGGTCACCCTGGGCCTGCAGGTCGACATCCCCCATCGCAAAGGTCGGGCCCTGCAAGTCAATCGACTCGGCCTTGGCAGTGAGTGCGCCGACGCTGGTGGTATGGGACAGGCTCAGGCCGCCATTGGCGTTGATCACAATGTCGCCGGCGGTGCTGGCCATATCGCCCGCCAGCCTTACGCCTACGCCCTGTTCAGTGCCCACCAGGCGAATCGTCCCGGCGTACATCCCGCCGAGTGCGCTGGCGTCGATGGCCAGTTGCGGTTTGTCCCGGCCATCCTCGGCATGGGCGTGGGCCTGCAAACTGTCGGCGCTGACATCGTTACGGCCGGTGATGACGGTGAGGTGGTCGGCATGCAACTGCGCATTCAGCTTGGCCGTACGGGTAATCAGGTCGAACTGGCTGACATTGCGTGCATTGAGCCCGGCGCCCTCCACTGCAATATCGCCGCCCTCTACGCGAAAGTGATCCAGCCGCCCACCCTCGATCACTGGCTTGCCGGTGGTCAATGTCGCGCGAGGCGTATTGATAAATCCGCAGCCATTGCAGGTGATGCCATGAGGATTGGCGACGATCACCCGCGCGGCCTGCCCGGCCACCTCGGTGTAGCCACCCAAGTGGCTGCGGTTGCCACCGGTGACTTCGTTGAGGATCACGCTGGCGGCTCGCCCTTGCAGGCCTGGGTTGCCGAGGATCACACCCCCCAGCTGGGTGTGTTGCGTGGCCTGGGTGGCGTTGTTGAGGATCAGCCCCTGGCTGCCGACGTTGTAGTCGGTGAACAGGTTATGGGACAGCCCGCTGCCATTGGGCCCGGCGATATTCACCACCGGCACGCCATTGGGTGCATGGCCGACGCTGGTGCCAGGGCTGGCTGGGTCCACGCTCAGCTCTGCGGCGGCGGCAACAATGGGGTTGAGGAAGATAATTCCCGCCAGGCTCAGGGCCAGGCACTGGTTAAACGGGCTGCGCACGTCCATAGGCAAGGTTCCTTGTTGTTATTAGAAAAACAGCTCGATTCGGGCGTAGATCGGGTGTTCGCGGCGTTCAACGACTGCCGGGCGCTCCAGGGAACGGGCGAGCACCAGCGACGCCGCAAGGTGAGTGCCGCGTGCGCTGAACTCCCAGGCATGGCCGGTAAGGCGCCCGGCCACCTCAGGGTTATGCGGGCCGCGGCTGATCACACCGACGTCGTAGCCAAAGCCCACGCCCACTTCGTGCACCCAGGGGCGCAGCGCATCCCAGGCAACCGGTTGGCGCCAGCGCACCTGGCTGCGCCAGTAGCCGCCGCTGTTGCCCGACAGGTTCTGTTGCTGAAACCCGCGCACGGCACCAAGGCCGCCGACGCTCAGGCGTTGTGGTCCATAGAGTTCGTCTTCGGCGTGTTGGCCGGTAGCAAGGCTGTCGACACTCCAGTACTGGCCCAGCCAGCGAAAGGACTGCAAATAGCTGAGGGTCAGGGTGTATTTCTGATAGCGCGAGGTAGGCGCGCCGCGCTGCCTGGAGAGATCGCGCTGGGCGTCCAGGGCACCGATGCCCTGTTGCCAACCGGCATCGAGATTGAGAAAGGCATTGCCGATTCGGCGGCCATGGTTGAAGCCCAGTTGACGCTCAGTGATGCGATGGCTGGAGGTGCGCAGCAGCGCGTCTTCCAGGTAGTTGCGGGTGCGCAGGTGGCTCAGGCCCAGGTTAAATGCCGTCTTGCCCAGGTTATCGCGGTGCAGCACGCGTTCGGCGCGCAACTGCTGGCTGGAGGTCTCACCCGACAGCGCAAAGGCAAACCCGGAGAGGTCGTTACGCGTGCGGTAGTAGCTTTGGCCGTGGCTGAAATTGAAGGTCCACCAACCATACGGCAGGCTGTAGAACAGGTTCTGGCTGTGGGAATGGCGCCAGCGGTCGCTGACGGTGTCGCGGTTGGCCCGCAGGTTCAACTGATCCGCCAGGCCCAGGGGGCTGTCCCAATCCAGGCCGATACCGGCCTGCTGGCGACCGGTGCTGGTATCGCCATGGTTGTTACGGTTGGCCGAGACGCGCCAGGGTTTGAGGCGCTCGCCTTTAAGCGTCACGCGACTGCCGCCCACCGCCTGCCCCGGCAGGACCTCAAGCTGCGGCTGGCGCGAGGGCAAGCGCGACAGTTGATCCACCCATTGCTCCAGCTCACGCAGGTCGAGCACCTCACCCACGGTGCCGGGGAAGGTCATGGCGGACTCCAGCGGGCTGGCCAGCAATGAGCTGTCGAGTCCTTCAAGACGCCCTTCCACCACAATGATGGTCAGCTCGCCATTTTTCAGGTCCTGCTGCGGCAGGTAGGCGCGGGTGGTGACGTAGCCGCGATGCAGGTAATGATCAGTGAGACTTTTGAGCGCTGCGTTGAGTTGAGGCACCCCCAGGCAACGCCCCTGCCAGGGTTCCAGCAGCGCCTGCCGCTGGGCCGCCGACAGCAACGCAGCGCCTTCGACATTGATGCGCGTGAGGGTGATGCACTGGCCGTCGTCCAGCGGCGCGGGGGCGGTTGGTGCAGTGATCTGGCCCGGCAGGTGTTGCAGGTCTTCAAGGCGGCGACGCTGTTCTTCCAACACTTTCTGCTGACGCTCACGGGCCAGTTCACGGTCGCCGGGCGACACGGTGGACGCGGCATAAAGCGGACCTGAAAGCAGCGCCATCCCCAGCAGCGCAGGTCGGAAAACAGCTGGCATCCCTTCACCCTCACACAGGTACTCAAATGGAAAGAGCACCCATGCTGCCGAGGCTGAAACGCTTAAGGAAAAGAGGAAAAGTTACAAAAAGTTCGGCGTTTTTGACGTCGTCGCCCTGCCTGTCACACAGCCGTTCGAGGACTGTCAGAGGCTTCCGAACAATGTAAGTCGAAGGAAGAAATCGGATAGGCAGTGAGACTTGAAGAGCGTGTTTCCTGGTTTTTTCATACGTTAAAAATCTCTTCCCCTACAAACAAAAGAGAAAATTCAGAGAAGATAAGAAAGGAGGTCTGTCAGAGGGGGAAGACCGGTCGCTCAGCCCATGAGCACACAGGCATACCTGAAAGCGACAGGCGTAGAACAACGGGTGATCGCGGCTCTTTTACAGCGTAAAAATCGGAGTTACCCGACGAGCGGCAGGCCTCAACTCAACAACACCACCCCACCCGGCAACTCCGTACACTTGGCCCCATACGCATCCCGAATCAACAGCGCCACCCCTGCCAACTGCTGCAGGCTGAACCGCGCCTGGACGCGCCGTTGGCCGAGTTGCTTGTTGAGCAGCACCAGCATCCCCGGGCGGTAGCGGTTGATCTCATCCACCACCGTGGCCAGGGTGGCGTTGTTGAAGACCAGCACCTGTTCGCGCCAGGCCACGACCGCCTGGGTGTCCACCACCACCGGTTCGCCCAGGCCGGCCGCGTCGTAGCTCAGTTGCCGGCCGCTTTCCAGGCGCACGCTGCGCCCGGCCACGGCCACCGACAGCCAGCCCTCGATACAGGTCACGCACACCGTGCGGTCGGTGTTGCGCAGATTGAAACGTGCCTGCGCCGCGCTTACCCAGCCTTCGCCCGCCAGCACCTTGAGCGGTTGTGCGGAATGGGCGATCACCTCGACTTCGCCTTCGAGCAATTCAAGCCCCTGGCCCACGCGGCTGACGCGCGTCTGGGTGTTGAGTTCGAGGCTGACGCCGTCGCTTAACAGCACTTGGCGCTGTTCGCCGACTTCGGTGCGATAGTCCGCCGTGAGGCCGGCAAAACCACCGGGGGAGCCGACCTGCACCATGAGCATGGCGGCCGATGCGGCAATCGCGCCGCCCAGGAACGCCCGGCGCCCAAAGCTGCGCGGTTGCGAGACTTGCTCAAGCGCCGGGGCCAGTTGCTGCCACATCGCCTTGGCCTGCTCGAACGCCTGGGCGTGCTCGGGGCTTTGCGCACACCAGGCCTTGAGCGCCTTGGCATCGGCCACGGTGGCGCGGCCCGAGGTCAGCAGGAGCAGCCAGTCGCGGGCTTCATCGTGCAGGGGGCTGGCGGCGGATTGCCGAGTGGCACTGAGGCTAAAAATGTTCAAGCGCGCAAATACTCACGGTTTTATCAGGGACTCGACTCTAAGACGGTTTTCCGGCCCCGGGACCGAACCGCTGGATCACTTTTCTTTCCAGGCGCTTGGCGCAGTGGCCCAGGGCGGCCTTGATTTCCTTCTCGACCATGCGCGTGGAAATGCCGAAACGCTGGGAGATTTCCAGGTGCGGCGCTTCTTCCAGGCGGGCGGCGATGAGGATCTTGCGGCGGCGGGCCGGCAGTTCGTAGAGCGCCTTGACCAGGGACTGGATTTCTTTCTGGCCGCCCACCACCCGTGACGGGTCCTGGGCTTCGTCGGCACTTTGCAGCAGTTCTTCCACCTCGCTGCCGGTGAGCAGGCGCGCGTCGGCCTGGCGGCGGTCGGCGGCGATGTTCAAGGCCATGCGGTACAGGTAGGCATTGGGTTGCGCCAGGTTGGGCGGCACTTCCATGCGGTCGACCCGCAGGTAGGTTTCGTGCAGCACATCGTTGGCCAGGTCCTCCGAGCCCAGGCGCTTGCGCAAACGCACCTTGAAGTCGTCATAGGAGGCCAGGAACAAGCCGACCATCGTACTGTGCCCGGTATTTTTCATCCGCCCCAGGCTCCGTTTGCTGCTGTGCATTCCATGCGCATTCCTGTGGTGTCGGGCATCAAAAGTAAAGTCACCGGTTGGCGCAGCGAGCTCGGCGCCGGTCGTTCGACCCGCGTGGTGCCCAGGTTGCGTACCAGTGCTTCATCGCGTTGTTCGTCGCCGGTGGAGCTGACCAACCGACTGTGTTCGATCAGCCCTTGGGGGTTGACCCACACCTGTACCAGCGCGCGGAAACTGCCGGGCCGGGTCAGCGGCGAGCGGCACAGGCTGGTCTCGATGGCCTGCTGCAAGGCCGTGGCGTAGCTGTTGTTGATCCGTGCGGCGTTGCGTGCCGCCGCACCACGGGCGGCAGGCGGCTGGCTGACCGCGGGCAACTGCAAGGTGAACGCATCATCGCGTGCATAACGCGCCATCAGGCCACTCCCCGTCAGCAACATCGCCAGAGCCTCCTGCGCCGTAAAACGTCCGCGCACACTGATGGAACGCCGGCCCCGCGTCAGTTCGCGGTCGACCAGCACTGCCATTCCGGTGGCGCGGCTGTACGCTTGCAGTGCATGTTCCAGGTCCTGCGCCGGCAGGTTCAACAGCAGCAGCGGTGACTCCGCCTGCGCGACGCGACCACCGGCCAGCAGCAACAGCAAGACCAGGGCGCATACGGCGCGCCTCCAGCCCCCCTGTTCACCCCCTGCTCTGCATCGCTGCACGGCCGACGCGCCCTAGAAAACCGTCATCCTGAGGCCAATTTATGAACCTGATGTTACGGTGATAGCAAAAAAAACATCACGGTGACGAGAGGCCCGCTGCACTAGACTTGCACACCAACCGGCCCACCCCCTCGGGCCCGCCAGGAGGCCTTGATGAAACGCTTACCGCTCCTCGCCAGCCTGTTGCTGTGCACGGCCCTGCCCTTGCACGCCCACGCCGGCAACTGCGCCGACGTCTCGGTGGATGGCTACAAGGCGCCCGACTATGGCTGCCTGAGCCAGCAGATGGGCAACGATACGAATGCGGCCAAAGCCGCGAAGAAAAACCGCGAGGCGCAAGGCATTGCCGTGGAAAAACGCCAGCCGAACAAGGTCGGCCTGGCCACCCCGGCGGCGACCAGCGTGCGCATGGGCAATACCTTCGGCACCTCGGTGAAGCCGCAGCGGCCTTGAGTTGTTCGATGACTGTTTGAGCAACACAGCACCCATGGGGGAGGGGCATAGGTATCTACACAACTTTGTCTAAACGCTGTTCCCCCCGGCACATAGGGCTGTTGTGGTGAGCGGGCTTGTCGAATCGTCGCACCGCCCGCGCCGGGCTGCGAAGCAGCCCCAAAACCAGCCCCTACAGAGTGTCTGATACACCGCGTTCTTCTTTCCTGGGGCTGCTTCGCAGCCCAGCGCGGGGCAAGCCCGCTCACCACCACCACCACCACCACCACCACCACCACCACCACAGTTACAGTGTTCCTCCTTAACTGACGGGCATTTGGGCAAGCCCCCTCCTACATTGCCCCCAGTGTTTCCCGGAGCAGTTTTCAAGCCGCGTGGCTTTCCTTTTTCAAGCTGTCCATATCGATCACGAACCGGTACTTCACATCGCCCTTGAGCATGCGCTCATACGCCTCGTTGATGCCCTGGATGTCGATCATCTCCACGTCCGAGACAATCCCGTGCCTGGCGCAGAAGTCGAGCATGTCCTGGGTCTCCTGGATGCCGCCGATCAGCGAGCCGGCCAGGCTGCGGCGCTTGAAGATCAGGTTGAACACCGTCGGCGACGGGTGCGGGCTGTCCGGGGCGCCGACCAGGGTCATGGTGCCGTCGCGCTTGAGCAGGTTGAGGAACGCGTCGAGGTTATGCGGCGCGGCGACGGTGTTGAGGATGAAGTCCAGGCTGTTGGCGACCTTGGCCATTTCGTCCGGGTTCTTCGACACCACCACCTGGTCGGCGCCCAGGCGCAGGCCGTCTTCACGCTTGTTGGGCGAGGTGGTGAACAGCGTGACATGGGCGCCCATGGCATGGGCGATCTTCACTGCCATGTGCCCCAGGCCGCCCAGGCCCACCACACCGACCTTCTTGCCGGGCCCGACCTTCCAGTGATGCAGCGGCGAGTAGGTGGTGATGCCCGCACACAACAGCGGCGCGACGGCGGCCAGGTTGGAATCGTCGTGGGAGATGCGCAGCACGAACTTCTCCTTGACCACGATGCTGTCCGAGTAGCCGCCAAAGGTATTTTCACCGCCGAATACCGGGCCGTTGTAGGTGCCGGTAAAACCGCTCTCGCAGTATTGCTCCTCGCCCTCGGCGCAAGAGGCGCAGTGCTGGCAGCTGTCGACCATGCAGCCGACACCGGCGAGGTCGCCGACCTTGAATTTCTTCACATTGCCCCCCACCGCCGTCACGCGACCGACGATTTCGTGGCCGGGTACCGACGGGTACAGGGTGTTGTTCCACTCGTTGCGCGCGGTGTGCAGATCGGAGTGGCACACGCCACAGTAGAGGATGTCGATCTGTACGTCGTCCGCCCCCGGCGCGCGGCGCTCGAAGGTAAAGGGCTTGAGGGCATCCGTGGCGTTCCGGGCGGCGTAGCTGTAGGTCTTGGCCATTTCGTTCACCTGTGTGATCTGACGGTAGAGGTCAGTGAACCAGCATAGACGCTGAACCGTTCAACCGAGCACGTTTGTACAATTTCCAACGCGTCCCTGCCCCTAACCTCACGGCTTTCAATCCCGTAGAAGTGCTGGAGAGTGGGCATGGGCAGCAAAGCAATCAAGGTATCTGTGGCATTGACGCTGCTGGCGAGCGCAATGATGGGCAATGCCTTCGCGGCAACCCCGAGCGTGGCCGTGGCGCCGCAATACGACACCAGCCACGTGTATGTGGCCCCGGCGGATGTGGAGCGTTTCGCCCAGAGTTTCCTCGCCACCTTTGGCGGCAAGAGCACGCCCCAGGTGGTGGTGAACGTGCTGCCGGTGCCGAGCAGTACCACCTCGCAACTGCTGCAGACGCCGGCGGGCACGGTGTCGCTGTTCGGCTTCACCACGCCGATCCCGCACCCCTTCGGCCAGGAGCGCAACGGCTACCTGGTCAAGGACATGGACGCGGCGCTCAACGCCGCGCGAGAAAACGGCGCCGCCGTTATCGTCAGCGACTTCCCGGACCCGATCGGGCGTGACGCCGTGGTGCAATGGCCGGGTGGCGTGAACATGCAGCTCTACTGGCATACCAAGACCCCGGACTACGCGGCATTCCAGACCGTGCCGGAAAACCGCGTGTACCTGTCCACCGATCGCGCTGACGCCTTTATCAAAGCGTTTCTGGGCTTCTCCCACGGCAAGGTCCTGGACGATGACAAACACGCGCCTGGCGTCGATGTGGGTCAGGCCACTGGTACTTACCGTCGCGTCGATATCGAGTCGCCATTCGGGCGCATGGCGGTGCTGGTCACCAACGGCCACCTGCCCTACCCCTTCGGCCACGAGACCACCGGTTACCAAGTGCCTGACCTGACAGCCACGCTGGGCAAGGCCACCGGCTCCGGCGCCAGGGTGTTGGTGCCGGCCTTTGACAGCAAGGGCCGGCGCAGCGCCGTGGTGGAATTCCCCGGCGGCTACGTCGCGGAAATTCACCAGCTCCACGCCGCAAAATGATTCGCCGCACAGGCTGGGGCCTGGCCGTGCTGTGGCCGCTGCTGGTCGGCAGCGCCCACGCCGACGAGCAACCGGCACGACCGGCCATCAAGACCAACCGCTGGCAGGAGGACTGGTCGGTGCTGCGTGACCCGGCGTTGCGCACGCAGCCGCTGGACAGCTTGAAGTACATCCCGCTGTCCAGCGCCAACCCGTTCACCTATTTGTCATTGGGGGCGACGTTGCGCGAGCGCTTCGAGATGAACGATGCCAGTGGTTTTGGGGTGAAGGACGTAAAGCGTGATCGCTACCTGATCCAGCGCTTCCAGGTGCACGCCGACCTGCACTTGAATGAACAATGGCGGCTCTTCACCCAACTCGAAGATGTACGCGCCTACGACAAGACCACGGTCGGCGGCGCCGATCAGAACCGCGTCGATTTGCGCCTGGCCTTTGCCGAATACGTCAACGCCTTTGCCAGCGGCACGCTCAAGGCACGTGTCGGGCGCCAGGACTTCGCCTTCGACCTGCAGCGTTTCATCTCATCGCGGGATGGCCCGAATGTGCGGCAATCATTCGATGCGCTGTGGGCCGATTGGGAGACGCCCAACTGGCGCTTTATCGGGATTGCCAGCCAGCCGGTGCAGTATCAGGACGAGCGGCACTTCGACGACACATCCAACCGTGACGCGCGCTTCCACATGCTGCGGGTCGAGCGGCTGGTGGCCGGCAAGAATGAGCTGTCGGCCTACTATGGCGTGTACGAACGCAGTGCCGCGCACTATCTGGATGCGGACGGCGATGAAACCCGCCATCTGTTCGACGCACGCCTGGGCGGTGCGGCCCTGGGGTTCGACTGGGACATCGAAGCCATGCTGCAAAGCGGCTCGGTGGGCAGCAAGGATATTCGCGCCTGGGCCGGCGGCAGCCGCACGGGGTACACCTTCGAGAGCCTGGCGTGGAAGCCGCGCATCGGCCTGCAACTGGACATCGCCTCGGGCGACCGCAAGACCGGGGACGGCACCGTCGGCACGTTCAACCCGCTGTTCCCCAACGGCTACTATTTTTCCCTGGCCGGCTATACGGGCTACAGCAACCTGATCCACGTCAAACCGTCGATCACCGTCAAGCCCATCGACAAACTCAGCGTGCAGGCCGCCGTCGGCCTGCTGTGGCGCCAGACCACCAGCGACGCGGTGTACACCCAGCCGAACCTGCCCGTCGCCGGCACCGCAGGCCAGGGTGAACGCTGGACCGGTGCCTATGGTCAGCTGCGTACCGACTATGTGTTTACGCCAAACCTCACCGGCGCGGTTGAAGCGGTGCACTACGCCGTGGGCCGCACCTTGCGCGATGCCGGCGGCGATGACAGCAATTACCTGGGGGTCGAGCTCAAGTTCAGTTGGTGACCCCAGGCAAGCACACCCGTACAAGCCCCCGGCCCGGTTTCGGGCAATAGTGAGGCTGGTTTTTCAGTTCCTCAATCAAGGAGTTTTCCATGAGCACATTCGTTGCCAAAGACGGTACCCAGATCTACTTCAAGGATTGGGGCAGCGGTAAGCCCGTGCTGTTCAGCCACGGCTGGCCGCTGGATGCCGACATGTGGGAATACCAGATGGAATACCTCAGCAGTCGTGGCTTTCGCACCATCGCGTTTGACCGCCGTGGCTTTGGCCGCTCGGACCAGCCCTGGACCGGCAACGACTACGACACCTTCGCCGATGACATCGCGCAGTTGATCGAACACCTGGACCTCAAGGACGTGACCCTGGTGGGCTTCTCCATGGGCGGCGGCGACGTCGCCCGCTACATCGCACGCCACGGCAGTGCGCGCGTGGCCGGCCTGGTGCTGCTGGGCGCAGTGACGCCGATCTTCGGCCAGAAACCCGATTACCCCCAGGGCGTGCCGCTCGACGTATTCGCAGGCTTCAAGGCCGAGCTGCTGAAGGATCGCGCGCAATTCCTCAGCGATTTCAACACGCCGTTCTATGGCATCAACAAAGGCCAGAAGGTCTCCGTTGGCGTGCAG
The DNA here is from genome assembly GCF_059418085.1 of Pseudomonas sp. GW821-FHT09C10. Taxonomy (NCBI): domain Bacteria; kingdom Pseudomonadati; phylum Pseudomonadota; class Gammaproteobacteria; order Pseudomonadales; family Pseudomonadaceae; genus Pseudomonas; species Pseudomonas sp. GW821-FHT09C10. The sequence continues at coordinate 192,502 of NZ_JBWKPE010000007.1, forward strand.
ACCCAGACCCTGCAAGTCGCCCTGCTCGCCTCCCTCAAGTCCACGGTCGATTGCGTCACGGCGTTCTCGGAAACCGACTTCCGCCCGGACATGGCCAGGATCGACGTGCCGACCCTGGTGATCCACGGTGACGGCGACCAGATCGTGCCGTTCGAGACCACCGGCAAGGTGGCGGCCGAGATGATCAAGGGCGCCGAGCTGAAGGTGTACAAGGATGCGCCCCACGGTTTTGCCGTGACCCACGCTCAGGCCTTGAATGAAGACCTTCTGGCGTTCCTGAAACGCTGAAACACCCGCTCCTTTGGCCGGCACGCCACTCCCCTGTAGGAGCGAGCTTGCTCGCGAAGATCGTCAACGATGACGCAGTAAATCAGATTTCACGCGTCGCTCTAGAGTTCTTCGCGAGCAAGCTCGCTCCTACAGGGGGTTGGTTTACCCGGCCTTTTTTTCCAGTGCCAGGCGCCCTGGTCCGGCAATCAGGATGCTGGTGAAAATGATCAACAGCAGCCAGCCGAATTGCCCTTCCAGCAGCGTCCACTCCGGATGCACCACCACCATCGCAATCAACAGCACCGCCAGAATCGGCAGGCACGCCAGGCGCACCAGCACCCCGGCGATGATCAGCAGCGGGCACAGCACTTCGGCGAAAATCGCCAGCAGCAAGGTGACATGGGCGCCGAGGTGAAACGGGTCTTCGATCAGCTTCAACTGCTCGCTGTAGTTGAGCAATTTGGGCAAGCCATGCACCCATAGCAGGAACAGCGCCCCGCTGCCTCGCAGAAACAACAGCCCCAGGTCCTGGTGTCTTGATTCGTTCATATGCGCTCCGGTGGGTTGACACGTTATCGACCTCGATTGTGTCCACAGAGCGGTACGCACGCTTGCAACCGTGTGCTGACCTCACTCCCCGGTGCCGGCAAACCCCGCGACGATTTCATCGATCACCGCCCGCACCCGTGCGGTGTGGCGCAGGTCGGCGTGGGTCACCAGCCAGACGTCGTAGGGCAACGGCCGCGTGCGCTCCGGCCACAGGCGCACCAGCCCGTCGCGCTCGCCGGTGAGGATCGGGATTTCGCCGATGCCGATCCCGGCGGCGATGGAGCGGCGCACCAACAGGCTGGAACTCAGGGCGGCGACGATGCGCCCACGGCCCAGGGGTTCCGAGACCAGGGTCATGTCCTTCTGGGTTTGCAGGTACGGTTGATAGACCACAAGATCATGCCCTTCAAACAGGCTGCCCGGCTCCGGCGTACCCTGGCGATCGATATAGGCCTGGGACGCAAACAACCCCACCGGCCAGCGCGCGAGACGCCGGGCGATCAGGTCGGGGCTGTCCGGGCGGGTGTTGCGCACGGCGATGTCGGTCTCGCGTTTGGCCAGGCTCAGGAACTGGGTAGACGCGTCGAGCTGCACGCGCACATCCGGGTGCTGGACGTGCAGGCGCGCAATCGCCGGGATCAGGAAGTCGATGGCCAGGGAGTCGGTGGTGCTGACCCGTACGGTGCCGGTCAGGCGGTCATCCAGGCCCTGGATCTGGCGTTCCAGTTCCAGGGCCGAGCGTTCCATTTTTTCCACCGAGTGCAGGGCGGCCTCGCCGACGGCGGTCAGGGCGTAGCCTTCGGAGGTGCGCAGGAACAGCGTGGCACCCAGGGACTTTTCCAGGGCGTTGACCCGCCGCCCGACTGTGGCCTGGTCGACCCCCAATACCCGTGCGGCCCCGCGCAGCGTCGACTCGCGGCAGACCGCCAGGAACACCCGTGCATCATCCCAATTCATGCGGCCTCCTTATGCTGCATATCTGCATCACAGCGACGTGTATTCGCTGCATTATTGCATCCAGAAACCTGGATATGCTGGGCACCAGAGAAAAATACCCAGGACCGCCATCATGCTCGACACTCACGCCCCACCCCGCCGCTCCGTGTGGCTGCCGATCTTCGCAGGCCTGTGCGCCAGCCTGGTCAGCATCGGCCTGGCGCGCTTTGCCTATACGCCGTTGATTCCGTCGCTGATCCAGGCCCACTGGTTCAGCGCCAATGACGTGGTGTACCTCGGTGCCGCCAACCTGGTGGGTTACCTGATCGGCGCGCTGATCGGGCGGCCCATTGCCCAGCGCACCTCGAACAGGACCGCGCTGCGCATCATGATGGTGGCGGTGACCCTGGCGTTCTTCGCCTGTGGCTTCCCGCTGTCGGTGGTGTGGTTCTTCGCTTGGCGGCTGCTGTCGGGGATTGCCGGTGGCGCAATCATGGTGCTGGTGGCGGCGACCGTGTTGCCCCATGTTCCGGCAGCGCGACGAGGCTTGGCCAGCGGTGCGATTTTCCTCGGCATCGGCCTGGGCATCGCCGGTTCCGGCACGCTGGTGCCGCCGCTGCTGAGCCTGGGCTTGCAGCAGACCTGGTTCGGCCTCGGCCTGCTGGCCGTGGTGTTGACCGCCGCCAGCTGGTTCGCCTGGCCTGCGGGCACGCTGCATGAAGACGCGCCGCCATCCGGCGCGGCCGTAGCAACGCCTTCCGGCGTGTACCTGCTGTTCGCCCAATACGCCTTTATGGCCGCGGGGCTGGTACCGGCGATGGTGTTCCTGGTGGATTACGTGGCCCGTGGCCTGGGGGCCGGGGCGCATATCGGCGCGATGATCTGGGTGATGTACGGCCTGGGGTCGATTGTCGGGCCGGTCACCTACGGGTTCCTGGCAGACAAACTGGGGGCGCGCTTGAGCATCCGCGTGGTGCTGGTGGTGCAGGCGATTGCCGTCGGTGCGTTGCCGTTTGCCGGCTCGTTGACTGGCCTGGCGGTACTCGCGGTGATCCTCGGTTCTTTCCCGCCGGGCATCGTGCCGTTGGCGCTGGCGCGGGTGCACGAACTGCTCCCCGACCATCATCAGCAGCAGGTCGCGTGGAGCCGTGCCACGGTGTCCTTTGCGACTTTCCAGGCGCTCTCGGGGTTTGCCTATTCCGCCCTGTTCAACGTCAGCGGAGGCCAGCATGCACTGTTGTTCCTGATCGCCGCCGGGGCGATAGTGGTCGCCCTGGCCCTGGAGCCGGGCATGCGCCTGCTGAACCGCCGGCCGTCCGACGCGGTCCCAACCCATACGCTCATCGCTGCAGGTAATCTGAAATGACGCTTCCCAAAGAAATGACCCTGATCGAAATCACCACCCCCGGTGGCCCCGAGGTGCTGCAACCACGCCGGGCAGATGTACCGGTGGCGGCCCCCGGCGAGATCCTGATTCGCGTGCATGCGGCCGGTGTGAATCGCCCCGACGCCCTGCAACGCGCCGGCAAGTACCCGATGAAACCCGGCATGAACCCGCTGCCTGGCCTGGAAGTGGCGGGCGAAGTCGCCGCGCTGGGCGACGGCGTGACCGAATACGCCGTGGGCGATAAGGTCTGTGCCCTGACCAATGGCGGCGGCTATGCGCAGTTCTGCACGGTGCCCGCCAGCCAGGCGCTGCCGATTCCTGAAGGCATGGACTGGATTCAAGCCGCTGCCGTGCCGGAAACCTTCTTCACCGTGTGGGCCAACCTGTTCGGCCTCGGCGATGCCCACACCGGCCAGCGCGTGCTGATCCACGGCGGCACCAGCGGCATCGGTACGACCGCGCTGATGCTGTGCCGCGAATTTGGCATCCAGGCCTTCGCCACCGCCGGCAGCGCCGACAAATGCGCAGCCATCGCCCAACTGGGCGGCGAGCCGATCAATTATCGCGAGCAGGATTTTGCCGAGGTCATCGCGCAACAGACCAACGGCCAGGGCGTGGATGTGATCCTCGACATCATGGGCGGCTCGTATCTGAACAACAACCTCAAGGCCCTGGCCATGGACGGCCACCTGGTGATGCTGGGTTTCCTCGGCGGCGCCAAGGCCAACGACGTCGACCTGTTGAGCATCCTCGGCAAGCGCGCGGTGATTACCGGCTCACTGTTGCGTGCGCGCAGCAAGGCTGAAAAAGCCGCGATTGCCGAACAGTTGCGCGAGTACATCTGGCCGGTACTGGAGGCCGGGCGTTGCCTGCCGATCATCGACAAGGTCTACGAATACACCGACGCCGCCCAGGCCCATGCGCGGATGGAAGGTGGGGACCATATCGGCAAGATTGTGTTGCGGGTGGAGTAACCAGCAGGCAACACAAAGCAAATGTGTGAGGCGCAAGCAGTAACCTGTAGTGAGCGGGCTTGCCCCGCGCTGGGCTGCGAAGCAGCCCCAAACACAGCCCCGGAGCTGCCTGACACACTGCAGCGCTCTTATTGGGGCTGCTTCGCAACCCAGCGCGGGGCAAGCCCGCTCACCACAAAAAGCCCGCTCACCACAGTGATAGTGTTCCTTCTTAAATGGCTGGCATCAGGGCAAGCCCCCTCCCACATTGACCGCGCTCTTACTCGGAGTAGGTGGGGTAGTCGATGTAGCCCACCTCACCGCCACCATACATCCCCTCTTCCCGCAGCGGGTTCAACGGCCAGCCCTTGAATAGCCGTTGCGGCAGGTCCGGGTTGGCAATGAACGGCCGTCCGAACGCAATCAAATCCGCCAGCCCGGCGTCCACCAGTTTCGCGCCGCGTTCAGCGGTGTAGCGACCGGCGTAGATAATGCGACCGCTGAAGGTGCTGCGCACGGCTTCACGGAAGCTGTCGGGCAGCACGGGGGCGTTGTCCCAGTCCGCTTCGGCGATGGACACGTAGGCGATGCCCGACTGTTCCAGCACCTTGATCGCTTCGATGTAGGTGTGGTGCGGGTCTTCTTCCACCAGGCCGATGTACACACGGTCCTGGTCGGTGCCGCTGAACAACGGCGAAAACCGCACGCCCAGGCGCTCCGGCCCGACCACCTTGCTGACGGCTTCGACGATCTCGCGCAAAAAGCGCAGGCGATTGTGCAGCGAACCACCGTACTCATCGTCGCGCTGGTTGGCATGGGCCGAGATGAACTGGTTGACCAGGTAACCGTTGGCCGAATGAATTTCCACGCCGTCAAACCCGGCGTCCAGCGCATTGCGTGCGGCCTGGGCGTAGTGCCCGACCAATTCTTCAATCTCGAGCACGCTCAAGGCGCGAGGCACCGGCGGTTGCTTCAATTCACCTGTGCCAGGCCCGGTCTCGATAAAGGCCTTGGCTTGCTGGGCTTGAATCGCCGACGGTGCCACCGGTGCGGCGCCGTCAGGCTGCAAGGCGTTATGGGACACACGGCCCACATGCCACAACTGGGCAAAGATCACCCCGCCTTCGGCATGCACCGCGTCGGTGACCTTGCGCCAGCCGTCAATCTGCGCCGGGGTGTAGATGCCCGGCGTCCAGGCATAACCCTGGCCACGGGGTTCGATCTGGGTGCCTTCGCTGACCATGAAACCGGCCGTAGCGCGCTGGCGGTAATACTCGGCCATCAGGTCGGTGGCGATATCGCCAGGCTGGGCGCTGCGCTGGCGTGTCAACGGTGGCAGCACGATACGGTTGTTCAAGGTGTGATGACCCAGTTTGACCGGGGTACTTAAAACGCTGTTAGTCATTGGGGTATTCCAAATTCGAGACGAGCAAACCCATTGGCGACTGTTGCAAGTCGCCAATGAATGAAAGGGTTAATTAACTTACGCGGTGAGTTTGAGCAGCGCCTTGGCCACGTCACTGGAACTGGCAGGGTTCTGCCCAGTGATCAGCAAACCATCTTCGAGCACGAAGGATTGCCAGTCGGCGCCCTTCTGATAGTTGCCGCCCAGTGCCTTGAAATCATCTTCAATCAGGAACGGCACCACCTCGGTCAGGCCCACCGCCGCTTCTTCCGAGTTGGAGAAGCCGGTGACGCGACGGCCCTTGACCAGCGGCTCGCCATTGACCGCCTTGACGTGGCGCAAGGCGCCCGGTGCGTGGCAGACAAAGCCGATGGGCTTGCCGGCACGCTCGAAGGACTCAATCAGGGCAATGGACACCGGCGACTCTGCCAGGTCCCACAGCGGGCCGTGGCCGCCTGGGTAGAACACGGTGTCGAAATCGTCAGCGTTGACCGTGTCCAGCTTGACCGTGCTGGCCAGGGCCTGTTGCGCGGCAGGGTCGGCGGCAAAGCGGCGAGTCTGCTCGGTTTGCGCGTCGGGCGCGTCACTCACCGGGTCCAGGGGCGGCTGGCCACCGGCCGGGGAAGCCAGCACCAGTTCGGCGCCGGCGTCCTTGAACACGTAATAGGGTGCGGCAAATTCTTCGAGCCAGAAGCCGGTCTTGCGGCCGGTGTCGCCAAGCTGGTCGTGAGAGGTCAGTACCATTAATACTTTCATTTTCCAGTGCCTCGATCAGTGAATGTCAGTGTGTCCAGGGCAACCCAACAGCTGTCGGGTCAGCAGCAACGCCTCCTCGAAAGGCGCAGATGTCCGGGTGATCTTGCTCATCACGCTGGTCCCCAGCCACAGCGCGTACAGGCGCCGGGCCAGGCTTGCAGGGGCTTGGTCGACAGTCAGGGAACCGTCCTCAAGGCCGCGCTGTATGGCGATGGCGAGTAAATCGATGGTGCGCGACGTGCCACGTTCCAGCGCCAGGCGCATGGGCTCTGAAAGGTCTGACACCTCCGCACCCAGTTTGACGGCAAGGCATTTGCCCGCATCGGTGCAACCGGTCTGGTTGTCGATCCAGGCCTGCCAATAACGCATCAACTTGGCCTGCTGGGATAAACCGGGTTGGTCGAACAGTTGCTGCATGCCGTGCACGTAGTTGTCGAAGTAGGTGTCGAGCAACACGACACCGAAGCCATCCTTGGAGTTGAAGTAGTGATAGAACGAGCCTTTAGGCACCTCGGCGGCTTGCAGTATTTCGTTCAAGCCCACCGCAGAAAATCCTTTACGGCCAACAATCAACTGCGCCGTGTCGAGAATGGTCTGCCGTGCACTTTTAGTTTCGCTGCTCATGCTTCACTCCGTCCGATTAGACCAGTCGTCTAGTTCGTTGAGGGAATGTTAGGGGCCGCGCCAACCCCTCACAATGTCATATGCGCAAGGATTCCGGACATGACCCGAAGTCGGTTGCCGTTTTCCCGGCAGCCGCCGACAATCCACCCTCCCACGCCCCTGGAGACATGCGATGCACAGCGTTGCGCTGATGGTTTACCCGAACTTCCAATCCCTGAGCCTCAGCCTGGGCTCGGTGTTCGAGTGCGCGAACCTGCTGCGTGGAGAGCCTGCCTATGAGTTTCACCTGGTGTCGGAAAGCGGCGGCGCGGTGATGACGTCCCAGGGCTTTTCGGTGAACACCTCGCCCCTGCGGCCCCAAGGCTATGACACGCTGATCGTCAGCGGTTACCTGGAGTTTCGCCTGCCGGAGGCCAACCTGCTGGCACTGGTCAAGGCCGCCTCGGCTCAATCGCGGCGTGTCGCCTCGCTGTGCATGGGCATCTTCGTGCTGGCCGAGGCCGGTTTGCTCGACGGCAAACGCACCACCACCCACTGGATCCACGCGCCGGCCTTTCGCAAGCGCTACCCGGACATCCGCCTGGAAGAAGACAAGCTGTTTATCGTCGACGGCCAGGTATGGACCGGCGCCGGCATGAGTGCCGGGGTGGACATGGCGCTGGCCATGGTGGAGAACGACCTGGGCAGCGACCTCGCCCGGCGCATTGCGCGCAAGCTGGTGATCGCCCAGCGTCGGGGCAGCGAGCAATCGCAGTTGTCTGCACTGTTGGAGCTGGACCCCAAGTCCGACCGTGTGCAACTGGCCCTGGCCTACGCCCGCGAAAACCTCACCCATGACCTGTCGGTGGACGCCCTGGCCGAGGTGGCCCGGCTGAGCCCGCGCCAGTTCAGCCGGGTATTTCGCGAAGAAACCGGGCAGACGCCGGCCAAGGCCATCGAATCCCTGCGGGTGGAAGCCGCACGGGCGATGATGGAAACCAGCCGTCACCCGGTGGAAGTGGTGGCCCGCGAAACCGGGTTCGGTGATCGCGAGCGCATGCGCCAGGCGTTTCTAAGGGCGTTCGGGCAGCCGCCCCAGGCGATGCAGCACACCTTTAATGCAACACCGCCCGCGTAACCAGGTAACTCATCAACTGCGGGTCATCCGCCAGTTCAAGGGCCTGCACCGGGCGCGGCAGGTTATCCAGCACCGTACGCCAGAACGCCTGGGACACTTCGTCCTGGTCATAAAACCGCACCAGCCAATCCGCCTCGCCGCTGCACAACACCTGGGTGGCGATGGCGCGGCCGATGCCTTTGCGACGATAACGCTTGAGGATAAACAGGTCGGCCAGTTCCAGGGCGTCGACACCCGGCAACTCGCTGCCCTCGATCAGCAGGAAGCCGGCGATATAACCGTCCACCAGCAACAGGTTGGCGCTCCAGTGCGGGTCTTGCCAGTAGCGGTTCAGGTGCTGGTCATGGATGTAGAAACGGCCGTCCGCCTCGACATCTTCCTGCTCCCAGTCCGACGATTCATAGGCGTAGTACTGGTAGAGATTGCGGATCAGCTCGGCTTCTTCGGGGCCGGTCTGGATCAATTCCACGGTGGTTTCAGGCATGGGGCTCTCGGTCAAAAAACGCAGGGCGCCATTGTTCACAAAACCTCGGCGCAGTCCAATAGCTCCGCGAACCTTTCTACTTGCTGAACCGATTGCAAATAGCGGCGAGCCCTGCCGAAGCGCTGAAACATTTCGAATAAACTCCGCCGGCTCGCCACTTTTTCAAGGACACGCACTTTGACCAACGTCTGTACCGCCGGCCTGGATGTGGGCTTCGCCTCCCTGGATTACCTGCAGATCTTTATCCTGGGCGTGATCCAGGGCATTACCGAATTGTTGCCGGTCTCCTCCACCGCCCATATGCGTGTGGTGCCCGCCCTGCTCGGCTGGCAAGACCCCGGCTCGGCGTTTTCGGCGGCCATGCAGCTTGCGGCACTGGCGGCGGTGGTCAGTTACTTCTGGCGCGATGTGCGCCAAGTGACCACGGGCAGCATCGGCGCGGTGCGCCGGGGCGACTACAACGATCCATGGTTCAAGCTCGCGGTGGCGATTGTGTTGGCGACCATTCCGATCGGGATCGCCGGCCTGGCCTTGTCGTCGACCCTGAACGCCTGCAATTCGCCGTTGCGCGGGCTGCTGGTGATCGGTATTTCCTGCGTGGTAATGGCGGTGCTGCTGGCGGCGGCCGAGCTGCGTGCCCGGCATACCCGCGAGGTCAGCCAGATGCGTCTGCGGGATGCGCTGATCGTCGGGGTCGCGCAGATCGGCGCGTTGATTCCGGGCGTATCGCGTTCCGGCTCGACCCTCACCGCGGCCCTGTTCCTCAACTTCAAACGCGAAGAAGCCGCGCGCTTTTCCTTCCTGCTGGGCCTGCCCGCCATCGCCCTCGCCGGTTTGAAGGAGCTGTGGGTGCTGCTGCATGCCGATATGCCCGCCCATGCCTGGCCGCATTTGTTGTTCGGGCTGGTGGTGGCCAGCGTCTCGGCGTTCTTCGCGATCTGGGGCCTGATGAAGTTCCTCGAGCGGTTCTCCACCTGGCCGTTTGTGATCTATCGCGCGCTGCTGGGGGTGTTCCTGATTGTGTCGGTCAGTACCGGGTTGCTGGGTTGATATAACACCCCGTCTCAACCCGGCATGAATCTCATGTGGGAGGGGGCTTGCCCCGATGAGGGCGTGTCAGTTAATGCATCTTTAACTGACCCACCGCCATCGGGAGCAAGCCCCCTCCCACATTTGAACTGCTTTGCTTTACAGCCCGCCCGTACGCTCCGCCAGTGCTTCGAGCAGGTCGGCCGATGGCACGAAAAACAACCCGCCGGTGACCGCCGTGCTGAAGTCGAGCAAGCGGTCGTAGTTGCCTGCCGGGCGGCCGACGAACATGTTTTCCAGCATCTGCTCCAGCGGCTGCGGCGAGCGTGCGTAGCCGATGAAGTAGGTGCCGAACTCCCCGGCCCCCGGGCGGCCGAAGGGCATGTTGTCGCGCAGGATTTTCACTTCTTCGCCGTTCTCGTCGGTGATCACGGTCAGGGCGCTGTGGGCATTGCTCGGCTTGGCGTCTTCGCCTAACTCGATATCCGACAGCTTGGTGCGCCCGATCACCTTCTCCTGGGCTTCCACCGTCAGGCCGTTCCAGGCGGTCATGTTGTGCAGGTATTTCTGCACCAGCACGTAGCTGCCGCCTTCGAATTCGGGGTCTTCGTCGCCAACGATAGTGAAGCCCACGGCCTTGCGCCCCACCGGGTTCTCGGTGCCGTCGACAAAGCCGATGATGCTGCGCATGTCGAAGTAGCGGAAACCCTGGACTTCATCCACCACCTTCACGCTATCGCCCAGCGCTGTCATCAGTTGGGTGGCGAGTTCAAAGCACAGGTCCATCTGCTCGGCGCGGATATGCAGCAGGATGTCGCCGGGCGTCGACACCGCCATGCGCCCTTCTACACCGAACTCCCGAAACGGGTGCAACGCCGCCGGGCGCGGCGTGCCGAACAAGCGGTCCCAGGCATCCGAACCAAAGCCGCAGACGCAGGTGAGGTTGCCCGCCGGCACGCGCTTGCCCACCGAACGCACCAGCCCGGCGATGTCTGCGCACCAGGCGCGCACGCCGTCTTCACTGCCGGGGGCGATGGTGGCGACCATAAAGATCGCGCTGCTGGTGATCGGGTGGCAGACGGACTGCGGTTCAAGAGGCGGCTGAACGGAGGAAGTCGGCATGGGGCAAATCCAGGCTAAGGGCGGGAGTGAACCCGCGCAGGTTAGCAGATCATTTCCGGCACGCCTGCCACACGTCGCGAATCAACGCCTTGAGCTGCAACGCCTCGGCCCAGCGATCACTGATTTCACGCCCATCGGCGCCGGTGATGGCATAGGGCGGCGGGCCCAGTTCGCAGGTGAAGGACAGGCTGTGCGGGGTCTCGGGGCGGGCCAGCCAGTCTTCGATCCCGTAACGCCACCACGCGGTAAAGCGCTGCACCCAGGCCTGGTGCTGGGGGAACGCCAGCGACACCTGCACCTGTTCGCTGCTGGCCACACGGCCATGAAAGCCCCAGCTGTGGCGCAGGATCGTGCGGATCTGCTCGTCGTCTTCGGCGGCGCCGGGCTCGGGCAGCTCGCGGCCGACCACGTAGTGAGACAGGTCGGCCAGCAGCTTCAAATCGGGCATCTGCGCCAGCAGGTCAAGGGTGAACAGCAGGTCGTTGGTCAGGCGATAGCGGTGGGTTTCCAGCAGCACCGGAAAATCCACCTGCTCGGCCAGGCGCTGCCAGCCTTCGATCAAGCGGGCGGCTTCGGTTTGGGTGCGCGGGCGCACATCGGCTTGCAGGGTGAGGTGGTGGCAGCCGTGGCGGCTGATCACATCCAGTGCCGCCGCCAGGTCGTCGACGCTTTGCGGGAACAACTGGCCTTCGATCTGCAGGCCCCGCGCCGTGGCGGCGGCGTGCAGGCGCGCGACATCGGCGGCTTGCCAGTAGTGATCGGTAATGCCGTCGAAACCGGCGGCCTTGATGCGGTCGAGTTGGGCCTCCAGGGGGCCGGGCTCGGTGTGCATCGCCCAGAGGGATTGGAATACCAGGAGTTGGCGCATATCAGCCTCGCAGCAGGTGTTTGAGGGACACGTCGGGGTCGGCCAGGCTGGCCGCGTTCAGGGCGATGCGCGCGCTGATCAGGCGTTCGCACAGCTTGATGTCCTTGGCCACGCTGTTGCCGGGGCCCCAGCCGCAGGCGCCTTGCAAGCGCTGGTCGGCGTCGAGGTAGAACAGCAACAGACCCGCGCCCGGCAAGGCACGGCTGACGGTCAGCGGCGTGATCACGCCCACGGTCTGCAAGCCCCAGTCGTACTGGTCGGACCAGAAGCCGGGCAGCGCTTCGAACGGCTCATCACGCCCGAGCATGTTCAGTGCGGCATGCCGCCCTTGGGCCTCGGCATTGCGCCAGGTTTCCTGGCGCTGGTACTCGCCGCCGAGGCGAAACTCGCACACGTCACCTGCCGCGTAGATGTCCGGCGCGCTGGTGCGCAGGTGCGCGTCGACGCGAATGCCCTGCCCCACCTCCAGCCCCGCCGCCACGGCCAGCTCGATATTCGGTTGCATGCCGATGCCGACCACCACCAGGTCGCAGGGCAGTAACTGCCCGTCCACCAGTTGCACCGCCTCTGCATGGATCGACTCCAACGCCACATTCAAGCGCACGTCGACACCCTGTTGGCGATGCACCTGCAGCAGCGCTTCGGAGATGACCGGCGCCAGCACCCGGCCCGCCAAGCGCGGCCCGGCTTCGAGCACCGTCACCTCGCAGCCCAGGCCCCGTGCCGTGGCCGCGACTTCCAGGCCGATAAACCCGCCGCCGACAATCACCAGCCGCGCTCCGGGTCGCAACGCGGATTTCAGCGCCAGCGCTTCATCATGGGTGCGCAGGTACAGCACGTTGGCCTGCGCCTGGGGCAAGCGTCGCGCCCTGCCGCCGGTGGCCAGCAACAGGCCGGCGTAGGACAGCCACTGGCCGTCGGCCAATTGCAGGCGGTGTTGCGACGGGTCCAATTGGCTGACCGGGTTACCGGCGATATGTTCGATGCCTAACTCGGCGAGCCGGGCGCTGTCGCACAGGCTGCAGCCGGCCAGGTCCATGCTGCCTTGCAACAGGCCCTTGGAAAGGGGCGGCCGCTCGTAGGGCACGTGCGGTTCGTCGCCGATCAGGATCAGGCGCCCGCTGTAGCCTTCTTCACGCAGGGTCAATGCCGCGCGGCCACCGGCATGGCCGGCGCCGACGATGATCAGGGCTGCGTTCATCATCAAGCCGTGACGGCGAGCAAAACCCGCCCCGCTTCGACCCGCACCGGATAGGTCTTGAGGTTGACGCACACCGGCGCGCCCAGGGCCTTGCCCGAGCGATAATCGAAGCGCCCGTTGTGCTTGGGGCACTCGATCACATGGTCCATCACCAGGCCGTCGGCGAGGTGGATTTTCTCGTGGGTGCACAGGCCGGCGGTGGCGAAAAACTCATTGTCCGCCGAGCGGAACACCGCGTAGGTGTGCGCCCCGTGGTCGAAGCGCAGCACGTCTTCCGCGTCTATTTCGCCCACGGCGCAGACGTCGATCCATTGATCGTTCATGGCGTTTTCTCTTGTTCTTGGGTGGGATTCAGCCGGCAGTGGCTTCTGCATGCATCGGGGCCCTGGCGGCCGGTTCAGCACTGGGGCGGATGGGACGCTGGACGAAGTAAGTCGGATCGCTGCGCTGCTTCCAGATCGTCGGGATGATTTCCCTGTACGCCTCGAACAGGTTGGCGTACGGCGGCGGGCAGTCGCTGCGGATCTCTTCGTGCAATTGCGCCAAGGCGTGGTACGGCACCATCGGGTACATGTGGTGCTCAAGGTGGTAGTTCATGTCCATGTAGATAAAGCGCAGCACGCGGTTCATGTAGATGGTGCGGCAGTTGCTGCGGTGGTCGAGCACATCTTCGGCCAGGCCCACATGCTGGGTGAGGCCGAACACGTAGCCGAGCCAGGCGCCGTAGATACTTGGCAGCCCGACCAGCATCAGCGGCAGCCAGCTGTGCAGGTACAACGCGGTGCAGATCACCAGCGCATAAATGCCGACCCAGATACGCGCGGCGCGGAACACCTTGGGCCACTCGGATTCGGGGATGAAGTCCGCCTCCTGGGCACTCATCTGGCCGATGGCATGGCGCGCCACGCCGCTGAAGGTCTTCCAGGCCAGGGGCAGGTTGAACAGGCTGAGAAACATCATCGGCAGGCTCGGCGGGCGAGGCTCGACGATCTCCGGGTCGCGGCCGACGACGATGGTGTCGGTGTGGTGCCGGGCATGGCTCCAGCGCCACACGTGGGGTTCGAAGATGCACATGAAGCTCGCGACCTGGTACAGCACGTCGTTCATCCAGCGGGTCTTGAACGCGGTGCCGTGGCCGGTTTCGTGCCAGCGCGGGTTGGACGCGGTGCCGTACAGCACGCCATAGGCGAGGAAGAACGGCACGCAGGCCCACGTGCCCCAGAACCAGTAGCCGCCGAAGCCGGTGGCGAACAGTGCACTCACCCACATAGCGGTGTCGAGCAAGGCCGGGCCGTCGCGGCGTTGCATCAGTTCTTTCATGCGTTTACGGGAAATCGGCGATTGGTACCAACTGGCCGAGACCAGGCCTTTTTCCGCCGCGCGGGCGGCTTCGGGACCGGTGAGGCTGTAGTCGCGCCGAGCGGTGTGAGCGGTGTGTTCAGGCATTGTTATTGTTCTCCGCAAGCGAGAGGTTTCAGGTGCTTTGCGAAACCAACGATAGAGCGCGGCTAAATCACCCTCAAGGCCTTGAATCCATTCCCTATCAAGCTATCATCCAGGCCCAGCGGGGCTTGATAGTTTTCTATCAAGACGCTCAAGGGGGCTGTCATGAACAACAATAAACGCCCGACCATCGCCACCGTCGCCGCCCATGCGGGCCTCAGCGTGGCCACCGTCGACCGCGTGCTGAATGCGCGCGCGCCAGTCAATCCGCAAACGGCCGAGCAGGTGTTCCAGGCTGCCGAAGCGGTGGGCTATTTTGCTGCACGGTTGATCGGCCAACGCATACGCGAACGCCGGCCGACCTATCGCTTCGGCATCCTGCTGCTGGGCACCGCCCAGGCGTTCTATGCCCACCTGGCGCAGTCGATCAGCGAGGCGGCGCAGCATCACGCCAGCGCCAACCTGACCTGCCAATTCGACTACATCAACGACCGCACACCCAGCGCCATCGTCGCGCAGATCGAGCAACTGGCCGTGCAGTGCGACGGCCTGGCGGTGGTCAGCTTCGCCCACCCGCTGATCAACGCCTGCCTGGCGCAGATCCGCGAGGCCGGCGTGCCGGTGGTGGCACTGCTCTCGGATATTCATGAGCAAGCCCTTGAACCCTACGTGGGCCAGGACAACCACGTGGTCGGGCGCACCATGGGCTGGCTGCTAGCCCGCACCTGCGGCGCCCGCAAAGGCAGCGTGGGGATCCTGCTCGGCGGCCATCGCTTCCTCGGGCACCAGGCACGGGTCGAAGGCCTGCACAGCTACCTCGCCGAACACGCCCCCGGCCTCAAACCGCTGGAGCCGCTGATCAACCTGGACAACTGCGACATCACCGAAGAAGCCACCCTCGACCTGCTCACCCGCCACACCGACCTGCGCGGCCTGTGTGTGGTGGGCGGCGGCGGCGACGGCATCATCAGCGCCCTCGCGCAACTGCCCAAGCGCCCGGCGTTGTGCTGCATTTTGCAGGAGTCCACGGCGCTGTCACGCCAGGCGCTGAGCCAGGGGTTGATCGATGTGGTGATGGATTCCCAGCCCAGGCAGACGGCGAACGCGCTGGTGCAGTTGCTGGTGGAATTGCAGAGTGCCGAGGGGTTTGATCCGGAGCGGCATCGGGTGTATATCGCGCCGCAGATTGTGACGTCGGAGAACATGTGTGCCTGATACATGGAGATCAAAATGTGGGAGGGGGCTTGCCCCCGATGGCGGTGGATCAGTTAAGTAGATGTCAACTGACACTCCGTTATCGGGGCAAGGGTATCTACGCAACTTTTCAGACCCTGACAAATCTCCCTGTGGCGAGCGGGCTTGTCCCGCGTTGGGCTGCGCAGCAGCCCCAGTCAAGAAGATCGCGGTGTATCAGACACTCTGTAGAGGCTGGTTTTGGGGCTGCTGCGCAGCCCAGCGCGGGACAAGCCCGCTCACCACGACAGCCCTATCTGCCGCGCTTTCAGCGTTGAGCCAACGTTGTGTAGATACCTATGGCTATCGGGGGCAAACCCCCTCCCGCATTTCGACCTTACGCGCCGCGAAAATCTGCGGCACTCAGCCCGAATCGACTCATCTTGTTGTACAGCCCACCCCGGGACACGTTCAGTTGCCGGGCGGCCAGGCGGATGTTGCCGCCGGTGCTTTTGAGGGCGGCGACGATGGCATGCATTTCGTGGCTGCTCAGGTCCTGGGCGGGCTGAGGTTCGTGGTGGCGCAGCGTAGCGCGCGGTCTGGTTTCCAGGGGTAGATCGGCCGCCTGGATCAGTTCGCCCGTCGCCAGGTTGGTGGCGCGTTCGATGCTGTTTTCCAACTCGCGCACATTGCCTGGCCAGCCGTAGGCCGAGAGCAATTCCAGCGCATCCGGGGCAAAGCCCTGCACCGCTTTACGCAGCGAACGAGCACAGCGGGTGAGGAAGTGCCGCGCCAGCAACGGGATGTCTTCACGGCGCATGCGCAGCGGCGGTACGGTCAGGTTCAGGACGTTGAGTCGGTAGTAGAGGTCTTCACGGAACGCCCCTTCGGCCACTGCCTGGCTGAGGTTGCGGTGGGTAGCGGCGATGATCCTTACGTCCACGGGCCGTGAGCTTTTCGCGCCGACGCGGGTGATCTCGCCTTCCTGCAACACACGCAACAGGCTGACCTGAGCGTCGAAGGACATATCGCCGATCTCATCCAGAAAAATGGTGCCGCCATCCGCCAGTTCAAACTTGCCCGCCGACCCGCCCCGGGCCGAGCCGGTAAACGCGCCTTCGACGTGCCCGAACAGCTCGCTCTGCACCAGGTCCCGTGGGATCGCGCCGCAGTTGACCGCCACGAACGGGCCGTTGGCGCGGTCGCTGGCGTTGTGGATGGCCTGGGCGAACAGCTCCTTGCCGGTGCCGCTTTCGCCGAGGATCAGGGTGGTGGATTCACTGCGACTGGCGATGCGTCCCAGGTGCAGCGCGTCCTGGATCGCCCGCGACGTGCCCTGGATGGTATCGAAGGTGTAGCGCGCCTGGGTGCTGATGATGCGCCGGGTGATTTCACGGATGCGGCGGTTCTCGCGCAGGGACACGATCACCCCGCCCTGCTCCAGCGGGCACACCGAGACCAGGCAGGCGAGCTGGCTGCGGTCGTGCAGGTGGAAGGTGCAATCGAGGTCACGCACCGGCTCACCGCCGCGTAAAAGCATGGCGTCACTCAACTCACTGCGGCCCAGGCGCTGGAAGGGGCTGCCGATCAGCTCCAGCCCCACCCTGAACAGTTGCCGGGCATAACGGTTGAGCGCCTTGATGCAGCCACGCTCATCGAGCACCACCAGGCCTTCGTTAAGCACTTCGAGCACGGTTTGCTGCTCTTCCAACAGCGCTTGCAAGGCCATCTGGCGGGAGACCGCTTCGGCAGCCGCTTGTACGGTACCGAGGGTGTGAAAATGAAACCAGCCGGGTTCGGCGGTGAGGGTCAGCATCGCCAGGGTCTGGCCCTGGGCATTCCTGATTGGCGCGGCGGCGCAGTGCATGCGGCGTTGGCGCAGGCCGCTGCCGAAGTTCTCCTCGGCCAGCACGTAAACCAGGCGGTCTTCGGCCAGGGCCAGGCCGGTGCAGTTGGTGCCCTGGACCGATTCGAGCAGGCGGCTGCCGACGGGGGTGATGTCCAGCCCGCAGAAATACAGGGTGGTGCCGTCGGCGTCGGTGAGGTTGATATGCCCTCGCGGGTTATAGGCCAGCAAACCATGCATGACCTGCGCAGCGGCGGCGATCAGGACGCGGTGGGTGGCCAGGGTGGCAGCAAGGTCGTGGGGCGCCACAAAGCGGTACTGGCTGTCATCCGGGTCGATACCCGCCTCGACACTGCGGCGCCAGGAATCCCAGATCACCTGCCGCACCTCGGCCGGGCGCTGCACCTGCCCGGCCAGGCACGCGTGCCACGCCTGTTCCAGCGCAGCCACGGGGCCGTCGTTCAGCGCCGCAGGCCCCAGGGCTGTCAGGTAGTCGAGGTCTTGTACGCTGAACGCCATGCTCATCGGGCAGTATCCATGTTCATGTTTTTGACATGTCAGTATAGGCATGTCATCAGAATGAACATATTTTGTTTATTGTATTTTATAAAGCCTTAATTATCAGACACTTATAAATTGGCATAACCTTTGCTCCGACCCCTTTGCCAGTCAGGGCTGTCCTGCGGCCAACAATAAAAAGGGGTCATTTCATGAGTACACAGA
This sequence comes from Pseudomonas sp. GW821-FHT09C10, assembly GCF_059418085.1. Taxonomy (NCBI): domain Bacteria; kingdom Pseudomonadati; phylum Pseudomonadota; class Gammaproteobacteria; order Pseudomonadales; family Pseudomonadaceae; genus Pseudomonas; species Pseudomonas sp. GW821-FHT09C10. The sequence continues at coordinate 210,388 of NZ_JBWKPE010000007.1, forward strand.
ACATCCGCCTGGGCTTGATCGGTGCAGGTCGCATGGGCAGCTTCCACGGCCTGACCGCTGCGCGACACATCCCCGGCGCGAGCCTCGCCGCCATTGCCGACCCCACTCCCGGCCAAGCCGCACGCCTGGCGGCCGAACTGGGAGTAGCCAAGGTTTACACCGACCCGCAACAGCTGCTCGACGACCCGGACATTGACGGCGTCCTCATCGCCGCCCCCGCCCGCAGCCACGCCGAACTGGTGATCAGCGCCGCCCGTGCCGGCAAGGGGATCTTCTGCGAAAAACCCATGGCCATCACCCTCGACGAAGCCGACCGCGCCATTGCCGCCGCGGCCGATGCGCGCGTGCCGCTGCAGGTCGGTTTCAATCGGCGTTTCGCCAAGAGCTTCCGTACGGCCCACCTCGACGTGGCGGCCGGCCGCATCGGCACGCCGCAGTTGTTGCGCTCGCTGACCCGCGACCCGGCACTCAACAACCCGGCCAATTCGCCGCAATGGGTGATCTTCCTGGAAACCCTGATCCACGACTTCGACACCCTGCGCTACCTCAACCCCGGTGCCGAAGCGGTGCAGGTGTATGTGATGGCCGACGCACTGATCGCGCCGGAGTACAAAAGCAAAGGCTTCCTCGACACCGCCGTGGTCGCGATCCGCTTCGACAACGGCGCCATCGCCACCGCCGAGGCCAACTTCCAGGCGGTGTACGGCTACGACGTGCGCGGCGAAGTGTTCGGCAGCGCCGGCATGCTGAGCATGGGCAGCCTCAACGACTCCGACCTGGTGCGCTACCTGGCCGAGGGCATCCAGGCCGACACCCAGCGCATGGACACCGACCTGCTGCGCGACGCCTACATCGCCGAACTCAACCACTTTGTCGACTGCCTGCGCAGCGGCGCCAAGCCCATGGCCAGTGGTGAAGACGCGCGCGCCGCCCTGGCGATCGCCCGCGCCTGTATCGAGTCGTTCCAGACCGGCAAGGCCGTGGCCGTGCAGGGAGCCCGCTGATGAGCCCGTTCAAACTGGCGATCAGTGCCGAGATGGTGTTTCTCGACCTGCCCTTCGTCGAGCGCGTGAAGCGCATCCATGCACTGGGTTTCAGTGCCGAAATCTGGAACTGGACCAATAAAGACATCAGCGCCCTGGCCGCCACCGGCGCCGATTTCACTTCGATGACCGGCTATATCAGCGGCACCCTCACCGACCCCGACGGCATCCGCCAACTGCTCGACAGTGCGCGCGAATCCATCGGCGTCGCCGAGCGCCTGAACTGCCCCAGCCTCAACCTGCACGGCACCGGACTCGGTGACGGCGGCCTGCCGGTGCAGCCCGTGGGCCAGACCACCGGGCGCATGTGGCTGAGCGCGTGCAAGGCGCTGGAAAAGATCGCGCGCCTGGGCGAAGACGCCGGCCGCGTGTTCCTGCTGGAAAACCTCAACACCGAGGTCGACCACCCCGGCACCCCGTTCGCCCGCGCCGACGACACCCTGGCACTGATCGAAGCCGTGGGCAGCCCGCACCTGAAGATGAACCTGGACCTGTACCACGCGCAGATCGGCGAAGGAAACCTGATCGAGCTGATCCAGCGCGCAGGCAGCGCCATCGGTGAAATCCAGGTGGCCGACGTGCCCGGACGCCAGGAGCCCGGCACCGGCGAAATCCACTACCCGGCCATAGCCAGGGCCCTGCACGCCATGGGTTACAACGGCGTGGTCGGCCTCGAAGGCTGGGCCAGCGGCGACAGCGAGTTGGCCCTGGAGCGTTTCCGTCAAGCGTTCACCCTATAACAATAAAAGGAACACCCTCATGCATCGCTATTCATTGCTTGTTGCTGCATTTTTACTGCTGTTCAGCCAATGGACCTTCGCCGCGTATCGCATCGGCGTGAGCATCGCGCGGGTCGACGATAACTTCATGACCTACGTGCGCACCGGCCTGGAAAATGCCGCCAAGCAACAGGACGTGCAGATCCAGTTCGAAGACGCCCAGGGCGACGTGGTGCGCCAGCTCAACCAGGTCGAAGGCTTTCTCAACCAGAAAGTCGACGCCGTGATCGTGCTGCCGGTGGACACCGCCGCCACCGCCAACATGACCCGCGCCGCCGTGGCGGCCAAGACGCCGCTGGTGTACGTCAACCGCCACCCGGATGAGCGCACCTTGCCCAAGGGCGTGGTCACCGTGGCATCCAACGATATCGAGGCCGGGCAATTGCAGATGCGCTACCTCGCGGAAAAGCTCGGCGGCAAGGGCAATGTGGCGATCATCATGGGCGACCTCGCGCAGAACGCCACCCATGACCGCACCGAAGGCGTCAAGCAGGTGCTCAAGGACTTTCCCGGCATCAAGGTGGTGGAGCAGCAAAGCGCCGAGTGGCAACGCAACAAGGGCATGGACCTGACCAGCAACTGGCTGCTGGCCGGCACGCAGTTCGATGCGATTGTGGCCAATAACGATGAAATGGCGATTGGCGCGGCCATGGCCTTGCAACAGGCGGGCAAGGCCAAGGGCGAGATCGCGATTATCGGCATCGACGGCTTGCCCGACGGTCTGGCGGCGATCAAGCGCGGCATGCTCACCGCTTCGGTGTTCCAGGACCCCAAGGCCCAGGCCACGCAAGCGGTACAGTCGGCGATCAGGATGATCAAGGGCGAGCCGATCGAGTCCGAGGTGTGGGTGCCGTTCGAGCTCATCAAGCCCGAACAGGTGGCAGTGTTCGAACAGCGCTACAAATAAATCGAAGATAAGGCGATCAAAATGTGGGAGGGGGCTTGCCCCGATGGCAGTGGGTCAGTTGATACATCCGTGACTGATCCACCGCTATCGGGGGCAAGCCCCCTCCCACACTTGGATCTCAATCAGTCCAGGTCACTTGCATCATGGCGCTCGGGCAACTGTTCCTCGCCCGACACCCGATTCACCCGCCGCCCACGCTGCACCGCCGGCCGCGCCTCAATCGCGTCCGCCCAGCGCTGTACGTGCTTGTACTCGTGCACCGAGAGAAACTCGGCCGCACCATACAAGCGACCTTTGACCAACCCGCCGTACCACGGCCAGATGGCGATATCGGCGATGGTGTATTCATCCCCGGCGATGTATTCGCTCACGGCCAGGCGCTGGTCCAGCACATCCAGCTGGCGCTTGGTTTCCATGGCAAAGCGGTTGATCGGGTATTCCATCTTGCTCGGCGCATAGGCATAGAAATGCCCGAAGCCGCCGCCCAGGTATGGCGCACTGCCCATCTGCCAGAACAACCACGACAGGCATTCCGCGCGGGCCGCCGGCTCGGTGGGGAAGAAGGCGCCGAACTTCTCGGCCAGGTACTGCAGGATCGCGCCGGACTCGAACACGCGAATCGGCTGGGCGCCGCTGTGGTCCATCAAGGCCGGGATCTTCGAGTTCGGGTTGACCCCGACAAAGCCGCTGCCGAACTGGTCGCCGTCGCCGATCTTGATCAGCCAGGCGTCGTATTCCGCGCCGCTGTGCCCCAGGGCCAGCAATTCCTCGAGCAGGATGGTGACCTTCTGCCCGTTGGGCGTAGCCAGGGAATACAGCTGCAGCGGATGCTTGCCGACCGGCAATTGCTTTTCATGGGTGGCGCCGGCGATGGGCCGGTTGATGCTGGCGAAGGTGCCGCCGCTTTCGGTGTCCCAGGTCCAGACCTTGGGTGGGACATAGCTGGATGAATCGGTCATGCTCACTGCTCCTGAGGCGCTTGGAATGGATGAATTCAAAGCGCATCTTACCGATTGGCTCACATTCAGATACCCCCACATGGCCGACAGACTTGAAGATATTCTCGCCAATCACCTGAAGGTCGTGTTCTGCGGCATCAACCCCGGCAAGGGTTCCGCCGCCCTCGGCCTGCATTTCGCCAACCGCAGCAACCGCTTCTGGCGCACCCTGCACCTGGCCGGCTTCACGCCCCATGAAATCCGCCCCGAACACGGGCGTACGCTGCTGCACTACCACTGCGGCCTGACCACGTTGGTGGAACGTCCCACGGCCAGCGCGGGCGAATTGGCACGGCATGAGTTCACCCAGGCCGCGGCGGGCTTCGAACACAAGATCCGCCACTGCGCGCCGCGCTTTGTGGCGTTCCTCGGCAAGCCCGGCTACAGCGCGTTGAGCGGCCAACGCGAGATCGCCTGGGGCTTGCAGCCAAAGGTGCTGGGCGGTGCGTCAGTGTGGGTGCTGCCCAATCCCAGCGGACGCAACCTGGCGTTCAGCCTGGAGCAGCTGGTGCAGGCGTATCAACAATTGCGCCGGGCGACGGAGTGCCCTTAATCTCTTGGGCTCGTCAACCTGACAGCAATGGAGGCTTCATGAAACTGATCGGCATGCTGGACTCGCCCTACGTGCGCCGCGTGGCTATTTCCCTGGACCTATACGGGGTGGATTTCGTGCATGAACCCCTGTCCGTGTTCCGCACCTTCGACGAATTTGCGCAGATCAACCCGGTGGTCAAGGCCCCTACCCTGGTGCTGGACGATGGCACGGTATTGATGGACTCCAGCCTGATCCTGGAGTACCTGGAAACCCTGGCGCCGGCCGACAGGAAGCTGTTGCCCCAGCATCCAGCGGCACTTGCCAAGGACTTGCACGTTCTGGGACTGGCGCTGGCAGCCTGTGAGAAGAGCGTGCAGATCGTCTATGAACACAACCTGCGCCCGGCCGAGAAGCTGCATGCACCGTGGCTTGAGCGCGTGAGCGGGCAATTGCTTGCGGCCTATGGGTTGCTGGACAAGCAATTGGGCGACAGCGAAGCATTGACCCAGGCGTCGATTACGGCGGCGGTGGCCTGGTCGTTCAGCCAGTTCACCGTGGCATCGGTGGTCAAGGCGGATGCATTTCCCAACCTGCAACGGCATGCCGAAAGGCTGGAGCAGCATCCGGCGTTCAAGCGTTACCCCATCGAATAAGCGACACAGTTTCAAATGTGGGAGGGGGTTTGCTCCCGATAAGGGTGGGTCAGTTGTAGAAGTACTGTCTGAGCCACCGCTATCGGGGGCAAGCCCCCTCCCACCTTGATCTGGGTTGTCTGAACTGACGTGTTCGGTTCAGACCCACCCGCCGTCAACGATGAAGTTCTGCGCCGAACACATCGCCGACGCATCGGACGCGAGAAACAGCGCCATATTGGCGATGTGTTCCGGCAGTACGCTGCCGGGCAGGCACTGGCTGCGGCTGATCAGTTCCTTGGCGGCGTCATCCACCCACATGGCCAGCTGTTTTTCCGTCATCACCCAACCGGGCACAAGCGTGTTCACACGGATACGGTTCGGCCCCAGTTCCCGTGCCAGCGCGCGGGTCATGCCGTGGGCGGCGGCCTTGCTGGCGGCGTACACCGGGTAGCCGGCGGAGGCCATCATCCAGCCGACGGAGCCGAGATTGATGATCGAACCGCTGCCGGCGCGTTTCATCATCGGCACCACGGCCTTGGCGGCAAAGAAGGCGTGTTTGAGGTTGACTGAGATCAGCTTGTCGAAGGTTTCCGAATCGACTTCTTCCAGGGTGTGGCGCACGTCATTGGCGGCGTTGTTCACCAGTACGCTGATCGGCCCCAGGGAATGCTCGAAGCGCCCTATCGCCGCCTTGTAGGCGATTTCATCGGTGATGTCGCAGCACACGAACTCCACGGCATGCCCCTGGGAACTCAACAGCGCCGCCAGGCGTTCGCCCTGGCTTTGCGCGCGGTCCACAAAGCCGACCTTGGCACCCTGCACGGCGAAGGCCCGCACCATGAATTCGCCGATCCCCGAGGCGCCCCCGGAAATCAGTACGGTCTTGCCCTTGAGGTCGGGATAAACGGCGTGTTCAGTACTCATAAAAGGATGCCTCGATCAATTAGTCTTATTTTATTTTACGAAATCGGCTTTAAAGGCTATAAATTCGCTGTCCAACCGACAAAATATCGCTATTAGTAGAACTATTCCACTCAAAACAACAAAAGGAAGTTCGATCATGAAGCACCCTCGATACCTGCTGTCCGGCCTGGCGCTGTCCATGATGATCGCCAGCGGCGGCGCCCAGGCGGCCGGCCTGAGCAGTGAGCAAAAACCTTTCGGTAAAACCAACGACGGCACCGCCGTCGAACAGTACATCCTGCGCAACAGCCACGGCATGCAAGCCACGGTGATCACCTACGGCGGCGTGTTGCAGTCGCTGAAAGTGCCGGACAAAAACGGCAAGGTCGACGACGTGGTACTGGGCTTTGACGACGTACAAGGCTATCAAGCCGGTACGGCGTTTTTCGGCGCAACCATCGGCCGCTTCGGCAATCGCCTGGCCGGCGGTGCCTTTGAACTCGACGGCAAACGCTTCCAGGTGCCGCTCAACGACGGTCCTAACTCACTGCATGGCGGCGCCCAGGGCTTCGACAAGCAGGTGTGGAAGGCCGAGCCGGTCAAGGACAAGGACTCGGTCGGCGTGAAGTTGAGCTACCTGTCCAAGGACGGTGAGATGGGCTTTCCCGGTAATTTGAAAACCGAAGTCACCTATCGCCTCAACGACAGGAACGAACTGCACATCGACTACAAGGCCACCACTGACAAGCCGACGGTACTCAACCTCACCAATCACAGCTACTTCAACCTGGCCGGTGCGGGTAACGGCGACATCCTCAAGCACGTCGCTACATTGCATGCCAGCCATTACACCCCGGTGAATGCCACCTTGATTCCTACCGGCGAACTGGCACCGGTCAAGGGCACGCCGATGGACTTCCTCAAGCCCACCCGGATCGGCCAGCACATCAAGGAAGATCACCCGCAGCTCAAATTTGCCGAGCCGAAACAGGGTGGGTTTGACTTCAACTGGGCGCTGGATACCAAGGGCGACGTCAAGCAACTCGCCGCCGAGGTGCACGACCCGGCGTCAGGCCGGCGCTTGCAGCTCTACACCAGCGAACCGGGCGTGCAGTTCTATACCAGCAACTTCCTGGATGGTTCGGTGAAGGGCAAAGGTGGCAAGACCTACCTGCACTGGAGTGGTTTCACCTTGGAGACTCAGCACTTTCCGGATGCGCCTAACCAACCAAACTTCGCCTCAACTCGCCTGAACCCAGGACAGACCTACACCCAGAACACCGTCTTCAAGTTCACCGCTGATTAAATTGTGGGAGGGGGCTTGCCCCCGATTGCGGAGTGTCAGTCTGCATATTTGCTTCTGATACACCGCCATCGGGGGCAAGCCCCCTCCCACATTTTGAGCCTCACATGACAAGGGGTTCAGCGTTGTTTCATGCGGTCGATGACCACCGCCAGCAGCAGGATCGAACCGCGGATCACATACTGGTAGAAGGTGTCGATGTTCTTCAGGTTCATCGCGTTCTCGATGATCGCCAAAATCAACACCCCGGCAATCACATGGCGGATCATACCGATGCCGCCGCTCAGCGACACCCCGCCCAGCACGCAGGCGGAAATCACCGTCAGCTCGAAGCCCTGGCCGATCATCGGTTGGCCCGAGGTCATGCGCGAGGCGAGGATCACCCCGGCCAATGCGCCGATCAGGCCGTGCACGGCGAAGATCAGGATCTTGGTGCGGTCGACATTCACCCCCGCCAGCAACGCTGCTTCCGGGTTACCGCCGATGGCCATGGTATTGCGCCCGTAGGTGGTGTAGTTGAGCAGCCAGCCGAAAAACAGGAAGCACACGATGGTGATCAGGATCGGCACCGGCACGCCCATTAACTGGCCGTTACCGAAGATAAAGAACTGGTCCTGGGATACGCCCACCGCCTTGCCGTCGGCAAAGATATAGGCCAGACCGCGCACGATCTGCATGGTCGCCAGGGTGGTGATCAACGCATTGACCCGCAGCTTGGCGATCACGATGCCGTTGATCAGCCCCACGACCAGGCCCATCAGCAGCGCCGCGCCAATGCCCAGCATGACGCTGTCGGTATCGCGCATCACAATCGCCGCCACCACGCCGGCGCAGGCGATCACCGAGCCCACCGACAGGTCGAAGTGCCCCGACGCCAGGCAGAACAGCATGGTGCAGGCGGCGATGCCCACGGTGGAAATCGCCAGGCCCAGGCCGCGCATGTTCAGCGGCGAGAGGAAGTTATCGATGAGCAAGGCGCACAGGACAAAGATGCCCACCGCTGCCAGCAGCATCGCCCAGTTGTCGAGCAGTGCGCGCATATCGAGGGGTTTGCGTGCCGTCGGCAGCGCGTTGTTTTGAGTGGTCATGGTCTTCTCTCAGTTCGCCAGGCCGCGCGGCAGGGCCAGTTGCAGCAGGTTGGATTCGGTCGCGTGTTCACGGGTCTGTTCGCCGCGCATCGCGCCTTCGCACAGCACCAGGATGCGGTCGGAGATGCCCATCACTTCCATGAGGTCGCTGGACACCACGATCACCGCAATGCCCTGGGCCGCGAGGTTATGGATAATCTGGTAGATCTCGGCCTTGGCGCCGATGTCGATGCCGCGAGTCGGCTCGTCCAGCAGCAGCACCTTCATCGGCATCGACAGCCAGCGGCCGAGAATGGCTTTCTGCTGGTTGCCGCCGGACAGGTACATGATCTTTTGCGCGGCGGTCGGGGTTTTAACCTTCATCGCCTTGATCTGCTGGTCGGCATTGCCCTTCTCCCAGCCATCGCGCAGCAACCAGCCGAACGAAGAGTGGGCGCCACGGGCGCTGATATTGATGTTCTCGGCGACGCTGGACAGCGGAATGATGCCTTCCTTCTTGCGGTCTTCCGGGCACAGCAGTACACCGGCGGCGATGGCGTCGCGGGGCGAGCGCAGTTGCAGGGCCTCCCCACATAACTCAAGGCTGCCGGCGCTGGCGCGCTCCAAGCCGCTGAGCAAACGGAACAGCTCCGTGCGCCCTGCCCCCACCAGCCCGAACAGGCCAAGGATTTCGCCCTTGCGCACCTCAAAACTGACCGGCTCACGCAACCCCGGCCCCAACAAACCGTCGACCTTGAGCGCCACCTCGCCGTGCTCGCGCGGGCGGTAGTCGTAGATGTCCTGGATGTCGCGACCGACCATGCAGGTCACCAACTGGTCGTGGGTCAGCGCGCTCATGTCATCGAAAGTGCGCACGTAACGGCCGTCCTTGAACACCGTGACCGCGTTGCAGATGCGGAACACCTCTTCCATGCGGTGCGAGACGTAGAGCACCACTTTGCCCTCGTCCCGCAGGCGCGTGATGATCGCCATCAAGCGGTCGATCTCCCGCGCCGACAGGCTGCTGGTGGGTTCGTCGAAGGCAATCACATGGGCGCCACGGGACAGCGCCTTGGCGATTTCCACCAGTTGGCGCTGGCCCAGGGACAGGCGCCCGAGTTTTTCCTCGGGGTCGATTTCATCCGCCAGGCCCTTGAGGCAAGCCAGGGCCTGCTTGCGCAGCAGGCCCCGGTTGACCACACCGAAGCGCGCGGGCAAATGCCCGAGGAACAGGTTTTCGGCGACGGTCATTTCCGGCACCAGGTGCAGCTCCTGGTGGATCACCGCGACGCCGCTGGCGATGCTGTCGGCGGCGCATTTGAACGCCATGGTCTGCGCGCCGATCTGCACCGTGCCGCTGCTGGGAATATAGGCGCCGCCGAGGATCTTCAGCAGCGTCGACTTACCGGCACCGTTCTCGCCCATCAAGGCGTGCACCTGCCCCGGGTGGGCGGTGAAGCTGATGCCGTCCAGCGCCTTGACCCCGGGAAAGGTTTTGCCGATAGCGTCGAAACGCAGGGCCGCCGCCGTCATTTCCACAGCCCGATCTTGGTCAGTTCTTCCTGGAAGTTGGCGCGGGTGATCAGGGTCACTTCATCCATGGCCGTGTATTTAGGCGGCTCGGTGCCCTTGGTGACCCACTCGTACATCATCAACGCAGTGTTGTAGCCCTCGATGTGCGGGCTTGGCAGCATCGAGCCGAAGAAGCCGCTGTTGGCCTTCTTCAATTCGCCGATGGCGTCGGTGCCATTGATACCGATACCGATCACATTGGCCGCAGCGAAACCGGCGCTTTCGGTGGCGCGCACGCCGCCGAGCACGGTGTTGTCGTTCATGCCGCCGATGATCAGGTTTTTCGCACCGCTGGGCAGCTTGACCAGGGCCGAGTTGGTGGCGTCCATGCTGCCGGGGACGTCGAGGGTTTTCAGCGCGGCGGTGAGGATGTGGTCTTTAGGGATGCCGGCTTCTTCGAGGGATTTGATCGAGCCATCGGTGCGTTTCTTGCCGGTGTCGAGTTCATTGAAGGTGTTGATCACCGCGTAGGTGTCCTTCCAGTCCCAACCGCGTTTTTTCGCCTCGGCAGCCATGGCCGCGCCCTGTTTCTGGCCCACTTCAAACGCGGCCATGCCCAGGTATGGCACGTCCTCCATGAAGTTGCCCTTGGCGTCGACAAAACGGTCATCCACGGCAATCACTTTCAAGCCGTTGGCCTTGGCCTTGGCGACGATCGCCGGGCCCAGGGACACGTCCGGCGGGCAGATCACAAAGCCCTTGGCGCCGTTGGCGGCCAGGCTGTCGATGGCCGAGAGGGTTTTCTCGCCATCGGGCACGGCGATCTTGATCACGGTAAAACCATGTTCCTTGCCGGCTTTTTCGGCGAAGGCCCATTCGGTCTGGAACCACGGTTCCTCGGCCTGCTTGACCAGGAAACCGATCTTCACTTCTTCAGCGGCCAGCAACAGCCCGCTCAAGCTCATGGCCGAGACCGCCACAGCGGCGCAGCACAGGGAACGGATACCACGACGACGATAATTCATACGGGTGACTCCTTGTTGTTGTTTTTAAGTCTTGGGGTTAACCAGCAAAGCGATGGCAAGGCATGCCGGGTACATCGACTTCGATGGCCAGCACCGCGCCGTCCAGAGGGTGATCCAATGGGCTGGCGGCGCTGGTGATATACAAAGTGGTGAGGTTGGGGCCACCGAATACGCAACTGGTGGGGCGACTCACGGGCAATTCGATAATGCGGTCCACCTCCCCCTCGGGCGTCAGGCGCAGCAGGCAACTGCCGTCCCAACGGGCGTTCCAGATGTAGCCTTGACTGTCCATGGCCGAGCCATCCGGCCCGCCGCGCAAGTGCGGCCCGAACCACGGCGTTGCGGGCTCGAGTTGGCCGTCGGCCTGGATCGAATACTGGTAGAGCGTGGCGTCCAGGCTGTCACCGAAATGCACCTGCCTGCCGTCCTCGCTCCACAGCAAGGTGTTGGGAATGCCCAGGCCGTGGAGCAACGGCGTGACCTGTGCATCCGCATCGATGCGAAACAGGCCGCCGGAGCGCCGCGTGATCGGCAGGTCTTCGCCGTGTTCGCCGATGTTGTTCTGCATGGTACCCAGCCACAGGCGGCCCTGGGCATCGCAGCGCGCTTCATTGCCACGGTTGCCCGGTTGCGGGTCGGCCACGCACAGCAGGGTCAGGGCTTCGGTGGCCAGGTCCAGGCGGTAGACACCGCTGCTCAGGGTCACCAGCGCATCACCGCGTTCGCACGGGATAAACGCCGAAACGTGCTCGGGCAACTGCCAGATCTGCAACTGCCCGTCCATCAGGCGCAGTGCCTGTTTGCCGGCGATATTCACCCAATACAGTGCCTGGGTGGGCGCGTCCCAGAACGGACCTTCGCCCAACTGAGCACGGTGCGGAGTAACGGCGATGCACGACATGTTGCCTCCTGATTATTTACAGCGAGTCGCGGGATGGCGTGCCATCCACCAGGCGCTGGATGCGCAGGGGGTTGGCGTTTTTCAACGCGTCGGGCAGCAGGCTATCCGGGTAGTTCTGGAAGCACACAGGGCGCAGGAAACGGTCGATGGCCAAGGTGCCGACCGAGGTGCCACGGGCATCGGAGGTAGCCGGATAAGGACCGCCGTGCACCATCGAGTCGCAGACTTCGACGCCGGTCGGGTAGCCGTTGAGCAGGATGCGCCCGACTTTCTGTTCCAGCAGCGGCGTGAGTTCGGCGAACTGTTGAAAGTCTGCCGGTTCGCCAATGATCGTCGCCGTGAGCTGGCCGTGCAGGCCGTGCAAGGCGGCGCTGAGTTGGGCTTGATCAGCCACTTCGACAAACACCGTGGTAGGGCCGAAGACTTCTTCCTGCAGCACTTCATCGCCCTCGATCAGCAAGCGCACATCGGCCTTGAACAGCTGCGGTTGCGCCTGATTGCCCGCCTGGGTGCTACCGGCCACATGCTGAATGCCAGGGTGCGCCAGGAGTTTTTCCAGGCCTTTGCCATAGCTGCTCAGGGTGCCGGCATTGAGCATGGTTTGCGCCGGTTGCTCACCGATCAGTTGGGCGACCTGTTGGGTAAACGCGGTGAACTGCGGCGAGGCGATACCGATCACCAGGCCAGGGTTGGTACAGAACTGGCCGCAGCCTTGCACCACCGACGCGGTCAGATCCCGCGCGACGGTTTCCGCCCGCGCCTGCAGGGCCTGGGGCAGCACGATCACCGGGTTGATGCTCGACATTTCGGCAAACACCGGGATCGGCTGCGGGCGCGCCGCGGCCATATCGCACAAGGCGCGACCGCCCTTGAGCGAGCCGGTAAAGCCGACCGCCTGGATCGCCGGGTGCTTGACCAGCGCCTCGCCGACGCCGCCACCGAAGATCATATTGAACACGCCCGCCGGCATCTCGGTCGCTTCTGCCGCTCGAATGATTGCATTGGCCACCTGTTCAGCCGTGGCCATATGCCCGCTGTGGGCCTTGAACACCACCGGGCAACCGGCCGCCAGCGCCGCTGCGGTATCACCGCCGGCGGTGGAAAACGCCAGGGGGAAGTTGCTCGCGCCAAACACGGCCACCGGGCCCAGGCCGATGCGGTATTGGCGCAGGTCCGGGCGTGGCAGCGGCTGGCGGTCGGGTAACGCCTTGTCGATGCGTGCGCCGTAGAAATCACCACGACGCAGTACCGTGGCGAACAGGCGCATCTGGCCACTGGTACGCCCGCGCTCGCCTTTGATACGTGCGGCGGGCAGCGCGGTTTCGCGGCAGACCAGCTCGATGAAGTGATCGCTCAGGCCATCCAGCTCGTCGGCGATCGCGTCCAGGAACTGCGCACGGCGCGCGGCACTCAACGCACGGTACGCCGGATACGCCGCGGCGGCGGCCTTGGCAGCGGCGTCGACTTCTTCCGGCGTGGCCTGGTAGAAATCCTGCGGCAAGGTTTCGCCCGTGCTGGCATCGACGCTCTGCAGCTTGACGCTGCCGCTGGCGCTGCGCTGGCCGCCGATGTAGTTGTGGCCGAGGAACTGGGTCATGTTGATCTCCTTAAAGGGGGGTGACTTGGCCGGGTTCAAAGGCCGCCTCGCTGCTGCCGACGCCATTGACCAACGGCGCGCCGAACTCGGCCTGGCTGATCTCGAACACATCGCCCGGTTGGGTACGTATACCATCGGCGAATGACAGCGTGGCGGTGCCGAAGAAGTGAATGTGCACATCGCCCGGCTTGAGGAACTGGCGGTATTTGAAGTGGTGGTACTCGAGGTTTTCCAGGCTGTGGCACATATTGGCCTCGCCACTGAGGAATTCGTTCCGCCAGATTTCCTCGCCGTTACGCAGGATGCGGCTGGTGCCGGCCAGGTGCTGGGGCAACTCGCCCACGCGCAGTTCGGGGCCGTAGCTGCAACTGCGCAGCTTGGAATGGGCCAGGTACAGGTAGTTCTTGCGCTCCATGATGTGGTCGGAGAACTCGTTGCCCACTGCAAAACCCAGGCGATAGGGCTGGCTGTCCGGGCCGATCACATACAGGCCGCCGATTTCCGGTTCTTCACCGGCGTCTTCGGCAAACGGTGGCACCGGGAAGGCTTCACCTGGGCGCACGACGATGCTGCCGTCGCCCTTGTAGAACCATTCCGGTTGCACGCCAGCCTGGCCGGCAGCGGGCTTGCCGCCCTCCACGCCCCATTTGAAGATGCGCATGGTGTCGGTCAAGGCGCTCTCATCGCCGGCCTGCTGGTGCATTTTGTCCCGCGCCGAGGCACTGCCCAGGTGGGTCAGGCCGGTGCCGCTGATGAGCATATGGGCCGGGTCCGGGTGGTCCAGCGGCGGCAAAATCTTCAGGTCGGCCAACAGTGCGGCGTAGTCATGGCTGTCGCCCAGGCCCAGGCTCTCGACCTGCTGCTGCAACTTGACGCCCGCCTCGATGGCGGCCAGCGCCAGTTCGCGCACGCTGCGCGCGGTACGCACTTCGCGCACTGTGGCGCCTTCTACAACGCCGACCCGGCGTTCACCGTTGCTTGACTCGAACTGAACTAAACGCATCAGACTTCTCCCAGATTAAGTACGTGTGGCGCCACGGGCGCTGGCGGCGAATTGATCGGCGGGCAGTACGTGCTTGCGCTCCAGCACGCGGTAGACCACGCCGGTCAGGACCAGCCCGAACACCATGACCGCGGACAGGAAGTACAAGCCCGAGGCGAGGTTGCCGGTGTATTCCTTGAGCGCACCGATCACGAACGGACCGATATAGCCGCCGAGGTTGCCCACCGAGTTGATCAAGGCAATGCCCGCCGCCGCACTGGCGCCGGCAAAGAAGCGCCCCGGCAAGGTCCAGAACACTGCGGTGCAGGAAAACAGCGCAAACGCCGCCAGGCACAGCGCGGCCATTTGCAGCACCGGCACACTCAGCCAGGCACTGCAGAACAGGCCGATGGCGCCGAGCACATACAGCACCGCCAGGTGGCCGTAGCGATCATTCAGGCGGTCGGAACTGCGCGGGATGATCAGCAGGCCGATGATGCCGAAGATGTACGGCACGGCGGAGATAAAGCCGGTGACCAGGTCGGTGCCGCCGAACTGTTTGATCAGGGTCGGCAGCCACAGGCCCAGGCCATAGATGCTCAGAGTTACCGGCAGGTAGAACAGCGCCAGCAGCAACACGCGCTTGTCCTTGAGGGCATGCAGCGGGTTGCCGTGGCGGGTCTGGCCGTAGGCTTGCAGGTCTTTGTCCAGCTCACCGGTGAGCCAGGCCTTTTCGTCGTCGCTCATCCATTTGACCTGCCTGGGGCCATCCGGCAGGTAGCGCAGCACTGGCCAGGTCAGCAGGATCGCCGGGGTGCCGATCACGATGAACAGCCACTGCCAGCCATGCAGGCCGAGGATGCCGTCCATGCCCAGCAGGCCGCCGGACACCGGGCCGGTGATCATCATCGCAATCGGTTGGGAGAGGATGAACAGCCCGAGGATCTTGCCGCGATGGCGCACCGGAAACCATTGGGTGATGTAATACAGGACGCCGGGAAAGAACCCGGCTTCGGCCGCGCCGAGCAGGAAGCGCATCACATAGAAGCTGTGCGGCCCTTGCACGAAGGCCATGCCGATGGTGATCGCGCCCCAGGTGATCATGATCCGCGCGAACCAGCGCCGTGCGCCGAAGCGGTCGAGCATCAGGTTGCTGGGGATCTCGAAGAGGAAGTAGCCAATGAAGAACAACCCCGCGCCCAGGCCATAGGCCGCATCGCCGATACCGACGTCGGCGCCCATGTGCAGCTTGGCAAACCCCACGGCGGAACGGTCCACGTAGGCGATCAGGTACAGCAGGATCAGGAAGGGAATCAGTTTCAGCGTGATGCGCCGAATAAGCCGCAGTTCCTGGCTCATGGGGGTCGATCTCCGATTGTTGTTTTTATAGAAGCTCGGGGGACGCCTCTCGCGGAAATCCGCCAGGGTCATACCTCAGTTAAGCCAGACTATATAGTAGGACTATTTGCAAAACAACTCTTCCAAAGCATCGATTTTGCGCTTATGTTTAAGCACGCATAGAACATATAGTCATACAATAAGAGAATCGATCATGTCTGATAAAAAGCCCGGCCTACGCTCCGCCCAGTGGTTTGGTACCGCCGACAAAAACGGCTTCATGTACCGCAGCTGGATGAAGAACCAGGGCATCGCCGACCATCAGTTCCATGGCAAGCCGATCATCGGTATCTGCAATACCTGGTCGGAGCTGACCCCGTGCAACGCGCATTTCCGCCAGATCGCCGAGCACGTCAAACGTGGCGTGATCGAGGCCGGTGGCTTCCCGGTGGAATTCCCGGTGTTCTCCAACGGCGAATCCAACCTGCGCCCCACCGCCATGCTCACCCGTAACCTGGCGAGCATGGACGTGGAGGAAGCGATTCGCGGCAACCCGATTGACGGTGTGGTGCTGCTGACCGGCTGCGACAAGACCACCCCAGCCCTGCTGATGGGCGCCGCCAGTTGCGACGTGCCGGCCATCGTGGTCACCGGTGGGCCGATGCTCAACGGCAAGCACAAGGGCCAGGACATCGGCTCCGGCACCGTGGTGTGGCAGCTCAGCGAACAGGTCAAGGCCGGCACCATTACCCTGGACGATTTCCTCGCGGCCGAAGGCGGCATGTCGCGTTCGGCGGGCACCTGCAACACCATGGGCACCGCATCGACCATGGCCTGCATGGCCGAGGCACTGGGCACCTCCCTGCCCCACAACGCAGCGATCCCGGCGGTGGATGCGCGACGTTATGTGTTAGCCCATATGTCCGGCATGCGTGCGGTGGAGATGGTGCGCGAAGACTTGAAGCTGTCGAAGATCCTCACCAAGGAGGCGTTTGAAAACGCGATTCGCGTGAACGCCGCCATCGGTGGTTCGACCAACGCCGTGATCCACTTGAAAGCCATCGCCGGGCGCATCGGCGTCGAGCTCGACCTGGACGACTGGACCCGCATCGGTCGCGGCATGCCGACCATCGTCGACCTGCAACCGTCCGGGCGCTTCCTGATGGAAGAGTTCTACTACGCCGGTGGCCTGCCCGCCGTGCTGCGTCGCCTCGGTGAAGCCAACCTGATCCCGCACCCGAACGCCCTGACCGTCAACGGCAAGACCCTCGGCGAGAACACCAAGGACTCGCCGATCTACGGCCAGGACGAAGTGATCCGCACCCTCGACAACCCGATCCGCGCCGACGGCGGCATCTGCGTGCTACGCGGCAACCTGGCGCCACTCGGCGCGGTGCTCAAGCCGTCGGCCGCCAGCGCCGAGCTGATGCAGCATCGCGGCCGTGCGGTGGTGTTCGAGAACTTCGACATGTACAAGGCGCGCATCAACGACCCGGAACTGGACGTGGACGCCAACTCGATCCTGGTCATGAAAAACTGCGGGCCCAAGGGTTACCCAGGCATGGCCGAAGTCGGCAACATGGGCTTGCCGGCCAAACTGCTGGCCCAGGGCGTGACCGATATGGTGCGGATCTCCGATGCGCGCATGAGCGGTACTGCCTACGGCACCGTGGTCTTGCATGTGGCGCCGGAAGCCGCAGCCGGCGGACCGTTGGCCACGGTGAAGGAAGGTGACTGGATCGAACTCGATTGCGCCAACGGTCGCCTGCATCTGGACATCCCCGACGCAGAGCTGGCGGCGCGCATGGCCGACCTGAAGCCGCCGCAGAACCTGATCGTCGGCGGCTACCGCCAGCTGTACATCGACCATGTGCTGCAGGCCGACCAGGGTTGCGACTTTGACTTCCTGGTGGGTTGCCGTGGGGCTGAAGTCCCCCGGCATTCCCACTAATTGGGATGCTATGATGCCGCGAATTTAAGTCGGAGCATCCCTGTCGTTATGGATCACCAGCCGTCCAAGCCGCGCAAGAGCATGCATGCCCAGATCGTTCAGGACTTGGGCATGCACATCGTTTCAGGTCGCTTCAAGCCCGAAGAACGGCTGCCCATGGAGGCCACGCTGTGCGAGGAGTACAAGGTCAGCCGTTCGGTGTTGCGCGAGGCGACCCGGGTGCTCAGCGCCAAGGGCCTGGTGTATTCCAAGCCACGGGTGGGTGCAGTGGTACGGCCGCGCTTGAAATGGCACTTGCTCGACCCGGACGTGTTGTCCTGGTTGATGCAGTCCACGCCCCACAGTGAATTCTTCAATACCCTGGCCGGTGTGCGGCGCATCCTCGAGCCGGAGATCGCCGCCATGGCCGCGACCACCGCCACCGATGAAGACATCGCCACCATCGAAAAAGCCTACCAGGGCATGGAAACCGCGCAGACCCACGAACAGCTGTTGCAGGCCGACCTGGACTTCCACCGCGCCATTGCCGACGCCACCCGCAACGACCTGCTCGCCTATATGTGCAACATGCTGTCGTTGCCGCTGCGCGAGTCGATCAACATCACCAACCGCCGCCCCGACATCCAGGGCCTGAGCCTGCCCCGGCACAAGGCGATCCTCACCGCGATCCAGAACCGCGACGCCCTCGGCGCGCGGCATGCGTCGCTGGTGCAGCTGGATGACACGCGAGTGGCGTTGGATACGGTGATGAATGTGCTGACGCCGTTGTAATGTAAACGCAGTCAAATGTGGGAGGGGGCTTGCCCCCGATGACGGTGGATCAGTCACAGCAACATCGACTGGTCTACCGCTATCGGGAGCAAGCCCCCTCCCACATTGAAGCTGTGCAGGCCGTTAGAGGGTGTAGGCGATCCCTACCTGCACTGTGCGCGGTTCGCCTGGGTAGGCGTATACGTTGCCGAACGCACCTTCTTCATACTCGCGATTGAACAGGTTCTTCACGTCCAGGTTCAGCCGCACCTTGTCGTTGACCTTGTAGTAGCTGAGCAGGTCGACCACGGTGTAGGCGTCCATCGAGAAGGCGTTGTTGGAGGTCTGCCCGGCCCGTTCATCCACATACTTGCCACCCGCGCCGAGGCCCAGGCCCTTGAGGGCGCCGTCCTGGAACTCGTAGACGTTGAGCAGGCTGAAGCTGTTGCGCGGGATGTTCAGCAAGCGCGTGCCGCTGCGCAGGGTGTTGTCCTTGGTCACTTCGGCATCCACGTAGGCATAGCCACCGATCACACGCCACTCAGGGGTGATATTACCCGCCACGTTCAGGTCGAAACCACGGCTGCGCACCTGGCCGGCGGCGACGCTGAAGGTGGAGTCGAGAGGGTCGGTGGTGAGCACGTTTTTCTTCTCGATCTGGTAGATCGCGGCGTCGACGCTGAGTTGACGGTCCAGGGCTTCCCACTTGATGCCCATCTCGTAGGATTTGCCTTTCTCCGGCTCAAAACCACCGCCCTGGCGACTGGCGCCGGTGTTGGGCTTGAACGAACGTGCGGCGTCGGCGTAGACCGCGACGGTGTCGGTGAGGTCGTAGATCACGCCCACGCGTGGGGTGACGGCGTTGTCGCTGGCCTCCCAGCTTTTACCGCCCGGCACGTAGGTGTGGTAGTCGTGTTCGAAACGCTCGAAGCGTGCGCCGGCGAGCACTTTAAGGCGCTCGGTCAGGGCCACCTGATCCTGCACGAAGGCCGCGTAGGTCTTGAGGTTTTCCTTGTCGTGGGTCGGCGTGCGCGTGAGGTTCGGGCGCGCCTGGCCGTAGACCGGGTTGAAGATGTCGATTGAATAAGCCCCCACTGCGCCGCTGGAGCGCTGGATGATCGACTTGTAGTCGTAGTCTTCGAATTCGACGCCGGTGAGCAAGGTGTGGTCGAAACCACCGGTGGAGAAATGCCCGGTGAGGTTGAGCTGGGTGTCCTTGTCGGTCCATTCCAGTTTGCGGTAGTTGAAGTTGCGACCCAGGGTGCGACCGTCGGCGGCCAGGCCGTTGGCTTCAATGGCATTGCCTTGCAAGGTGCCGTCCAGCCACTGGAAACCACCGCCCAGGGTCCAGCTGTCATTGAGCAGGTGCTCGAAACGCAGCTGGGCCATGCTGTTGTCGTTGTGCAGTTTGCCGGCGTCTTTTTCACCCCAGAAGGTGTCGCGCGAGGCGGTGCCTTTTTGATTGGGGTAGCGCGTCAGGCCACGGTCCAGCGGGTGGTTGTTGCGCATGAAGTCGCCTTCGAAGATCACCTTGGTGTCATCGCTGGCCTGCCAGGTGATCACCGGGGTCACGCCGTAGCGTTCGGTTTCGACATGGTCACGGAAGGTGTCACCGCCCTCGCCCACCACGTTCAGGCGATAGGCCAGGCGACCTTGTTCGTCCAGTGGGCCGGAAGCGTCGAGGGTGGCGCGCTGCATGCCCTGGTCATCCAGTTGGCTGCCGAGGGTCACGGTCGGCTCGGCCAGCGGTTGCTTGGACACCACGTTGAAGGTGCCGCCAGGGTCGCCACGGCCATACAGCATGGTCGCCGGGCCGCGCAGCACTTCGAGGCGTTCGATGGTGTTGGCGTCGGGCATGTTCGGGTAGCCGCGGTTGATCGGGAAACCGTTGCGGTAGAACTCGCCGGTGGTGAAGCCACGTACGGTGAAGGTGGTGAGCCCCTGGCCGCCGAAGTTGTTGGCGCGGCCGACGCCGCCGGCGTAGTCCAGGGCGTCCTGCAAACGGGTGGCGCCGATATCTTCGACCACATCCTTGGACACGACGCTGATGGACTGCGGGGTTTCATGAATCGAGGCGTCGGTGCGCGTCGCACTCGCGGAACGTGTGGCGTGGTAGCCCTTGACCGGCCCTTGCGCCGTCTCGTAGTCCGCCTCGCCGGTGACATTGGTGGCTTGCAGCTCAAGACTGGCCTTGTCGGCAGGGACAACCTCGGCCCAGGTAAACGGGGAAAACGCCTGAAGCACGCAGAGGGAAATCAGGGTACGACGCATGGATGTTGAACCTAGTGAATGAGCCAGATGGGGCGGCAAACCTGCCAAAAAACGCGGGAATGGTATACCAAGTCATTCGCGTTTGACATACGTTCTCATTCACTATTTTTCAGGTAACAGCTTTGTATCGATCTGTAGGAAATTGGACGCGAGGCAAATGTGGGAGGGGGCTTGCCCCCGATATCGGTGTATCAGTCACAGCAACATCGACTGGTCTACCGCTATCGGGGGCAAGCCCCCTCCCACATTTGGATTTTTATACAACGTTAGAAGTGGATCCGATCAGCGATACCGCTCCAACCAATGGGCGTAAGGCGCCGGCAGGGTCCAGGAGGATTTCTCCACCCCCAGCTCCTTGGCCGCAAAGTACGCCCAATGCGGGTCAGCCAGGTGCGCACGACCGACCGAGACCAGGTCCAGGTGCCCCGCCTGCAACGCACCTTCCGCCAGTTGCGGCGTGCCAAAGCCCCAGGCCGAGGTCACCGGGATGCCGGCTTCGCGGCGCACGCGCTCGGCGATCGGGCCCATGAAAGCCGGGCCCCACGGGATATTGGTGTCGGGGATGGTGAAACCGACGCTGACGCTCAGCAGGTCCAGGCCGCCGGCCTTGAAGTTGCGGGCCAGTTCGATGGATTCGGCCAGGGTCTGTTCGTCCCGGCCGTCGTATTCGATCACGCCAAAACGCGCGGTCAGCGGCAGGTTCTCCGGCCAGACCTCGCGCACGGCGGCCAGGGTTTCCAGGAGGAAACGGCTGCGGTTGTCGAAGCTGCCACCGTAGGCGTCGGTGCGCTGGTTGGAATGCTCGGAGAAGAAGCTCTGGCCCAGGTAGCCATGGGCGAAGTGCAGTTCGATCCATTCGAAGCCGGCGTCACGGGCACGGCGGGCGGCGTCGACGAAGTCCTGCTTGACCCGAGCGATGTCGTCCAGAGTCATGGCGCGTGGCACTTGCGGCAGGTTGGCACCGAAGGCGATGGCCGACGGCGCGATGGTTTCCCAGCTGCGCGCATCGGAGGCAGGTATGTGGTCGTCCCCTTCCCACGGGCGGTTGGCGCTGGCTTTGCGACCGGCGTGGCCGATCTGGATGCCGGGCACCGAGCCGGCGGCCTTGATGGCCTTGACCATGGGCACGAACGCTTCGGCGTGGGCGTCGCTCCAAATACCGGCGCAACCTGGGGTGATACGCCCCTCAGGCGCTACAGCGGTGGCTTCAACCACCAGCAAACCGGCGCCACCCCGCGCCATACTGGCCAGGTGCACGAGGTGCCAGTCGTTGACAATGCCGTCATCGGCCATGTATTGGCACATCGGCGGGATAGCAATGCGATTGCGCAGGGTGACGTCTTTGAGTGTGAACGGTTCGAACAAAGCGGACATTGAGAACTCCGGGAGCGAGTGGATGATTCGATAGTTCGATGGTAATCGAACTATGGTATTCGATGATAGCCCCCTGTTATGATTCGTTTCATGCGAGCCTTTAAACACCCCACCCCGGAAGACCTGACCCTCGAGCGCCTGTTGTACGCGCTGAGTGATCCGGTGCGCCTGGAGATTGTCCGCTGCCTGGCCGGCGTGCCCGAGGCCAGTTGCGGCGAACTGGACGGCGGGCGCCCCAAGTCCAGCATGTCCCACCACTTCCGGGTCCTGCGCGATGCCGGCCTGGTCCACACCCGCAGCGTGGGCACTACCCACATGAATTCATTGCGCGGCGAGGTGCTTGAGGAACGGTTTCCGGGATTGTTGCAGAGCATCCTGACGCAACGATAAAAGCCGGATCAGTCCAGCAGCGCGATCAGCCGCGACTCGATCGTCATGTCCCGCACGTCCAGCACCGCCAACGTCACCGGCAACTTGAAGCGCCGCCGCCCTGCACTGCCGGGGTTTACGTACAGTGTTGCGCCCCGCCATTCGATCAGGGGCTTGTGCGAATGGCCGGTGATCACCAGCCGAGTAGACGTGTCGAGTAAGGCGGGTACGTCGGCGATATCATGCACCACCAACGTCCGCCATCCGTCCACCTCCAGCATCAGATGGTCGGGCACCAGCTCCGCCCACGCCGCGTCCTGGTCATTGTTGCCACGCACCACGTGCAGGGGCGCGATCTGTGCCAATTGCTGAAGAATCTCAGGGCTGCCGATATCACCGGCATGGATGATCTGCTCGCATCCCTGCAAGGCAGCGACAGCCTCAGGGCGCAGCAGGCCGTGGGTGTCGGAAATCACGCCAACTCTGGACATCGTGGTCCTATTTTTCGGATGAAGGCGCAGCGAGCGACTGCGCTCTGTAGGTTGTGTAAATCTTTTGAACCTCAGGATTATCAAGGCTTTCGTAGGTAATCCTTTCCTTATCAAGCCCATCCAGACCTTTTAGGCCACCTATCATTCCTGGCCATTCATCACGATGTGCAATATCGACCACGAAGGGTTGCAGGTAATCATTCAGATGCCCTTTAAACGGCTCTTTGATTTCCGCACTGAGTGCCCGGAGGTAATCATCCTTGTTGGTTTTTGACCATTCAATGGCGAACTTGGCTCGATAACAAAGCTCCATGAAAACAAGCAGAATCGTGCGCCCATTGCCATCGAGAAAAGGATGCGCGAATGCCAACTGGCCCATGACGTCACCAGGGCGATCCCTAAAGCGCTTCTTGTTCGACGCCAGTTCAAATGCATAGTCGACGGAGAGCTTGATCGATGCCGGATGCTCAAACGGGGTATGGTGTGGATCGTCTTGAGAACCTTTGAAAACGGCAAGATGTGGAACAAACTCAGTTCGATCCTTACCCGCCCAGTGATAAAAATCCGAGAACAGGAGCTCGTGCACTTTGAGTACGGACGAGTAATCGATAATTTTTTTTGGGGCCAAGTATCAAAGCGCGTCTTCCATACTCAGTTCGAACGATAGATGCTCTGACTCTTTTACTTCGATGGGATCTTTAAGCTGTAGAGCATTTTGAAGGTACCCAGCGGTCTCAAAATCGCCGAAGGGATCAAAATTCATGCGCTTAGCTTCTTCTTGGAGCGTCGCTTCTCTTGGAGGTAACTGCCCTGAAGCGCCATGGTTTCCGATTTACTCAGAACACCCTTCCTCTTGAGATTGACCAACAACTGCTCCACACCATCCAGCTCGACCACATCGCCAGCCAGGCTGGTAATCGCAGCAGCCATTCGGCTTATGCCATCACGCTCAGCGGTAACATGATGAGCCCTGGCCAGGCGGCGCACGTGGCTGGCAACACTGATATCGGCTGTTTTAGTCATCTGAAATCCCTCAATTAGCCTCCAGAGCATAGCATGGCGCCCTCCTCCCACTTCAACCGAAGCGCACGTCACTTAAACGTTTCTGGTTCAGGGCGAACCGTCCCCGCAAGCCGGCGTTCGAGCTAAATCGCTCCGTGGCAGACCGGCGCGCCATCCAGATATACACGGTCCTTGCCGTTGCCCTTGGAGGCGTAGAGATTGCGGTCGGCACGCTTGAGGACCGCCGACATATCGGCCCCGGCCGTAAAGCGCGTCATGCCCGCACTGCAGGTGTAGTGATGGGGCGGCGCGACACTGCAGCGGATCGCTTGCAGCAGGCGCAGCGCGTAATCGGTGGCGAGATCGGGGTCATCGACCAGCAGCAGCACGCCGAATTCCTCGCCGCCAATCCTGCCGAAACTGTGGCTGCCGGGGGTGGATTTCAGGCACGCGGCCATGGCGCAGAGGATCCGGTCGCCGACATCATGGCCGAACTGGTCATTCTTCAATTTGAAACTGTCGATATCCAACATCATGAAGTAACCGGTATCGCCGGCCGCAATCAGTTTGGCGAAGCCCTCCATAAAGGCGCGCCGGTTCAGGATGGCGGTCAAGTAATCCGTCTCGGCCAATTCCCGAAACTCACTCTCGACCAACAACACGGAGCGCAGGTTTTTCAGGTAGTAGACATTCAAGATAAAGCCGATCGACACCGACGCCGCACAAAAAATAAACACATAGGTGTCGACCCCGTCATAAAGGCTCAGCTGAATGTTGGGCCACGTCAGTAACCAGACCAGGGCGGCGCAGACCAGAAAATCCTGGACCACGATAAACAGGATTGCGCTGCTCATCACCAAGGTCACGGCCAGCGGCAAGGCGAACACCTGCAACGCGGGGCGGGTGTGCACCACATAGGCAAAACCTGCTGACAGCAGCACCATGTAGAAGCCGCCCAGCGCCCGCCACAGCACATAATGCGTCACCACCCGGTGAACCCCATACACCACGCACAGCCCCAGCGTGACCAGCACCACCGGCCAGCCGAACATCCCCCCACGATCCACCAGCAACACCGCCAGCCAGGCGAAAATCCCGATCAGTTCGGCCTGGGCGATGGCAGGCGACAACAGCCTCTGCATCCGTGGCCTGAGTTTCACATTTGCCGGCATCCCGTCACTCCCTGTGAATGCGTAGCCGGTGTGTCATCGGCATGACTCAGTTGAAGACTGTGCAGGCAAATCGCAAACGAATAGGCCATGAACCGTCTTACCAGCACGACAAAAGGTGGCAGGACCTCAAGTTGCGTCTTGGAATGAATCTTGAAATAGCCCCGCTCGGCTCCCTCTTGCACCAGACGAATGACATGGGTCTTGGACACCGAAAGCTGCTCAGCGATGGAAAGGTAGGACGAAGACCTGAAACTTGCGCCCTGGTTATCCCGCGTACACGCATCGTTATAGATCGCCAGCATCAACATATGCCCGGCATCGCGTTTTACCAGCCAATAACAATCGGGCATCAACAGGTCAATGCTCAGGTTACGGCAGAGAAGCACCGAAAACCCTTTGAAATACCGGGCCAGATAGGCGCGATCATCCAACCCGGCCATTGAGGCGCACACCGCGGGTTCGGGGCACATCACGCCCAGCGGCTCGACCATGGACGTGAGCATCGGCCGGATCTCCGCGCAGGCTTGGGACGATGGGCTGAACAGCCGCAGGCGGCTGTCGTCCGGATGCCTCGACACCGTCATGAACCCCAGTGCCCTGAACAGCAGGAAGATCGACTCCAGGCTGTTTCGCGAACAGAACCCGCGCGCCACACAAAACGCTTTCACCTCGGACAGCAAGGGGACCGGCTTGGTGAAATACGTGCTCAATAAGGTAAAGGACACCATCAAGCGATTGAACTTCAGCGCCGTCTTGTAGAAAAACGGTCTTTTTGAATAGCACTCCAGCAGAGCCGAATAATGGGTACGAATACACCCGTCAAAATCCATATGGCGCTCAAACGCCCGCGCCGACTGTTCAATCGCCAGCTTCAACGAACCACTGCACATGAGAAAGAGCCCTGATCAAACAACTTGGATTCACTGATCTCAATTGCAGCACCGGTAATGGCGTTTTGCCTTGAGCGCAATCTAGCGTGATTAGCTCAGGGGACATCGTCGTTACCAAAATTGTTCCAAAAAACCCAGGCGGCTTAACCGTTTCAGTCGCCGCGGCGAACCTTCCCCGCAAGCCGGCGTCCGAGCTAAGGCATTGTTGCCTATCGTTCGCCGCGAGGTTGTCGTTTGAAAGCCGCCATCATCAAAAAGTACCGCCTGATCATCAAGACCATGGGCTATGTGGGCTGGTCGCTGTTCTGGCTGTTGCTGTGGGACGTCGCCGTCACCGTGGACTTCATGCTGTTCCTCACCGCCAAGATCAATTTGCCGCTGATGCCCCTCACCCTGCTGGGCTCGGCACTGATCGTGCTCATCAGCTTTCGCAACAGCAGCGCCTATAACCGCTGGTGGGAGGCCCGTACGCTATGGGGCGCGATGGTCAACAATTCACGCAGCTTCGCGCGGCAGGTATTGACCCTGCTGGACGACCCCGACGGCGAAGTGAACCCGGTCAAGGCCACCCTGCTGCGCCGCCATGTGGCCTATGTGAATTGCCTGGCCGCGCACCTCAAGGGCGAGCCGTGCCCTGATGAAGTACGCGCCTTTATCCCCGCCGAGGAATTCGCCCGCAACGGCGCCACCAATAATTTCGCCAATGACATCCTCACCGGCTCGGCGGCGTTGCTGGCCAGGGAATACAAGGCCGGGCACCTGGACAGCATTCGCCTGGCACGGCTGGAGTCGACCCTGGTGGATTTGTCCAATGCCCAGGGCGGCATGGAGCGGATTGCCAACACGCCACTGCCCTACCCCTACGTGTATTTCCCGCGCCTGTTTATCTCGCTGTTCTGCCTGATCGTGCCCGTGGGCCTGGTGGAATCCCTGGGCTGGTTCACCCCGCTGGCGTCCACCGTGGTGGGCTTTATGCTGCTGGCCATCGAACGTATCGGCACCGACCTGCAAAGCCCGTTCCGCTCCAGCGAACACCAGATCCAGATGGAAGCCATCTGCGAAACCATCGAGAAAAACCTGCAATCGATGCAGCGTGATGCGCTGGGCGGCGAGCGCATCGGATAAACACGCCCTTCGGCCTAAAGTGCGTGCTCCCGCAGTCGATACAAAGGGAGTACGCATGGGCCACATCCCCTCAAAACAACACATGCGACGCTCGACGCCACTGTTTTCTCCTTGCCAAAAATATAAATACCCGCGGGTGAAGTCATGAATATCAAGCAAAAGTTGACCTGGGCGTTTGCCGCTATCGCGTGCCTGCCAGTCATCCTGGTGGCCGTTATGGTTGTGCTGAACTTGCGCGAGGGGGCCCTGGCCAATTTCCTCGACAGCAGCGGTCGCGAGATCCGTCAGATCGACAACGGCATGAAGCAGTTTTTCGATGGCATCAGCCAGAACGTCGACTTCGTCGCCAAGGACCCGCGCGTTGTCGCGGCCAAGGACCTCAAGAGCTACGCCGGCGCCGACGCCGCGCAAATCCCCCTGACCCAGACCAACAAAGACCTGCTGGCGATTTTCGATCAGTTCGCCAAGAGCCACCCGAGCACCGCCTACTTGTCCTTGGGCCTCGCCGACGGCGGTTATGCCAGCTGGCCTGACGATGCCAAACTGAACAACTACGACCCACGCGTACGCCCCTGGTACAAAGCCGCCATCGCCGCCCCAGGCACCACCGTGCGCACCGGCGCCTATTACTGGGCACCGGACGACGTGGTGCTGATCGGCACCGTGCACACCGTTGCCGATGCCACCGGCAATATCCTCGGCGTGGTCGGCCTGGACGTGTCGCTCAAGCAGCTCACCGAACTGGTGCGCAACATCAAGCTGGGCGACAGCGGCTACCTGATGCTGGTGGAAGCCAACGGCAACGTGCTGGTGGACCCCAGCGACGCCAAGCACAACTTCAAGCCGATGGCCGACCTGGGCCCCAACTACGCCGAACTGGCCAAGCGCGGCGACGGCGTGACCCAGGTCGACATCAACGGCGTGGCCTACATGGCCAACGTGGTCAGCTCCAAGGATCTGGGCTGGCGCTTTATCGGCCTGATCAAACGCGATGAAGTCATGGCCGGCGCCACCAGCCTCACGTGGTTGATCGCCGCGATTGCCGCCGCCCTGGCCGTGGTGTTCGCGATTGTCGGCGCCAGCTTTGCCAGCGTGATCGTGCGTCCGATTCGCGGGGTGGCCGACGGCCTGCAGGAGATTGCCGAAGGCGAAGGCGACCTGACGCGCCAACTCAAGGTGCAAGGCAAGGATGAAACCGCCAGCCTGGCGGGCTGGTTCAACCAGTTCCTGAGCATGATCGCGCAACTGGTGCAGCGCATCGGCAACGCCTCTTCCGACCTGCAAACCGCCGCCGCCGACACCAGCGAAGTCGCCAACAACATGAACCAGGCCGCCGGGCGCCAACGTGAAGCCGTGGAGCTGGTAAGCACCGCGTTCAACGAAATGGTGGCCACCGCCAACGAGGTCGCGCGTTCCTGCAGCGCCGCCGCCGCGAGTGCCGACGAAGGCTACCGCGACGTGCACAATGGCCAGCAGCATATCGGCGAAGCCACCGGCAGCGTGCTCAAGCTCAGCGAAGACCTGCAAAAGTCGACCCAGACCATGCAGTTGCTGGAGCAGGACAGCCAGAACATCAACACCATCCTCGACACCATCCGCTCGATCGCCGAACAGACCAACCTGCTGGCGCTCAACGCCGCGATTGAAGCCGCGCGCGCCGGTGACCAGGGCCGCGGTTTTGCCGTGGTCGCCGACGAAGTCCGCGCCCTGGCACGCCGCACAGCCGACTCCACCGGTGAAATCGACAGCCTGCTGGGCAACCTCGCCCGCCGCACCCAGGAAGTCACCCAGCAGATGCAAGGCAGCCTTCAGGTGTCCCACACCAGCGTGGAACGCATCCAGCAGGCCCGCGACAGCTTCGACAAGATCCAAGGCTCGGTGGACTCGATCCGCGACCAGAACACCCAGATCGCCACCGCGGCCGAAGAACAGCACCAGGTGGCCGAAGAGATCAACCGGCACATCGCGCAGATCCATGCCGATGCGCAACTGGTCGAAGGCTTTGCCCACTCGGCGCAGACCGGATCGGGGCGGTTGACGGATATTTCCGGTCAGCTCAAGGGGTTGGTGGGGCGGTTCAAGTTCTGACCGCTGTCACACCGGGGTCGCCGGCGGGGGCGTGTATTGGCTACTATAGCCACGCACTCCCCGCCTCTTACCCAACCACTGCGGAGCCTTAATGCCCAACCCGAAGGACACGGCCACCGACAGCAGCCCCCCGATGATTCCCGAGCAGCGTCGAGAACAGATCCTGCGACAGTTGCGCAAGCATCAGGTGATGAGCGTGCACCAGTTGATGGAGATGTTCGACTGCTCGCACATGACCGTGCGCCGCGATATCGCCCTGCTGGAGCAGGAAGGCCGGGCGTACTCCGTCACCGGTGGGGTCCGGATCGCCAGCCAGTTGCACAGCGAACCCAGCCATCAATCCAAAGCCGTGGTGGAGTTGCCGCAAAAGCAGGCCATGGCACGACTGGCCGCACGGTTGCTGCACGCGGACATGACGGTGTACCTGGATGCCGGCACCAGCACCCTGGAGATCGTCCCGTATATCAAGGCGCTGTCGGGGATGACGGTGGTCACTAACGACTTCGGGATCGTGCAGGCCCTGATGGATGCGACGCAGGTCACGGTGATCCACACCGGCGGCCAACTGGACCATGACAATCATTCTTCCGTCGGCGGGCTGGCCGTGGCGACCCTGCGCCAGGTGGTCACGGACATCGCCTTTGTCTCCACCAGCTCCTGGGATCTGCACCGAGGCATCACCACCCCCTCGGCGCTGAAAGTCGAGGTCAAGCAAGTGGCGATGCAATCGGCGTCCCAGGTGGTGTTGGTGGCGAGCAGCTCCAAATACGGCACCTTCAGCATGTACCGCATCGCCGGGCTGGAACCGTTCGACGTGATCATCAGCGACGACGCCCTGGCTCCGGCAGCGGCAGATGGCATCCGCAAGCGCGGGATTGAATTGATGCTGCCGGGTGATCCGTTGCCGGAGTGATGCCCTTCCTGTGTGGGAGAGGTCGAGCTTTAGCTAGGCTTCGATGGCGACGGCAGGGTTGGTAGAGGTGTTGGCTGAGCCACCGCATCGGGGGCAAGCCCCCTCCCACATTTGGTTGTTGTTGGCAGGTAAAAAGTTGCCCGGCTATAGATCTCGTGGGCACTGCTGATCCCTGTGGGAGATGTCGAGCTTTAGCGAGGCTTCGATGGCGGCGGCATGGTTGGTAGATGTGTTGGCTGACACACTGCTATCGGGGGCAAGTCGAATCGTCGCACCGCCCCTCCCACATTTGAACCGAACCGACACAGACGCTCGTCGACTACCGAGCCGCTTTCCAGTCCCGCAACCATTGCAGGCCCGCCGAGGTATCGGCCTTTGGCCGGTATTCGCAGCCGACCCAGCCGTCGTAGCCCAACTGGTCCATCAGTTCGAACAGGAACCCGTAGTTCAGTTCGCCCAGGTCTGGCTCGTGACGGTCCGGTACCCCGGCAATCTGGATATGGCCAATGCCATCGAAGTCGCGGCGCAGTTTGGTGGCCAAGTCGCCTTCGACGATCTGGCAGTGGTAGCAGTCGAACTGCACCTTGAGGTTGCGCGCACCAACCTCCCGGCAGATGGCGTGGGCCTGGTCCTGGCGGTTGAGGAAAAACCCCGGCATGTCGCGGGTGTTGATCGGTTCCAGCAACACGGTGACGCCGACCTTGGCCGCCGCTGCGCTGGCGTAGGCGAGGTTTTCCAGGTACACGGCCTGGTGGCGCTGGCGCAGGCCTTCCGAGGGCAGCAAGCCGGCCATGACGTGCACGCGGTCGTTGCCGAGCACGGCGGCGTATTCCAACGCGCGGTCGAAGCCACTGCGAAACTCGGCCTCACGCCCTGGCAGCGTGGCGATGCCGCGCTCCCCCGCCGCCCAATCGCCCGGTGGTGCATTGAACAGGGCCTGGACCAGGCCGTTGTCACTCAGGCGTTGCTTGAGTGCCTCGGCGCTGTAGTCGTAGGGGAACAGGTATTCCACCGCGTCGAAACCATCGGCCTTCGCCGCCGCGAAGCGCTCGAGAAAATCATGTTGCGGGTACAGCATGCTCAGGTTGGCAGCAAAACGAGGCATAAAAGCTCCCAAGAGTCAGACAAAAGGCCAGATCAGCAGGGTAATCAAGAAACCCAAGGTGCCGAGCAAGGTGGTGATCACCGTCCACGTGCGCAGACCGTCGGCCACGTTGAGCCCGGCGAGCTTGGTGAAGATCCAGTAGCCGGCGTCGTTGATATGCGACATCGCCAGCCCGCCACCGCCCATGGCCAGGCACAGCAGCGCCAGGTGGTTGGGCGTAAGGTTGAGGGTCACGATCAGCGGGCTGATGATCCCCGCCGTGGTCACCAGGGCCACGGTGGTCGAACCCTGCACCGCGCGCAGCAGCATGGTCAACAAAAAGCCCAGGGCCAGTACCGGCAAGCCGGTGGTGCGCAGCATGTC
This sequence comes from Pseudomonas sp. GW821-FHT09C10, assembly GCF_059418085.1. Classification (NCBI taxonomy): domain Bacteria; kingdom Pseudomonadati; phylum Pseudomonadota; class Gammaproteobacteria; order Pseudomonadales; family Pseudomonadaceae; genus Pseudomonas; species Pseudomonas sp. GW821-FHT09C10. Next base: position 241,777 of record NZ_JBWKPE010000007.1, read on the forward strand.
GGAGACTACCGCGCCGATGCCGGTGTCCACCAGCACCTTGCCGAACACACCACCGGCGCCGGCGATCAGGATCACCATCGCCACGCCCGGCAACGCCGAGCCGATCACGTCAGAGACCTGGCTGCGGCTCCAGCCACGGCGCGAGCCGAGCAGCCAGGCACACAGCAAGGTGTCGATCAGCAGCGCCACCAGCGGCGCGCCGAGTACGGTCATCACCCCACGCAGGGTCGAGTCGACCGGCAGCAGCGACGTGGCCAGGGTGCCCAGCAAAATCAGCACAATCGGCAGCAGGATCAGGCTGACAATCAGGCCGAAACCGGGTGCAGGCGCCGCCGGCAGCTTGGCGGCGATGGCGCTGGTGGACTCTTCCAGGCCCATAGAGGACTCGGCCACAGCGCTCTGTTGCGCCGCCTGGTGATTGCCGTTAGTCCAGGCCCTCAGGTCTTCATTGGTCACGTGAGGGCCATAGACTTCGGCACGGATATCGTCGGTCATCGGATAGAAGCGTCGGGTCATGCGCCCCGCCACGCGGTAACCGATGTAGCACAGCAACGCGGTGATCGGCAGGCCGAACATCAGCACCCGGCCCAGGTCGGCGCCCAGTTGGCTGGCGGCGGCCACGGCGCCTGGATGGGGCGGCAGGAAGGCATGCACGGTGAGCAGCGCCGCACACATCGGCAAGGCGAACACCAGCAGCGGCTTGCGCGCCCGGCGTGCCACCCCATAGGCCAACGGCATCAGGATGATCACCCCGACTTCAAAGAACACCGGCACGCCGATGATGAACCCGGCGATGGTCAGCGCCAGCGGTGTACGGCTGTTGCCGAAGCGCTCGATCAGCGACTTGGCCAGGGCCTCGGCACCGCCGGACAGCTCGATGATCCGCCCGATCATCGCGCCCAGGGCAATGATGATCGCGATATGGCCAAGGGTCTTGCCCATGCCGCCCTCGATCGTCGCCACCAGGTCAGCCGGTTTCACCCCGGCCACCAGCGCCACCACGATACTCACCAGCATCAACGCGACAAACGGCTGGAATTTGTACCTGAGGACCAGAAACAGCAGCAGCGCGATACCCGCGCCGGCGGTCAACATCAAAATCAGTGGGCTCATTCAAGAATGTCCTGTTGTTATTGTTTTTCAGACAAGCCGGGTCCGTCGAGCGTCAAACCAGGCACTCGGGCAGCACTTGCCGTGTCGTCTTGCGGGTTACCAGTGCGCGCCGAAGGTCTCGCGCAATTCATCCAGTGCCGCCTGATCCAGCGGCGCCGGCGTAGGGTTGCTCATCAACCACAGCCGTGCGGTTTCTTCCAACTCTTCCAGCGCGTAGCTGGCCTTGGCCACCGAGCTTTCCCAGACCACCGGACCGAGGCGTTCAAGCATCACCCCACGCACGCGGTTGGCCAGTTGCGCGACTTGCTCGGCGACGTTGGGCGAACCCGGACGCTGATAGCCGATCAAGGGAATGTGACCGACCTTCATCACCTGGTAAGGCGTGAGCGGCGGCAAGATATCCTGCGCGCTCCACACGCCTGCCAGGGTCAGCGCCACCAGGTGGGTGGAGTGGGTGTGCACCACACCGCCCACCGAGGGGTTGCGGTCATACACCTGGCGATGCAGGGCCAGGGTCTTGGACGGTTTGTCCCCGGACACCCACTCGCCTTTCAGGTTGACCTTGGCAATAGCACCTGGCACGAGGCGCCCGAGGCAGGCATCGGTGGGGGTGATCAGCCAGCCATCGTCGAGGCGCGCACTGATATTGCCGGCGCTGCCGACGGTGTAGCCACGTTGATACAGGCTGTGGCCGACATCGCAGATTTCTTCGCGCAGGGCCTGTTCGTCGATGCCAGTCACTGGGCACCTCCGGCCAGGTGCGCGAGGGCTTTGGCGAAGAACTCACGGCCACCGAAGTTGCCGGATTTGAGCGCCAGTGCCAGCGGCTCGGCGGAACTGCTGACGGTGGCCGGCACGCCAGGGTCGATCTGCGCACCAATCTGCAATAGGTTGACGCCGAGGGCCTTGACCACCGCGCCAGAGGTTTCCCCGCCGGCCACCACAAAGCGTCGCACGCCCTGCTCGCGCAAGCCGGCAGCGATCTCGCCCAAGGCGTTCTCCACCAGGGCCCCGGCGCGCTCGACGCCGAGCCGCTCTTGCACGGCCTTGACCTCGGCGGGGGTGCTGGTGGCGTAGATCAATACGGTGTGTGCACTGTCGCGGGCAAACGCCAGGGCCTGCGCCACCACCGGCTCACCGGCGGCCAGGGCCAACGGATCAATGCGCAACGCCGGGCGGCCCGCCTCTAACCAGGCCGCAACCTGGCCAAGGGTCGCCACCGAGGCACTGCCGGCGAGCACCACCTCGCCACCGCTGATAGTCGGCAGCGTCGCAGCATCGAAGTCGCGCAGTTTACCGGCACGGCGGAAATTGCCCGGCAAGCCCAAGGCCAGGCCCGAGCCGCCGGTAAGCAATGGCAAGTCAGCGCAGGCACTGCCAAGGGTGTAGAGGTCTTGATCGGACAGCGCATCGGCGATGGCAATGCCCACGCTTTGCTCGCGCAGTTCGGCGATTTTTTTACGGGTCGCCTCGACGCCCGCGGCGATGCTGTCGTACCGCAGCAGCCCGACCGGCAGTTGCGTCTGGCTCTGCAGCACGCGCACCAGATTCGCGTCGCCCATGGGCGTCAGCGGGTGATGTTGCATGCCCGACTCATTGAGCAGCTGGTCCTGCACAAACAGGTGGCCACGGAAAATCGTCCGGCCGTTTTCCGGGAACGCCGGGCAGGCCAGGGTGAAATCACTGCCCAGCGCCTTGAGCAAGGCCTCGCTGACCTGACCGATATTGCCGGCGGCAGTGGAGTCAAAGGTCGAGCAATACTTGAAGAAAATCTGTTCGCAGCCCTGCTCACGCAGCCAGTCCAGCGCGGCCAGGGATTCCTCGACAGCCTCTGCGACCGGCGTGGTACGCGACTTGAGGGCGATGACGATGGCGTCCGCATCCAGCCCGTCCGCGACTTCGCGGCTGGGGATGCCGATGCTCTGCACCGTACGCATACCACCGCGCACCAGCATGTTGGCCAGGTCGGTGGCGCCGGTGAAATCATCGGCGATGCAGCCCAGCAACGGGCGCGTGGTGTGGTTAGTCATAAAGCGTTCCTTACACCGGCTCGGGCTTGGCAGTCGGCAGGTCGATGCCGGGGAAAATCTTGATCACCGCCGAGTCGTCCTCGCGGCCAAAACCGGCGCTGGAAGCCTGCATGAACATCTGGTGCGCAGTGGCCGACAACGGCAGCGGGAATTTGCTCGCACGCGCGGTATCCAGCACCAGGCCGAGGTCCTTGACGAAAATATCCACCGCCGACAGTGGCGTGTAGTCGGCCTTGAGAATGTGCGGCACGCGGTTTTCGAACATCCAGGAATTGCCGGCGCTGTGGGTGATCACCTCGTACAAGGCATCGGCGTCCACCCCTTCGCGCAGGCCCAGGGCCATGGCTTCGGCGGAGGCGGCGATATGCACGCCGGCGAGCAACTGGTTGATGATCTTGACCTTGGAGCCCAGGCCATGGACGTCGCCCAGGCGATACACCTTGCCGGCCATGCCCGCCAGCACTGCATCGGCCTTGGCATAGGCGGCCTGCGGGCCGGAGGTCATCATGGTCATCTCACCGGCGGCGGCCTTGGCCGCACCGCCGGAAATCGGCGCATCCAGGTACAGCAGGCCGTGTTCGCCCAGGCGCCGGCCGAGGTCCACGGCGTAGGTCGGGGCCACGGTGGCACAGCCGATCACCAGGCTGGCGGGACGCAGCGCCGCCACGGCAGCGCCCTCACCGAACAGCACGGTCTCGGTCTGCTCGGCGTTGACCACCACGGTGATGATCACATCACAGGCCTCGGCCATCTGCGCCGGCGACGCGCACGCCACCCCGCCTTCGCTGGCGAACTGCTGGGTCACCGCGTCGCGCACATCACAGGCATGCACATTGAAACCTGCGCGCAACAGCGAGCGGGCAATGCCCAGCCCCATCGCGCCCAGACCGATCACACCGACATTCTTATTATTCATGGGGTACTCCAGGGGTAAACGGCGGCTCGCGCTACACCGGCGAGCCGCATTGGAATTGCAGTCGATCATCCACCAATGAACGGATTATGTGAAGTAATTTTTCGATTTAACATTTATTAACATTGGTCGCCGCCGATTTACCACGCCAGCCGGTAACCAATGTTCAAAGCCCACGGGCGCTTTTGGGTAGAACTGTCACTGGTCTCGACATCGGCATATAGATGCTGGCTCCTGCCCATGGCCGCAGTAATACCTGCCCCGGCATACCAGCCACCGCCATTGCCGTCGGGGTGGCTGCTGACGTCGTTGGTCTTGACCTGGTTGCGCGCTGACAGGTCCTGGATCCAGCCAGCCTTGAGGTACGGCTGGATCGCAATATCACCCTCTAACCGCATCTGGCGCCCAACCAGCGCGCCGCCACGCAACTGGGTTGAAATGCCATCGTCGGCGTCGACGCGCATGTCGTTGCTCAACCGGTAACGATCACCGCCACCGTACAACGCCGACAACTGCGCTTGGGGCTCAACAAACCAGCCGTGGGAGAAATCCAGGCGCTTGCCGGTTTCCACCGAGAGGCCAGCGCCGTTGCTGTGGGTTTTACCGCTGACGCGTTTGCCGTCGGTAGCGTCCACGTCGAACCGAGTGGACCAGCGATTGAGTGTCAGCAGGCTGTCGGTGTACCAACCCGAATCGTCCAGGTAAGTGGCGTAGGTACCGATGTAGTAACTTTCGAGCTTACCGCTGCCCTCGCCATTGAAGCTGCGATTGGCGTGACTGTAACCGGCAAGGCCGCCGAGGATCAGCGAACCGTTGCTGCGCGCCATCCGGCCATCCACCCCCACCTGGACGCCGTTGAGGTTCTGCGTGAAGTGCCGCCCTGCGCCGTTATCCAGTTGCTGCTCCTGACCATAGCTGCGCATCCACACCCCTTCGTCGTGGCCATCGCCGCGCACATCGCCCAGGCGCTGGATCAGGCTGCCGCGCTCAGCATCCCAGGTGTCACGCAGGGTCGCCAACGCGCTGCTGTTGATCGCCGCGCTGGCGGCGGTGGACAGTTGCTCGGTGATGTTGACCAGGCTCCACTGCGATTGGCCGCTCGCACTGTCGTCACGTTGCAAGGTGTAGCGGTAGGTGCCCACATCCACCTCCTGGCCACGGTTGGCCAGCGTGAAGTCGCCGACGCCCCACTGGCTGTCGATCAACAGCAATTTCTGCCCACCGCCCGACGGCTCGGCGCCGCTGTTGCGCACCAGCAACTGGTTATTACCGGTCACCTGGCCGCCCACCTCAAGCCGGTCGCCGCGCAGCGCGCCCAGGTCAGTATTCATGATGTACTGCCCGTCGCCCTGAAGGTCGCCGGCGACTTTCAGGCGCATGAAATCGCTCGCTGCCGGCGTGGCGAATTCCACGCTGCCCTTATTTGTCAGTTGGCCGACACTGGAGTCGCCCCGCATCAGCCAACTGCTGCTGTCGTCCAGACTGAGGCTGGAATGGCCAAGGGTATCGTTCACCGCACCTTCGAGGCGTGACTGATTGTTCAGGCTCAACTGCAGCGCGCCACCCTCGACCAGGACATCGCCATCGATGAACGAGTGATCGCTGTCCAGCCGGACGAGGTCGGCGGCCAGCCCATTGGCACCGTCGGTAATCCATACTGCCGTCGCGGGCTGATCGGCGCTGCGCCCCACCAGGCTGCTGTGGGTCAGATGACTGAGCAAGCTGCCGCCGGAGACGCGCAAGGCACTGCTGTCGTGGGCCACTACCGTACTGTCAGTGAGATCGAGTTGGTTGGTGATACCCGCGATGGTTGCCTGGCTCACCAGCCCGTAGGCTTTCTCTCCAGCGGTCTCGATGTGGGTGTCGCTCAGGTCTGCCGTGGCATTGTTGCTGACCGACAGGCCATACGCCGAGTTACCTTCGGTGACCACATTCGTGCGAGTCGTCTGCAAGCTGGCATCATCGCCTGAAACCAGTAGGCCATGACTGAGATCACCGTGGGTCAACAGCTGGCTGTCGGACAACACCATCCGTGTCCCGCCCAGCCGGGCTAAGGCGCCGACCGACCCTACGCCAAAGGTCTCGATCACCACGTTCATCACATCGAACGTCGCCCCGGGCGCCCCCGACTGGCCACCGATCACGTCGGTTGATGCATAGAGCCCGTGGGACGAGTCACCGTGGGTGACCACGCGGCCGCCGTCCATCTGGAAAATACCGGCGCGATTGTCCACCGCGGCCGCCTGTGTGCCCCATGTTTCCAGCTGACTGTCGTGCACGTCGGCGTGGCTGTCGCTGCCGGGCATCCAGATCGCCGAACCATTATCCCCTTTGGCGCTGATCTGGGACTCGTACAGTTCCAGGGACGCACCTTTGGCATCAAGGTTGATGCCGTTGCCGGTTTGAGAGAGGACCTGGGAATTGCGCACTACCGCCGTCCCCCCACCGTTGGGAGAACTCGGCCGGATCAGGATGCCGTCAGTCTTGGCCTGGATGCTGCCATTGCTGAACTCCAGACGTCCTTCTTGCATCTCCACGCCCTGGGCGCCGTCGGATTGTGCGGTCACGCCGTCGGCGGTGACCACGCTGTCCGTACCGGTGATGGCGATCGCGGCAGTCTGGCCATGGGCGGTGGCGCTGACGTTGTTCAACTTGATGCGCGCCCCCTGTTGCGCCCGCACTGCGTAGGCCGCATTGCCGGCGGTCGATACGCTCGTGCCACTGGCGCTGATGGTCGAACCAGCGCCCATGGCAGAGAGCCCGTCGGCCATGAGCCCTGTGGTGGTGACCGTGCCGCCGATGATCTGCGCGCTGGAGCCCTGATTGACCATGACCCCACGGCCACGGGCGCCGTCGGTGGTGATGTCGGTCTGCCCCAGCTGCACGTGCGAGCCTGCACCGCTGGCGCTGGCGCCGTCACCGAAATAGCCGCTGGCCTTGATCGTTGAGCCCTGCAGTGTGCCCCGCCCACCACCCTGCACTTGCAGCCCCGTCACCGCATCGTTTGGCCCGCCGGCGGTCGCGTGGATATCCATGGTCGTGCCGATGAATTCATTTTGCCCCCCCATAACGCGAACGGCCGCACCTTTGCCGGCGAACGAAACCTGGTCATTATCCAGTACCAGCAGGTCGCCCGCCTCGGACGATACGTCAACAGACCCGATAGTGGCCGCCTGCACGGGCACTAGTGCAACGAAGAGGGCATAACTGATTGCAAAACTGAGGGGTTTCTTCGGAAAGTTCATTGATCCATTCCTTGATGTTAGTTGTCTTCCAACAAAAGCGCTCGACAAAAAAGTGCCCGCCATGCCCCCAGTCAGAGAGGGAGTGGCAAACCCGTTAAAGCGCCTTTTATTGATACTTCACAGTGACCGTTGCGGTACCTTTTACAAGCCCGGGTGTGACGCAATTAGTGCCGCCAGAACTTTGGTAATAACGCACTAAATAGGGCAAGTTGAAACTTGTCGAATTGTTAAACACCGTGCCCACGACTTGAGTCGCCCCGAGTATCGCGGGCAGCCCACTAGTGGCATCGAGTACTTGTAGCGCCACGCAAGAGGCATTGTTCACGCCGGCCTGCGGTTTGATCAGGCCCAGGCTGCCGTCGGGCATGAACTTGTCTGCGTCCAGGGTCAGGGTGACTGCGCCGTTGGCTCCGGAACAGGTAAACGGCACGTTGAAAGGTGTGTCGCCCGTGGTGGAGCCCTGCCCGGTGAAGCGGCCGAATGGCGCCGGAGCCAGGTCCACACTCAGGTCGCCGATCGAGCAGGTACCCGTTTCCGGCACGATTTCACTGCCGCCACCGGTGATGCGCGTGGTCAGGAACACACCACTGTTGAACGGGTAAGCCATCTGCGCCGTGTTGTTGGTGTAGGTACCACCCGCCAATGCACCGGAACCGACGGTGTCGCTCAGCTTGATCAACTCAACGACAACTGTTCCGCCGACATTGAAGACCAAGGTGTTTTGCGCCGCCGAGCCACTGACACCGGGCATCCCAAGTTTCCAGGTGGTCTGTTCTCCAGCATAAAACGGTGAAGCCGATTGTGCGGGTATCCAACTGGTACGCATGCCGACACCGGCAATGTTAGTTGTGTAGACGTTAGTTATAGTAGTGGCAGTACCTTGTACGACCCGCCATTGCGTTGTATCACCCGGTTTGCAAGAAACAATGGCGAAAAAACTGCCAACAATAGGAAACTCCTTACTGTAAAACACGTCACCCACGGCAATCCCCGAAGGTACCGATATGCGGCCCATGGTTATATCGACTACCGCGCCTTCCTGATAGTTGGGCATCATCCCGCACACCGCATAAGCCGACGTTGAAACCATTAGCCAGGCACACACCTGAAACACTGCATAAATAAGTCTGGTCATTTTCATCGACTGCTCAGACGGGTACCTTCGCGCAGCAGGCACGGCGCTTGCGTTTGTAGCAGCCCCTTGGTGCCGCTCGCCGTTTTCTCGCCGAATCGATATGCAACCTGACAGGTTGATTCGTCCGGCAGGTTCACGCTCAGTGCGCCGTTGTTTTCAACGCCCTGGACAAACAGGTTGTTGCCCTGGCCGACCACACCGACCACATTGCCACGCTCGTCGCGTACATCCGCGCCGAACGGCAACTTGAGGTTGCTGCCATTAGTGATATGGATCACCGCCGACCGCCCGACCCGGGTCTGGAAATCGACGCGGACAATTGCGCCGGCAAAGGGTGCGACCTGTTGCGTGGTGTTCTGGAACGTGACATCCATCGAGCTGCCCTTGGGGTCCAGGTTGATATTGTTCATGCGATAGGGCGATAAATACGGCATCACGCCATAGCCGTTTTTATCGATGACCAGGCCGGACAATCCACCAATGCTCGCGCCCTCGCCGCCCGGTGCGGAGACCAGTGCAATGGTGTCGCCAGTATTCGGCGATAGCGTCACCCCGCCGCTGTGCACCACCAGGCTGCCATCGCTGCCCAGCGAGGTGGATTTGTAGTCCCCACCCTGTTCGTACGACGCGCGAACGGTGCTGCGGTCGCCGCGGTATTGAGCATTGACGCTGCCCGAGCTTGAGGTGTTGGTGTCCGCCGCGTGGGCGACCCCGTAGCTCAGGCGCCCCTCGTCATCGGCCACCCCGCTCAAGTAGTTGCGCAGCGTGCTGCCTTGCCCGCGCCCGCCGGTGTACTGCGTGCTCAGCGTCGGTGACTTGGCGCCGCTGCCCAATGGAATATTCAGGCTCAGGAAGTACTGGGTCTGGGCGCCGACGAACTCATCGTTATTGCGACTGGCGGAAAGGCTGTAGCTGACATCCCCGACGCTGCCGTTGAAGCCCACTTCAAACTGCCGGCTCGAGGATCCCGAGTCCCCCCAGGTCTTGCTGGTGCTACCGGTCAGGAACAGCGAGCCATAAGTGCTTACCGGCTGATCGATGCTGATATCGAAGCGGTCACGCTCATTGCCATACCACAGCCATTCATCCTGATAGCCCGGGGTCTTGACCCGCTCACGCGCATCGACCGCCTGGGAAAGCGTCATGTATTTGGACGACGAGTAGCGGTAGGCAGCGAGGGTAAAGTTAGTGCGGGTTTCGCTCAGCAACTTGCTGTACGCCACCTTGACGCTGTGCCCCGAAGCCGAACCGCTACGAGCGCCCAGCTGGGTGGTCTCCTGGGTCAGGTCGACCGAAAACGCCCCTAGCGAGGTGTTCAGTCCGACACCCGCGAGCCCCGCGTGAAAGCCTTCGCTGACCTGGAACCCGCCGTAGCCGGTCAGGCTGTTGTTCAGACCATAGAACAACGTGCCCTGGAACAGATGGGCATCGCTGGCCAGGTTCTGGTTATACAGCCGGCCAGCCACCAGGTCGTATTTGGCACGCCCCGGACGCATCAGGTTGGTGATCGACGAATAAGGCACATCGAAGCGCCGCTCACTTCCGTCGGCCTCGGTAACCACGACATTCAGGTTGCCGCCATAGCCTGTGGGGTACAGATCGTCGATCACGAAGTTGCCGGGCGTGACCGTGGTCTGATAGAGCTTTATATCGTTCTGCCACACCTCCACTCGCGCATTGCTGCGCGCGAAACTGCGGATCACCGGCGCGAAACCGATCTGTGAATCGGGAAACATGCGCTCGTCCGAGGCCAGGCTGACACCGCGCACGGCGATGCTGTCGAACCCCACGCCTTTGGTATTGATCTCGCCCAGGGTCACCTGGCTCTTAAGCTGCGCCACTGGCCGCTGAAGGTAGGTGGACATGCGGGTCCATTCGGCTTTGCCCCCCTGGGTCCAGTTCACATTGGCGTTATGTCGGAACTGCCAAAGGCCAAAATTGAACCCGCCACGCAAGCCCATGTAGGCAGAGTCGGTGCTGCCGTAATGGTCGTTCTGTGTGCTGAAATAGTTCAGGTTGTAATCGAGTTTCGCCGCGGTAATGCCCGCGTCCCAGTACTCGGGCTCTACATAACCACGCGGGGTACGCCGCAAGTTGGCCTGGGGGATTTGCAGGTAGAGCTTCTGCTCACCGATGTCGGCATAGGAGACCGTGTTGGGCAACACCGCCTTGAGCTTGCGACAACCGTTGAACGGCACCAATGGCTGTGTATCGATGCCCAGCCGTTTCATCGCTGCGAGCGTGAAACAGGCTTGCGCGATATTGCTGTTGGCCTCATCTGCGAACTCGACCTTGGCGCGCGTCACCTGCTTGCCATTGATGTAAACGTCCAAATCGTAATTTCCTGGCAATACCGGGTTGCCCTTCTGGTAACGCGACATATCCGTACGCTTGGCATTTCCCACCAGAAACGAACTGGTGAACTCGGCATCCTGGAAGTCCACCTGTGCAGCAGCCGCCGGCAGCACCGGCTCATCCGCCATTACGTTGTCATCTGCCGTGCTGAACACGAGGCACGCCACCGCCCAGAAACGAACGATTGAGCATGACGGTGACGCCAGAAATACTTTTCTGCGTAATATCGATCGATCAAAACGGTTCATAGACTTTTAGCGAAAGGGTAATTGAACTTAGTCGAACTGCGCGTTCACGGTTTTCAAGGCACCATAGTCGTTAATATAATTAAACTGTATGCCCTGGGCTTTTAGTTCAGGCAGGCGCGCGGTCTGCGGGTGCAGTTCAAACACGGCTTCGCCGCCCGGGGCAACCATATGATTACCGTCAGTATTACTGAGTGTCTTGCCCGCCCACTTCACCTGTATATCGGCAAACGAGACATGTAAGGGCGAGGTATTCGTGCAGCGTAACTTCAACTGTGCGCCGTCGCCGAACACCTGCCACTTCAAATTCTTCGCGGCGTCATGCAAGGAGCTGCGGAGTGTCGCGGGCCGATAGAACACTTTAATTCGACTTTGAACAGCCAATAACAAATTGTTCTTGTTTCTCGACTTTTCCGGCACGGGTGGTACTTCAAGTACATTCAGCCAGAACAGCGATTCACGGTCTGGCGGCAATGCTGTTCCATTGAACAGGATCCGCAGGGTCTGCGAGGCCTGGCCTTCGATACGGGTCAGCGGCGGCATGATCAGGAACGGCGCGGAGCTGTTCTCCGGCGTAGAGTCGGTGGCGCCGTCATCCATCCACGATTGCACCAGTGCCGGGGTCGCGCCCTTGTTCGACAGGGGCAGCGTGACTTCACGTTCGCCGCCTGGATAGATCAACCGAGTCCCGCCCAAAACGATATTGGCGCGAGCATCGAAGCTCATTAAATAAATGAGGAGGCAACCTATTAATAGACGATATATCCGCATAGTCAGGGTAGTCCCCTCTGCGCGATGTCTGCGCAGAGGGACATTCTCAGTTATAGCTCAATTGGTATTTGACCTGGCTCTTCACCAGGCCTGCCGTGGATTTGCCGGTCGCGTAGTACTGCACGCCGTAGATCATTTCAGCCGCACCGTCTTCCACGGTGAAGCTCTTGGCAGCGCCAGCGTCGCCTGGTTTGATCAAGGAGTTGTCTGCGTAGTTGTAAAGCTGCAGGCCCACATTGGTGGCGGAGGTATCGCCGCTCAACTGGTTTTTCAGCACGCCCGAACTGATGTCGACCAGGTTGGCATCGTAGAGAAACTGCGCGCGTACATTGGTCACGGTCGGCGAGCATTGATTGACCGCAATACGGAAGTTGGACGGCATCGCGGTAGCACCGGCCTGGGCCAGGTCAGCCACTTTGGCGGTGGCCAGGTCCACGGTAAAATCGCCCGATGAGCCGGTGGTTACCTGGCAAGTTTCATCCGTAACTTTACCGTTGAAAGTAATAGTACCGGCTTCCGCGGCACTGACAGTAGTAGACAACATCAGACCACCACACACACTCAGGAGCGCCGCCTGCACAGGCAGTAAACGTTGCTTCTTCATACTTTATCATCTCTCAAATTTATATTAATTTGCGTTACTTTAATAACGCATCACAGGGCCGAACTTCACTTCACGAGTTGCTGGGCATCCACCTCCTTACTTGGAAATTAATCCTTTTTTGGCACACAGTGACCCGCCGCCTTGAAGTGCACTGTTGCGCACAACTGCAATAAGAAACTGTTCTTTTCTAGTGCAACTCAACCAGCACACGGCTACAAGTAGGTGACGTGACTTAGTCTATTGAGGTGCGGGCTGACGCTGTGGGGCCATTATGCGAGCCGACTCGGTGGCTGTCTTTAAGATCAAACTGAAAATAGGCTCAGGGCGAGAACTATCTTTCGGTTCAGCCCACGTAAACCGCAGGCACGACTTACAGGAAAAGCTGCGCATCCGCACAGAAGGTCAACAACGCTTGATCATTTTCCACGCCCAACTTGCGCATCGCCGAGACCTTTTGTGCGCTCACTGTCTTGGTGCTTCTATGCAATCGTGCCGCGATTTCACGGCCACTCAAGCCCGATACAAAATGCCGAAGCACTTCGTATTCGCGCATCGTCAGCCGAGCGGCCCTGGCTTGCATCTGGCTGTCGATGTTCGACAGCGCTTGCGCTGGTGGCTGGTATTTGCGTCCCTGCGACAACGCCTGCAGTGCTACCGCAATCTCATTGAAATCACCACTTTTCAATATTACGCCCCACACACCCAGGTGATAGAGGCCGCTGAGAATCAGGGGATTGGATAGCATGGTGAATACCAGGATGCGGGTGTCACCAAAGCGCCGGCACAGCAACTCGATCATCTGCAATCCATCGCCATGAATTCCGTCGCCGGGCATGCTGTAGTCGGCAATCACGACATCAGGCGAAAACTGCTGATGCATCTGCACCAATTCAGTAGGACCCTTGGCGATACCCACCACTTCAAAGCGTTCATCGCGCTCGACTATTTCCTGCACCGCCATCGCCACAATCGGATGGTCGTCGGCTATTAACACAGTGGTCTTTTTCATGGTTTGTATTCCAGTCTCAGTCATTGGATGTAGGGGGCTCGCCGTCCGTATTCGGCGCAAGGCCCGCCAGTAGTCGCTCTATACCGTCCATGAGTTCAATAACGCCCTTGGGAATTTTGTGCGTGGCGATCAGTTGCTGCTCCAGCGCTTTGCATGCGTCTGCCAGCTGCTTCGCCTGCACCGCAGCCAGCGAGCCGCGCAGCCGATGCAACTGCGGCACCATGGCAGCTATGTTGTGTTGCTGGCTGGCGTCGCGCAGGATTTTCAGGTCTGCACGCGTGGTATTTACAAACAGTTCATGCAGTCGCGGTGAGATCGCCACAAACGCCGGCAGTTCTTCCTCCTGCGGCTCAAGTATTTGCGCGGGCGGGCAGCAGCGTCGCAACACTGCGTACAAATCGCTCAGGCTCACGGGCTTTACCAGCCAGGCATCCATACCGGCTGCGACGAAGCGTCGGGTTTCTTCCGGCAGGGCGCTGGCGGTGATGGCGATGATCGGAAGCGTTACGCCCTGCTGACGCAGCGCACTCAATAACTCGAACCCATCCATCTGCGGCATGTTGATGTCGGTCAGTAGCGCATCGAAAGCCGGAGACCAGCGCGCCAATGCGTCAAGACCGTGACTTGCCAGGGTGACGCGACAGCCGAGCTGCTCGAGTTGTTCCTTGATCAATGCCTGGTTCATCGGGTTGTCGTCGGCGACCAGCAGGTTCAGGCCCAACTTACCGGGATGCCGAGACAAGCGAGCGCGCACGGCGGTCAGCGGTGCCTGATGCCCCAAGGCAAAGCTGGCACTGAAACTGAAGCAGCTACCCACCCCGGGTTCGCTGGCCACGCTCAACCGACCGCCCATCAGTTGGGCCAGTTGCGCGCAGATGGACAGGCCAAGCCCGGTGCCAGCAACGGTATGCGCATGTCGGTGGGCCTGGTAGAACGGCTCGAACAGATGAACCTGCTGCTCGGCCGCAATACCCACGCCGGTGTCGGTGACTTGCCACGTCAGCGTAGCCCTGTCGTCGCTAATCGCGGCGCTCACCTGCAGCGTTACACCGCCGTGCTCGGTGAACTTGAGGGCATTACTGAGCAGATTGGTGAGGACCTGCCGGATACGCCGCGCATCCCCATGCACCCCAACCGGCACACCGGCATCGACATTCAAGCGCAACTGCACACCCTTGCCCTGTGCGGTGCCGCCGTATTCGGCGACGACCTCCTCGGCCAGTGCGAGGGGGCTGAAATCCGCCGACTCCAGCGCCATCTCCCCCGCTTCGATCTTGGACATGTCCAGCACATCGCTGACCAGTTGCAGAAGCATTGAAGAGGAGCGCTCGATAATGTGCAGATAGTTGCTTTGTTGCTCGGTCAACTCTGTGAGCCCCAGCAACTCCAGGGTACCCAACGCGCCATAGAGTGGAGTGCGGATCTCATGGCTGATGGTCGCCAGGAACCGCGACTTGGCAGCGCTGGCCTCGGCGAGCTTCTGCTCCACCGCCTTGTGCGCGCTGATGTCGCTGAACGCGCAGAGCACCACCGCCTCGCCGCGATAGCGGGCTGAGGCGAAACTGCCGTGCAGTGTGTAGCCGTGGCGGCCGTGGAAAATCACATCGCCGTCGGGTTGCGCCGGGTTAGGATTGAGCCCCCAAGACTCACTCAACTGCCTCACCGCCTGGGCATCCCCCAGCATTCGTTCGGCCAGTGGGTTTTGCATGATCAGGTGCCGATCCGCGCGCCTGAGCACACACAGTGCCACAGGGGCAGTCTGGATTACCGTACGGCTGAAAGTGTCGCTTTCGACGATCTCAAAATGGGCCTGGCGCGCGGGCGAAACCACCTTGCGCGCGTACCAGCGAATCGCCACCCAACTGCTCAACACACTGGCCAGCAGCAGGCCAATGCCGCCAAGCAACTGCCACTTGGCGTAGCCGAAAAAGCTTTGATAATTCAGTTCGTATAACGCGACCCAACCACCGGCACTGGGGCCGCCCATCTTGAACAGCAGGCCTTGCGCAGTGAAATTCAGGCCCTGCCGGTAGCTCTGCGCTACACCGACTGCATCTATCAACGAGTCGCCCTGGGGAGACAACAGCTGCAAGCGGTCGTAGATCGGCCGCTCGAACAATTGCTCGGGATCATTGATGCGCTCCAGATCCAACAGGGTCACGATGAAAATCCGACGCTTGACCTCAGGGGTCCACCAGATCGCATCGGGCAGCCTGAAATCCAGATAACCCAACAGCTCACGGGACTCGCCGGCAATGAAATGCTGCGCTGGCGCCCAGCGCACGTGGACTGCCCCCGTCGAGTCTTTACCGACTGGCAGCGCGCTGTAAATCCGCTCGACTGCCGCCAGGTAGTTCTCCGTCGTCAGCAGCACACGCCCCGGAAACCGGTCGATGGCAGGCACAGCCATGCTGGTGTTGCCCAGCGCGCCGATGACGAACACCTGCGGTGCCGGGTAGACAGAGGTACTCCAGAAACGGCTGTAAAAATTCGCCAGCATCACCCCCAAGGCGAAATTGCCCGGATGCGGGCCGGACGTTACGTGCTGTTGCGCCAGGGTAAACGGCATCGAAAACGTATATTGCGCCGCCTCAAAGATCCGCACGCCTGGCGTGTCGACACGCATTTGGCTCTGTACCGTCAGACCCGACGTCGGTTGGTTCTGCGAGACCTGGTTGCCGTGTTGCGCAATCCTGTTGATGAATTTTTCGTGCTGATGGATATCACCCACCAGCCGGTTGAAATGCAGCGTCACCTTGTTGCGCTCTTCGGCAACCACCTTGCTCAACGCCCAATAGCAGGCGGCCAGCGTTAACAGGTTAAGAAAAAGCGCGCAGATCAGCACGGTATTCAGGCGCAGGGACGTGCTGGCGAGCTTGCGAATCAAGCTGTAGTTGCGTTCGGGCATAGGTTCAAAGTCCGGTCTCGGAAGACGGCACGGTGGTAGCGGCATAGAGCCAGGCGCTGTATGCCACAGCTGGAGGTGAGTATGGCGTAACACGGCAAGTTCGCCTTGCCAGGCTTGAAGCGGCGTCAAGTTTAAAAAAGGGGGCGTTTTTACCAGATGGGCATCTCGCACAGGTTGATCGAGATCAAAAAAACCCATCATCCAGGTGCACCGTTTGCCGACCCGGTCTTGTGGCGCTTGCACTTGTCATATTATGGTATACCATCATACACAGATCCATTTACCTCAGACGGAGCAGCTCATGAGTTTCGAAATCCGCAAGATCGTCAGCTACGTAGAAGAAACCTTTATCGAAGGCGGCAAGGCCGCGGACACCCCGGTGAAAATGGTCGGCCTCGCCGTGGTGCTGAAGAACCCGTGGCTGGGTCGTGGCTTCGTCGAAGACTTGAAGCCCGAGATCCGGGCCAATTGCTCCGACCTCGGCGCGCTGATGGTCGAGCGCCTGGTGGGCATCATTGGCGGCGCCGAAAACATCGAGGCGTATGGCAAGGCTGCCGTGGTCGGGGCCGATGGCGAGATCGAACACGCGAGCGCGATCATCCATACCCTGCGCTTCGGCAATCACTACCGTGAAGCGGTCAAGGCCAAGAGCTACCTGAGCTTCACCAACAAGCGCGGCGGCCCTGGCACCTCGATCCAGATCCCGATGATGCACAAGGACGACGAAGGCCTGCGTTCGCACTACATCACCCTGGAAATGCACATCGAAGATTCGCCGCGTGCCGACGAAATCGTCGTGGTATTGGGCTGCGCCGATGGCGGCCGCCTGCACCCTCGTATCGGCAACCGCTATATCGACCTGGAAGAGCTGGCCGCTGAAAAAGCCCAGTAAGCAAGACCGGCCAAAACAAAAAGCATGCAGGAGCGCTCCATGATTCGGCTCACCGCTGAACGCACCCCGGCTGGCACCAGTTATCTGGCGACCGGCCAAGGCCAGCCTGTGGTTTTGATCCACGGCGTGGGCCTGAATAAAGAAATGTGGGGCGGGCAAGTCGTTGGCCTGGCCACGAATTACCGCGTGATCACCTACGACATGCTCGGCCATGGCGCCAGCCCGCGCCCGGCCGCCGGCACGCCGCTGCTGGGGTATGCCGACCAGCTGCTGGAGCTGCTCGACCACCTGCAATTGCCCCAGGCCACGGTGATCGGTTTTTCCATGGGCGGCCTGGTCGCCCGGGCGTTTGCCCTGCACTACCCCGAGCGCCTCACATCCCTGGTAGTGCTCAACAGTGTGTTCAATCGCAGCCCGGAACAGCGTGCCGGCGTGATCGCACGCACCGCCCAGGCCGCCGAACACGGCCCGGATGCGAATGCTGAAGCCGCGCTGTCGCGCTGGTTCAGCCGCGAGTACCAGGCGGCCAACCCGGCGCAGATCGCCGCCCTGCGTGAAACCCTGGCGGGCAACGACCCCCAGGGCTACCTGACCACCTACGAACTGTTCGCGACCCAGGACATGTACCGCGCCGACGACCTCAAGGGCTTGCGCGTACCGACCCTGGTCGCCACCGGCGAACTCGACCCCGGTTCAACCCCGGAAATGGCCCGGCAACTGGCCGATCGTATTCCCGGCGCCACCGTTGCGGTGCTGGCCGAGCAACGGCATATGATGCCGGTAGAATCGCCACGCCTGGTCAACCAGCTGCTGCTGGGCTTCCTCGACACGGTGTACGCCCAAAACAATCCAATCAAGGGGATCGTTGCATGACACTCGCACGCTTCCAGATGTGCATCGGCGGTGAATGGGTCGATGCCCTGTCCGGCAAGACTTTCGACAGCCTCAACCCGGCCCTGGCCGAACCCTGGGCGCAACTGCCCGACGCCGATGAAGCCGATGTGGAGCGCGCCGTGCAGGCCGCGCAAAGCGCCTTCGACAGCCCGGCCTGGCGTGGCCTCACCGCCACCGCACGGGGCAAATTGCTGCGCCGCCTGGGTGACCTGATCGCCGAGAACAAGGAGCAACTGGCCCAGCTCGAAAGCCGCGACAACGGCAAGTTGATCCGCGAAACCCGTGGCCAGGTCAGCTACCTGCCGGAGTTCTTCCACTACACCGCCGGCCTGGCCGACAAGCTCGAAGGCGGTACCCTGCCGCTGGACAAGCCCGACCTGTTCGCCTACACCGTGCACGAAGCCATGGGCGTGGTCGCCGCGATCATTCCGTGGAACAGCCCGCTGTACCTGACCGCGATCAAACTCGCGCCGGCCCTGGCGGCGGGCAATACCATCGTGATCAAACCGTCGGAACACGCCTCGGCGACCATCCTCGAACTTGCGCGCCTGGCCCTTGAAGCCGGGATCCCAGCGGGCGTGGTCAACGTGGTCACCGGCTACGGCCCCAGCACCGGCGCCGCCCTCACCCGCCACCCACTGGTACGCAAGATCGCCTTCACCGGCGGCGCGGCCACGGCCCGCCACGTGGTGCGCAGCAGTGCGGAGAACTTCGCCAGGCTGTCCCTGGAACTGGGCGGCAAGTCACCCAATATCATCTTTGCCGACGCCGACCTCGACAGCGCCATCAACGGTGCGATTGCCGGGATCTACGCGGCGTCCGGGCAGAGCTGCGTGTCCGGCTCGCGCCTGCTGGTGCAGGATGAAATCTACGACGAATTCGTTGAGCGCCTGGTGGCTCGCGCCCAGCGCATCCGCATCGGCAACCCCCAGGACGACGCCAGCGAAATGGGCCCCATGGCCACCGCGCAGCAACTGGCCGTGGTCGAAGGCCTGGTCGCGGACGCCATCGCTGAAGGCGCGCGCCTGCGCACCGGCGGCAAACGCCCGCAGAACCTCGGTGAGGGCTGGTTCTATGAGCCGACCTTGTTCGAGTGCGACAGCAACTCGATGAAGATCATGCAGGAAGAAGTGTTCGGCCCGGTGGCCTCGGTCATCCGTTTCAAGGACGAAGCCGAAGCGCTGGCCATCGCCAACGACTCGCAATTCGGCCTCGCCGCCGGCATCTGGACCCGCGACCTTGGCCGCGCCCACCGCCTGGCGCGGGACGTGCGCTCGGGGATCATCTGGGTCAACACCTACCGCGCCGTGTCGGCGATGGCGCCTATCGGCGGCTTCAAGAACAGCGGCTACGGACGTGAAAGCGGCATCGATTCGGTGCTCGCCTACACCGAGCTGAAGACGGTGTGGATCAACCTCTCCCAGGCGCCCATGCCTGACCCTTTCGTGATGCGTTAAGAGACCCCGACCATGATCGAACCCGGCATTTACAAAGACGTCATGAGCTCATTCCCTTCCGGCGTCACGGTGGTCACCACCCTCGACCCGGACGGCGGCATCGTCGGCATCACCGCCAGTGCGTTCAGCGCGCTGTCGATCGACCCGGCGCTGGTGCTGTTCTGCCCCAACTATGGGTCGGACACCTACCCGATCCTGCGCGACAGCAAGCGCTTCGCGATCCACTTGCTGTCCGCCGACCAGACCGCCGAGGCCTATGCTTTCGCCAGCAAAGGCAAGGAAAAGGCCAAGGGTATCGAGTGGCACCTGAGCGAGTTGGGCAACCCGCTGCTGGCCAAGGCCACGGCGATCATCGAGTGCGAACTGTGGCGCGAATACGACGGCGGCGATCACGCGATCATCGTCGGCGCGGTAAAGAACCTGATCCTGCCCAAGGAGCCGGTCACGCCGATGATCTACCACAAGGGCAAGCTGGGCCCGCTGCCGGCCCTGGCCTGAGGCGCGCGGGGGCCGTGAGGGTTTGTCGCTTAAGGAACGCAGCATGATAAACTTGGGCACGATTTTCGGCCCTCAATCGGCCCCGGCCGGCCGAGGCCTCCAGTTAACCGCCACATTCAGAGCAGACCCCATGAAACGCGCGCCCCTCGACGACAGCTTCAAGGTCAATCACAACCCGGTCACCCTGCGCGAAATCGTGCTGGAAAAACTGCGCAGCGCCATCATGAACTTCCAACTGCTGCCCGGTGACCGCCTGGTGGAGCGCGACCTGTGCGACCGCCTCGGCGTCAGCCGCACCTCGGTACGCGAAGCCTTGCGTCACCTGGAGTCCGAAGGCCTGGTGGAATTCGCCGATGCCAAGGGCCCGCAGGTGGCGATCATCACCCTGGCCGACGCCGTCGACATCTATGAACTGCGCTGCGTACTCGAAGGCTTGATCGTGCAATTGTTCACCCTGCGCGCCAAGGCCAAGGACATCAAGGCCCTGGAAAAAGCCCTGGAAGAAAACCGCAAGGCCCTCAAGGACGGTGAACTGCAACAGGTCATCGACTCGGTCCAGGGCTTCTACGACGTGCTGCTCGAAGGTTCGGGCAACCATGTGGCGGCCACCCAGTTGCGCCAGCTGCAAGCGCGCATCAGCTACCTGCGCGCCACCTCGGTGTCCCAGGAAAACCGTCGCGGCACCAGTAACCAGGAAATGGAACGCATGGTCCAGGCGATCAAGAGCGGCGACCCGCTGGCGGCCCACCAGGCCTGCGTCGATCACGTGCGTGCGGCGGCCGCCGTGGCCCTGGACTACCTCAAGCGCAAACAGGAAGAAACCGGCAAGATTCCGGAAATCACCCTGCCCATCGCGCTGAAAGAACCGCGCATAGGTCACTGACCTTGGCCAGCCCCAGCTTTTGCCCGACATGCGGCGGCAGTGACCTCGGTCACCAGCTGCCACCGGGCGATACCCATGAGCGCCTGATGTGCCGGGGCTGCGGCTATATCCACTACATCAATCCCAAGATCATCGCCGGCTGCATCATCGAGCAGGACGGCAAATACCTGCTGTGCCAACGGGCGATCCCGCCCCGCCCGGGCACCTGGACCTTGCCTGCCGGTTTTATGGAAGGTGGCGAAACCACCGAGCAGGCGGCGTTGCGTGAAGTCTGGGAAGAAAGCGGCGTACGCGCCGAGATCGTATCGCCCTACTCGATCTTCAGCGTGCCCAGGATCAGCGAGGTGTACATCATCTTCCGCGCCATCGCGCTGGAGATCACCGGCCAGTTCGGCCCGGAGACCCTCGACTACAAGTTCTTCGCGCCCGAGGACATTCCCTGGGAGAGCATCTACTACCCGGCGATCCGGCAGATTCTCGAACGGTATATCGAGGAACGCCAGGCTGGGGTGTATGGCATCTACATCGGTAATGATGACAGCGGCAAGATTCACTTTATCCGCTGACCACACGGCCAAACACGGATCAAAATGTGGGAGGGGGCTTGCTCCCGATAGCGGTGTATCAGTCAGCATCCTTGTAGCTGACAGACCTCTATCGGGAGCAAGCCCCCTCCCACATTTGGCCCATGTTCGGCCTGATGACCTAGGGCGCCAGCCCTTCCACAATGATGATCTGCGCCAGCCCCGCCCCTTCACGGTGCACCTTCGCCTCCTGATATTCAGCGGACTCATAACACGCCACCGCCTGCTCATAGCTCTCAAACTCAATCACCACATTACGCTGCCGTGCAGGCCCGCCTTCCATCGCCTCGCTGCGCCCGCCCCTGGCCAGGAACCGCCCGCCAAACTTTGCAAACGCCGCCGGCGCGCGCTGGGTGTACTGCGTGTATTGCTCGGCATCGGACACATCCACATGGGCAATCCAGTAGGCCTTCATCGTGACATCCTCTTGTTGAATTTTTGTGGTATACCATAATACATACAACCAACAAATCGAGCACTCTCCATGTCCTTCAACAGCATCGCAGACATCATCGAAGACTACCGCCAAGGCAAGATGGTGCTCCTGGTGGACGACGAAGACCGGGAAAACGAAGGCGACCTGTTGCTGCCTGCGGCCTGCTGCACCGCCGAGACTATCAGTTTCATGGCCCGCGAAGCCCGTGGCCTGATCTGCCTGACCCTCACCGACGAACACTGCCAGCGCCTCGGCCTGGAACAGATGGTGCCGAGCAACGGCAGCGTGTTCAGCACTGCGTTTACCGTGTCCATCGAAGCCGCCAGCGGCGTGACCACCGGCATCTCCGCCGCCGACCGCGCACGCACCGTGACAGCGGCCGTCGACAGCAATGCCGGACCGGCCGATATCGTGCAGCCGGGGCATATCTTCCCGTTGCGCGCCAAGGACGGCGGCGTGTTGACCCGCGCCGGCCACACCGAAGCCGGCTGCGACCTGGCGCGCCTGGCCGGGCACACCCCGGCGTCGGTGATCGTCGAAGTGATGAACGACGACGGCACCATGGCCCGCCGTCCCGACCTGGAAATCTTCGCGCGCAAGCACGGCATCAAGATCGGCACGATCGCCGACCTGATCCACTACCGCCTCAGCACCGAACGCACCGTGGTGCGCATCGGCGAACGCGACCTGCCCACGGTGCACGGCACATTCCGCCTGATCACCTTTGAAGACCGCATCGACGGCGGCGTGCACATGGCAATGGTGATGGGCCAGTTGCGCCGCGATACCCCGGCGCTGGTGCGCGTGCATGTGATCGACCCGCTGCGCGACCTGGTCGGTGCCGACTACAGCGGCCCGTCCAATTGGACGCTGTGGGCGGCCTTGCAACGTGTCGCCGCTGAAGGCAGCGGCGTGGTGGTGGTGCTGGCCAACCATGAGTCGTCCCAGGCGCTGCTGGAACGCGTGCCGCAACTGACCCAGGCACCGCGCCAGTTCAACCGCTCGCAGTCGCGCATCTATTCCGAAGTGGGCACCGGGGCGCAGATCTTGCAGGACCTCGGCGTCGGCAAGCTGCGTCACCTCGGCCCGCCCCTCAAATACGCCGGGCTGACCGGCTACGACCTGGAGGTGGTCGAGAGCATTCCCTTCACCGAATGACGGATAACCGGTAAGGCAAAATGCTTGCACAAAGTTTGGAATACCATAATATGATATTCCATAGACCGAACGCTTCCGCCAAGTGCGCCCGCCAGGGAGAGCACCAATAACAGCCCTTGGCACGGTCGCCTTTCGGGGTCTCGATTAGAGGCCCCCGATGGACCTACTGCTCCCGATAGGCGGGCATTACCAAGCCCGCTCAATAACAAAACAAATGAGGGCGTGAAAATGGTGTTGAACAAACGTGCAACCGCGGTGCTGTTCGCGGGTTTATTGGCCACGGCCACTCACGCGGCCATGGCGGCCGAAAGCGTCAACTTCGTGAGCTGGGGCGGTAGCACCCAGGATGCGCAGAAGCAGGCCTGGGCCGACCCGTTCAGCAAGGCCAGCGGCATTACCGTGGTCCAGGATGGCCCCACCGACTACGGCAAACTCAAGGCCATGGTCGAAAGCGGCAACGTGCAGTGGGACGTGGTGGATGTCGAGGCCGACTTCGCCTTGCGCGCCGCCGCCGAAGGCCTGCTCGAACCCCTCGACTTCTCGGTGATCCAGCGCGACAAGATCGACCCGCGCTTCGTCTCCGACCATGGCGTGGGCTCGTTCTTCTTCTCCTTCGTGCTCGGCTACAACGAAGGCAAGCTCGGCGCCGGCAAGCCCCAGGACTGGACCGCGCTATTCGACACCAAGACCTACCCCGGCAAACGCGCCCTCTACAAATGGCCAAGCCCCGGTGTGCTCGAACTGGCGCTGCTGGCCGACGGCGTCCCGGCCGACAAGCTCTACCCCCTGGACCTGGACCGCGCCTTCAAGAAACTCGACACCATCAAGAAAGACATCGTCTGGTGGGGCGGCGGTGCGCAGTCGCAACAGTTGCTGGCGTCCGGCGAAGTCAGCATGGGCCAGTTCTGGAACGGTCGCATCCACGCCCTGCAGGAAGACGGCGCGCCCGTGGGCGTGAGCTGGAAGCAGAACCTGGTCATGGCCGATATCCTCGTCGTGCCTAAAGGTTCGAAAAACAAAGCGGCTGCAATGAAGTTCCTCGCCAACGCCAGCAGCGCCAAGGGCCAGGCGGATTTCTCCAACCTGACCGCCTATGCGCCGGTGAACATCGACAGCGTGCAGCGCCTGGATTCGGTGCTCGCGCCGAACCTGCCGACCGCCTACGTCAAGGACCAGATCACCCTCGATTTCGCCTACTGGGCCAAGAACGGTCCGGCCATTGCGACACGGTGGAATGAATGGCTAGTCAAATGAAAATGACGGCAACCACACCGACCGGGAGCGCCCTCGGCGCTGCCGGTGCGGTTTCGCCCAAGGCCGGGGCGCCGTCCCTGGCACAGCGCTGGCGGGGCTCGAGCAACCTGATCCCGGCCCTGCTGTTCCTCGGCCTGTTCTTCCTGGCGCCGTTGATCGGCCTGCTGCTGCGCGGCGTGCTGGAGCCGGTGCCGGGCCTGGGCAACTATGAACAGCTGTTCGCCAACTCGGCCTATGCACGGGTGCTGCTCAACACCTTTTCGGTGGCGGGCCTGGTGACCCTGTTCAGCCTGCTGCTGGGCTTTCCGCTGGCCTGGGCGATCACCCTGGTGCCGCGCGGCTGGGGGCGCTGGATCCTGAATATTGTGCTGCTGTCGATGTGGACCAGCCTGCTCGCCCGCACTTACTCCTGGCTGGTCTTGCTGCAAGCCTCCGGGGTGATCAACAAGGCGCTGATGGCCATGGGCATCATCGATGTGCCCCTGGAGATGGTGCATAACCTCACCGGCGTGGTGATCGGCATGAGCTACATCATGATCCCGTTCATCGTGCTGCCATTGCAGGCGACCATGCAGGCCATCGACCCGATGATCCTGCAGGCCGGCTCGATCTGCGGCGCGAGCCCGTGGACCAACTTCTTTCGCGTGTTCCTGCCGCTGTGCCGGCCGGGGTTGTTCTCCGGCGGCCTGATGGTGTTCGTGATGTCCCTCGGTTACTACGTCACCCCGGCGCTGCTCGGCGGTGCGCAGAACATGATGCTGCCCGAGTTCATCATCCAGCAGGTGCAATCGTTCCTCAATTGGGGCCTGGCCAGTGCCGGCGCCGCGTTGCTGATCTTCATCACCCTGGTGCTGTTCTACTTCTACCTGAAGCTTCAGCCGGAATCCCCGGTTGGCGCCAGCAACGCGAGGTAAGCCGTCATGCTCCTGACCCCCAATGCCATGAGCCGCAGGATGCGCTTGGGCCTCTACACCACCACCGGGTTGATCGGCTTGTTCCTGCTGCTGCCGATCGTGTTCATCGTGCTGCTGTCGTTCGGCTCGTCGCAATGGCTGGTGTTCCCGCCGCCGGGCTGGACGCTGAAATGGTACGGCCAGTTCATCTCCAACGCCGACTGGATGAACGCGGCCATGGCCAGCCTCAAGGTGGCCGTGCTGACCACCGTATTCGCCGTCGCCCTCGGCCTGCCCACCGCCTTTGCCCTGGTGCGCGGGCGCTTCCCCGGCCGTGAATTGCTCTACGGCCTGTTCACCCTGCCAATGATCGTGCCGCTGGTGATCATCGCCGTGGCGGTGTACGCGCTGTTCCTGAAGCTTGGCTACACCGGCACGATGTTCGCCTTTGTGGTCAGCCATGTGATCGTGGCGCTGCCGTTCACCATCATCTCGATCATCAACTCGCTGAAACTGTTCGACCAGTCGATCGAAGACGCGGCGGTGATCTGCGGCGCCTCGCGGTTGCAGGCGGTGTTCAAGGTGACCTTTCCGGCGATTCGTCCGGGGATGGTCGCCGGTGCGCTGTTCGCCTTCCTGGTCTCGTGGGACGAAGTGGTGCTCAGCGTGATGATGGCCAGCCCGACCCTGCAAACCCTTCCCGTAAAAATGTGGACCACCCTGCGCCAGGACCTGACGCCTGTGATCGCCGTCGCATCGACGCTGCTGATCGGCCTCTCGGTGCTGGTCATGGTGATTGCCGCCGCCGTTCGCCGGCGTACCGAAACCCGCGCTTGAGCGCCGAGGAGAAGAACATGAGTGCAGTGATCAACGATGTCGCGCAGAGCCATGGCCAACCCCTGGTCAGCCTGCGCAACCTGAACAAGCACTACGGTGAATTCGCTGCCGTGGACAACATCTCGCTGGACATCCGGGACGGCGAATTCCTCACCTTCCTCGGCTCCAGCGGCTCGGGCAAAAGCACCACGCTGTCGATGCTTGCCGGCTTCGAAACCCCAAGCAGCGGCGAGATCCTGGTCAGCGGCCAATCGCTGGTCAACGTACCGCCGCACAAGCGCGACATCGGCATGGTGTTCCAGCGTTACTCACTGTTCCCGCATTTGTCGGTGCGCGACAACATCGCCTTCCCCCTGGCGATTCGCAAACTGGCCAGCGCCGAACGCGACAAGCGCGTCGACGCCATGCTCAAGCTGGTGCAGTTGGAACAGTTCGCCCATCGCCGCCCTTCGCAATTGTCCGGCGGCCAACAGCAACGGGTCGCCATCGCCCGCGCGCTGGTGTACGAGCCACGCATCCTGCTGATGGACGAACCCCTCGGCGCCCTCGACAAGAAGTTGCGCGA
The DNA here is from genome assembly GCF_059418085.1 of Pseudomonas sp. GW821-FHT09C10. NCBI lineage: Bacteria > Pseudomonadati > Pseudomonadota > Gammaproteobacteria > Pseudomonadales > Pseudomonadaceae > Pseudomonas > Pseudomonas sp. GW821-FHT09C10. The sequence goes on from NZ_JBWKPE010000007.1 coordinate 268,456, forward strand.
AGACCTGCAGGACGAACTGCGCCAACTGCACCGGCGCCTGGGCATCACCATCGTCTACGTGACCCACGACCAGGAAGAAGCCATGCGCCTGTCCCAGCGCATCGCGATTTTCAGCCACGGCAAGATCGTCGGCCTGGGCAGCGGCTTCGACCTGTACCAGAACCCGCCGAACGCGTTCGTGGCGTCGTTCCTCGGCAACTCCAACTTCCTCAAGCTCAAGGCCCAGGGCAATGCCGTGGCGGCCTTCGAAGGCCAACCCGTGTCGATCCGCCTGACCAGCGGGCTGCACACCGAGCAGGAGGTGCTGCTGATGGTACGCCCGGAAAAAGCCCTGGCGCTGAGTGTCGAACAGGCCGCTGAACAACCGTTGGCGGCGGGCTGGAATGAAGTGTCGGCGATTGTGGGTGAGGTGCTGTTCCTCGGCGAAAGCCAGACCTGCACAGTGAAAACCCTCGGCGGCACATCGATGACAGTCAAGGCGCTGTCCGCTGCGGGCATGCCCCTCAAGGCCGGCGACCCGGTGCGTGTGCGCTGGGCGACGGCGGATGCGTGTGTGTATACGCAGTGGGCGGAGAGTGATCTGAACAAGGCCGCTGGCGCGCATTGAATCCCATGTGGGAGTGGGCTTGCCCCGATAGCGTTGTGTCAGTTAAAGATGCATTCACTGACACGCCCTCATCGGGGGCAAGCCCCCTCCCACATTTGAAGTGCGTTTATCCGTCAACTCTTGCGCTCGAAAATCGCCCCCTCGATCCCCAACACCTCACGGGTATCGGCATAGATCCCCACGCCCTTCTCCCACACGTGCTTGATCGAGCGGTCGGCGCAGCGAATCCGGTAATTGAGCTCGAACGGCTCCTGCCGTGACAACGCATATTGCACCTCGCGCCACACATAGTCGGCGTCCTGCACCAGGATCAGGCTGTTGTAGGTGAACTCATGGTTGTCCACCAGTCGCTCAGCGGGGTAACCGGTCAACTCCAGGCAGCCCGCGCTGACGAATTCCATGGTCCAGTCGCGGTTGTTGCGGCCGCGATAGATCAGGCCCGGCATGCTGTCGAGCAAGCTCATGCTGCTGCGCTGGCTGGCCTGCCAGGCGATTTCGCGGCGCTTGTGGGCAGTAACGTCCCCGGCCACCAGGTAGAAGCCTTGGGGGCCGCGCTTGAGGCTGATCTCGAACCAGCGCAGTTCGCCACTGGGGTGCACAAAGCGCAGGCGCTGGTTGAATGAGGTGTCGGGGCGGCGACGCAGTTCATTCAGGGCCTGGCGCCATAGCGGGCGGTCTTCCTGGTGCACGTAGTCCATCAGGTTGCGCTCCGCGCCCGGCGCGCCCATCAACTCGGCCCAGGCCAGGTTGAAGTGGGCGATCTGGCCGTTGTCGCGCAGTTGCAATAAGGCGGCGGGAAAGCAATCCATCAGGTCAATCGGCGGCGGCGCAAACGCTTCGGGGCTGTCCCTCATCTAGTGGCGCTCCTCGTGTTTCATCAAGGCACCGCTGTGCACCCAGGCCGCCAGCTCCAGGCGCGAATGCAGGCCGAGCTTCTGCAACAGGCTGCGCACGTAGATTTTCACCGTGCCGTCGCTGATCCCCAGTTCCCTGCCGATCTGTTTGTTGCTCATGCCGGCGGCGATCAGCGCCAGGGTCTGGCCTTCGCGCTCGGTAAGGTTTTCGCTGCCCGCAGCTTCACACGCTTGCGTGGGCTCGGCCTGGTCGGCGAGCAAGGCAATCAGGCTCGAATCCAGCACGATCGCGCCCTTGTGGCAGTTACGCATATACGCCAGCAACGCATCCGGCTCGGTTTCCTTGAGCACATAACCGCTGGCGCCCAGGCGCAAGGCCGTGAGCAACTCGGCGCGGTCCATGGAGGCGGTGAGCACCACCACCTGGCAATCCAGGCGCAACTGGCGCAGTTCGTCCAGCACCTGCAAACCGCTGAGGCCGGGCATGTGCAAATCCAGCAGCACCTGTTGCGGCGTCAGGCTCACGGCCAGGTTGATGCCCTCGCGGCCGCTGGCCGCCTGCCCCACCACTTCGAAGTCGCCGCTGGCATCGAACAACTGCGCCAGGCCCTTGCGAAACAACGGGTGATCATCGATCAGTAATAAGGTCGTGCAGTCCATCGAGACTCCCCTGTGGCAGATCGTGGTGGCGGCGCAGGCCAAGGTGCACGCGCACCCCGTGCGGGCGGATCGCTTCTATGCTCAGCCGTGCGCCGATGCTGGCGGCGCGCTCGCGGATAATCGCCAGGCCGAAATGGTTGTGCTCGTCGCAGGCCGGGATCAAGCCGATGCCATCGTCTTCCACCGACACCGAGGCGTCGCCGTCCTGGGTCTGGCGCAGTTCGATGCGCACGTGGCGCGCGTGGGAATGCCGCACCGCATTGGCCAGGGCCTCGCGAATGATCTGCAGGATCTGCAATTCGGTTTCCGGGCTCAGGGCGTCGTCGGCCAGGCGGTTGTCGAGTTCGAAGACGATGATGCAGCGCCGCGAAAATTCCGCGACCGAATCGGCCAGGGCCTGGCGCAGCGAGCGCCCGTCCATGGTCAGGCGCGCACTGGTGATCAGCTCGCGCACCTGGCGTTGCAGTTGGCTCAGGCCGGTGCACAGGTCCTGCAGTGCCGGCTCGCCCAGTTGCGACTGCAAGCCATGGGCCTGGAACGACAGGTAACCCAACTGCTGCGCCACCGAATCGTGCAGCTCACGGGCCAGGGCACCGTGGCGGGAGGTCGCCTGTTTGCGCTGCTGCTCACGGGTTTGGCTGCGCAGGCGCACGCTCACGCCCACCGCCTGCGCCGCCTCTTCCAGTAGCTGGCGCCAACTGCCACCGGCGCGCCGGGGGGTGTCGAGCAGCAATGCGCCCTTTTCACCCTCGGGCAAGGCGCACACCAGACGGTGCACGCCCCGTTGCCGGCAGGGTCCGCAGGCTTGGGCGGCGTCCGTCACGCTGGCGTCGCGCCAGGGGCAATGCGCGACCGCCTGGCAGCCGTCGACCCACCCTCGTCGCGTCGGGCCCAGGTCTTCGCCGCCGAGGATCAGGTTGAGCCTGGCAGGCGGCAGCAGTGCGTCGAAACGGTCCAGGAAACCCGACAAGGCACCGTCAGCGTGCAGTGGCAACTCGGCCAATAACCTGCGCACGCTGCGCGCCTGTTCGGGACGTACAGGCCCCAACCAGAGCGGCCAGCCTTTTGGTCGTGTCAGCACTCTACGATAACTCCCCGTCCGGTTGCGCTGCGTGGTCGAAAGGCCCAGCAACTTCCATGCCCCGAATGGCCGGCGCGCAAGGCTTATCTCCAAAGGCATAGCCCTTTTTCCAGATTGAGAAGATTTTCCCCATAGGAAAGTATCTCTCCCAACAGGAAACAAAACCCACCGTGGAGAGCCCCCATGACCCACACCCGCAGCCGCCCCATCGTGGTGATGCAATCAGCCGCCGCCAGCGCAGGGTTCATCAGCGAACTGCACATGCCCCTGCTGTTGAACGGCGAACACCCCGACTTTGCGCGGCGCCTGCAACAGGCGCTGGCCAGCGCCACCGTGGGCTGCCGGCTCTACCTGCTGGGCGACGAAGCCTTTATCTGGCGTGTGCACGGCGAGGCGCGTGCCGCGGGTATGGAAGAGGACGAGATCGACATGACCTGCACCACGACGGGCCTGCGCCAGGTGTATTGCGCGCACTGCGGCCTGACCCAGGCGGCCGGGCCGGAGCCGCTGTTGAACTGCATCGGCTGCCACGTCGGGCTGGAGGTCCGCACGCATTTTTCCCGGCGCCTGGGGGCTTATCTCGGCGTGTGCATCAACCCCGACCAGCCCTACGCGGGGTTCCAGCCATGAACGCGGCCCTCAACGTCCGGGTCAGCGCCGCACGCATGCTCACGCCGGTGGTGCGCGAATTCACCCTGACGCCCGCCACGGGCAGCCTGCCCGGCTTCTCGCCCGGCAGCCATGTGCAGGTGCACCTGCCGCTGGCCGAAGGCACGGTGCGCAACGCCTATTCACTCACCAGCGACCCGGCGCAGCCCCAGCACTACCGCATCGCCGTGCGCCTGCAAGACGCCTCGCGCGGTGGCTCGCGGTACCTGCACAGGCAGGTGCAGGTCGGCGACACCCTGCAGATTTCACCACCGGCCAATCTGTTCGCCCCCCATGGCACCGCGCGCCTGCATATCCTCATCGCCGCTGGGATCGGGATCACGCCGTTCATGGCCTATATCGCCGCGATGGAACAACAGCAGGCCGACTTCGAACTGCATTACCTGTTCCGCCGGGGCCTCAGCGACGCCTATCTCGACGAGCTGCAACAGCGCCTCGGCCCGCGCCTGCACACCTACGACCGACGCCCGGACCTTAACCCAATCCTCGGCAACCGGCCGCTGGGCAGCCACGTCTACACCTGCGGTCCGCAGCCCTTGCTCGAGGCGGTTGAGCAACACGCTGCACGCCTCGGTTGGCCGAGCAGGCGTGTGCATTCGGAAGCCTTCAAGGGCGCACAACCCGGCCAGCCATTCGACCTGCACCTGCTGCGCAGCGGCCGACGCCTGCGGGTCGAGGCCGAGCAAAGCCTGCTCGAAGCCCTGGAACACGCCGGACTGCAGGTGCCCAACCTGTGCCGTGGCGGGGTCTGCGGCCAGTGCATCACGCGCCACCAGGGCGGCGCCATCGAACACCGCGACAGCTTCCTCAGCCCGGCCGAGCAGGCCGAATTTCTGATGCCGTGCGTCTCGCGCGGCAACGGCCCCTGCGTTTCGCTGGACCTATAGGAGTGAGTGCCATGCCCCTGCAATCGAGCCCTGTGCTGAGCTACCGCGATGACTTCAGCTTTCGCAACAGCCCGGCGGCGATCCGGCGTTTTCCCTTTCCGTTTGTCGAGGACAGCTACCTGTACTCGGTGAACATCGAACCGGCGACTTCACGTGACCCAGGCTCCATCTACGAGCACGCCTTCGACATCGACGAACACTACCGCTCGGAAATGGCCGAACGCGCGCTGGTACTGGACAAGGACCCGCGCCGTTACCTGGTGATGCCGCACATGCAAGTGGCCGCCTGGGATGCCCTGCAAATGATCATGCAACACCTGGCCGCCGACTACCCGCAGTCGTTCAGCCTGACGCAAAACGGCGAGCGCTGGCAGTGGCGCAATCACCTGCTGGACATCGACCAGCACTTTATCTTCGGCGACGCCACCAGCCTGCCCTGCGCACCGCTGGAGTACATCGGCCGCCAGGTGCAGGGCGACTTCGCCCTGCTCGACCAGCGTGACGGCGACCTGTACATGGACGCCGGCCTGATCACCAGCCCGGCCGACTGGTCGCTGGCCTTCGACGCCGGCATGAGTTTCAAGCAATGGCATGCGCCGGTGCCGATGGCCCACCAGATGGGCGTGTTCGAACGCGCGTTGAAATACCTGCTCAACCTGCAGGTCGGCCAGCCGGTGCGGCGCTTGAACTGGACCCTGACGATCAACCCGCGCCTGGATTCCTCCCCGGAGACATTCCACGAATGGGGCGCCGATCGCGGGCGGATCACCGCGCAAAACGTCGGGCAGCAGGTGCACCTGCGGGTCGAGCTGCAAGTCATGGCACGCCTGCCACGCAGCCACGCGGTGATGTTCAGCATTCGCACCTACCTGATCAGCCTCGACGAACTGGTCACGCAACCGGGCTGGGGCTGCCGCCTGCACCGCGTCCTGCGCGACCTGCCCGACCCCATCGCCGACTACAAGGGCATGACCCGCTACCGCCACACGCTGGTCGAGTGGCTGAGCCAGTTCGACCCACACGCCTGACCCTCATTTTCCCGACAAGGACCTTCACATGACCCACTCCTGGCGCATTTCTGCATTGGCCGAGCGGCACCGCGCCCTCGGCTCTCAACTCGAAGACTGGAACGGCATGGGCACCGCCTGGACCTACAGCACCGAGCTGGCCGACCACCACCAGGCGATCCGCACCCGTGCCGGCCTGATGGACGTGTCGGGCCTGAAAAAAGTCCACTACGTGGGGCCGCACGCCGAGAGCCTGTTGCAGTGGGCGACCACCCGTGACATTGCCAAGCTCTACCCCGGCAAATCGGTGTATGCCTCGATGCTCGACGAGGATGGCAAATTCGTCGATGACTGCATCGTCTACCGCACCGGCCCCAACGCGTTCATGGTGGTGCATGGCGCCGGCACCGGGCATGAAATGCTCGTGCGCTCGGCCCAGGGCCGGCAAGTGGCGGTGCTGTTCGATGACGACCTGCACGACCTGTCGCTGCAAGGTCCGCTGGCGGTGGATTTCCTCGCCGAACACGTGCCCGGCATCCGCCAACTGGCGTACTTCCACCACCTGCAAACCCGCCTGTTCGACCGCCCGGTGATGATCTCGCGCACCGGCTACACCGGCGAACGTGGCTATGAGATTTTCTGCAAGGCCGCCGATGCGCCGTTCCTGTGGGACAGCATCCTCGAACAAGGCGCGAGCCTGGGGATCATTCCCTGCGCCTTCACCGCCCTGGACTGGCTGCGGGTGGAAAGCTCGCTGATGTTTTTCCCCTACGACAACTCGCAGATGTACCCCTTCGCCGACCAGAAGGCCGGCGACACCCTCTGGGAAATGGGCCTGGATTTCACTGTTTCACCTGGCAAGAACGCCTTCCGTGGCGCCGAAGAACACCTGCGCCTGCGCGGCCAGGAGCGTTTCAAGATCACCGGCGTGCTGCTTGAGGGCGTCCGCGCCGCCGAGGCCGGCGACACCGTGTGGCAGGGCAACCAGCACGTCGGCGTGATCACCTGCGGCATGTATTCGCGCCTGAGCAAACGCTCGATGGCCATCGCGCGCATGAGCGTCGCCTGCTCCGAACCCGGTATTGCCTTGCAGGTTCGCGGCAGCCTCGAGGCCAGCGCCAGCACCCACGCCCTGCCCTTCGACGACCCGCAAAAAACCAAGCGCACGGCCAAGGGCTGAGCCTTCCTTCACTGAACTCAGGAGCTTTCGATGGACGCCTCCCGCGAACATTACATCCTCAAGATCACCTGCCCGGCGGCGTCCGGGATTGTCGCCGCGATCAGCGCGTGCCTGGCCCAACAGCAGTGCTACATCAGCGAGCTGGCGCAGTTCGACGATGAGTTCACCGGGCAGTTTTTCATGCGCGCGGTGTTCCGTTTCAACACCGGCGTGAGCGGCGACATCGGCGCCCTGCGCAAAGGCCTCGGCGACCTGGCCGGTGGCTTCGACATGCACTGGCAGTTGTTCAGCTCGCGCCAACCGACCCGCGTACTGCTGATGGTCAGCAAGTTCGACCACTGCCTCACCGACCTGCTCTACCGCCACCGCAAGGGCGAGATGGACATGCACATCACCGCCGTGGTCTCCAACCACCTGGACCTGCGGGCGATGGCCGAGCGCGAAGGCATCCGCTTCATCTACCTGCCGATCACCCAGGACACCAAGGCCGGCCAGGAAGTCGAGCTGATGCGCATCGTCGAAGACACCCAGACCGACCTGGTGGTGCTCGCGCGCTACATGCAGATCCTGTCCGACGGACTGTGCCAGCAACTGTCGGGCCGGGCGATCAATATCCACCACTCGTTCCTCCCAGGGTTCAAGGGCGCCAAGCCGTATCACCAAGCCTATGACCGCGGCGTCAAGCTGATCGGCGCCACCGCCCACTACGTCACCAGCGACCTGGATGAAGGCCCGATCATCGAGCAGGAAATCCAGCGCGTCGACCATACCCACCTGCCCGACTCGCTGGTCGCCATCGGCCGCGACACCGAAACCGTGGCCCTTTCCAAAGCCCTGAAATACCACCTGGAACACCGGGTGTTCATCAACCAGGACAAGACAGTGATCTTTCGCTGAAACCTTCAGGAGGCACGCTCATGACCCTACGTGTTGCAATCATCGGTGCCGGCCCATGCGGCCTGGCGCAACTTCGCGCGTTCCAGTCGGCCCGTGACAAAGGCGCCGCCATCCCTGAGCTGGTGTGCTTTGAAAAACAGCAGGACTGGGGCGGCATGTGGAACTACACCTGGCGCACCGGCCTCGACGAGAACGGCGAGCCGGTGCACGGCAGCATGTACCGCTACCTGTGGTCCAACGGCCCCAAGGAATGCCTGGAGTTTGCCGACTACACCTTCGAAGAGCATTTCGGCCGGCCCATCGGTTCCTACCCGCCGCGTGAAGTGCTGTGGGACTACATCAAGGGCCGCGTGGAAAAGGCTGGCGTGCGCGACTACATCCGCTTCAACAATGTGGTGCGCCAAGTCACCTTCGACGAACAGAGCCAGCGCTTCACCCTCTACGCCCACGACTACACCAGCGACACCTTGACCTGCGAAACATTCGACTACGTGATCAACGCCTGCGGCCACTTCTCCACGCCCAAGGTGCCGTACTTCGAAGGCTTCGAACAGTTCGCCGGACGCATCCTGCATGCCCACGATTTCCGCGAGGCGCTGGAGTTCAAGGACAAGGACCTGCTGATCGTCGGCAGCAGCTATTCGGCCGAGGACATCGGCTCGCAATGCTACAAATACGGCGCGCGCAGCATCACCAGTTGCTACCGCAGCGCGCCCATGGGCTATGCCTGGCCGGATAACTGGGAAGAAAAACCGCTGCTCCAGCGCCTGGAAAACAACCGCGCGTACTTTGTCGATGGCAGCAGCAAGCACATCGACGCGGTGATCCTGTGCACCGGCTACAAGCACCACTTCCCGTTCCTGCCCGATGCACTGAGCCTCAAGACCGACAACCGCCTGTGGCCGATGAACCTCTACAAGGGCGTGTTCTGGGAACCCAACCCCCGCCTGATCTACCTCGGCATGCAGGACCAGTGGTACTCCTTCAACATGTTCGACGCCCAGGCCTGGTATGCCCGAGATGTGATCCTCGGGCGCATTCAACTGCCCGGCCACGCCGACATGGTCGCCGACAGCCAAGCGTGGCACGCACGGGAACAGGCCCTGGAAACCAACCAGCAGATGTTCGAGTACCAGGGCGCCTATATCCAGCAACTGGTGGACGCCACCGACTACCCGAATTTCGACATCGCCGCCGTCAACGAAACCTTCCTGCACTGGAAGCACGACAAGGCGGAAAACATCATGGGCTATCGCGACAAGTCTTATCGCTCGCTGATGACCGGCACCCAGTCGCCGCCGCACCACACGCCGTGGTTGCAGGCCCTGGATGACTCGATGGCGGCGTACCTGGGCGAGCCCGCGACCCCCATCAAGTCGGTCGGCTGATGATGAATGCACCGCGTGTTTCCCAGCCCCGCGAACCCGGGCTGTTTGCCCGCGCGCCGAACCTGGAACGCTACCGCGTGGCCGCCGGCGGCGTGACCCTGGTCGACTTGCAGCCCGGCGACGGCCTGCAAGTGATCGACGTCGAAGGCCGGCAAACCTGCGCACTGCTGGCCCTCGACGCCGGCGGCCGCAGCGCCCTGGCGAGCTGGGGCCTGAGCGGGTCGACGGCGTGCAGCGTGCCTGGGCGTATCGGCCAGGCGCTCCAGCGGCGTGGCATCGATGCACAGGCCTTGCCGCTGGCGGCCTCGCTGTGGGACGCCGACAGCCCGCCCGGCCACAGCCGGCAGTTTGTCGCCGAGGACGCGCTGCTGGTGATCGTCGCCGCCCCCGCCGAGGCCACCGCCGTCGACCGGCAATACCGGCCCAGCGAGCTGCGTCTGATCGTGACGCGGGCCAATCCGTCGCCGCTGCTGCTGCCGGCCCTGCCCGAGCCGTTGGGCGATGTACTCGACGAATTCACCCTGCGCGCGGGCACCGCCCACAGCTACACCGTCGCCAAAGGGCAGTACATCCAGGTGCTGGACGTCGCGGGCCGCCAGTGTTCGGACTTCGTCGCCCTCGACCGGCGCGCCCTGGATCGCGGCGTCGAGCTGGACCTGGACCAGACCGTCACGCGCACCCTGAACGGCAGCGCCTACCCGGCACCGGGGCTGTTCTCGAAGTTTTTCGACCGCCATATGCAACCGATGCTGGAGGTGGTGCAAGACACGGTCGGGCGCCACGATTCATTCGCCCTGGCCTGCGCGGCGCGCTACTACGAAACCCATGGCTATTTCGGGCACGACAACTGCAGCGACAACCTCAGCCGCGTCCTCGCCCCCCATGGCGTGCAGGCGCGCAACGGCTGGCCGGCGATCAATTTCTTCTTCAACACCGGTATCGATGCGCACCAGCAGATGACCCTGGATGAACCCTGGTCACGGCCCGGCGATTACGTGCTGCTGCGGGCCATGACCGACCTGCTGTGTGGCAGTACCTCGTGCCCGGATGACATTGACCCGGCCAATGGCTGGAACCCGACCGACATCCATGTCCGCATCTACAGCGAGAAGGAGCGTTTTTCCATCGCCATGAGCACTCGAACCACGGCGGATGCCGACCCGATCCTCACCCGTGAGTCCGCGTTTCACTCACGTACCGGCGCCCTCACCGGCAGCTTCACCGACTACCGCAACTGGTGGCTGCCGCTGCGCTACGACGGTTACGGCGTCACCGAGGAATACCTCGGCTGCCGCGAACGGGTGGCGGTGATGGACCTGACCGCCCTGCGCAAATTCGAAATCATCGGCCCCGATGCCGAAGCCCTGTTGCAGTACTGCCTGACCCGCGACATACGGCGCCTGGCGGTGGGCCAGGTGGTGTATTCGGCGATGTGCCACGCCCACGGCGGCATGCTCGACGACGGTACCCTGCTGCGCCTGGGCCCGGACAACTTCCGCTGGATCTGCGGCGAAGACTACGCCGGCGTGTGGTTGCGCGAGCAGGCACAGAAACTGGGCATGAAGGTGTGGGTCAAGTCCGCCAGCGAGCAGATTCACAACCTGGCGGTGCAGGGGCCGTTGAGTCGCGAACTGCTCAAGCAGATGGTCTGGACCCCGCCCACACAACCGAGTGTGGAAACCCTCGGCTGGTTTCGCTTCCTGGTCGGTCGGCTGGACGGTTTCGACGGCTGCCCGTTGATGATTTCGCGCACCGGCTACACCGGCGAACTGGGCTTTGAGGTGTGGTGCCAGCCCGAAGACGCCGAACGGGTCTGGGACCGCATCTGGCAACTCGGCCAACCCTTGGGCCTGGTGCCCCTGGGCCTGGAAGCCCTGGACCTGCTGCGCATCGAAGCCGGGCTGATTTTCGCCGGCTACGAGTTCAGCGATCAGACCGATCCGTTCGAGGCCGGTATCGGTTTCAGCGTGCCGCTCAAGAGCAAGACCGACGACTTTATCGGGCGTGACGCCCTGCTGCGGCGCAGTGCCCATCCCAGCCACAAGCTCGTTGGCCTGCACCTGAGCGGCAACGAGGCCGCCCACCATGGCGACCCGGTGTACCAGGGCCGGGCCCAGGTCGGGGTGATCACCAGTGCCTGCCGCTCACCGCTGCTGGCCAGCAATATCGCACTGTGCCGGGTCGACGTGAGCTGCGCCGAGCCCGGCACTGAACTTGAGATTGGCAAAGTCGATGGCCTGCAGAAGCGCATCAGCGCCACGGTCAGCGCAGCGATTTTCTACGACCCGGACAAAAGCCGGGTGCGTAGCTGATCGTCCCGAAACGTGTGTGCCACCCCATTTTGACTGCCCCAACCTAACCGCTATTCAGACATGGGAATACGAAGATGGAAGCGACGACGTTCGAGGCTGTACCGCAGGCTGCCGGCTCGGTGGGCAGCCTGCACCGCAAGATCGACTGGCGCGGGGCCTTCTGGGTCGCCAGTGGCGTGCCCGCGCTGGTGTTGTTCTCCATCGGTGCGATTGCCGCCACGGTGGGCAAACCGGCATGGATCGTGTGGATCGTGTCGATCCTGTTCGGGTTTATCCAGGCCTTCACCTATGCCGAGATCGCCGGGCTGTTCCCGCACAAATCCGGCGGCGCCTCGGTGTACGGCGCGGTGGCCTGGGTGCGCTACAGCAAGCTGATCGCACCGGTGTCGGTGTGGTGCAACTGGCTGGCCTGGTCGCCGGTGCTGTCCATCGGTTCGGGGCTGGCGGCGGGGTATATCCTCACGGCGCTGTTTCCCGCCGATGCGTTGATCAACACCTGGCAATTGACCCTGCTGGACCTGGGCTGGGTGAAGAGCGGCCTGTCGTTGCGCATCAACGCGACGTTCGCCATTGGCTTGTTGATTTTGCTCACGGTGTTTGCCGTACAGCACGGCGGCATCCTGCGGTCGGCGCGCCTGACCCTGGTGCTCGGCGTCACCTCGTTGATTCCGCTGCTGCTGGTGGGCGTGGTGCCGTTGTTCACTGGGGATGCGACCCAGGCCAACTTCCTGCCGCTGTACCCCCTGGCCCATGACGCGGCCGGGCAAGTCATCGATGGGCCGTGGGATATGTCCGGCTGGTCACTGATGGCCGGTGGGCTGTTCATGGCGGCGTGGTCCACCTACGGCTTTGAAACGGCGGTGTGCTACACCCGTGAGTTCAAGGACCCCAAGCGCGACACCTTCAAGGCGATCTTCTACGCCGGCCTGCTGTGCATCCTGGTATTCACCCTGGTGCCGCTGGCGTTTCAAGGCAGCCTCGGGCTGGGCCAACTGGTGACGCCGGCGGTGCTCGACGCCAGTGGCGCAATCGTGACGCCCGCGGTGTACAGCGGCCTGCTCTCGCCCGCGATCTACAGCGGCATGGGCGTTGGCCAGGTGATGGCCGACAGCATCGGCGGCGGCAAGGTGGTGGCCAATATCGTGCTGATCATGCTGGTGCTGGCGACGTTGCTGGCGATCATGACCTCGATGTCCGGTTCGTCGCGCACCCTGTACCAGGCCTCGGTGGATGGCTGGCTGCCCAAGTACCTGGGGCGCACCAACGAACATGGCGCGCCGACAGCGGCAATGTGGACCGACCTGTCGTTCAACCTGCTGCTGTTGCTGATGTCGGACTACGTGTTCGTGCTTGCGGCGTCCAATGTCAGCTACATCATCTTCAACTTCCTCAACCTCAATGCCGGCTGGATCCACCGCCTGGACCGCCCCGACTGGGTGCGTCCGTACAAAGCCCCCACCGTGCTGCTGGCGGCCGGCGCCGTGCTGAGCTTCGTCAACCTGGCCTGCATGGGCCTGGGCGCGGACATCTGGGGCGCAGGCACGCTGGTCACCGGCCTGCTGTTGGCGCTGCTGATCCTGCCGGTGTTCTGCTACCGCCACTATGTACAGGACAAGGGCCGCTTCCCCGCCGCCATGCTCACCGACCTGTATATCCAGGCCGATGACGGCCAGCGCCGCGCCGGCTGGCTGCCCTATGCCACGCTGGTCGCCGGTGTGCTGGTGGTGTATGCCTGCCATCAACTGGTAGCCTGAGCCTTCTGGCCTGCCTATGGCTGAGGGATTCTTATCCCTCAGCGCCTTATTTCCCCAGACAACGGTGACGCTTTTGACCAGCTCTCTCCCCACGCCTGCCCGCGATATCGACGGCAAGGCCATCTCTGCCCAGGTGCTCGACGAGGTTCGCGAAGAGGTCCTGCTGCTTGCCTCGCAGCAAATCTACCCGGCCCTGGCGGTATTGCTGGTGGGCGATGACCCGGCCAGCCACGTCTACGTGCGTAATAAGCTGCTGCGGGCCAAGGAAGTCGGAATTCGCTCCCTGGAATACCGGCTGCCGGAGGATGCCAGCCAGACGCAGGTGCTCGACCTGCTTGCCCAGCTGAATACCGATGCGACGGTCAACGGCATCCTGGTGCAGTTGCCGCTGCCGGCGCATATCGACGAGGCCGCGGTGATCCACGCGATCGACCCGATCAAGGACGTGGATGGCTTCCACCGCGAAAACGTCGGTGGCCTGGTGCAAGGCATCGAAGTGCTCACGCCCTGCACGCCCAGCGGCTGCATGCGCCTGCTGCACGAAACCTGCGGCGACTTGAGCGGCTTGCACGCGGTGGTGATCGGGCGTTCGAACATTGTCGGCAAACCCATGGCAACCCTGCTGCTGCAAGCCAACTGCTCGGTCAGCGTGGTGCACTCGCGCAGCGTCGATGCACCGGCGCTGTGCCGTTTGGCCGACATCGTCGTCGCCGCCGTAGGCCGGCCGCAGTTGATCGATGCCAGTTGGCTCAAGCCCGGCGCAGTGGTCATTGATGTGGGGATCAACCGCATCACCACCGAGACCGGCACGCGGTTGGTGGGGGATGTGGATTACGCCAGCGCACGCACCGTAGCCAGCGCGATCACGCCGGTGCCCGGCGGTGTGGGACCGATGACGATTGCCTACCTGCTGAAGAACACCCTGGTGGCGAGCCAGCTGCAACGCAGCAAGGCAAATGCGGGAGGGGACTCGCCCCCGATGGCCGTGGCTCAGCTACAACCAAGCTGACTGACTGACCGCAACGCTAACCACGATGCGAAGCGAGCCGCTCTTGCTCTTGCTGTAGATCTTGATCTTGATCTTGATCTCAGGCGCCCCGTTAACCACGCTGGCCGGAATCCGACAGTGATGTGGGGGGTAAACCGGCAGGGATGCCGGTTTAGCCGCCCCGCGCCATGGATGGCGCGTGGCGGCGGCCCCCCACATCACTGTCGGATTACGGGCACACCGAGCCTGGGCGAGGTGCCAAGTGGTGGGGCAAGAGCCCTTTGCTTACTTTGGGGCTTTTCCAAAGTGAGCCGCCGTAAGGGCGGAACCAATAGCCGCCTTTACCGCAGCAACGGATATGTACTCGATCTGATCCAACATCCTGGTCGGCTGTCAGGCCGCCATCGGGGGCAAGCCCCCTCCCACATTTTAGTCGCGGGGCATCAGTTGGATAGCCGTCGGCTGCTGATCCGTCACGGGAGCAAGCTCCCTCACCACAGGTACAGTGCTCACTCTTGACTGACTGGCAAACAGTGTGAGCCGCATGAGCTTCAGTGGTTGTAGGCCCGCTCATTATGCTCGGCCAGATCCAGCCCCATCTCCTCCACCGACTCATGGGCACGCAAGCCAACCAGGGCATTGACCACCTTGAGGATGATCCAACTGATCACAAAACAGTACACCGTAGTCAGCAGCACCCCCTTGAGCTGAGCAACCACCTGCCCGCCCATGGTCACACCTTCCACCAGGCCACCCATGGACGGTACACAGAACACGCCAGTCAACACCGCGCCAATCATCCCGCCAATGCCGTGCAGGCCGAACACGTCGAGGCTGTCGTCGTAGCCGAAACGGCGTTTCAACACCGTCACGCTCAAATAACAGAACACCCCGCACAGCAAACCGATGGCCAACGCACCGCCGACGCCCACGTAGGCACACGCCGGGGTGATCCCCACCAGGCCGGCCAACGCGCCGCTGGCCAGGCCGAGGGCACTGGGCTTGCCGACCTTGAACCACTCGGTGAACATCCAGCCCAGGATCCCGGCGCAGGCGCCCAACTGAGTGTTGAGCATGACGATGCCCGAGGTGCCGCTGAGGCCGCCACCGGAGCCGATATTGAAGCCGAACCAGCCGACCCAGAGCATCGCCGCGCCGGCCATGGTCAGGCTGAGGTTATGTGCCGGCATCGGCGTGTTCTGATAGCCCTTGCGCTTGCCGAGGATCAGGCACGCGGCCAGCGCGGCCACACCGGCATTGATGTGCACGGCGGTGCCGCCGGCAAAGTCGAGCACGCCCCAGTTATGCATCAAGGCCCCCGAACCGCCCCAGACCATATGCGCCACCGGGGCATAGACCAGGGTGAACCAGAGGGCCATGAACAGCAGCGCCGCCGAGAACTTCATACGTTCGGCAAAGGCGCCGGCGATCAGGGCCGGGGTGATGATGGCGAAGGTCATCTGGAAGGTCACGAACACCCCTTCCGGAATATCCCCCACCAGGCTCTCCGGGGTCATGCCCGCCAGGAAGGCGCGACTCAGGCCGCCGACAAAACTGTTGAAGGTCACCTGCCCTTCGACCATGCCGGTGGTGTCGACCACCATGCTGTAGCCGTAGATCACCCACAGCACGCCCACCAACCCGGCGATGCCGAAGCACTGGGTGAACAGCGAGAGCATGTTTTTCGCACGGACCAGGCCACCGTAGAACAACGCGAGCCCCGGCAAGCACATGAACAGCACCAGCACGGCGGCGGTGACCATCCAGGCGGTGCTGCCGGTGTTCAAGGTGGGGGCGTCAGCGGCCTGGACCAAGGGTGCAAAGGCACTGGCCAGCAATAAACCGAAGAGGGATTTGCCAAGAAGACGATTGACCATGTTCAAAGCTCCTGCAAAAGAAATGGGAAGTACCTGGGTGGAGTGAGCGGGCTTGCCCCGCGCTGGGTGGCGAAGCCGCCCGTAAACCAACCGCCGCATTTCTACCTCAATGAATGCGGCGGCTTTATTGGGGTGGCTTCGCCACCCGGCGCGGGGCAAGCCCGCTCACTACAGGGGCCCGCTAGTAACCGGAACCCGGCACCCAACTGGTCCCCGCCAGCGGCACCCGGGCCATGGCGGCCGATTCCACCGTCAGCGCCACCAGGTCCTCGGGGTCGAGGTTGTGCAGGTGCGATTTGCCGCACGCACGGGCCATGGTCTGCGCCTCCAGCACCATCACCCGCAGGTAGTTGGCCAACCGCCGCCCGCCTTCCACCGGGTCGAGGCGCTTGGACAGCTCCGGGTCCTGGGTGGTGATGCCGGCCGGGTCGCGGCCGTTCTGCCAGTCGTCGTAGAAGCCGGCGGCCGAGCCGATCTTTTTCAGTTCCGCGTCCAGCCGTGGGTGGTTGTCGCCCAGGGCAATCAGCGCCGCCGTGCCGATGGCGACCGCATCCGCGCCCATCGCCATGGCCTTGGCCACATCGGCACCGTTGCGGATCCCGCCCGAGACGATCAACTGGACCTTGCGGTGCATGCCCATCTCTTGCAAAGCCTGTACCGCTTGCGGGATGGCCGACAAAATCGGGATGCCCACATGCTCGATAAACACTTCCTGGGTCGCGGCAGTCCCGCCTTGCATGCCGTCGAGCACGATCACATCGGCACCGGCCTTGACCGCCAGCTTCACGTCGTAATACGGCCGGCTCGCGCCGATTTTCACGTAGATCGGTTTTTCCCAATCGGTGATTTCGCGCAGCTCGGCAATCTTGATTGCCAGGTCATCGGGGCCGGTCCAGTCCGGGTGGCGACAGGCGCTGCGCTGGTCCACGCCGATCGGCAAGGTGCGCATGCCGGCCACACGCTCGGTGACTTTCATGCCGAGCAACATGCCGCCGCCGCCGGGCTTGGCGCCCTGGCCGAGGACGATTTCGATGGCATCGGCCTTGCGCAAATCATCCGGGTTCATGCCGTAGCGTGATGGCAGGTACTGATACACCAGGTGCTGGGACTGGCCGCGCTCTTCCGGGGTCATGCCGCCGTCACCGGTGGTGGTGCTGGTGCCGGCGATGGTCGCGCCACGGCCCAGGGCTTCCTTGGCGTTGGCCGACAACGCACCGAAGCTCATGCCGGCGATGGTCACCGGGATCTTCAGGTGGATCGGCTTCTTGGCGAAGCGGTTGCCGAGGATCACATCGGTGCCGCACTTCTCGCGATAGCCTTCCAGCGGGTAGCGCGACACGCTGGCGCCGAGCAGCAGCAAGTCATCGAAGTGCGGCAGCTTGCGCTTGGTGCCGCCACCGCGAATGTCGTAGATGCCGGTTTCGGCGGCACGCTGGATTTCCTGGATGGTCAGGCGGTCGAAGGCGGCCGACTCGCGCAGGACCGGAGGGGTTTGTTCAGTCATGGTGAAGCTCCTGATCAGTACGCGGAGGCGTTATCGACTTTGAAGTTGTAGAGTTGACGGGCCGAGCCGTAGCGCTTGAAATCCGCCGCCTGGTGGGCGAAGCCGGCGCGGTCGAGCAGTTCCTGCAACTCTTGCAGGTGCTCGCTGCGCATCTCTTTTTCGACGCAGTCCGAGCCCAGGGACTCCACCGTGCCTTTCACGTAGATATGGGTTTCGTAGAGCGAATCCCCCAGCGCATCGCCGGCGTCGCCGCACACCACCAGGCGCCCGGCCTGGCCCATGAAGCAGCTCATATGGCCAATGCTGCCGCCGACGACGATGTCGATGCCCTTCATGGAAATCCCGCAACGCGCGCCCGCATCGCCCTCAATCACCAGCAAACCGCCATGGGCCGTGGCCCCGGCGGCCTGGGACGCGCTGCCTTTGACGCGCACCGAGCCGGACATCATGTTCTCGGCGCAGCCCACGCCGACATTGCCGTGCACGGTAATCGAGGCCTGCTGGTTCATGCCCGCGCAGTAGTAGCCGGCGTGGCCCTCGATATCGATGGACACGGCCTGGTTCACCCCCACCGCGAGGTTGTGCTTGCCGTTGGAATGGGTCACGCGCCACTCGTTGTCGATGACCTGGGCGTGCAGCGCCTGGTTGAGGTCACGCACGGTGGCGGTGGAGAGATCGATGGTTTTCATGTGTGCGCTCCTTAAGCTGACGGGCGTTCCCAGATGTACAACGTGGCCGGTGCCGGCTCCCAGATCCGCGCGTTCTCGATGCCCGGCAGGCTCGACAGCGCCTGGTACTCGGAGGCCATGGCGACGTAGTCGTCGGTCTCGGCCAAGATCGCCGGCTTGCACGCAATCGGGTCGCGGATCACCGCAAAGCCGTTGCGCGTGCCGATGGCGAAGGTGAAGAAGCCGTCGAGGTCTTCCAGGGAATGGTCCAGCGCCTCTTTGAGCGAATCGCCCTGTTGCAGGCGCCAGGTCAGGTAGCCGGCGGCGACTTCGGTGTCGTTGTCGGTTTCGAAGTGGATGCCTTCGCGCTTGAGTTCCTGGCGCAGGCGGAAGTGGTTGGACAGCGAGCCGTTGTGCACCAGGCACAGGTCGGCGCCGGTGGAGAACGGGTGGCTGCCTTCCATGGTCACCGCGCTTTCGGTGGCCATGCGCGTGTGGCCGATGATGTGGCTGCCCTGCATGTTTGCCAGGCCGAAGCGTTGGGAAATTTCCTGGGGCAGGCCCATGCCCTTGAGGATCTCGATGCTCTGCCCGGCGCTCATGATGCGCACGCTCGGCGCCAGTTCGGCCAGGGCCAGGCGCACCGGGGTTTCGTCGGCGTGGATCTTCAATACGGCGGCGCTGGCGTTCTGGAACCAATCCAGGGAACAGCCGAGGCGCCCTTCCAGCTCGCCCATCAAGCCTTTCCAGTCGAAGGCTTCGGTGGTGGCTTGCAGGGTCAGCTTGACCCAGCCATCGGCGACTTCATCGCCGTAGATGGCAAAACCGGCGCTGTCCGGGCCACGGTCGGTCATGGCTTGCAGCATGGGTTCAAACAGCTGGCCGAGCTGGGGTTCCAGCTGCGGATTCTTCAGGTACAGGCCTACGATTCCACACATAACAAGTCTCCGTCACACGGTGTCAGAAAAATTCGGTATAGCGCTGGATTTCCCAGTCGCTCACATGGCGGCTGTACTCCACCCACTCCATGCGCTTGAGCTTGATGAACTCGCCCACGATCTGCGGGCCGAGCACTTCGGCGAACAGCGCGTCAGCTTCCAGCGCGTCGCAGGCCTCCTTGAGGGATTGCGGCAGGGTCTTGATGCCGCGCTCGGCGATCTGCTCGAGGCTCAGGCTGTAGAGGTTTTCGTTGCAGACGTGGTCGATTTCCAGCTGGCGATCGATACCGTCCAGGCCCGCGGCGATGATCGCAGCGCTGACCAGGTAGGGATTGCAGCCGGCATCCGGCAGGCGGAACTCCAGGCGGCCATACGGCACGCGGACCATGGCCGAGCGGTTGTTGGCGCCAAACGCGATAAAGGCCGGGGCCCAGGTGGCGCCGGACAACGAGTTGCCGACCACCAGGCGCTTGTAGGAGTTGACCGTGGGCGCGGCGAACGCACACAGCGCCGGGCCATGGGCGAGCAAGCCGGCGGCGAAGTGATAGGCGAGTGTCGACAGGCCCATGCCGCTTGGGTCGCTGGCGTCATGGAACAGGTTTTTGTTCTCGGCGCTGCTGATCGACAGGTGAAAGTGCATGCCGTTGCCGGCGCGTTTCGGGTCGGGCTTGGGCATGAAGGAGCAGATCATGCCCAGGTCATTGGCGATCTCTCCGGCGGCCATGCGGAAGAAGGTGAAACGGTCGGCGGAGGTCAAGGCGTCGCTGTAGGTGTAATTGATCTCGAACTGGCCGTTGGCGTCCTCGTGGTCGATTTGATAGACCTCGAAATCCACCGCCTGCAAGGCTTCGGTCAGGCGCTCGAGGAACACCCGCGAACGCGACAGGCCCTTGTAGTCGTAGCAAGGCTTGTCGAGGTTGTCGCTGGGGTCTACCAGTTGCAGCTTGCCCTGCTCGTCGCGGCGCATCAGGTTGAACTCGGGCTCCAGGCCAGTGTTCAGCGTCCAGCCCTTGTCCTGCAGGCGCTGCACTTGTTGCTGCAACACGTAGCGGCTGTCGTAGGGATGAGGCTTGCCGTCGACATGCCCGACGCACACCACGCGCCCATAACCCGGCTGCCAGGGTACCGGGGTCAAGGTCGACAGATCGCCGCGCGCCATGAAGTCCGGGCCATGGGGCTCCATGCCCATGCCACTGATGGCAAACCCGGCAAACCCCGCGCCCTCTTCGGCCACGGTCTTGAGCCCGCAGATGGGCACCGACTTGGTCTTGGCCGCACCGTGTATATCCACAAACTGCGCAAGCACGTATTTGATCCCGTGCTTGTCGATGATGCGCTGGGTTTCTGCTGGCAACATTGCGTGTCACTCCTCGCGAAAGGCAAAACCGTGTGGGTGGGCCTAGGCTGTCTTTTTATTCCTAAAAAGAAAGTTAGTTTCCTTACAGGAATGCAATACCCTTGCCAGAATCGCGATCGACACATCGAAGTGGGTGGAGCTGCGCTTTTGTGCTGTATATATGGGAAAATTCTTTTCCCCGCAGGAATACGCACAGCGGGGTGGCCTTCAAGCGCCAGACCTTGCACTTTCCCAGTGCGAAAATAATATTACTGAACGGAAACCGTGCAGGAGCCGATGATCATGTCCACCGAAACCGCCCCGCGCCTCAAGCTCGAGCAATACCTGGGGCTGCAGATCAAACGCCAGCGCCAGGCCCAGGACCTGAAGCTGTCCGACGTGGCGAAGATTGCCGATATCAGCCAAGGCATGTTGAGCAAGATCGAGAACGCCCAGGTCTCCACCAGCCTCGATACCTTGAGCCGCCTGTGCGATGTACTCGGGCTGCCACTGTCGAAGTTATTCAGCGAATACGACCAGCAGGATGGCAGCGCCTTGCTGGTCAAGGCCGACCAGGGCATGGAAGTGGTGCGCCGGGGGACGGAGAAGGGGCATACCTATCACCTGCTCAACCACACGCGCGGTCCGAAGAAGAGCTTCGAGGCGTACATGGTCAGCATGGATGACGCCAGTGAGGAGTTTCCGACCTTTGCCCATCCAGGGACGGAGTTTCTGCATTTGCTGGAGGGGGAGTTGATTTACCGGCATGGCAACCAGCTGTATCGGATGGAGGCTGGCGACAGCTTGACGTTTGAGGGCGAGATTCCCCATGGGCCGGAAGAGTTGGTGCGGGTGCCGATTCGCCTGCTGTCGATCATGAATTACGGCAACGACAAAGAGTAATCCGGACTCGATACACCTGAAGCACAGAGATCCAATTGTGGGAGGGGGCAAGCCCCCTCCCACATTTTTAACAGCGTTCGATGCCGTTGGGCCTGTGTAAAAATTCCCCCCAGTTAAAAAACTTTCCCAAAACCCCTAGACGCCCTGCCCCCATTCCCCTATAAAGCCATCTCAGGAATATTTTATTCCCCACAAGAAAACGCGCTCAAGGAATGAGCCTGCTGTCCTCAGACATTTTTTCGCTATGCGATGAGCTGCCGCCATCATCCCGAGGACGTGTCATGCAACACGAAAAAAACCATTTCATCATCAAGGTGACGTGCCCCGCCGTGTCCGGCATCGTCGCTGCCGTCACCACTTACCTGGCGGACAAGGCGTGCTACATCGGGGAAATGGCGCAGTTCGACGATGACTTCAGCGGCCGCTTTTTCATGCGTGCCGTGTTCCGTTTCAACGATGGCCACACAGGCGACCTGCAAGCGATCAGAGACGGTTTCGCCGATGTCGCCCAGGCCTTCGACATGCAGTGGGAGCTGTACGACACCCGCGAGCCGATGCGCGTGATGCTGATGGTGAGCAAGTTCGACCACTGCCTCACCGACCTGCTCTACCGCTACCACAAGGGCGAGATGAACATGACCATCACCGCCATCGTCTCCAACCACCTCGACCTGCGGCCGATGGCCGAGCGCGAGGGCATTCGCTTTATCTACCTGCCGGTATCCAGGGACAACAAGGCCGCGCAGGAAGCCGAGCTGATGAAGATCGTCGACGACACCCGCACCGAGCTGGTGGTGTTGGCGCGCTACATGCAGATCCTCTCCGACGACCTGTGCCGGCAACTGTCGGGGCGGGCGATCAATATCCACCATTCGTTCCTGCCCGGTTTCAAGGGTGCCAAGCCCTATCACCAGGCGTATCAACGCGGCGTGAAGTTGATCGGTGCCACCGCGCACTATGTGACCAGCGACCTGGATGAGGGCCCGATCATCGAGCAGGAAGTGCAGCGCGTCGACCACGTGTACAAGCCCGACGACCTCGTCGCCATCGGCCGCGACACCGAAACCGTGGCCCTGTCCAAGGCGGTCAAGTACCACCTGGAGCACCGGGTCTTCCTCAATCAGGACAGAACGGTGGTGTTCCGGTGAGCGCGCATAAGCTGATCGACGGCAAAGCCGCCGCGGCGCGCGTGCTGCTGCAAGTGCGCGAGGACGTGGCGCGGCTGCATGGGCAGGCTATTCAACCGGCGCTGGCGGTGATCCTGGTGGGCAGCGACCCGGCCAGCCAGGTCTATGTGCGCAACAAGATCCTGCGCGCCGAAGAGGTGGGCATCCGCTCCGTGGAGCATCGCCTGCCCGGCGATACCAGCACCGAACAATTGTTGATCCTGATCGGCCAATTGAATGCCGACCCGGCGATCCACGGCATCCTCCTGCAATTGCCGTTGCCGGCGCAGATGGACGAACTGCGCGCCCTGGAGGCCATCGCGCCGGACAAGGACGTCGACGGGTTTCACAGCCAGAACGTCGGCGGCCTCAGCCAGGGCCGCGCAGTGCTCACGCCGTGCACCCCGAGTGGTTGCCTGTATCTGTTGGAGCAAACCTGCGGCGACCTGCGTGGCAAACACGCGGTGGTGATCGGCCGTTCGAACATCGTCGGCAAGCCCATGGCCGCGCTGCTGCTCAAGGCGGATTGCTCGGTGACCGTGCTGCATTCGCGCAGCCACGACGCCCAGGCCCTGTGTCGCCAGGCCGATATCGTGATCGCCGCCGTGGGCCGCGCCCGCTTGATTGACGCGAGCTGGTTGAAGCCCGGCGCGGTGGTGATCGATGTCGGCATCAACCGCATCGACGACGACGGCCGCAGCCGCCTGGTGGGTGATGTCGACTTCGACAGCGCCCTGCCCCATGTCGCCGCCATCACCCCGGTGCCCGGCGGTGTCGGGCCGATGACCATTGCCTTCCTGATGAAAAACACCGTGGCCGCCGCCCTGGCGCAACACCACGCCCTACGCAGCCAATCGGAGGCCGTATGCCATTCAATCTATTGAAATACGGGCTGAGTTCGGAGTACCCGGTGGAGGTGGACCTGCCACCGCCCAAGGAACTCAAGTCGAGTTACGACGTGGTGATCATCGGCGCCGGTGGCCATGGCCTGGCGACGGCCTACTACCTGGCCAAGTACCACGGCATCACCAACATAGCGGTGCTGGAAAAGGCCTACCTGGGCGGCGGCAATACCGCGCGCAATACGGCGGTGATCCGCTCCAACTACCTCACCAGCGAAGGCGTTCGTTTCTACGCCGAGTCGGTGAAGATGTTCCAGTCGCTGTCCAACGAATTCGATTTCAACATCATGTACTCCGAGCGCGGCCAACTGACCCTGGCCCACACCGACGCCACCGTGCGTTCGTTCCGCCAGCGTGCCGAGGTCAACAAACACTTCGGCGGGCGTACCGAGATGATCGACCGCCAGCAGATCCGCGAGCTGGTGCCCAGCCTCAACCTCGACCCCGGCCACTTGCCGGTAATCGCCGGGCTCTGGCATATCGACGGCGCCACCGCACGCCACGATGCCGTGGCCTGGGGCTACGCCAAGCAGGCAGCCAAGCACGGCGTGGAAATCCATCAGCTCACCGAAGTGCAGGACCTGGTGATCGAGAACGGCGCCATCACCGCGGTGAAAACCAATCGCGGCACCATCCGATGCGGCTGCGCGGTGCAGGCGATTGCCGGGCACAGCTCGCTGCTGATGGCCAAGGCCGGTATCCGTTCGCCGATCCAGACCTTCCCGTTGCAGGCCATGGTCACCCAGCCGTTCAAGCCGTTCCTCGACCCGTTGGTGAGTTCCTCGGCCCTGCACTGCTACGTGCAGCAAACCAGCCGTGGCGAAGTGGTGTTCGGTGGCGGTTCCGACCCCTACCCGCTGTTCAACACGCGCTCGACCCTGGACCTCAAGGAAAGCCTGTTGGCCCATGCCATCGAGATGTTTCCGTTCCTGGCCAACGCCAAGTTGATGCGCCAGTGGGCCGGGATCACCGACATGACCCCCGACTACAGCCCGATCATGGGCCTGTCGCCGCTGAAGAATTACTACCTCGACGCCGGCTGGGGCACCTGGGGCTTCAAGGCCACGCCGATCTGCGGCAAGACCATGGCCGAGCTGGTCGCCAGCGGCGGCAAGGTGCCGGACTTGATCAAGCCCTTCGGCCTCGAACGTTTCTCGACCTTCCAGCAAGTCAACGAAATGGGCGCCACAGCGGCCAGCCACTGACGGAGAGCAGACGATGAAAATCATGATTTGCCCGCTCAACGGGCCGCGTAATATCAGCGAGTTCACCTACGGCGGTGAATTCAAACCGATGCCCGATCCGCTGACCTGCAGCGATGCCGAATGGGCCGACTACGTGTTCAACACCGACAACCTCGCCGGTGTGGTGCGCGAATGGTGGATGCACACGCCGTCCAGTTACTGGTTCCTCGCCGAGCGCCACACGGTCACCGACGAGATCGTGCGCACCTTCGATCCGCGCGAAGTGTTCAACACCCGCGTCGACTTCACCACCGCCAAGGAGATCGCCGGATGAACCGCCTCCCCGCCCCCATGGGTTTGCTGATCCAGCGTGACCAGCCACTCGATTTCAGTTTCGACGGCCTGCCCTACCAAGGTTTGCAGGGCGACAGCATCGCCAGCGCGCTGCTCGCCAACGGGCGCTTCCTGATGTCGCGTTCGTTCAAGTACCACCGCCCACGCGGCCCATTGACCATGGCCGGCCATGACGCCAACAGCCTGGTGCAACTGCCCCGCGAACCCAACGTATTGGCCGATGCCCATGCGCTGTCCGCAGGCCTGGCGGTGACGGCGCAGAACGTCAACGGCTCGCTGGATAACGACAAGGACGCCTACCTGGGTAAGTTCTCCAAGTTCATGCCAGTGGGTTTCTACTACCGTTCGTTCTACAAGCCCAAGGGCATGTGGAAAGTCTGGGAGCCGATCATCCGCAAAAAGGCCGGCCTGGGCGTGCTCGACCTGACGTTCCAACCCGAGTACTACGACAAGGCCTACCTGTTTACCGATCTCGCAGTGATCGGCGCCGGTCCCGCCGGCTTGCAGGCCGCGCTGACCGCTGCGAATGCCGGCGCCAAGGTGCTGCTGATCGAGCAGCAGCCGATTCTCGGCGGGTCGCTGACCTACGCGCGCTTCGATATCGCCGGCACCCGCGCCGACACCCTGCGCCTCGAGTTGCTCGGCGCGGTGCAGCAACACGCGAATATCCAGGTGCTCACCGACGCCACCTGCAATGCCTGGTTCACCGACAACTACCTGCCGGTGATCCAGGGCAAGCGCCTGTACAAAGTGCGCGCACAACAGTGCCTGGTGTGCAGCGGTTCGTTCGACCAGCCGGTGGTCTTCCGCAACAACGACCTGCCGGGGGTGATGCTCACCAGCGCCGCGCAACGCCTGATGAAGCTCTATGCGGTCAAGCCCGGCAAGCGCGCGGTAGTGCTCACCGGCAACGATGACGGCTACCTCGCCGCCCTCGACCTGCATGACCAGGGCGTGGAGGTGGCCGCCGTGATCGACCTGCGTCACGCCCCGGCGGACAAAGCCCTGCCGGGCGCGCTGGCCCAGCGCAAGATCCCGTGCCTGAACAACAGCACGGTGTTCGAGGCCCTGCATGAAAAAGGCCTGCGCCATGTGAAGGGCGTCGACGTGCGCCAGATCACCGGCCAGGGCCAGGTCAGCACCAGCGGGCACGTGATCGACTGCGACCTGCTGTGCATGTCGGCCGGCTATATGCCGGTCTATCAATTGCTATGCCAGGCCGGTGGCAAGCTGGCCTATGACGACTCGCGGGCGGAGTTCAGCCTCAGTGGCCTGCCGCGCAACCTGGGCGTGGCCGGTTCCGTACACGGTCGGCATCAACTGGACAATGTGCTGGCGGATGGGACCAACGCCGCCGCCGACAGCCTGCGCGCCCTCGGTTTGAACAGCCCGAGCCCGCCTGCAGCGTTGCGCAGCGAAGCCCAGGTCAACTTCCACTGGCCGATCTTCCCGCACCCCAAGGGCAAGGATTTCATCGACTTCGACGAAGACCTGCAAGTGGCGGACATCGTCAACGCCACCCGCATCGGCTACCGCGATGTGCAGTTGGTCAAGCGTTACTCCACGGTCGGCATGGGCCCGTCCCAGGGGCGCCATTCGGCGCTGCCGACCGCGCGGCTGGTGGCCTGGGCGACCCAGCGCACGATCAGCGAAACCGGGGTCACCACCGCACGGCCGCCGTTCGTGGCGGAGAAACTTGCGCATGTCGCCGGGCGGGCCTTCGACCCTTACCGCCAAACGCCGATGCACGCGCGCCATGTGCAAGCCGGGGCGAAGATGATGCCCGCCGGTATCTGGCAGCGCCCGGCCTATTACGGCAAGCCCCAGGACCGCGAAGCGTGCATGCAGGCCGAAGCGCTGCACGTGCGCAACAAGGTCGGGTTGATCGATGTGTCCACACTCGGTGGCCTGGACGTGCGCGGCCCGGACGCCGCCGAATTGCTCAACCGCATGTACACCTTCGCGTTCCTCAAGCAGCCGGTGGGCCGTTCGCGTTATGCGCTGATGACCAACGAACACGGCGTGGTGATCGACGACGGCGTGTGCGCGCGGCTGGCCGACAAGCATTTCTACATCACCGCCACCACCAGCGGCGTCGACCGCATCTACCAGCAGATGCTCAAGTGGAACGCACAGTGGCGCCTGGACGTGGACGTGACCAACGTCACGGCAGCGATTTGTGCGGTGAACCTCGCCGGGCCGGATTCGCGCAAGGTGCTGGAGCAGGTGTGCAGCGACCTCGACCTCAGTGCCGAAGGCTTCCCCTACCTGGGCGTGCGCCAGGGCACGGTGGCCGGGATCAAGGCGCGCTTGCTGCGGGTCGGGTTTGTCGGCGAGCTGGGCTATGAAATCCACGTACCGGCACGCCACGGCCTGGCGTTGTGGGACGCGTTGATGACGGCCGGCAAGGCCTTTGACATTCGCCCCTTCGGCGTCGAAACCCAACGCCTGCTGCGCCTGGAAAAAGGCCACGTGATCATCAGCCAGGACACCGACGGCATGACTCACCCGGCAGAAATCGACATGGGCTGGGCGATCAGCCGCAACAAGCCGTTCTTCGTCGGTCGCCGCTCGGTGGACATCCTCGAAGCCCAGCCGCTGAAACGCAAACTGGTGGGCTTCAGCCTGCCCAAGGGCAGCGTGCAACCGCTGGAAGGCCATCTGGTGCTCAACGGCGCGGACATCAGCGGCAACGTCACCTCCTGTGAATATTCCGCCAGCCTGGGCCGCATCATCGGCCTGGCCTACGCCGGGATCGACCAGAGCACACCGGGGCAGCGCATTCCGATTCGCGTCGAAGGCGGCATCGTCGTCCAGGCCGAGGTGGTGCAACTGCCGTTCTTCGACCCCACCCACCAACGCCAGGAGGGTTAAGCCATGACCAGTCTGAAAGCCCACGAATTGTTCACGCCGCCCTGCCAACTGCAGGACCAGACCGACCTGCCCCGGGTCGGCTTACGCGGCGCACAAAGCGCCGAATACCTTACCGCGCGCGGCTTCACGTTGCCGGGCGCGCCCAACCAAGCCAGTGCGCAAGCGGACGGCAGTTGGGTAGCGCGCCTGTCGCAGAACGAATATCTGGTGCTGGGCAGCCCGCAGGATCAGGGGCAACGGATTGCCGATGAAGAAGCGCGTTGGGAACTGGACCACCGCGCCAATTACCTGCTGCCGCGCCAGGACAGCCATGCCTGCGTGCGACTCAGCGGGGGCGTGATTGCGCAGGTGATGGCCAAGCTGTGCGGGGTTGACTTGAGCGACCCGGCGTTCAAGCCCGGGATGGTGGCGCAGACGTCGGTGGCGCGGGTCAATGCGATTGTCATCCACACAGGGAGTGTGGAACTGCCGGCGTTTCATATCCTCTGGGATCGCGCCTCGAAGGAATACTTCGAGGGCGCGTTGCGGGATGCACTGGAGGAGTTCGGCGGAGTCGCTCAGTCGGTGTAGCCCAACCGCGCCGCCCTGATCTTCCGGGTGTGTTGACGTGTCGCCAGGCAGTAATACAACGGGCACGTCACCACCAGTCCCACCAGCCACGACAGGTCCGCGCCTTCCACCAGGTTGGCCCACGGCCCCACATACAGCGACGTATTGGCAAACGGCAGTTGCACGATGATGCCGATGAAGTACGCCACGATCGCATGCAGGTTGAAACGCCCATACACCCCGCCATCCGCCCGGAAGATCGAGGCAATGTCATAGACCCCGCGCTTGATGATGTAGAAGTCGATCAGGTTGATCGACGCCCACGGCACCAGCACCAGCAACAGCGCGAGGATCAGGCCGATAAATTGCGAGATGAAGTCCGCCGAGGCGCCCAACGCCACCACGCAGCAACCGGCCAGGACCACGCCCGACAGCAGCACGCGCACCTTGATGCTCGGGGTCCAGTGGCTGGCGAAGGTCTGCACCGAGGTGATGATCGACAGCACCGCGCCGTACAGATTCAGGGCGTTGTGGCTGATGATATTGAGCAGGAACAGCACCATCAGGATCGGCCCCAGCCAGCCGGTGGCTTGCTTGACCGCGACCATGGCTTCGGTGCCTTCGGGCGTGGCCAGTGCGGCTACCAGGCCAAAGGCGAAGGACAGGATGGTGCCGAGGGTGGCGCCCAGGTAGGTCGCAATGAACGGCCGGGTGATGCCGATATCCGCCGGCAGGTAGCGCGAGTAGTCGCTGGTGTAGGGCGAAAAACTGATCTGCCAGATCACCCCCAGCGACACGGTGGCCAACCAGCCAGCGGCGTTGAAGCCGCCACGGGTCAGGAAGTCTGCCGGCAGGTCATGGGCGAAGATGTAGATAAAACCGGCCAGCAACGCGCTGCCCATCACCCAGGTGCCGATGCGGTTGAGGGTATGGATAAAGCGGTAGCCGATCACGCCGATGGCGGTGGCGCTTAGGGCGCCGATCAGGATGCTCGCCGGCACCGGCACCGACGGCACAATGCCAACGATGGACTTGCCGGCCAGGACGATATTGGAGATGAAAAAGCCGATGTAGATCAGTGCGGCGAAGAACACGATCAGCAGCGCACCGTAACGGCCGAACTGGCCACGGCTCTGCACCATCTGCGGGATGCCCATGCGCGGGCCCTGGGCCGATGCGAGGGCAATCACGATGCCGCCGAGCAGATGCCCGAGGGCAATCGCCAGCAGGCCCCACGCCAGATTGAGATGGAACACCTGGGCCACCATGGCACCCGTGACGATCGGCAGCGGTGCGATGTTGGTGCTGAACCATAAGGTGAACAGGTCGCGGGCCTTTCCATGGCGCTCTGCGAGGGGGACGTAATCGACCGTGTGATGCTCGATCAGGGGGTCTTGCCGGGACATCTGGGGCATGGAAATGAACTCGCGTTTGTCTGATCTTATAGTTGTTTGACGCCAAACCGGGGGAGCTCTCTGGCCGCCCCTCAGATGAACACCATATTATGGTATTCCAACATTTTCACAAGACTGATCCGTAGTTTCAGCGCCCATCTGATCCGCAAGTGTGCCACAGGGCACCCTGTTATTTCCTGCCATGGCGCCCGTATTTATTGGCTATAAGACCCAGCCTTGACGTTCATCGGGCGATTGAAAAAGCGGTTGCATCGATTGTATTACGGTATACCATCAGACCTACAAACTCATAAGAACCGCTCTACCCGCAGAGGACCGTCCCATGATCGATGCCGCTATCTACAAACAAGTGATGGGTTCGTTTCCGTCCGGGGTCACCGTGATCACCACGCTGGATGACGACGGGCAAATCGTCGGGCTGACCGCCAGTGCCTTCAGCTCGTTGTCCATGGACCCGGCCCTGGTGCTGTTCTGCCCCAACTACAGCTCCGACTCGTACCCGGTGTTGATCAAGAACAAACGCTTTGCCATTCATGTGCTTTCCGGGGGGCAGCAAACCGAAGCCTATGCCTTTGCGCGCAAGGGCAAGGACAAGGCCCAGGGCATCGAATGGACGCTCAGTGAGTTGGGCAACCCGATCCTGGCGAATGTCACGGCGGTGATCGAGTGCGAGTTGTGGCGCGAATACGAAGGCGGCGATCACGCGATCATGGTCGGCGCAGTGAAAAACCTGATCGTGCCCCGGCAGAACGCCGGGCCACTGGTGTATTGCCACGGCAAGATGGGTGCGTTGCCGATGCCGGCCTGAGCCCCTCCCACAGTTTGATTGCGGGTGTCAGCCCGGTAACCGGTTGAGAGAAAAATTTTGCGGACATTCCGTATTATGGTATACCAACAATCAATCCGCCGAACAGCCGTCATCACTGGCAAGCTTCACATTGGCGAGAGCACTTAAGGGCCCGCAGTCGACAGGCCGATCACAATAGATCCGAGGTAAGCGTCATGAAGTTTTCCCTGTTCGTACACATGGAACGTTGGGACGAAAGTGTCAGCCACCGTCAGTTGTTCGAAGACCTGACTGAACTGACCCTGATGGCCGAGGCTGGCGGTTTCAGCACCGTATGGATTGGCGAACACCACGCCATGGAATACACCATCTCGCCAAGCCCGATGCCGCTGCTGGCTTACCTCGCGGCCAAGACCACCACCATTCACCTGGGCGCCGGTACCATCATCGCGCCGTTCTGGCACCCGTTGCGGGTGGCGGGCGAATGCGCGTTGCTCGACGTGATCAGCAACGGGCGCATGGAAGTCGGCCTGGCCCGTGGCGCTTACCAGGTGGAGTTCGACCGCATGGCCGGCGGCATGCCCGCTTCCAGCGGCGGCCAGGCGCTGCGCGAGATGGTGCCGGTGGTGCGTGCGTTGTGGAAAGGCGACTACGCCCACGACGGCGACATCTGGAAATTCCCCACCTCCACCAGCGTGCCCAAGCCGATCCAGCAGCCTAATCCACCGATGTGGATTGCCGCCCGCGACCCGGACTCGCACAACTTCGCAGTCGCCAACGGCTGCAACGTGATGGTCACGCCGCTGATGAAAGGCGACGAGGAAGTCCTCGACCTGAAAAACAAATTCCAGGCCGCCCTCGACAACAACCCCGGCGTACCGCGCCCGCAACTGATGGTGCTGCGTCACACCCACGTGCATGCCGCCGATGATCCGGACGGCTGGAAAGTCGGGGCCAAGGCGATCTCGAAGTTCTATCGCACCTTCGATGCCTGGTTCGGTAATAAAGAGGTACCGGTGAATGGCTTCCTGGCACCGAGCCCGGAAGAAAAATTCGCCGCCCGCCCGGAGTTCGAACTGGACAGCCTGCACAAGACCGCGATGATCGGCACCGCCGAAGAAATCATCCCGCGCATCCGTTACTACCAGGAGCTGGGCGTGGATGAGTTCAGCTTCTGGTGCGACAACAGCCTGCCCCATGCCGAGAAGAAGAAGTCGTTGGCGTTGTTTATCGAGCAGGTGGTGCCGGCGTTTCGGTAACTGAACATCGAGACTGGCTCTTGCGAAGGCAGCCGCCTCCCGGCTGCCTTCGGACCAACTAATATCAAATTGGAATCACCCACCTCATTTGCTCTACACTGCGTCCTTTTCACGCCTCACTGATCGGCAGTTGCCGTCCCGTGAATAAGGAGATTCTGGTGTCGCTCAACGTCCGTAGTTGCCTCGCCATGGGTGCAATAACCCTGGCATCCCTCAGCCTCACAGGCTGCTTCACCGAAGAAATTGACGCGCGTCAGACACGGGAAATCCAAGGCCTGCTCTACAAAGTGCACGCGGACGATCCGTTCAGCGGGCGCGTGCTCAATTACCCGATGTCCGTGCTCGGTTTGTTCAACGTCGGCACCTGTACTGTCGATATCGAAAAAGGGCTGCCCGACGGTGAAATTCATTGCTCCGACAACGCCGGTAACTTGCTGGCCTCGGGCGAGTTCAAAGCCGGCAAGCGCGATGGCAAAGAAGAAAAATTCGACGCCAAGACCGGCAAGAAAATCTTGATCGCCCATTGGAAAAACGGAGCGCAGGACGGTGTAACCGAGCAGTTCAACCCGCAGAACGGTGAACGTATCCTCGAGGTGCACTACACCGCCGGTAAAAAGAATGGCACCGAACGCGCCTGGGACAATGAAGGCGATGCATTGATCGCCGACCTGAAATGGGAGAACGGCCTGCGCAGTGGTTTCGATAACCGTGGCACCCAGCACCGCACGTACCTGAACGGCAAGCAGCACGGTCCTCAAAAAGACTATGGCCTGACCGGCAATCGCTTCTATGTCTCTGACGAAGAAAACTACGAAAACGGCCTGCAGCACGGCGCCCAGCGGCGTATCGATGCGCGCGGGAACGTGACTGAGTCCAGTGTGTTCGAACATGGAAAACTGCGCACACGCGTAGTTGACCAGTACAGCTATGACGGTAAACACATCCATCACGTCAGCCGTGTGGCCCTCAAGGAAGACGTCAACCAATACATGGCCAGTGACTTGGCCAACGACGGCACCGAACAGTACTGGGATGACAACGGCCACCTCATCCGCGAACTGGAGTGGAACAAAGGCAAGTTGATCAGTGCCACCGCAACGGTGTGGGTCGGTGACCGCCAGGAAAGCCAGTTCCAGGGACTCGGGCGCGATAACTATGACCAACAACAGCGCGTGGTCAAACAGGGCCAGGAACGGCTGTTCAGTGACAAGGGTGAACTACAGGCAATCATCGTCTGGAATGCGGGCCAGGTCAGTCAGGTGCTTGTCACCCTCACACCCGATCTGCGCCAGCAGCACCCCGGCAAAATGGGCTTGCTCGGCGGCTTTCAGCAATGGGCCAACCCGGTGAGAGAGGAAGAGGCCTTCGACAAGAACAGCACCTACGTCGGTGCCGGCTTTGTCTCCCGCTATGAGCAACTGGTCGACATCCCCGCGCCAGGCCAGGCGATCGTCACCACCCCGCCCCAGGCAACGGTGGCCACGAACTCCGGCAACAGCACCCGTGATCGTGAAAGCTGCGTACAACGCCAGGTCGACGCGGTGCATGCCGAAGACCCTGAGGCGCTGATACGCGCCGACATGCTCGAAGAGTTCGAGCAGAGCTGCCTGTAACGGCCTTGTTGATGGAGTGCGACATGAAGCAATCGCTGGAACGCTTTGTCCTGGCTCAAGCCTCACAATTCGAAGCTGCCCTTAATGAGTTGGAGCACGGAAAAAAAGACGGCCATTGGATGTGGTTCATCTTTCCCCAACTGCGTGGCCTGGGCTCCAGTGAAAAGGCCACCTACTACGGCTTGCAGGGTGCTGCTGAAGCACGCGACTACTTGCAACACCCGATATTAGGTCCCCGGCTTGCTCGCGCCACCCGTGCAGTCCTCGATGCAGCAGTGCCTTTGGAGGAGCTGCTCGGCGACGTCGACGCGCTGAAATTCGCCTCCTGCATGACGCTGTTCGCGGCTGTCACTGATGCCGGATCCCTCTATGCGCAAGCGCGGGATGGCCTGAGCGGCGTAGATGAAAAAACACGTATGATTCTTAACCAGCAAGAGAATGGACATGACTGATTACGAAAAATGGACATTGGCAGTGCAGATCATCGTGGCGTTGGCCGCTTTCCTCTCTGTGTACCTGGTGGGCCGCCAGATCGGAATCTTGACGTCCCAACTCAAGGCAACACAGCTGGCCTCCGAAGCACAGAGCATCATCTCGATTGTCGAATTCCTGCAAGCCAGTGACGCCCGCGAAGCACGCGAAACGGTCCGCGCGACGCTATCGAGCCTGCACCATGACAGCTGGGACGAACGCCACGTCCAGCAGGCATCCTTGGCCTGTGCAAACTACGACGTCGTGGCAGCACTGCTGCGTGTGGATTTGATCACGAACAAACACGTCATCATCGAAAACTGGGCGCCCAGCATCCTGCACTGCCACCAAGTGCTTGCGCCCTACATCGAGAAAAAGCGCACCCAGGCAGGCGGCGACCGCAAATACTGGAGCAACTTCGATTGGTTGCGCGATCAGTGCGTCCGAAGCTGAATGCAACTTCTTGAGGTGAAACGATGAACGCCGAAACCCTTTTCCAACACACTCTCGAGAAGCTGCGCACGGCACGGCATGTAGTGATTTCTACTGGTGCAGGTATCTCCGCCGAAAGCGGCATTGCCACATTCCGCAACCCCGCGACCGGGCTCTGGTCGCGCTATAAGCAAGGCGAACTCGCCAGTGCTGAAGCCTTTGAACAAAACCCTGCATTGGTCTGGGGCTGGTATTCCTGGCGTCGAATGCTGGTCAGCAAAGCGAAGCCAAATGCTGCGCACCTGGCCGTGGCCGAGCTCGAACAATCCCTGCACCGCGTAACACTTATCACGCAGAACGTCGACGATCTGCATGAGCGCGCGGGCTCCAGGGATGCGATTCATCTACATGGGCACCTGACCACTGCTCGCTGCTACACGTGTAATAAACCTTATCTGGATGCCCTGCCTGTCAATGCGTCCCAGGAAGAAGGTCCATCAGATCCGCCGCACTGCCAACACTGTGACGGCCTGGTTCGACCGAACGTTGTCTGGTTTGGTGAGAAATTGTCGCCTGAGGACATAAACCGCGCCAATGCAGCGGCACTCGACTGCGACGTTTTCCTGTCCGTTGGGACCTCCGAAAGCGTCGCTCCAGCGGTATACCTGCCGATCTTGGCCGCCGAACGGGGAGCCTGGGTCGTGCACATCAATCTTGCACCCTCCGTATCAGCGCCCGGCAACACCCTAATTGGCACCGCGACCAGTTGGCTTCCCAGAATTGCACAGGCATTGATCAGCGTTTAAATCACCAGAACAACGTGCCCTTTGCCGTGCGATGCCCCCGCATCGCACCCAAAGCGGCATTTAACCGCACTGCATCATCGCAGCACCTGTAATAGTCTATTGCAGGACCACAATGTACTAACTGGTTACTTATCTTGCTAAAATCGCGTCTTTGCCCTCTCTCACTCGAGTCCTTTCGACATGAAACGAGCATCGCGCGCCACTGGCGTCTCTAGATTCCTACTCCTGGGCCTGGGCGTAATCATCGCCCTGCTCGGCCTCGCGCTGGCCGTTGGCGGCGCCAAACTGGTGAGCCTCGGTGGTTCCTGGTACTTCCTGGTCGGCGGCGTGGCCATGGCGGTTTCCGGCCTGCTGATTGCCCGACAAAAAACCGCAGGTGCATGGCTGTTCGCGGCGTTCCTGATCGGCACGGCCATCTGGGCGGTGGCGGATGCGGGCCTGGTGTTCTGGCCGCTGTTCTCGCGGCTGTTCATGTTCGCGGCCATCGGCCTGGTGGTGGCGCTGGTGTATCCGCTGCTGGCCGGCCGGCCCGCGCGCGGTGCCTATGGCGTTGCCGCCGTGCTGGCGGTGGGCGTGGCGGTGGCGGCGGGCAATATGTTCGTCGCCCATCCCAGCGTCGCGCCGACCGGTGCAGGCCCAGGCATCACGCCCGTGGCCGCGGCCGACGCGCAGAAGGACTGGGCCCACTACGGCAACACCGAAGGGGGCAGCCGCTTCGCCGCGCTGGACCAGATCAACCGCGACACTGTCGACAAGCTCAAGGTGGCCTGGACGTATCACACCGGTGACGTGGCCCTCAGCGACGGCAACGGCGCCGAAGACCAGCTCACGCCCCTGCAGATCGGCAACAAGGTGTTTATCTGCACGCCCCACAACAACCTGATCGCCCTCGACGCCGACACCGGCAAAGAGCTGTGGAAGAACGAAGTCAACGCCAAGTCGGCGGTGTGGCAGCGTTGCCGGGGCATGGCGTATTTCGACGCCACCGCGCCGATTGCCCAGCCGACCCAGCCCAACAGCTCGCCGATCATCGCCGCCAGCGTTCCCGCCGGTGCGCAGTGCCAACGCCGCTTGCTGACCAACACCATCGATGCGCGCCTGATCGCCGTGGATGCCGACACCGGTAAATTCTGCGAAGACTTCGGCACCCACGGCCAGGTGGACCTGAAAGCCGGCCTGGGCAATGTGCCGGACAGCTACTACCAACTGTCTTCCGCGCCGTTGATCGCCGGGACTACCGTGGTGGTGGGCGGCCGCGTCGCGGATAACGTCCAGACCGATATGCCCGGCGGTGTGATCCGTGGCTTCGATGTGATCAGCGGGCAAATGCGCTGGGCGTTCGACCCGGGCAACCCTGAAGACAAACAAGCACCAGCCGCCGGCAGCACCTATGTGCGCAGCACGCCCAACAGCTGGGCGCCGATGTCCTACGACCCGTTGATGAACACGGTCTTCCTGCCGATGGGCAGCTCGTCCACCGATATCTACGGCGTGGAACGCACCCAACTCAACCACAAATACGGCGCTTCGGTCTTGGCGCTGGATGCCTCCACCGGTGCTGAAAAGTGGGTGTACCAGACCGTCCACAATGACCTGTGGGACTTCGACCTGCCGATGCAACCGAGCCTGATCGACTTCACCCCACCGGGCAGCGACAAGGCGGTACCGGCGGTGGTGATCGGCACCAAGGCCGGGCAGATCTATGTACTCGACCGCGCCACCGGCACGCCGCTGACCGAGGTCAAGGAAGTCCCGGTCAAGGCCGCCAACATTCCGAACGAGCCTTATTCGCCGACCCAGCCCAAGTCCGTGGGCATGCCGCAGATCGGCGCGCAAACCCTGAGCGAGTCTGACATGTGGGGCGCCACCCCGTACGACCAGTTGCTGTGCCGCATCGACTTCAAGGGCATGCGCTACGACGGCCTCTACACCGCGCCGGGCACGGATAAATCCCTGAGCTTCCCCGGCTCCCTGGGCGGCATGAACTGGGGCAGTATTTCCACCGACCCGGTGCATGGCTTTATCTTCGTCAACGACATGCGCCTGGGCCTGTGGATCCAGATGCTGCCGTCGCAGAACAAGGCCCAGTCTTCGTCCGGTGGCGAAGCGCTGAACACCGGCATGGGCGCGGTCCCGCTCAAGGGCACGCCGTATGCGGTGAACAAAAACCGCTTCCTGTCGGTGGCCGGCATCCCATGCCAGGCGCCGCCGTTCGGCACCCTCACCGCCATCGACATGAAGACCCAGAAAGTCGCGTGGCAAGTACCGGTCGGCACCGTTGAAGACACCGGCCCCCTGGGCATCCGCATGCACCTGCCGATCAAGATCGGCCTGCCGACCCTCGGCGGCACGCTGTCGACCCAGGGCGGCCTGATCTTTATCGCCGGCACCCAGGACTTCTACCTGCGCGCTTTCAACAGCGGCAACGGCGATGAAATCTGGAAGGCCCGCCTGCCCGTCGGCAGCCAGGGTGGCCCGATGACCTACGTGTCGCCGAAAACCGGCAAGCAGTACATCGTGATCACCGCCGGCGGTGCGCGCCAGTCCACCGACCGTGGCGACTACGTGATCGCCTACGCCCTGCCATAACCCCCTCCTGGCGCGGTGCCCCGGTACCGCGCTGTCTGGACTGGATCGCTCTTCGAGCAAGCAATGCTCGCGTTCAAGTGCAGGCGGTCACCTCTGGACCGTATTCGCATCATTGTTTCTATCGGTCGTTATCAAAAGATAAACAGCTACCAGGAAACAGTACGCAAGCATCACCAGAGCACCCAACACCAAAATGCCATATCGGGCCATGCTCGCTTCAAACCCTATGAAATCCTCATACACCCGAACTTGCGCAACGCCGTCGCTGTAACCGATGTACACGTCCTGCTCTTTTAGCGTTTTTAAATCACCCTGAAAATGAATCCAGAGCGTGTACACACCGTTTTGCACAATCGAAGGAATGACAACACTGCTGACCGGATCAGGCATCACCGTATCAGAGCGCGAATCATCCCTGATCTGGACCAGTCCCTTTGCAGGCAGCTTGATGTGTACATCCTTGATGACCTTGCTGCCGCTGTTCCTCAGCGTAATCAACAGGCTTATGGGGTAATTGTCCGGCCCTTTTTCGAACGGCGCATCGAGTAGCGCGAGGTAAGGCGCCTGGCTCAGGTTGACCATTTTATCGATCTGTTCATGACTGAGCGCACCGTCACCAATGCGCTTGATGCTGTCATACAAATTGGCGTACTTGAGCTTTTCAGCAGTACTGCCTAAACGCTCAGAGAATTGACGGGGTGCACTTTCATACCGGTAGGACAGATCAGCCTCGAGCTTAGTGTCATCCTTGAAAGCCACGTATATCCCGGTAATTGATCCCAGACCCGTCACTAGGGCCAACAGAAATTTTCCAACGTTTCCCCAACTCAATGTAATGCTTCCTTATTGATCATCCTGGCGTACTCACTCACCGTTTGAGCGTGCCAAGTTCCGCTACGCAGAGCAAGCGAACAGGTTGCACTTGCACACGGACAGCAGCCTAGCGAGCTAAATGACACTGTGGTTGAACGTTGTGGATGAGTGCGACGCAGGCATCGTCCCCCCCGCGCCCTGCTGATACTCCCGCGGCGTACAACCAAACTCTCGCCGAAACACCGTATGCAGGTACTGCGCCGATTTGAACCCGCACTTGGCGGCAATATCGGCAATTGCCAGTTCGTGGCTTTCCAGGCCCTTGGCAGCGGCGGCGAGTTTGAAGCGCAGGATCTCGTCATGCACGCTGCAGCCGCGTACCTTGCGAAAGTGCGCTTCCAGGGATGAACGCGACACGCCGACATAGGCCGCCACCTGCGCGGTCTTGATGCCCTGGCAGGCGTACTGGCGGATAAACAGCAGCGCCTGCATCACGTACGGATTACCCAAGGGTTGATGCAGGCTGGAGGCCTGAACGTTGATGGCCTCCGGCGGCACCAGGACCTGCGTGCCCACGCACGGTTTGCCGTGCAGCATCTGGTGCAGCAAGGCGGCGGCCGTGCGCCCCATGGTTTCCGTGCCCTGGATCACCGAACTCAGCGGCACCCGCGTGAGGGTGCGAGTCAGGGGGTCGTTGTCGATGCCGATCAACGCCACTTGCTCCGGCACGGCGATGCCGGCAGTCAGGCAGGCTTGCAGCAATTGCCGAGCGCGGGCGTCGGTGACGGCGATGATGCCGATGGGCTTGGGCAGGCTGTGCAGCCAGGCAATCTGCTGTTCCACCGCGCTGTCCCACAACGGCGCGCTGGTGCCCAGGCCGCGATACACCTCGACGTGCAAACCATCCCGTTGCAGCAGGCGGCGAAAGGCTTTTTCACGCTCCTGGGCCCAGCGATTGGCCTGGGCCTCGGGCAGGCTGAAGCAGGCAAATCGGGTCAGGCCGGCTTCGATCAAGTGTTCGTAAGCCAACTTCATCAATGCGTGGTTATCGGTCGCCACATAGGGAATGCCCTTGGGATAGGCGCGCGCGTCTTCATAGGAGCCACCCACCGCCACCACCGGCAACGTGCTGTCGGCCAACGCTTCGCCGATCAGCGGGTCGTCGAAGTCGGCAATGATGCCGTCGCCCTGCCAGCGCTCGATGCCTTTGAGCCGGCATAGAAAGTCCTCTTCCAGGAACAAGTCCCAAGACGCGCGGGTGCTGCTCAAGTAATTGCCAATACCGGCGATGATGCCGCGGTCATAGATTTTGCTGCCGTTGAAAAGCAAGGCGATACGGTGCACGGGCGGTAGGGTTTTCATTGTTTTTGTCCTCGGGCCTGTGGCAACAGACTAGCCCTCGCCGGTCAAAATCGCACCACCCCTTGGTGATTTTCATAATCAGCGGGCCCGGTGTCGTTGCTAGTATCCAGACACCGCCAAGAACAATAAGGAAAACGCCATGCCGTACTTCCCCGGTGTCGACAAGGTTCGCTTCGAAGGTCCCAGCAGCGATGCCCCCCTCGCCTTTCGCCATTACGACGCCAACAAGCTGATCCTCGGCAAGCCGATGCGCGAGCACCTGCGCATGGCCGCGTGTTACTGGCACACCTTCGTGTGGCCCGGCGCCGATATGTTCGGCATGGGCACCTTCAAGCGCCCGTGGCAGCGCAGCGGCGAGCCGATGGACGTGGCCATCGGCAAGGCAGAGGCGGCCTTCGAGTTTTTCTCCAAGCTGGGCATCGACTACTACAGTTTTCACGACACCGATGTGGCGCCGGAAGGCAGTTCGCTCAAGGAGTACCGCAACCACTTTGCGCAGATGGTCGACCATCTGGAGCGCCATCAGGAACAGACCGGCATCAAGTTGCTGTGGGGCACCGCCAACTGCTTCAGCAACCCGCGTTTTGCCGCCGGTGCCGCCAGTAACCCAGACCCGGAGGTGTTTGCCTACGCCGCTGCCCAGGTGTTCAGCGCGATGAACGCCACACTGCGACTCAAGGGCGCCAACTATGTGCTGTGGGGCGGACGTGAAGGCTATGAAACCCTGCTCAACACCGACCTCAAGCGCGAGCGCGAACAGCTCGGGCGCTTTATGCGCATGGTGGTGGAGCACAAGCACAAGATCGGCTTCAAGGGCGACCTGCTGATCGAACCCAAGCCCCAGGAGCCGACCAAGCACCAGTACGATTACGACAGCGCCACGGTGTTCGGCTTTTTGCATGAGTACGGCCTGGAGCATGAGATCAAGGTGAATATCGAGGCCAACCACGCCACCCTGGCCGGGCACAGCTTCCATCACGAAATTGCCACGGCAGTATCCCTGGGTATCTTCGGCAGCATCGACGCCAACCGGGGCGACCCGCAGAACGGCTGGGACACCGATCAATTCCCCAACAGCGTCGAGGAGATGACCCTCGCCACCTATGAAATCCTCAAGGCCGGCGGCTTCAAGAATGGCGGCTACAATTTCGACTCCAAGGTACGCCGCCAGAGCCTGGACGAGGTCGACCTGTTCCACGGCCATGTCGCCGCCATGGATGTACTCGCCCTGGCGCTGGAACGTGCGGCGGCGATGGTGCAGAACGACCAGTTACAGCAGTTCAAGGACCAGCGCTATGCCGGCTGGCAGCAGCCGCTGGGCCAGGCCGTGCTGGCCGGTGAGTTCAGCCTGGAGTCCCTGGCCGAACACGCGTTTACCCACGAACTGAACCCGCAGGCCGTGAGTGGTCGGCAGGAGATGCTGGAGGGGGTGGTCAACCGGTTTATTTATCGGTGACAGCGTGGTGAGCGGGGTTGTTGTGGTGAGCGGGCTTGCCCCGCGCTGGGGCGCGAAGCGGCCCCATTGCAGGCGATGTGTTTTTAGCTGACACACCGAGGTGCCTGGGTTTGGGGCTGCTTCGCAGCCCAGCGCGGGGCAAGCCCGCTCACCACAACAAGCCCATTCACCACAATAAGCCCGCTCACAACACTAAACCCATTCACCAAGACAAGCCCATTCACCACAAAAGTCCTGTTCACCACAAAAGCCCGGCTTGCCACAACACGCCGGT
Organism: Pseudomonas sp. GW821-FHT09C10; assembly: GCF_059418085.1. Lineage (NCBI taxonomy): Bacteria > Pseudomonadati > Pseudomonadota > Gammaproteobacteria > Pseudomonadales > Pseudomonadaceae > Pseudomonas > Pseudomonas sp. GW821-FHT09C10. The sequence goes on from NZ_JBWKPE010000007.1 coordinate 310,272, forward strand.
TAGCCACACCTACAGTGTTCGCCTAGAGTCTTCACCCAGTGTCTTTCCAACAACAATAAAAGGACGCACCACCATGAAGTCATTCAAACGTAGCCTGCTCGCCACCGCCCTGGCCCTGCTCGCCCTGCCGGTGATGGCCGATTCCGCCCACCCGAAAATCGGTTTTTCCATCGACGACCTGCGCCTGGAACGCTGGTCCCGTGACCGTGACTACTTCGTCGCCGCCGCAGAAAAACTCGATGCCAAGGTCTTTGTGCAGTCCGCCGATGCCAACGAGCAGAAGCAGATTTCGCAGATCGAAAACCTGATCTCCCGGGGCGTCGATGTGATCGTGATCGTGCCGTTCAACGCCACGGTGCTGACCAACGCGGTCGCCGAAGCCAAGAAAGCCGGGATCAAGGTGGTGTCCTATGACCGCCTGATTCTCAACGCGGACATCGATGCCTACATCTCCTTCGATAACGAAAAAGTCGGTGAAATGCAGGCTAACGGCGTGCTGCAGGCGGCGCCAAAGGGCAATTACTTCCTGCTCGGCGGCGCGCCCACCGACAACAACGCCAAGGTACTGCGCGAAGGCCAGATGAAGGTGCTGCAACCGGCCATCGACAAGGGCGACATCAAGATTGTCGGCCAACAGTGGGTCAAGGAATGGAACCCCACCGAAGCCCTGAGCATCGTCGAGAACGCCCTGACCCGCAACAGCAACAAGATCGACGCCATCGTCGCCTCCAACGACGCCACCGCCGGCGGTGCGATCCAGGCCCTGGCCGCGCAGAAACTGGCAGGCAAGGTGCCGATCTCCGGCCAGGACGCCGACCTGGCCGCCGTCAAGCGCGTGATCGACGGTACCCAGACCATGACCGTGTACAAGCCACTCAAGCTGATCGCCACCGAAGCCGCCAAGCTCTCGGTGCAACTGGCGCGTAACGAGAAGCCCACCTACAGCTCGCAGTACGACAATGGCAGCAAGAAAGTCGACACCATCCTGCTCACCCCGACCCCGCTGACCAAGGCCAATATCGACCTGTTGGAGAAGGACGGGTTCTATACCAAAGAGCAGATCGGCCTGTAGGAGCTGGCTTGCCAGCGAAGATCGCGAACGAAAACGCGGAAAGCCTGAATAAACGCGGTGACTTGGCGTTTTTCGCGAGCAAGCTCGCTCCTACAGTCATGTCGTCAGTCCTGTGTGTGAGCCATGGTATGTCCGACTACCTGCTGCAAATGAACGGCATCGTCAAAACCTTTGGCGGTGTCCACGCGCTGAACGGCATCGACATCAAGGTGCGGCCGGGGGAGTGCGTCGGCCTGTGCGGCGAGAACGGCGCCGGTAAATCCACCCTGATGAAGGTGCTGTCGGCGGTCTACCCCCATGGCACCTGGGAGGGGGAAATCCTCTGGGACGGGCAACCGCTCAGGGCCCAGTCCATCAGCGAAACCGAGGCCGCCGGCATCGTCATCATTCACCAGGAACTGACCCTGGTGCCTGACCTGTCGGTAGCCGAGAACATCTTCATGGGCCACGAGCTGACGTTGCCCGGCGGGCGTATGAACTACCCGGCGATGCTGCACCGCGCCGAAGCGTTGATGCGCGAGCTCAAGGTGCCGGACATGAACGTGGCGCTGCCGGTGTCGCAGTACGGCGGCGGCTACCAGCAACTGGTGGAAATCGCCAAGGCCCTGAACAAACAGGCGCGCCTGCTGATCCTCGACGAGCCCTCCTCGGCCCTGACCCGCTCGGAAATCGAGGTGCTGCTCGACATCATCCGCGGCCTCAAGGCCAAGGGTGTGGCCTGCGTGTACATCTCCCACAAGCTCGATGAAGTGGCGGCGGTGTGCGACACCATCGCGGTGATCCGCGATGGCAAGCATATCGCGACCACGGCCATGGCCGACATGGACATCCCGCAGATCATCACGCAGATGGTCGGGCGGGAAATGAGCAACCTCTACCCCACCGAGCCCCATGCCATCGGCGAGGTGATTTTCGAAGCGCGCAACGTCACCTGCTATGACGTCGACAACCCCCAGCGCAAGCGCGTCGACGATATTTCCTTTGTGCTCAAGCGCGGCGAAATCCTCGGCATAGCCGGGCTGGTGGGCGCCGGGCGCACGGAGCTGGTGTCGGCGTTGTTCGGCGCCTACCCCGGCCGTTACAGCGCCGAGGTGTGGCTCGACGGCCAGGTGATCGACACGCGCACGCCGCTCAAGTCGATCCGCGCCGGGCTGTGCATGGTGCCCGAAGACCGCAAGCGCCAGGGCATCATCCCTGACCTGGGCGTGGGCCAGAACATCACGCTGGCGGTGCTCGACAGCTATGCCCACCTGACTCGCATCGATGCCGAGGCCGAACTGGGCAGCATCGACCAGCAGATCGCGCGCATGCACCTCAAGACCGCCAGCCCGTTCCTGCCGATCACCAGCCTGTCCGGCGGCAACCAGCAAAAGGCCGTGCTGGCGAAAATGCTGATGACCAAGCCCAAGGTGCTGATCCTCGACGAGCCCACGCGCGGGGTGGATGTGGGCGCCAAGTATGAGATCTACAAACTGATGGGCGCGCTGGCGGCCGAAGGCGTGTCGATCATCATGGTTTCCTCGGAATTGGCCGAAGTGCTCGGCGTGTCCAACCGCGTGCTGGTGATCGGCGAAGGCCAGTTGCGTGGCGACTTCATCAACGAGGGGCTCACCCAGGAACAGGTGCTCGCCGCCGCGCTCAGCCAAAACAATAACAATCGGAAAACCGCGTAGATGAATCAGGTCAAACAGCTGTTCACCCGCTACAAAATGCTCGCCCTGGTGATCGCCGTGGCGTTTATCTGGCTGTTTTTCAGCTGGCAGACCGAGGGCGGCTTCCTCACCCCGCGCAACCTGTCCAACCTGCTGCGGCAGATGTCGATCACCGGCATCCTGGCGTGCGGCATGGTGCTGGTGATCATCAGCGGCGAGATCGATTTGTCGGTGGGTTCGTTGCTGGGACTGTTGGGCGGGCTCGCAGCGATCCTGGATGTGGTCTATCACATCCCGCTGCTGGTCAACCTCAGCCTGGTGGCGTTGTGCGGCTTGATGATCGGTTTGGCCAACGGCTACATGACCGCTTACCTGCGCATTCCCTCGTTTATCGTTGGCCTCGGCGGCATGCTCGCGTTTCGCGGAATTCTGCTGGGGATCACCGGCGGCACCACCATCGCGCCGGTGTCGCCGTCGCTGGTGTATGTGGGCCAGGGGTATTTGCCGCATTCGGTGGGGATTGGCCTTGGGGTCTTGCTGTTTGCCCTGACCCTGTTTTTGACCTGGAGACAACGGCGCAACCGCGCGCTGCATGGCTTGGCGCCGCACGCCATGATGCGCGATGTGCTGCGCGTGGGGGTGATCGGCGCGGTGCTCGCCGGGTTCGTCACCACCCTCAACAGCTACGACGGCATCCCCGTACCGGTGCTGCTGTTGCTGGTGCTGCTCGGCGTGTTCAGCTACGTCACCAGCCAGACCGTGTTCGGCCGCCGCGTCTACGCGGTGGGCAGCAACATGGAAGCCACGCGCCTGTCGGGCATCAACGTGCAGGCGGTGAAACTGTGGATCTTCGGGATCATGGGCGTGATGTGTGCCCTCGCCGGCCTGGTCAACACCGCGCGCCTGGCGGCGGGATCACCGTCGGCGGGCAATATGGGCGAGTTGGATGCCATCGCTGCGTGCTTTATTGGGGGGACGTCGATGCGCGGCGGCTCGGGCACCGTGTATGGCGCGTTGCTCGGGGCGTTGGTGATTACCAGCCTGGATAACGGCATGTCGATGCTGGACGTGGACAGTTACTGGCAGATGATTGTGAAGGGCAGCATCCTGGTATTGGCGGTGTGGGTGGATGTGAGTACGCGCACGGGTCGGCGCTGACTGCCTCACTTTCCGAGCAATACGGCCCCATCCCCCAGCCGTCCCAACTGATCCCCCGGATTGCGCAACGGGCAATCATCCAGGGACAGGCATCCACAGCCGATACAGCCATCGAGTTGGTCGCGCAGTTGAGTGAGGCTGTTGATGCGCTCACTCAACAGGTCGCGCCAGTGCGTGGAGAGTTGGGTCCAGTCCTTGGCCGTCAACGGCCGTCCTGAAGGCAGTTCGTCCAACGCGTCCTTGATAGTCGCCAACGGAATGCCCGCGCGCTGCGCGACCTTGATCACCGCGATCCGGCGCAGTACGTCACGCTGATAACGACGCTGATTGCCCGCGCTGCGTTGTGCGTGAATCAACCCCTTGGCTTCGTAGAAATGCACCGTGGCCACGGTCACGCCGCTGCGCCGGGCCAATTCGCCCACGCCGAGGGGGATGCGCACATCGATTTTCGCTTCCATCCGGCTCTTGACCTCATCTAAACATGAGGTTTTATAAAGGGTGTCGGCTTGCCTTGGCAAGCCTTCAGTCCTTTGAATCGGAGCCTGCATGGACACACCTCAACCCTCCCCCTCCAACTGGGCCGCGCTGTTGTCCGGTGCCAACGGCGTACGTTCGCTCGCACTGGCCGGCGGCGTGGTGCTGCATGCGATCAACGTGTACATCGCCACCACGATTCTGCCGTCGGTGGTCCAGGACATCGGCGGCATCGACTACTACGCATGGAACACCACGTTATTTGTCGCCGCCTCGATCCTCGGCTCGGCATTGTCGGCGCGCCTGCTCGGCAGCCTCGGGCCGCGTGCGGCGTACCTGGTCGCCAGCCTGGTGTTTGCCGGCGGGGCCTTGGCCTGTGCGTTTGCGCCGTCCATGCCGGTGATGCTCGTGGGGCGGTTGGTGCAGGGATTGGGCGGTGGGTTCTTGTTCGCGCTGTCCTACGCGATGATCCGCTTGGTGTTCGATGAAAGCCTGTGGCCGCGCGCGATGGCGTTGGTCTCGGGGATGTGGGGCGTGGCGACGCTGGTCGGCCCGGCGGTGGGCGGGGTGTTTGCCGAGCTGGGCATCTGGCGCGCGGCGTTCTGGTCGTTGATTCCGGTGGCCGGGTTATTCGCGGTGCTGGCGGCGGCGGTCCTGCCCAGGCGCAGCACCGAGAGCGCTGCGCCGACCCCGTTGCCACTCGCGCAACTGGTGCTGCTGACGGCGGCGGTACTGGCGGTGTCGGCCGGCAGTGTCTCGTCCACCCTGCCCCTGAACCTGCTGGGGCTGGCCGTGGCTGCGGTGTTCACCGCGCTGCTGATCGTCACGGAAAGCCGCGCCCGCCATCGACTGTTGCCCGCCGGAGCGTTTCGGATCACCACGGCACTCGGCGCGCTGTACGCGACGATGTCACTGCTGGCGGTGGCGGTGACCAGTGGCGAAATCTTCGTGCCGTTGTTTCTTCAAGTCCTGCACCACCAGTCGCCGCTGGTGGCCGGTTATCTGGCGGCATTGATGGCGGCTGGCTGGACGCTGGGGTCAATCGCCAGCGCGGGCGTGACGGGCAGCAACATTCGACGGGCGATCCTGGCCGGGCCGATCCTGGGCGTGGTGGGCATGGTGGCGCTGGCCATCTTGATGCCCGTCGAAAGCAACGGCAGCGCGCAGACACTCACACCGATCTGCCTGGCGCTTATCCTGATTGGGTTGGGCGTGGGGCTGGCATGGCCGCACTTGCTGACCCGGGTGTTCCAGGTGGCGCCGGCGGGTGAGCAGGACCTTGCCAGCGCGTCGATTACCACTGTGCAGCTGTTCGCTACCGCGTTTGGCGCGGCACTGGCGGGCATGGTCGCAAACGTCGCCGGCCTCAGTGAGCCCGGCGGCGTCGAAGGCACCGCAAGCGCTGCGGTGTGGCTGTTTGGGGTGTTTGCACTGGCGCCCGTGGTGGGTGTTCTGATTGCCAGGCGGGTGGTTCGCATGATCGGTCAGTAGCATGCCAAGCGCACCAATCCCCCTGCCTGAGCACATTTGACTGCATTCCAAGGTTGGATCGAGGTGCTCAGTGCTATTCAAACGCCTGGCGATTCTCGGGCGTGATCAACTTGAACGGCACCCAGACCACCGCCGACTCCAGCACCTCGCCGCGAACCAGGCGCAGTGCGGTGTCCACTGCGCCGCCGGCCTGGCCGGCGGCATCCTGGAACACGCTGACCGCCATCTTGCCCTCAGCCATCAACTTCAAGCCGTCCGGTGTACCATCGATGCCGCCGACCCAATAGTCCTTGGCCTGCTTGCCGGCCTTTTCCAGGCCCATGATCGCGCCGATCGCCATTTCATCGTTATTGGCCGCAATGATCGAGAAATCGACGCCCTGCTTGACCCAGTCAATGACAATCGTGGCGGCCTGGCTACGCTCCCAGTTGCCGACTTTTTTCTGTACGACTTTCATACCGGGGTATTTGGCGACGACTTTCTCCACGTCCTCGGTGCGCATCAAGGAGGACGCGTTGGCCGGGTCGCCCACCAGAATCACCACGTTGCCCTTGTAACCGGCGCGGCGCGCCAGCTCTTCCATCTGCAACGTACCCGACTCCAGCTCGTTGGAGCCGACAAACGCGGTCTGCGCCGGCCACGTTTGCGGGTTCGGATTGCGGTTGACGAACACCAGCGGGATCTTTGCATCCGAGGCCAGCTGCATCATCTGCGCCGCACTTTTGCCGTCGACCATCGCGACGATGATCGCATCCACCTTGGAGTTGACCAGATTGCGGAATTGACGCATCTGCAAATCGACGCTGTCCTGCCCGTTCTCCATAAAGATGTCGGCGTTCATGACGCTGGCCTGTTGCTGCACCCCGTTGCGCAGCAGGGTCTGGAAGTTATCGTCGTACTTTGCCATGCCCACACCCAGCAAGGGCGTGGCGGCCTGGGCCGGGCCCGGAATGAACAGCGTCGCCCCCAAGGCGAGGATTAACCATGCTTTCATGTTCTGACTCCCGCGGCTCAAACGCTGAAATGATGGAGCAGCTCGCGCTGCACCTTGGCCATGTCCGACAGCTCGTGGCTGCTGATGGCGGACTGCTCGGCGCCGTCTGCCGTCTGCTGGGCCGAATCGTTGATCTGGATGACCATCCGACTGGTTTCCTGCACCGTGGCGCTCTGCTCCTCGGTGGCGGCGGCGATCTGGATATTCATGTCGCGGATACTGTCGACCGAGTCGCTCATCGACAGCAGCAAGTCACCCGCGCCCGAGGCCAGGGACACGCATTGGGTGGACTGCGCCTGGCTTTCGTTCATCACGTGCACCACCGAGTGAATCTTTTCCTGCATGAGCCCGATCATGTCCTGGATTTCGCTGGTCGAGGTCTGGGTACGGCTGGCCAGGGAGCGCACTTCATCGGCCACCACCGCAAAACCGCGTCCCTGCTCGCCGGCACGGGCCGCTTCGATCGCCGCATTCAGGGCGAGCAGATTGGTCTGTTCGGCAATGGTGCGAATGGCGACAACAATGCCTTCGATATTCTGCCCGTACTTCTGCAACTCATCGGTCACCTGCGTGGCCTTGTTCACCTGGTCGGCCTGCTGGCGGATATTGACGATGGTCTCGGCCACACGCGCCTGCACCTTGTGCGTGAGCTCACTTGTGTCGTCCACGGCCTGGCGGGTGTCCTGCGCACGCCGGGCCACCTCTTCGACCGTGCTTTCCATCTGCGTCATGGCCGAAGCCGCCGATTGCAAGCGGTCCTTCTGTTCATCCACCACCCGGGTGGTCTGCTCGCTGTTCAGGGCGTTGCTGCCCGCGGTAACGGCCAGCGCATCGGCAGAGCCGATCAATTCACGGAAGGTTTTGCGCAGGGCCGTGGTCAGTTCGTTCAGGTAACCGCCCAACTCTCCGAACTCGTCTTTACGGCTGACATCGAAACTGACCCGCATGTCTCCCGCCGTGAGCGTCTTGAGGACTTCACGAAACGCCGCCAGCGGGCGCCGCAGGCTGAAGGCGACCCAGGTACCAATCGCCACCGCCGCCAGCACCGCCAGCACACACGCGATCAACAGCAAGCTGCGGCTGGTGCCGAGGGTGGCATTGGCCGACTGGCTGGCCTGGTTGGCGACCTCCAGGGACTGGCTGCCGAACTCACCAATCCTGTCCAGGGTGGCTTTCAGCGCCGCGTCAACCGCACTGCGTTGCTGCTGCACCTGCGCGGCCAGTTTTGCCTCCACCTGATAAGCCTGGAACAGGCCGTCAGGGGCGGTCAGGTCAGTCAGCAGGCGATTGACCATGACGCCGGCAATCCGCCCGACCCTGGGGTCAATCGCCGCCAGGGCCTGGGCCCGGGTGCTGATCACTTCGTCCTGGAGATTGAGCACACGCTGTAATTTATCAATGGCCGGCGTGACGGTATGAGCCGCGAAGCCATCGTAGGATTTGTTGACTTCCAACAGCAGCTTTTCCGCTGCGGCCACCTGTTGCGGTTCGCCGACACTGCGCGCATGGGCAATGTAGTCGCGCAGATAGCTGGTCAGCTGTATCGCCTGTGCACTGCTGTAGCCTTGCAGTTGCCGCGTCAGCGCCAACTGCTGCACGTGTTGCACATGGGACGTCATCAACGCCTGCGCCTGCTCGGCGTAGGCCGCGACCTGTTGGCGCTGCTGCGCCAGGTTCGCGCGCAGCGCCTCATGCTCGCCCGTATAGGCAAGGGTGCTGTCGAGCAATTGATTGAACTGGGCGATGCTCTCGGTGAACGGTCGCTTGCCGTCCTCGATCTGCTTGGGGTCGGTGCTGATCTGAAGGGCCAGCAACGCCTGGTTGGCGCGCAGGATATACACGTACAGCTCACTGGCGGCCCGGCTCAAGGGTGCCGACTCGCCGGTGATAATGTTCAAGCGACTGCTGATGGACTGGGTGTTCTGATAACTGATCCCCGCCATGACTAGCAGTAACAGCACCAACACCGCAAACCCGCCGATCACACGCTGCAATATGGGCATGGCCACCCCTTTTGATTTTTATTCGTTGACCTGAGCGACGACCAGGCGTGCACCTACGAGTTCGGGATCACTCGTGGCGCTAGTGCCTGTATCGGCCAGGTGGGCGAGGACTTGAGCCTTGAAGGCAGGCTGAAATGCGGTCAAAAAAAAGTGGGAGGGGGCAAGCCCCCTCCCACCTACCTGATGAAATCAGGCTGGGTTTTGCATTGCGGTCACTGGCTCAACACCACATCCCGCATCGCCGGAATGTAACCATAGTCATAAGCCTCCTGCACAAACGAACGATCGCCCTTCAACACGATCCTGACCGTCGGCGCTTCGGTGCCGCCGATGCGGTAGTCATCGCCGGTGGTGGGCACGCTGTCGATAAACGACGTCACCAGGCCGTTGGGCATCACGCAGTGGGAATACGTCTGGAACGGCTGCGACGGCGGATTGCCGAGGACCAGCCCGGACGCGTTCATCGGCGTATAGGGCCCGAACAGATGATCGCTGACGAACCCATAGACGCCATCCGGCCCCGTCACGCCATCGGCATAGGTGAACTTGTGGCTGATGGTGAACAGGTAGTACTTGTTGTCCTGGAACACATAGTGCGGCCGTTCGGTCTGGTCGTTCACGCCGACGGCCGTGACCAGTGGCGGCAGGATTTCCCACTCGTCACCGTTGAGGTCCTTGGCCACGGCGATGCCGATGCAGCCCACCTGGTAGCGGGCACCGCCCACGTCCTCGTGCCCCGGCGGCACCAGGCCCAGCTCGTTCGGGCCCACTTCGTGAGTCCCGCGCTCGCCGGCCACATTGCCTTCGAACACCATGTACAACTTGCCATCGACGGGATCGATAAAGGGGCTGGGATCGCGAAAGTTCCAGGTCGCATTCTGCGCTTCGGTTTGATAATAGGTGCCGTCGGCGTCGAACAACGACTTGACCTGATCAAAGCCCTGGAGGGTGACACCGGTGTCGGACGTAATGACCTGGCCCCGGACTTTGGCAATCGTGGCACCCGGCGTGACGCAGGTGTAGTACAGGTCGATGTCACCGTTGTTGTTCAGCAGGATCGGCGTACCCGCCCATTCACGGGTGGTCGGCGAAACCCCTTCGGCCATGACACGGCCGCCGAAGATCCAGTCCTTGCCGGTGCGCGAATACCAGTAGCAGATCCGCGCATGACCATGGCGGTCTTCCCAATCGCGCTTGATGTCGTAACGGCCATCGGCATTGATGAATTGTGGATCATGGGGGCGACGGTCGGCGGTCAGGGTGAAGATCACCGACCAGCCATCCACCGATACCACCGTGCCATCGAGCTCACGCAAGGGCATGGTGTCCCAGATAAAGACCGTGTCACTCATGACAGGAAAGTCAGGACTCACTAACGGCTGTGTCGTCGTCGGGTCATTTTCATTAACTTTCAGCGCATCGGCCCGTGTCCAGCGAGTGGGTGTGTGATTCGCATGTTTCATGATGATGTCCTTTTGCTGACGCTTAAGTGACAAGCGAAGATTAAATAGCACCGAACAGCCAGCAACTTAATACTGACTGAAAGAGCAAGAGATAGTTGGCTCTGCAAGTGCGCCCCAAGGTTTAACATGGGCACTTGCTTATCGCAACATGAAGAATTATTTAGATTACAAAGGCCATCACTGTATTTATATCCTTGATATAAATACAGTGGCACTTGCAATAAATGACAGCTCAATAGAAAGCTAGCTACTCAACTACCGAATACCAGCGCCGCAGCCTGGGCACCGGCATTCTTCTGGGTGAAGTCCTTGGCTTGCGCCGCGGTCTTCAAGGTATAGGCGTAGTTGGAACTGGCCGTCCATTGTGCTTTGGGCGACTTCTGGTTGGTGATCGGCGGCACACTGTTTATATCAGTGAACGTCCCGGTACCTTTGTCATCCAACATGCCTTTATTCTCGCTGCCTTCACCAAAGTAGTTGCTTTCAGACAGGATATTGGCGTTCTGCGCCAGGGTAAAACCGAGGTGGAAGTTATTGATGTAGTTGTTGTACACATGGAAGTAACCGTAGCGCATCAAGCCGGGTGCGCGCACTTCCATATTGTCGAAGCGGTTATGGCACAGCGTCAGGCGCGGATAACCGTTGAACTCTGCCTTATTATCATCCGCCGGGTGACCGAAGATCAGCCCGTACTTGTGGCTGCCAAAGAAGCAGTTGCTGATGGTGGCATAATCGGCTTTTTCACCGATATACAGCAGTTTATCTTCACTGCCGTCAGTGGTGGACCAGCTGTGCCCGACAAAGGAGCAATGGTCAATCCAATACTTGCTGCCGTAGTTCAGGTACACCTGAATATCGTCATTGGCCTTAATACTTGCCGAATGCTTGAAGATAATATTCTGCAGGATGATGTTCTGCGACTGCGCGGTTGCACGCAGGTGAATATTCTCCAAAGTGCGGTTCTGGAAGGAACCGATCAGGGTCTTGTTGGCGCCCAAGTTGACTTTGGTCAGGCTCGACGCCGAGATATTACTGTTGATCACCAATACCCGAGGCGTGGTGTCGCCGATATTGGCCTTGAGTTGATCCAGGGTAGTAATGCTGACCACAGGGCCGGACCAGCCGCCAGTGACTTTTGCCGCGAGGGCGAAACCGGTCAAGCCGGTGAGTTTGCTTTCTGGATAGGACATGAGTTCCCTCTCTATCAATAAAACGGCTCGGTATAACGAGCCTGTGCATTAAGTTAATCCATTAACTTGCACACAGTGTTTGGCGTGGCTGATGTTGCCATCCTGGTTGATCAGCGCTTAAACACTGTGTTTATGTACAGTATTCGTCATTCGCCTGGCCGTCAACCCTCAAGTGAAAAACAACCAAAAGTGGGAGGGGGCTTACCCCCTCCCACTTTTGCCCTACGGTGTTCTTCCAACGTTATTTGGACACCGGCATCGCAAACTCCGCGCCCTGCTCGATGCTCTCCGACCAGCGCTGCATGATCGATTTCTGCTTGGTGTAGAAGCGCACACCCTCAGTGCCGTAGGCATGCATGTCGCCGAACAGGCTCTTCTTCCAGCCACCAAACCCGTGCCAGGCCATCGGCACCGGGATCGGCACGTTGATGCCGACCATGCCCACTTCGATACGCCGGGCAAACTCGCGGGCAATGTTGCCGTCGCGGGTAAAGCAGCTGACGCCGTTGCCGAACTCGTGATCGTTGACCAGCTTCACCGCCTCGGCGAAGTCATTCACGCGCACGCAGGCCAGTACCGGGCCGAAGATTTCTTCGCGGTAGATGCTCATCTCCTGGGTCACGTGGTCGAACAGGGTCGCGCCGAGCCAGAAGCCGTTTTCCAGGCCAGCCTCGGTGGGTACATAGTCACGCCCGTCGAGCAGCAATTGCGCGCCGGCCTGCACGCCTTGTTCGATGTAGCCGCTGATGCGCTCCAGTGCGGCGCGGGACACAATCGGGCCCATCTCGGCCTTGAGGTCGCGGCCGTCGGTGATGCGCAGGTGCCTGGCGCGTTCGGTCAGGGCGGCGATGACCTTGTCACCGACATCGCCGACCAGCACCGCGACGGAGATGGCCATGCAGCGTTCGCCGGCACTGCCGTAGGCGGCGCCCATCAAGGCATCGACGGTTTTTTCGATATCCGCGTCGGGCATCACCACCATATGGTTCTTCGCGCCGCCCAGGCCTTGCACACGCTTGCCGTTGCGCGCACCGGTTTCGTAGATGTACTGGGCAATCGGCGTGGAGCCGACAAAGCTCACGGCCTTGACGTCCGGGTGCGCGATCAGCGCGTCCACCGATTCCTTGTCGCCCTGCACCACATTGAACACACCTTTAGGCAGGCCGGCTTCACGCAGCAGCTCAGCCATGAACAGCGAAGCACTTGGATCAGTCGGGCTTGGCTTGAGGATGAAAGTGTTGCCCGCCGCGATGGCGATCGGGTACATCCACATCGGTACCATCACCGGGAAGTTGAACGGTGTGACGCCGGCCACCACACCCAGCGGCTGGCGCATCGTCCAGTTGTCCATGCCACGGGAGACCTGGTCGGAATGCTCGCCCTTGAGCAGGTTGGGGATGCCGCAGGCGAATTCGAGAATGTCGATGCCACGGTCGACTTCGCCCTGGGCATCGGTGAAGACCTTGCCGTGTTCGGCGACGATGATGCGCGCCAGGTCGTCCTTGCGCTCACGCAGCAGGTGCAGGTATTCGAACAGCACGCGGGCGCGACGGATAGGCGGGGTGTCGGCCCAACCGGCAAAAGCGGCCTGGGCAGCGGCGACGGCTTCGGACACGGTCTGGCTGCTGGCCAGGGCAACGCGGCCGGTGATTTCGCCGGTGGCCGGGTTGTAGACGTCCTGATAGCGATCATCGCGGCTGACGCGCTGGTCGTTGATGTAGTGCTCGATGGTTGTAGTCATGGCAGTCGATCCAGGTGGGTTGCGTTGGGACACACGATAGGCTTTCGGTTTGTTCCAAACCAGAGCAGAATCAAGAACTGATTGTCCTCACAGGCGAACAATAAACCCATGGAAAAATCCGAGATCGAAGGGCTGTGGACCCACATTCACTGGCTCTCAGTGCTGGAGGAACACGGCACCTACACCGCCGCCGCCGCGCGCCTGGGGGTGAGTAAATCCGCAGTCAGCCAGCGCATTTCCGACCTCGAGAAAGCCACCGGCACACGACTGGTGACCCGCACCACGCGCAGCGTGCGCTTGACCGATGCCGGGTTGTCGCTGACCCGTGAAGTGCGCGGTGCCTATGAGCAAATCGCGCGCAGCTTCTCGTCGGTGCGCGATTCCGCCGGGGAGATTCGTGGCCTGGTGCGCTTGACCGCCCCCGTGGCATTTGCCCGGCAACAGCTGGTGCCGCACTTGGCGGAATTCCTGCAGCAGTACCCGCAGGTGCGTATCCAGCTGGATGTCTCGGATTCCCTGAGCTCCCTGGCGGCCGAAGGCTACGACCTCGCTGTGCGCCACGGCTTCCAGGTGCCGGAAACCCATGTGGCCTGGAAGCTGTGCGACACCGGTTCGGTGCTGGTCGCCAGCCGCGATTACCTGCAACGCCACGGCGAACCCCGCGAACCCCACGACCTGTCGGCGCACAACTGCCTGTTCTACCCGCGCGGCACCGACCAGCCCGCCTGGACCTTCGAGCGCGGCAGCAAAAAGGTCGAACGCCTCACCGTGCCCATCGCCGGCAGCTTCGCCACCAACAACAGCGAAGCCCTGCGTGATTCGGCGCTCAACCACTTGGGCATCGCCCTGCTCCCGGACTTCAGCGCCCAAGCCGCGCTGGCCAGCGGCAAGCTGGTACAGGTGCTCAAGGGCTGGACACTCAAGGGCGCGTTTGCCGATGAGATCTACCTGATCAGGCCGTATTCGCCCCATGTGCCGAAGTCGGTGAGTGCGCTGGTAGGGTATTTGAAGGAGAAGTTATCGACGGGATTCCGCTTCGAGGGCTGAGGTTTTTAGCTTGCTCAACGGAACTAAAAGTCCATAATGGACAAATAAGTTCAGATATCGGAGATATCCATGTCCAGCGCGCCCCATGTAATCAACCAAGCCCAGGCCCGCGAATTGCTTGCCCAAGTCGATGTACCGCAGATCCTGCGCACGCTGTTCCGCGCCCTGGCCGCCGGGCAAGCGGTGCAACCGGCGCAGCAGTTAGTGGTGTTCCCCCACGGCGCGGGCGACTTCATCAACTACCTGGGCGTGCTGGCTGAAGAGGGGGTGTACGGGGTCAAGACCTCGCCGTATATCGTGCGCGAGCAAGGGCCGCTGGTAACGGCCTGGACGCTGTTGATGTCGATGCAAACCGGGGAGCCCCTGTTGCTGTGCGATGCCGCCGAGTTGACCACCGCGCGCACCGCCGCGACCACCGCGCTGGCGGTGGAGGCGCTGGCCCCGCAGGCGGCACGGCGCCTGGCGATCATCGGCAGCGGCAAGGTCGCGCTGGCACATTTGCATTACGTGAAGAATCTGCGGGACTGGCAGAGCATCAGTGTGTTTTCGCCCAGCCTGGCCACTGCCAATACCGACGCCATCAAACGCCTGGATCCACGCTTGAGCGTCGCCGACAGCTGCGATGCGGCGGTGGCCGACGCCGATGTGATCCTGCTGTGCACCTCATCGGCCGGCCCGGTGATCGACCCGTCGCGCTTGAGCAAGCCGGCGCTGATCACCTCGATCAGCACCAACGCCCAGCGTGCCCATGAAGTGCCGCCCCAGAGCCTCAACGCCATGCAGGTGTTCTGCGACTATCGCCAGACCACCCCCGGCTCGGCCGGCGAGATGCTGATTGCGGCTGAACAGCACGGCTGGGACAAGAACGCGATCGTCGGCGACCTGCCCGAACTGCTCAGTGAGCAGGTACAGCGCCCGGCCTGTGACCGCCACGTATTTTTCCGTTCCATCGGCCTGGGCCTGGAAGACATCGCCCTGGCCAATGCCCTCTGGAGACTGTTATGAGCCACGCCGACTTCATCATCATCGGCGGCGGCATTGCCGGCGCGTCCACCGGCTTCTGGTTGTCGCCCCATGGCAAGGTGCTGGTGCTGGAGCGTGAATCCCACCCGGCCTATCACTCCACCGGACGCTCGGCGGCGCTCTACACGGCGGCGTATGGCACCCCGCAGGTGCGGGCGTTGACCCAGGCCAGCCGCGCGTTTTTCGATAACTCGCCGCCGGGTTTCTGCGAGCACCCGCTGCTGACGCCGCGCGGCGAAATGACCGTGGACTTCAACGGTGACGCCGCCGAATTGCAGGCCCAGTACCTGAGTGCCAAGGCCACGGTGCCCCAGGTCGAACGGCTCACGGCGGATGAAGCCTGCGCGCGCCTGCCGATCCTGCGCCGGGAAAAAGTCCATGGCGCGCTGTATGACCCGACCGCCAGCGACATCGACACCGACGCCCTGCACCAGGGCTATCTGCGCGGTATCCGGCGCAATCAGGGCGAAGTGCGCACCGACAGCCATGTACTGGGCTTGAGCCGTGACAGCGCGGGACTCTGGCGCGTAAACACCCAGGACGGGACCTACACCGCGCCCATCATCATCAACGCCGCCGGGGCCTGGGCCGATCATATCGGCGGGCTGGCGGGCGCCGCGTCCATCGGCCTGCAACCCAAGCGGCGCTCGGCGTTTATCTTCGCCGGCCCCGAAGGCGTGGACAGCCATGCCTGGCCGATGCTGGTGGCCCTCGACGAAGCCTTCTACATGAAGCCCGACGCCGGCATGTTCCTCGGCTCGCCGGCGAATGCCGATCCGGTGGAGCCCCAGGATGTACAGCCCGAAGAGCTGGACATCGCCATGGGCATCTACCAGATCGAAGAAGCCACCACCCTGAACATCCGCCGCCCGACGCGCACCTGGGCCGGCCTGCGCAGCTTTGTGCATGATGGTGATTTGCTCAGCGGCTTCGACCCGCAGGTGCCCGGCCTGTTCTGGGTGGCGGCGCAAGGCGGTTATGGGATCCAGACCTCCCCTGCCATGGGCCAGGCCAGTGCGGCGCTGGTGCGCGGTGAAGCGTTGCCGGAGGCACTGACACGGTTCGGCCTCGACGCTGGTATGCTCTCCCTCGCCCGCCTGGAGCCCCATTGATGAACAGCGCCGAACACGAAAAAGTCCTGCAGAATTTCCGTGCGATTGCCGATGCAATCGCCACGTTGTTCTTCCCCCATGCCGAAGTGGTGCTGCATGACCTGCGCACGCAAAAAGTCGATTACATCGCCAATAACCTGTCCAAACGAGGCATTGGCGACGACTCGGCGCTGGAGGACATGCTCAGCGCCGACGTCAGCGACGTGAATATCGGCCCCTACGAAAAGCTCAATTGGGACGGCCAGAAAATCCGCAGCCTGAGCACCGTGCTGCATGACCACACAGGTCGCCGGCTGGCGGTGCTGTGCATCAACCTGAATATCTCACTGTTCGAAAACGCCAAGGCCGCGCTGGACCTGTTCCTGTCGCCGAGCAAGCTGATCCCGCAACCGGACTCGCTGTTTCGCGATGACTGGCAGGAGCGTATCAACACGTTCCTGCATGCCTGGATGCGCGAGCGCCAGCTGAGCCTGAACCTGCTCACCCGTGACCACAAGCGCGAGCTGGTGCTGGCGCTGCATGCCGAGGGGGCGTTCAAGGGCAAGAGCGCCTCGAACTACGTGGCCAATGTGCTGGGCATGGGGCGGGCTACGGTCTACAAGCATTTGAAGGAGCTCAAGGGCTGATCGAACACCGCTGATCAAATGTGGAAGGGGCGGTTGGCGGCGAATGTGGATGCGATGCGGGGCGGTTGGCGAAGAGTGCCGTACGCTGGAGACTTTGAGCTGCGCACTGGTAGCACCAACGCGCGACAGATCTATCATCGGTATAGATCCGTCGCGGTTACTCGTTGGTAATTTGATAGTCAGGAAGGCTGTAAGCACCAAGCCCATGCTCTCCAGTTCACACCAAGGCATGAGATCTGGTTGGGACGTCTGGTATCCCAAGTGGCATCGACTAACCAGTGACAATACACGCCGTTGTCAATACATACCCAATAATACGCATCATTCGGAACAGGGAACTGCGCCGCAGGACCATACACCCTCTGCATGTACTCAAGACCATTGGTCCAATCCAGTCCTATGGCACCTGGCAGTGATCTACGCCAGTTGTAGGCTTCGGCACTGCTCAGAGAGTTAGCATTCTCGCGTACGTGCCACACGTTAGAGACAGCGACGCTGTATGACACCGTGTGCCCTGCAACGTCTTCAACATCGATTACCGTGCTGCCATTACCATATCCCACCACTTTCCCGTTTCCGCTCACCCGGGCGATGGCGTTGTTACGTGATGTGTATGTGTAGGGTGGTTGACCGCCAGTGGCCAAACGGGTTTGTGCGTTTCCTGGATAATCCTGCCCATTCCTGGGCCAGTTGAATGCAATAATTGCGTACCCATTCAAGTTCATTGTGGTTGGATCAATTCTCAAGGTTTTCGCTAACGTGTAAGTCGTCGTCGGGAAAGTAATCACATCGCCAGGGCTCACGCTGCCATTGAGCGTCACCTGGCTCCTCACATGGATCTGCTGGTTATTGGGCACGGACTCCAGCCAACTGCGCACCACCGTTTTATTCGTCAACCCGTACGCCGCTTCGGTATCCGTGATCGCCACGCCATTGAGCACATACAGGTCGGCGACTCCCGCACTGCTGCAGATAATCCACACCCGTTGCCCGCCAGCAATAAAAGGCCATCTCCCCAGGGCTGCCCATGCATTGCCGGCAAACGTGTTCAGGTCCAGCGTCCCGCCGTTAGGTATGTTATGAATGACCGCGCGAGGCAGGTTCGCTGCAGGAATCGGCGTCACCGTCACCGTTACCGTTCCGGAAGACTTGGCCTCACTGCCACGGATCACTTCATACCTGAAGGTAAATATTCGGTTGCTGTTACCGATATTGGCAGCGATGGCGCTCGCCGGAATCGGGAAATCAACGCTGCCGCTCGTGCTGCCGCCCTTGGCTG
>NZ_JBWKPE010000008.1:0-313889 GCF_059418085.1 Pseudomonas sp. GW821-FHT09C10
GCGCAAATCTGTTGTGGTGAGCGGGCTTGCCCCGCGCTGGGCTGCGAAGCAGCCCCGACAAGGGCCCGCATTTTTCCTGATGAGACCGGTTGGCAGGTTTTGGGGCTGCTTCGCAGCCCAGCGCGGGGCAAGCCCGCTCACCACGGTTACTCGCTGCGCAGGGTAATCACCGGCCAACCCCGCTTCTCGGCTTCAGCGCGCAGATTCGGATCCGGATCCACCGCCACCGGATGCGTCACCTGCTCCAACAGCGGCAGGTCATTCATCGAGTCGCTGTAGAAGTAACTGTCTTCCAGGCTGTACCCCGTCTCTTCCAACCACCGATTCAAGCGCGTCACCTTGCCTTCACGGAAGCACGGCACATCCGTGCTACGCCCGGTGTAGCGGCCATTTTCCATCTCGCACTCGGTGGCGATCAGCGTCTCGACGCCCAGGCGTGCGGCAATTGGCGCGGTGACGAAACGGTTGGTGGCGGTGATGATCACCAGCTTGTCGCCAGCGGCGCGGTGCTTGGCCAGCAGTTCAACGGCCAGGGGCAGCATGATCGGCTCGATGCAGTCGCGCATATAGTCGTTATGCCATTCGTCCAACTGGGCCATCTCGGTGCGGCCGAGGATTTCCAGGCAGAAGTTCAGGTAGGCGGCGTTGTCCAGCTTGCCTGCCAGGTAGTCCTGGTAGAACTCGTCGTTGCGGGCTTTGTAGGCGACCGCGTCGAGAATCCCCCGCTCGCAGAGGTAATCGCCCCAGGCGTGGTCGCTGTCACCGCCGAGAAGGGTGTTGTCCAAGTCGAATAAAGCCAGGCGCATTGCAGTTACTCGCTGAAAAGTCTGTAAAAAGGCGTCCAGAATACGGTCTTTTCACAAGAGTGCACATAAGGTAAGAAGCCTCGTTGCCGCTGGAACAACCTTTGTGGAACAATGCGGCGACATGCGTTTGCGAGGTTGTTGCCGTGATCGACCCCGATGGTTTCCGTCCTAATGTCGGGATTATTCTTACGAATGATGCCGGACAGGTGCTATGGGCTCGCCGAATCAACCAAGATGCCTGGCAGTTTCCTCAAGGCGGAATCAACCCCGACGAAACCCCTGAAGACGCCTTGTACCGTGAGTTGAACGAAGAAGTCGGCCTTGAACGTGAAGATGTGCAGATTTTGGCCTGTACCCGGGGCTGGTTGCGCTATCGTTTGCCGCAACGCCTGGTGCGTACCCACAGCCAACCGCTGTGCATCGGCCAGAAGCAGAAATGGTTTCTCCTGCGCCTGATCTCCAACGAGCAGCGGGTGCGGATGGATTTGACCGGTAAACCGGAGTTCGATGGCTGGCGTTGGGTCAGTTATTGGTACCCGCTGGGCCAGGTGGTGACATTCAAGCGCGAGGTTTATCGTCGCGCTCTCAAAGAGCTTGCCCCGCGCCTTTTAGCGCGCGACTGACGACGGAGTTCGACCCCGAGCCATGCTCAATACGCTGCGCAAGATCGTCCAGGAAGTTAACTCCGCCAAGGATCTCAAGGCGGCGTTGGGGATTATTGTGTTGCGCGTCAAGGAAGCCATGGGCAGCCAGGTCTGCTCGGTTTACCTGCTGGACCCAGAGACCAACCGTTTTGTGCTGATGGCCACCGAGGGCTTGAACAAGCGCTCCATCGGCAAGGTCAGCATGGCGCCCAATGAAGGTCTGGTGGGCTTGGTGGGGACGCGTGAAGAACCCCTGAACCTTGAAAACGCGGCCGATCACCCGCGTTATCGCTACTTTGCCGAAACCGGCGAAGAGCGCTACGCCTCGTTCCTCGGCGCACCGATCATTCACCACCGCCGCGTCGTCGGCGTATTGGTCATCCAGCAAAAAGAACGTCGCCAGTTCGATGAGGGCGAAGAAGCCTTCCTCGTGACCATGAGCGCGCAGCTCGCCGGGGTTATCGCCCACGCCGAAGCCACCGGCTCGATTCGCGGCCTGGGGCGCCAGGGCAAGGGGATCCAGGAAGCCAAGTTCGTCGGCGTACCGGGTTCACCGGGGGCGGCGGTCGGTACTGCCGTGGTCATGTTGCCGCCGGCCGACCTCGATGTGGTGCCGGACAAGCACGTCGACGACATCGACGCTGAAATCAAACTGTTCAAGACGGCCCTGGAAGGCGTGCGCGCCGACATGCGCAACCTGTCGACCAAGCTGGCCACCCAGCTGCGCCCCGAAGAGCGCGCGTTGTTCGACGTGTACCAGATGATGCTCGACGACGCGTCCCTGGGTAATGAAGTCAAGACCGTGATCAAGACCGGCCAGTGGGCCCAGGGCGCGCTGCGCCAGGTGGTCACCGATCACGTCAACCGTTTCGAATTGATGGATGACGCCTACCTGCGCGAGCGGGCCTCGGATGTGCGTGACCTCGGTCGCCGTCTGCTGGCCTACCTGCAGGAAGACCGCACCACCAACCTGGTCTACCCCGACAACACCATCCTGATCAGTGAAGAACTGACCGCCACCATGCTCGGCGAAGTGCCTGAAGGCAAGTTGGTGGGCCTGGTCTCGGTCCTCGGTTCGGGTAACTCCCACGTCGCGATCCTGGCCCGGGCCATGGGCATTCCGACGGTGATGGGCCTGGTGGACCTGCCGTACTCCAAGGTCGATGGCATCGACATGATCGTCGATGGGCATCGCGGCGAGGTGTTTACCAACCCCAGCGAAGTCCTGCGCAAGCAATACGCCGAGGTGGTGGAAGAAGAGAAGCAACTGGCGCTCGGGCTCGATTCCTTGCGCGAACTGCCGTGCGTGACCCTCGACGGTCACCGTGTACCGCTGCTGGTCAACACCGGCCTGCTGGCCGATGTGGCCCGCGCGCAACAGCGCGGCGCCGAAGGCGTGGGGCTGTACCGCACCGAAGTGCCGTTCATGATCAACCAGCGTTTTCCGAGTGAGAAGGAGCAGCTGGCGATTTATCGCGAGCAACTGTCCGCCTTCCACCCGTTACCGGTGACCATGCGCAGCCTGGACATTGGCGGCGACAAGTCACTGTCGTATTTCCCGATCAAGGAAGACAACCCCTTCCTCGGCTGGCGCGGTATTCGCGTCACCCTCGACCACCCTGAAATCTTCCTGGTGCAGACCCGTGCCATGCTCAAGGCCAGCGAAGGCCTGAACAACCTGCGCATCCTGCTGCCGATGATCTCCGGCACCCATGAGCTGGAAGAAGCCTTGCACCTGATCCACCGCGCCTGGGGCGAAGTGCGCGACGAAGGCGCCGACGTACCGATGCCGCCGATTGGCGTGATGATTGAAATCCCGGCGGCGGTGTACCAGGCCAAGGAACTGGCGCGGCAGGTGGACTTCCTGTCCGTGGGCTCCAACGACCTGACCCAGTACCTGCTGGCCGTGGACCGTAACAACCCACGGGTGGCCGACCTCTACGACTACCTGCACCCGGCGGTGCTGCAAGCCTTGCAACACGTGGTGCGCGACGCCCATGCCGAGGGCAAGCCGGTGAGCATCTGCGGTGAAATGGCCGGTGACCCCGCGGCGGCGGTGCTGTTGATGGCGATGGGCTTTGACAGCCTGTCGATGAACGCCACCAACCTGCCGAAGGTGAAGTGGATGCTGCGCCAGGTTGAACTGAGCATGGCCAAGGATCTGCTGGCGGAGTTGATGACCATCGACAACCCGCAGGTTATCCACAGCTCGCTGCAATTGGCGCTGAAGAACCTGGGGCTGACGCGGATGATCAACCCGGCTTCCGCCAAAACCTTGTAGGAGCGAGGGGGACGCCTAGTTCCTACAGGTTGATGTCCACCTCGCCTAACCGTCCACCATGTGGTCCAAAGCTGCGCTCCACCATCCGCCGCGTGCCATCGGCGTTCACAATCAACGCCGTGCTCGCCCGTGTCCCATAACTGGGGCTGGCGATAAACACACTCGACAGCAAACTCTCGGTCGCTAACCCCACGCCGGTATCGGGCAAGTCAGCAAACGGCGCCGTCTGCGGATCGCTCAGAATCTCCAGTAGCGCTTCGGGCTGGGGATCGTTCAGCAACTCACTCAGCGCGGCTTTGGCCTTAAGCAGTTTCGGCCAAGGTGTATCCAGCCCTGCATTGGATAACCCATACACGCCCGCTTTCAACTGCGTCGGCTCGGTGTGATTGGCGTTGTAATGCCACAACTCTTCCCGCGTCCCCACCAGCAGGTTAAACCCGGCATATTCAATCGATCGGCCGTTAACGTCGGCCAAATACTGGTCAATCGGCAGCGAACCACTGAGAAACCGTGCCACCAGCTCCCCGCGGGACTTGCGTGCCGGCGGCTGGTGGGGATCACGGATATTGGTCAGGGCCGCAAACCGCCCATCGGCATTCACGCCCAGCCAGGTGCCGCCCGCTTCCTGATCGCGGCCGGCGTAGACTTCGGGCGCATCCGGCCACTGGGCCAGCGGCAGGCTGGGGCGGGCGTAGAACTCATCACGGTTGGCCGCGACGATCAGCGGCTGGGCATGGCCCGGCCGCCAGGCAAAAACAATCAGGCACATCAGGCGATTCCCGTTTGTGTTTTTTGCCACTCTACCCACACCGGCAGCGGCGTTCCATCGTATCCAGTTGGGTCGCATGCCTTCCATCCGTTAACATGCCGGACCTGGTTTGGGGGCTCCCATGGAATTTCTGCTGTATTTGCTGCTGGGCGCGTGCGCGGGCGTGCTCGCCGGGCTGTTTGGCGTGGGCGGCGGGATCATCATCGTGCCGGTGCTGGTGTTCAGCTTCACCTTGCAGGGCTTCGCCCCGCAGGTGCTGACCCACCTGGCCGTGGGCACCTCCCTGGCGACGATCATCTTTACCTCGGTCAATGCCGTGCGTGAGCACCACCGACGTGGCGCGGTGCGTTGGCCGATCTTTGTCTGGATGACCGTGGGCATCCTGCTCGGCGCCGGCTTTGGTGCACTGACCGCCGAGGCGATTTCCGGCCCCCACTTGCAGAAGATCATCGGCGTATTCGCCCTGATCATCGCCGTGCAACTGGCCCTGGAGGTCAAGCCCAAGGCCAGCCGCACGGTGCCGGGTAAGCTCGGCCTGACGGTGGCCGGTACCGTGATCGGCTGGGCTTCGGCGATTTTCGGCATCGGCGGCGGCTCGCTGACCGTGCCGTTTTTGACCTGGCGCAGCGTGCCGATGCAACAGGCGGTGGCCACCTCGTCCGCCTGTGGCCTGCCGATTGCCCTGGCCAGTGCATTAAGTTTCATGATTCTGGGCTGGCATGACCCGCTGTTGCCCGCTCATAGTCTAGGGTTCGTGTATTTGCCGGCGCTGCTGGGCATTGCCCTGACCAGCATGGTGTTTGCCCGTTTCGGCGCACGCCTGGCGCACCGGTTGTCGCCGCGCTTGCTCAAGCGGTTGTTCGCCGGCTTGCTGTTTTGTGTCGGTTTGAATTTTTTGCTGTAACGCAGGCTTAATCGCGCCCGGGCATGGTCCGGTCGCCATAACGAATGATTTAACGAGGAGTCGCAATGCTGCCTTACCCGCAGATCGACCCGGTGGCCCTGGCCATCGGTCCGCTGAAAATCCACTGGTACGGGTTGATGTACCTGATCGGCATCGGCGGTGCATGGCTGCTGGCCTCCCGGCGCCTGAACCGTTTCGACCCGACCTGGACCAAGGAGAAGCTCTCCGACATGGTGTTCTGGTTGTCGATGGGGGTGATCGTCGGCGGGCGCCTGGGGTATGTGCTGTTTTACGATCTCTCGGCCTACATCGCCAACCCGACGCTGATCTTCGAAGTGTGGAAAGGCGGCATGGCATTCCACGGTGGCTTTATCGGCGTGATGATTGCGGCCTGGTGGTTTGGCCGGCGCAACGGCAAGTCGTTCTTCCAACTGATGGACTTTGTCGCGCCGCTGGTACCAATTGGCCTGGGCGCCGGGCGCATCGGCAACTTCATCAACGCCGAATTGTGGGGCAAGCCGACCGACGTGCCGTGGGCCATGGTGTTCCCGCCGTTCAGCGACCCGGCGCAACTGCCGCGCCATCCGTCGCAGCTGTACCAGTTCGCGTTGGAAGGCGTGGCACTGTTCCTTATCCTGTACCTCTTTTCGCGCAAACCGCGCCCGACCATGGCCGTTTCCGGCATGTTCGCGCTGTTCTACGGGATCTTCCGTTTCATCGTCGAGTTCGTGCGCGTGCCGGATGCCCAGCTGGGGTACCTGGCGTGGGGCTGGCTGACCATGGGACA
This sequence comes from Pseudomonas sp. GW821-FHT09C10, assembly GCF_059418085.1. NCBI lineage: Bacteria > Pseudomonadati > Pseudomonadota > Gammaproteobacteria > Pseudomonadales > Pseudomonadaceae > Pseudomonas > Pseudomonas sp. GW821-FHT09C10. The sequence continues at coordinate 6,192 of NZ_JBWKPE010000008.1, forward strand.
AGTGCTCAGCCTTCCGATGATCCTGGTCGGCCTGGGCCTGCTGTGGTGGGCGTACAATCGCCCGCAACCGCTGAAGCACACCGCGCTTTAAATTCGAATGCCGAGGCCCGCGAGGTCTCGGCTTCAACGATACGGGTAATGACATGAAGCAATATCTCGAACTACTGAACGACGTCGTGACCAATGGCCTGACCAAAGGCGACCGTACCGGCACCGGCACCAAGGCCGTGTTCGCCCGTCAGTATCGGCATAACTTGGCCGACGGCTTCCCGCTGCTGACCACCAAGAAGCTTCACTTCAAAAGCATCGCCAACGAACTGATCTGGATGTTGAGCGGCAACACCAACATCAAGTGGCTGAACGAAAACGGTGTGAAAATCTGGGACGAGTGGGCCACCGAAGACGGTGACCTGGGCCCGGTGTATGGCGAGCAGTGGACTGCATGGCCGACCAAGGATGGCGGCACGATCAACCAGATCGACTACATGGTGCACACGCTTAAGACCAACCCCAATAGCCGTCGCATCCTGTTCCACGGCTGGAACGTCGAATACCTGCCGGACGAAACCAAAAGCCCCCAGGAAAACGCGCGCAACGGCAAGCAAGCCCTGCCACCGTGCCACCTGCTGTACCAGGCGTTCGTGCATGACGGCCATCTGTCGATGCAGTTGTACATCCGCAGCTCCGACGTATTCCTCGGCCTGCCGTACAACACCGCTGCCCTGGCGCTGCTGACCCATATGCTGGCCCAGCAATGCGACCTGATTCCCCACGAGATCATCGTCACCACCGGCGACACCCACGCCTACAGCAACCACATGGAGCAGATCCGCACCCAGCTGGCGCGTACGCCGAAGAAGCTGCCGGAACTGGTGATCAAGCGTAAGCCGGCGTCGATCTACGATTACAAGTTCGAAGACTTTGAAATCGTGGGTTATGACGCCGATCCAAGCATTAAAGCCGACGTCGCCATTTAAGGACTGTCTCAGTCAAAATGTGGGAGGGGGCTTGCCCCCGATAGCGATGGATCAGTTAAGTGAAGAATGACTGACACACCGCCATCGGGGGCAAGCCCCCTCCCACATTTGGTCCGGTTAATGCCCGTGGCTTCTCCCTACATGTGAGGGCTCGGCCTCGCTGGCGGCCACACCGCCGTTGACCTCCAGTCGCTGCAAAATTCCGCAGTGGTCCCCACCGCCACAGCGTTGGCGCAGGTCCAGCAACTGCTCCTGCAACGCCAGCAGCCCGTCAATCCGCGTTTTCACATGGTGGATATGCTCGTCGATCAACGCATTCACGTTTTCACACTGGTCCTGGGGGCTGTCCCGTAGCCCGAGCAGGCTGCGGATTTCTTCCAGGGTCATGTCGAGGCTGCGGCAGTTGCGGATGAAGATCAGCCGCTCGGTGTGCGCCTGGGTGTACACGCGGTAGTTGGCTTCGGTGCGTGCCGGGGGTGGCAGCAGGCCTTCCTTCTCGTAATAACGGATGGTTTCCACCGGACAGTCGGTCAGTTTGGCCAGTTCGCCGATCTTCATTACAGCAATCTCCAAATGGGTGCTTGACCCTATAGTGGCTACAGGGTCTTTACTTGGCAACAGGCACCTTACGGACGCGACCTGATGAGCGACTCCATTCACACCCCGCACAAACACGATCATGACCACGATCATGGGCCGAAGAAACTCACCCCCGTGCACGATCACGGCCATGGCGGTTCCTGCTGTTCCGGCACGCCCGCGCCTGCGCTGGTGCAGTTGAGCGAGGCGCCCACCGCCGGCTCGCGCCTGAGTACCTTCCGCATCGAAGCCATGGACTGCCCCACCGAGCAGACGCTGATCCAGAACAAACTGGGCAAGCTGGCCGGTGTGCAGCAGCTGGAATTCAACCTGATCAACCGCATCCTCGGCGTTACCCATGACCTGCCGAGTACCGCGCCGATCATCGAAGCGATCAAATCCCTGGGTATGCAGGCCGATCCGATCGTGGAGGGCACCCCGGCCGCCGAGCCGCCCGCCAAGAAGCATTGGTGGCCGCTGGCGTTGTCCGGTGTGGGCGCGTTGGGCGCTGAAGTACTGCACTTCACCAATGCCGCGCCCACTTGGGTGATTGCGCTGGTAGCGCTGGTGTCGATCCTCAGCGGCGGCCTCACCACCTACAAGAAGGGCTGGATCGCCCTGAAAAACCTCAACCTGAACATCAACGCCTTGATGAGCATCGCGGTCACTGGCGCGGTCCTGATCGGCCAGTGGCCGGAAGCGGCCATGGTGATGTTCCTGTTTACCGTGGCCGAGCTGATCGAAGCCAAGTCCCTGGACCGTGCGCGCAATGCCATCAGTGGCTTGATGCAGATGACACCGGAACAGGCCACGGTTCGGCAGGCTGATGGAAGCTGGGTTGAAATGGAGGTCAAGAGCATTGAGCTGGACGCAATCGTGCGGGTAAAACCCGGCGAGCGTATCGGCCTTGACGGTGAAGTCACCGCCGGCCAGTCCACCATCGACCAGGCGCCGATCACCGGTGAAAGCCTGCCGATTGAAAAGACCGTGGGCGATAAAGTCTTCGCCGGCACCATCAACCAGGCCGGTTCCCTGGAGTACAAGGTCACGGCGGCTGCCAACAACTCCACCCTGGCCCGCATCATCCACGCGGTGGAGCAGGCCCAGGGCGCGCGGGCACCGACCCAGCGGTTCGTCGACAGCTTCTCGAAAATCTACACCCCGGCCGTGTTCCTGTTCGCCTTGGGCGTGGCCGTAATCCCGCCGCTGTTCATGGCCGGCGCCTGGTTCGACTGGATCTACCGCGCGCTGGTGCTGTTGGTGGTGGCGTGCCCGTGCGCGCTGGTGATCTCCACCCCGGTGACCATTGTCAGCGGCCTGGCGGCTGCGGCGCGCAAAGGCATCCTGATCAAGGGCGGTGTGTACCTGGAGGGCGGCTACAAGCTTGACTACCTGGCCCTCGACAAGACCGGCACCATCACCCATGGCAAGCCGGTGCAAACCGATTACCTGGCACTGTTCACCACTGTCGAAGACAGCGCCCCGGCCCTGGCCGCCAGTTTGGCCGGGCGTTCCGACCACCCGGTGTCCCTGGCGATTGCCAATGCGGCTGTGGATAAAAACCTGCCGGTACACGTTGTGGATAACTTCGAAGCCCTGGCCGGGCGCGGCGTGCGCGGCGATATCAATGGCCAGACCTACCACTTGGGCAACCACCGCCTGGTGGAAGACTTGGGCTTATGCTCGCCAGAGCTGGAGGAAAAGCTGTTCGCCCTGGAAAAACAGGGCAAGTCCGTGGTGCTGTTGCTCGACAAGTCCGGCCCGCTGGCGCTGTTCGCCGTGGCCGACACGGTCAAGGACAGCAGCCGCGAAGCCATCCAGCAACTGCATGAGCTGGGCATCAAGACCCTGATGCTCACCGGCGACAACACCCACACCGCCCAGGCGATTGCGGCCCAGGTCGGCATCGACCAGGCCCAGGGCGACCTGTTGCCCACCGACAAGCTGCACGCCATCGAAACCCTCTACGGCCAAGGCCACCGGGTGGGCATGGTCGGCGACGGCATCAACGACGCCCCGGCCCTGGCGCGCGCCGAGATTGGCTTTGCCATGGCCGCGGCAGGCACCGACACCGCTATCGAGACGGCCGACGTGGCCTTGATGGACGATGATTTGCGCAAGATTCCGGCATTCATTCGTTTGTCGCGGCAAACGTCGAGTATCCTCAAGCAGAACATCACCCTGGCCCTGGTGATCAAGGCGATCTTCCTGGTGGTCACGTTCCTGGGCATGGCGACCATGTGGATGGCGGTGTTCGCCGACATGGGCGTGGCCCTGCTGGTGGTGTTCAATGGCCTGCGCCTGTTGCGCAAATAGAGGATGAGAGGGTGGTGTGCTGAGTGCCGAGTTGAAGGCGTTTTTTATGGTCGCCCGCCTGGGCAGTATTACCCAGGCGGCGAAAAAACTCGGCCTGAGCCAGCCCACCGTTACCACCCAGATTCGCAACCTGGAAAGCCAGTACGGCGTTGAGTTGTTCTACCGTGGCGGGCGCCGCCTCACCGTCAGCGACGAGGGCGCGCGCCTGCTGCCGATGGTCAAGACGCTGCTGCAGCAGGAAGCGGACATCGAGTTTTTCCTGCGTAACAGCGGCCAGGTCCAGGGCGCACTGAGGATTGCCGCCACGGCGCCGTATTACATCCTCGACCTGGTCAAAGCCTTTCGCGAACGCCTGCCGCAGGTGGAGGTATCGGTGGAAATCGGCAACTCCCAGCAGGTGCTTGAAGCCTTGGATGACTACCGCGTCGATGTCGCAGCGTCCTCACAGTTGCTCGAAGACCCGCGCCTGATCCGTCGTGTACTGGGCACCGACCCGTTGGTGCTGGCGGTACACCGCAACCACCCACTGGCCAAGCTCGACCATGTGCCCCTCAGTGCCTTGGCCGGGCATACGTTGTTGATGCGTGAAGCCGGCTCCACCACGCGGCGGCTCACGGAAGAGATGCTGCAAGGCGCCGGCGTGAGCTACGGGCCGCTGCTGGAAATCGGCAGCCGTGAATCGATCCGCGAAGCGGTGTTGCGCAATATCGGCATCAGCATCATCGCCCGCCAGGAAGTGCCCCATGACCCACAGTTGCGGGTGTTGACCATCGAGAACGCGCCGCAGATTCCCGAGTACCTGTACTGCCTCAAGGAAAGAAAAGGCGCTCGTCTGCCGGCGGCGTTTCTGGGGTTGGCGCAGGAAATGTCGCCGATCTAAAGCCTTGTAGTGGCTTTGGGGACCAATCGGGAGCAAGCCCCCTCCCACAGGTGACCGCATTTCCATGTTGGAACTCGGTCAAGTGTGGGAGGGGGCTTGCTCCCGATTGCGGTAGACCAGGCAGCTCACCGCTAAGCGTCCTACACAAATCTGCGAATACCACTATCGCCGCCTTTTGCCTTTCTGCCACAAGAGGGACGCATTGCCTGCCTAGCATGGCCTTCATCAGTTTGATGAGGTGCCACCATGAACACAGCCCTGACCCAACCCGGCGCGCCGATGAACGTGCGCGGTATCCAGAAACGCTTCGGCGCCTTTACGGCGTTGGACAATGTGTCCCTGGACGTGGCTGCCGGCGAGCTGGTGTGCCTGCTCGGCCCTTCCGGCTGCGGCAAGACCACGTTGCTGCGCTGCATCGCCGGCCTGGAACGCCAGGACAGCGGCGAACTTTACCTGGGTGACCGCGATGTTTCCCTGCTGCCGCCCCAGGCGCGGGACTACGGCATTCTGTTCCAGTCCTACGCGCTGTTTCCCAATCTCACCGTCGAAGCGAACATCGGCTACGGCCTCACCGGCAGCGGTCGCGATGAAGTGCGCCAGCGCGTCGGACAGATGCTTGAACTGGTGGGGCTGCTTGGCAGTGAAAAGAAGTACCCCGGCCAACTCTCCGGCGGCCAACAGCAGCGGGTTGCCCTGGCCCGTGCCCTGGCACCGGCGCCGTCATTGCTGTTGCTGGATGAGCCGATGTCGGCCCTCGACGCCCGCGTGCGCGAGCATCTGTGCACTGAGCTGCGCCAGCTGCAACGGCGCCTGGGTATCACCACCCTGATGGTCACCCACAACCAGGACGAAGCCATGTTGATGGCCGACCGCATTGCCGTGATGAACAACGGCAAGGTCGAGCAATACGCCACGCCCCAGGAAATCTACGACCGCCCGGCCACGCCGTTTGTGGCGGAGTTTGTCGGCCAGGGCAACTGGCTGCCGTTCAGTCGCAACAGTGCCAGCCATGCCCAGGTCGGCGGGATGAACATGCGCCTGGCCGAGGATGCCGGCGTGGCCAGGTCCGGCCGGCTGTTCTGCCGCCCGGAAGCGATCAGCGTCAACCCGGCGGTGCATGAGGAGAACCTGTTCCCGGCCAAGGTCCGCGAGATCACCTTCCTCGGCAACCGCTGCCGCATGAGCTTTGAGCTGGAGCAGCTGCCCGGCCATCCGCTGCTTGCCGAGCTGGCACCGGAAGCCATGCCGCGCCTGGGCGCCCAGGATATCTGGGTGGCCTTGCCGCCGCGCAGCCTGCAGGTGTTTGCCTGAGATGGCCGCGGTCATGACTCTGGCGCGTCAAGCGTCACGCGCCGAAACCGGCGACCGTATTTTCGTGGTCGGCGGCAAACTGCTCTGGCTGGTGCTGCTGGGCATCGCCGTATTGCTGCCACTGCTGGCGATCTTCTGGCGCGGTTTCAGCAGCGAGGCCGGGCAGGGCGGTGGCCTGGTGGCCGCACGGGCGTTGCTCACCAGCGCCAACTTCCACTGGCTGCTGGGCAATAGCCTGAAAGTCTCCCTCAGCGTGGCGGCCATCGTCGTACCGCTGGCCTACCTGTTTGCCTACGCCCTGCAACGCACGTTGATACCCGGCAAGGCCCTCTGGCGCGGTATGTCGCTGCTGCCGTTGATGGCGCCGTCGATGCTGCCGGGGATTGCACTGGTCTACCTGTTCGGTAACCAGGGCCTGTTGCGCGGGCTGTTCTCGGACAACATCTACGGCTTCTGGGGCATTGTCCTCGGTGAAGTGATCTACACCTTCCCACATGCCCTGATGATTTTGCTGTCGGCGCTGTCCCTGGCCGATGCGCGTTTGTTCGATGCGGCCTCAAGCATGGGCGCCAGTCCTGCCCGGGCGTTTCGCAGCATCACCTGGCCGGCCACGCGCCAGGCGGTGTTTGCCGCGTTCTGCCTGGTGTTCACCTTGACCATCACGGATTTCGGCGTGCCCGTGGTGGTGGGCGGGGATTACCAGGTGCTGGCGCTGGAAGCCTACAAGGCGGTGGTCGGCCAGCAACAGTTCGGTCGCGGTGCGTTGATCGGCATGGTGTTGCTGCTGCCGGCGCTGTTCAGCTTTGGCGTCGACGCCTGGTTGCGCCGTCGCCACGGCGAGGCCATGAGTGGCCGCGCCCAGGTCTTCCAGCCGGCGCCGTCGCGCCTGAGGGATAGCGCCTATCTGCTTATCGTGCTGCTCATCAGTGCCGCGTTGCTGCTGGTGTTCGGCATGGCGGTGTACTCCTCGCTGGTGAAGTTCTGGCCGTACAACCTGTCGCTGTCGCTCAGCCACTACCAGTTCGAAGACACGGCCGGCGGCGGTTGGCTGGCCTATCGCAATAGCTTGACCCTGGCGCTGTGCACGGCATTGATCGGCAGCGTATTGATCTTCACCGGCGCCTACCTGATGGAAAAGACCAAGGGCCAGAAGGGCCTGAACCTGGCGCTGCGCATGCTTAGCTTTGTGCCGATGGCCGTGCCGGGGTTGGTGCTGGGCCTGGGCTACGTGTTCTTTTTCAACCTGAGCGGCAACCCGCTGCATGTGTTCTACGGCACCATGACCCTGCTGGTGGTGTGCACCATTGCTCACTATTTGACCACCGCACAGATGACCGCCACCACCGCGCTGCGCCAGCTGGACGCCGAGTTCGAAGCGGCGGCGCTGTCGCTCAAGGCGCCGCTGTATCGCCATTACTTGAAAGTCACGGTGCCGATCTGCCTGCCGGCGCTGCTGGACATCGTGCGCTACCTGTTTGTGTCGGCGATGACCACCGTGTCCGCCGCGATCTTCCTCTACAGCCCCGACACCATCCTCGCCGCCGTCGCCGTGTTGAACATGGACGACGCCGGCAATGTGGGCGGCGCGGCGGCCATGTCGACCCTGATCCTGTTCACCTCAGGCAGCGTTTCGCTGCTGCTGGCGTGGGCTTCACGTGGCGCCTTGCGCCGCTCCCAAGCCTGGCGCCAGACCGCGCCCGGCCAATAACCATCCCTGAAGGAGGTGCTCCATGTTCAAGCCCCTGGCGCTGGTCGCTGCCGTACTCACTGCATTCAGCCTGAATGCCTTCGCCAAGACCGAGTTGACCGTGTACACGGCCCTTGAAGCCGAGCAGTTGAAGACCTACAAAAAAGCCTTCGAGCAGGCCAACCCTGACGTCGAGATCAAATGGGTTCGCGACTCCACCGGCATCATTACCGCCAAGTTGCTGGCCGAAAAAGACCGCCCGCAGGCCGATGTGGTCTGGGGCCTGGCCGCATCGAGCCTGGCGATCCTCGATCAGCAGGGCATGCTCGATAACTACGCGCCGAAGGACCTGGACAAGATCGGCAAGAACTACCGTGACGCCGCCAACCCACCGGCCTGGGTCGGCATGGATGTGTGGGCGGCAACCATTTGCTTCAACACGGTCGAAGCCGAAAAGCAGGGCCTGACCAAGCCGGTGAGCTGGCAAGACCTGACCAAGCCCGAGTACAAGGGCAAGATCGTGATGCCCAACCCGGCCTCGTCCGGCACCGGCTTCCTGGATGTGAGCGCCTGGCTGCAAACCTTCGGCGAGAAGCAGGGCTGGCAGTACATGGACGACTTGCACCAGAACATCGGCCAGTACGTACATTCGGGCTCCAAGCCCTGCAAGCTGGCGGCTTCCGGTGAGTTCCCGATTGGTATTTCCTTTGAGTATCCGGCCGTGCAGCTGAAGCGCCAGGGTGCACCGCTGGACATCATCCTGCCGAAGGAAGGCCTGGGCTGGGACATCGAAGCCACTGCCGTGATCAAGGGCACCGCCCATGCGGACGCCGCCAGAAAGCTCGCCGACTTCTCCGCCAGTACAGCGGCAATGGACCTGTACAAGGACAACTTCGCCGTGCTCGCCCAGCCGGGGATCGCCAAGCCGCAGACCGAATTGCCGGCTGACTATGAGCAGCGTTTGATCAAGAACGACTTCGGCTGGGCCTCGAAAAACCGCGACAGCATCCTGGCTGAGTGGCGCAAGCGCTATGACGGCAAGTCGGAGAAACAATAATTTTCACCTCTACCTGTAGGAGCGAGCTTGCTCGCGAAGAACGAATAGACGGCGCGGATAACCTGAAGCGCTGCCTTATCGTTGACGTTCTTCGCGAGCAAGCTCGCTCCTACAGAGGGTTGCATATTCCATGACAGATTTACTGATCATCGGCGCCGGCATCCTCGGCCTGTCCCACGCCTACGCCGCCGCCAGGCGCGGGCTCAAGGTCAAGGTGTTCGAGCGCAGCGCCACACCCCTGGGCGCCTCGGTACGCAACTTCGGCCAGGCCCTGGTCACCGGTCAGCCGCCGGGGCCGATGCTTGAGCTGGCACGGCAAAGCCGTGATATCTGGGGGCAATGGGCTCGGGTTGCCGGCCTGCAGCTCAAGCGCAACGGCTCGTACCTGTTCGCCCGTACCGAAGCCGAAGAGCATCTGCTGGAAGCCTTCTGCGCCGGCCGCGCGCGTGAACACGGCTATGACGTCGACCTGTTGCAAGGCGCGGCGTTGAAGGATCTGTATGGCGGCCAGTTCCGCCATCACCGCGCCGCGCTGCATGGCCGGGACGACCAGCAACTGTATTCGCGTGAGGCGATACCGGCACTGATCCACTACCTGAGCCTGCAACTGGGTGTGGAGTTTCACTTCTCCACCCTGGTGCGCGATGTCGAACCGGGCCAGGTCCACAGCACGGCAGGCAGTTTTCGTGGCGAGCAGGTCATCGTCTGTTCAGGCCACGATTATCAAACCCTGTTGGCCGAGGCCATCGCCGAACTCAACCCGCAGATCTGCCGCCTGCAAATGCTGCGCGCCCGGCCTGCACTCAACCTCAACCTGCAACACGCCTTGCTCACCGGCCTCAGTTGCGTGCACTACGGCGCCTTTGCCGACCTGCCTGAAGCCGCGCCGGTACAGGCACAAATCTTGCGCGAGGCGCCGCACCTGCATGCACACGGGATTCACCTGCTGATCAGCCCGACGCCCCATGGCGAATTGATCATCGGCGACTCCCACGACTACGGCAGCGATGCCTCGCCGTTCAATGCCGAGCAGGTGGATGACTGGATGATCGAGTTGGCCGAACAGACCTTGGGTTGCAAGATCCAGGTAATGGAACGTTGGCAGGGCGTCTACGGCGCCAGGGGCCCGGCGCCGTTTTCATTTGTGCAGGCCGCACCTGGCGTGAGCGCCGCCTTGATGCACACCGGCGTGGGCATGAGCGTGGGGCCGGCGATGGCCGAGCGCAATATCACAACACTGTGGGGGCAAGCGTGATGAACCCGGAACAGGCGATTGCCACAGTCTTCGGTTTGTACGAGCAGCACGGCACGGCGGATTACATCGGCGAGCCGGTGTCGCAGATCGAGCACATGTCCCAGGCCGCGCAGTTGGCCATGGCCGAAGGCTTTGATGATGAAGTGGTGCTGGCGGCGTTTTTCCACGATATCGGCCATCTGTGCGGCCAGGGTGGCGAGAACATGGGCGGTTATGGCGTGGCCAGCCATGAACGGTTGGGCGCGGATTATTTGCGCCGTGCAGGCTTCAGTGAGCGCCTGGCCAGGCTGGTGGAGTACCACGTCCAGGCCAAGCGCTATCTGACGTTCAGCCGGCCGGACTACTACTCACGTTTGAGCGAAGCCAGCCGCCGCACCCTGGGTTACCAGGGCGGCGTGATGACGGCCGAGGAGGCCCGCGCCTTTGAGCAAGACCCGCTGTACCAGGTCAGCTTGCGCCTGCGCCACTGGGACGAACAGGCCAAGCAAATGCACGTGCCGGTGCTCGACCTGGAAGTGCTCAAGACCAAGGCCCGGCAGCTGCTGGCGGCTTAAGTCTCGTCGAGGCGCTGGGCCAGGGATTCGACCTGTTCCTGGCGTTCGGCCTGGCTCAGTCTGGCCTGGGGGTTGAGGGACGACCATTGCGGGTGGGCCCGGGCCTTGTGCAACGCGTCCGGCAATTTGCCTTCGCGCCAGGTCTTGTCCTGGGGCGTATCGACCTTGATGCTGTGCATCGCCGCATGGCCGCGCAGGTTCAGGGCCTTGAGCAACTGGCGCTGGCGCAGGGCAAGCAGGCGCAGCACGCTGTCGTCCACGGTCAGCTCGCGTTGGCCCTTGATCTTGCCCAGCAAGCGGCTGCCGTAGCTGCGTGCAGTCTGCAACGCGCCACCGGCGATGGCGCCCGCCAGGGCGGCGGCGCCGAGGGTCAGCCCGCCGACCAGTAGGTCCACACCGGCTCCGGCCGCTGCGCCTGCAGCGATGCCACCACCGACGCGCACGCCGAGTTGCTTGAGGGTTTCCGGGTTGAACAGGTCATCACCCCAGCGGCCGTCGAGCAACGGCAAATCGCTGGCGGCGGCGTCCTGGGGGCGGAAGCCGAACAGCTTGAGCAAGGCCTCCACGCATTTTTGTTCGCGCTGACGCACCGCCTTGCGCACATCGCTGATGGCTTGTTGCTCATCTTCAGTCACCACGCTGCGTCGGCACGCGGCGCAGTCGATCAGCAATTCGGCAATCAACCGCGCGGCACTCTGTTGCCTGGCCTGGCGTTGGGCTTCCTGGTCGAGGATCAGGCGCTGCAACTGCGGCCGGGCGTTTTCCAGCAGCAGGGCGAGGCTTTCATACAGGCGGCGTTCGCCGTCTTCCGGCGGCGCGACGCTGTCGAAACGCACCAGCGCATGCAGGCCCAGGCGTGCCAGGGCTTCACGCCAGTCCGGCTCGCGGTGGTCGCTGCTGCTGACGAAGTTAAGCACCGGCAGCAACGGTTTACCGCAACTGGCCAGCACTTGCAGCTCATCACGGTACTTGGCCAGCACCGGTTCGCGAGCGTCGATCACATACAGGCCGGCGTCCGAGGCCAACAGTTGGCGCAGCACCTTGGCTTCCTGTTCGAAACGCTGGCGGGCTTCGCTGCCTTCCAGGAACCGTGCCAGGCGGGCTGGGCCGTCCAAGCGTTCGCCGGGGCGATCCAGGCGTTCCAGGTAGTCGAGCAGGGCGATAGCATCTTCCAGGCCGGGCGTGTCGTACAGCTCCAGCAAGGCTTCGCCGTCGACCGACAAGCGCGCACCTTCGACATGCCGCGTGGTGCTGGGGCGATGGGAGACTTCGCCGAACCCGACGTCACGGGTGAGGGTACGCAGCAACGAGGTCTTGCCGACGTTGGTGTGGCCGACCACGGCGAGTTTCAGTGGCTTAGTCATGACCGGTCTCCAGCCAGTTCAACGGCGCGCAATCGGCGAACGGCAGCTCCAGTTGTTGCAGCGCGCTGTGCCAGTCGCCCAGGCGCTCGGCATCAAGCGCCTGGCCGGGCGGGGCTTGCAACAGCCATACGCGAGTGGCGGCGGCGCTGCGTGCGAGTTCGGCGATCAGCGCCAGGCTGCCGCGGTCCGGCGAGCGGCGCGGGTCGCAGGCGATGGCCAGGCGCGCGGGCGGGAAGCGGCTGAGTTGCTCCAGGAGCTTGTTGCGCGATTCGCGGCTGTCGAGGATGCCGGCGTTCTTAACCTTCGCCGGCAACTTGGGCGGCCAGGGATGTTGATCGTCCAGTTCGATGGCGACGAGCAAGGCGCCGTCGCTTTCCAGCGCACTGACGCCGCCGGTGACGGGGTGCAGTTGTTCCGGCGCGGCGTCGTTGACGCCAAGGCGCTCGCTGCTGGGCATCAGGCGTTCGCGCAGTGGGCTGTAGCCGGGCAGGTTGAGGTCTAGGTGCAGGGCGGCGCGCCCGCGTTTCCAGCGCCACAGGCACAGCAGGGCGAGGATCAAGCGGGGCAGCAGGCCGTAGACCAGCAATACCCCGACCAGCCAGGCGGCCCACGCCTGGCGGGCGCTTTCGATATTCAGTGCGGAGTCGCCGCTGGCGCGGATCATCTCGACGGTCGGTACGTTGAAGCCCAGCAGGGCGGGCAGGGTGCCGAGGGCCTGGGTCACGGCGACGAAGGTGTCGGCGCCGAGGATGGTGGTTTCCCACACAAAGCCGTAACGGCGGGTGGCGAGCAGCGTCAGCAGAATCACCAGCGCGCTGAGCAGCGCCAGCAACCACAGGCTGTTGACCAGCACACCGACCGCCCAGCGATTGAGTTTCTGCCGTTGCAGCAACAGCAGCAACGCCGGGGCCAGTTGGGCGGCCTTGGCGTCGCGCGCCAGTTTTTCACTGAGCCACAACCACAAGCGCCCGAGGCTGGCGCTGTGCTCGCCAGCAAACAATAGCCCCAACGCCCAGCTCAACAGCAGGATCAGGTTCAGGCCGAGCAGGCTGCCCAGGGCCCAGAACACATTCACCGGGGTCAAGCCGTTGCCCAGCGCAGCAAAGGCCAGGCCCGCGCCGCTGATGACGGCCACTACCGCCAGCAGCACCAGGGCCAGGCGTGCGCCTTGCAGCCAGCGCGTGAGGGCGGCGGTCAGGCCATCGCGCTCGGCCAGATGCAGGGCGCGCTGCTGGATGCGCGTTGGCAGGTCGCCGCCCGCCGTGCGGGCGAGGCGATTGGCTTCCTGGTCTTCCAGGGGGCCGGCGTGTTCTTCACGCAGGCGCACGGTTTCCGTCAGCCAGAGTTTTTGCAGGGGGTTCAGTGCGGTCACGCGTCTTCCTGTCGTGCAAGTGAGCTTGGAGCATAACCGCTGGTTCGTGGCTCTGGTATTCTCGTCGCCATGAAAAAAACTCTCCCTTTAAGCCTGATCGCAGCCCTCGGTGAAAACCGCGTGATCGGCGTCGACAACAGCATGCCCTGGCATTTGCCGGGGGATTTCAAATATTTCAAGGCCACCACGCTCGGCAAGCCGATCATCATGGGGCGCAAGACCTGGGACTCCCTGGGCCGACCGCTGCCGGGGCGCTTGAACATTGTGGTCAGCCGTCAGACCGACCTGGCGCTGGAAGGTGCGGAAGTTTTTCCGTCACTCGATGCCGCCGTGGCGCGGGCCGAAGCCTGGGCGCTGGAGCAGGGCGTGGATGAGCTGATGCTGATCGGTGGCGCGCAGCTGTATGCGCAGGGGCTGGAACAGGCGGATCGCCTGTACCTGACACGCGTGGCGCTGAGCCCGGAAGGGGATGCGTGGTTTCCGGCGTTTGATGCGAACCAGTGGAAGTTGGTGTCGAACATCGAGAATCCGGCGGAAGGGGACAAGCCGGCGTACAGCTTTGAGGTTTGGGAAAAGGCCTGCCAAGCATGGGAGACAGACGAAGTAAAAAAGCGCTTGGCTGATCCTCTGCGGGTTAAAGTTTCACTGGATGATTTGTAGGCATGAGCTTCTTGTTGTGTTGAGCGAGCTTGTCGCGCGCGTGGCGAACCGGCTCACTACACCTATCGGTGTAACTAGGCCTGCACTAACTCCGCATACTCATCAGCATCCAGCAAGGTTTTATACGTCTGCCCCATGATCTGGCTGAATCGCCCCAGCCATCATCGAACCATTCAGGTTCAACTTCGTGTGGCCCATGTCGATCAGCGGCTCCATGGTAATCCGTGGTTTCCGGCGTTTGATATGAACCAGTGGATGTTGGTGTCGAATGCCGAGAGTACGGCGCAAGGGGTAAGCCCACGTACAACTTCGATGTGTGGGAGCACGGTTAAGATCATCTGCATGTGGAGCGGGGGAGCGATAAAAAACGCGCTTGGTGTGGAGTCAGGCGTGGTTAATCGCGGCCCATCTCAACCAACGTGAACGCTAAACCACATACTGATTTATCTGGTAAATACTGGGCAGCGACCCTCGCGTTCGAGTGAAACTCCAAACTGAGACGAAAGGAATCCCATCCTCCTGTAGCCCCAATCGGCAACGGTAACTTCACTGGCCCTTTGGACTCGTTTGGCTTTCCAAGTGTGTTTTGAATACTCTCTTGATTCATCGAGAGGGCGAATGGTGCAGGTAGCTCACCCACGTACTTTGGCTCTCCATCCGCCAGTGCTATCAGGCAAAAAACGATTCGCTCTAATCGCATGGTTTCAGCCCAAAACCAAAGCTCAATGCCTGGCTCTGGCTTATCGATGAAATGGGTGTTCTGGCTATTTGAAAATAGTGGTTTTATCGATCCTGCACAAAGTAAACCCTCGACAAGAAACTCGTCGTAAGTGCGACCCAAACCTCTTACCAAGTGATTAATTTTCACGGCATCCATACTAGTACCACCCTTGATTCTCGTTGATCTTATGCATTTGGGTACGCGCCGTCTCAAGATCAGACTCGGCGAAGCCGTGACCTAGAAGATATGGCTTGATAGCATTGAAATTGCTGTCTACTGCGTGACGAAGATCGTCAGCATCTAACGCCTGTTTTTCCTCCGTATTTCGCCAGCCGTAGGTCTCACTAAACTTCTGATGGATGTAAGACGGAATCGCAATGCTTGCAGCGTTGTTTAATGCATCCTTAAGCTGCCTCTCTGTGAAGCTTATTGCATAGCTTTCGAGATGACGTCTTATCGACGCCTGCGAGGGCATGTGATCCACATGTAACCCGTTGCGCAGTCGTCCATTGAACGCGCCATAAATATCAACCTCTAAGGGCTTGACCGCAGGCTTGGCAAACACCAAATACAGCGGCGGTACACCCGAATCAGCGGGAAACGAAATGATCGTATCCTGCCAGGTAACATCCTCAGCTTCCTGGCCCGGATAGTGACTTAATGCCGAATCTTGCCCCACTGCAACCGGATGAACGAACAAATTATCCAGGCGTTCCGGTGTGCCGGGATACGGGCTCGGCACACTCACCACCGGCCCATGATTTGGCGTCCAAGTGATGCTGATGCCATCGAGCACCGCCACCATCGCGCTTTTGTCAGCATTCCATCTGGCTTGTGCGACAGGCACACGATCTGCGCCACTTCCAGGCCTGGTATGTATGCCGTAAACGCGCAGTTCACCGGACTCATCCTGGCGAAACTGGAAACGCACCCGTGTACTGGCTGAACGCATCCCCTCCAACTGCTTCGGGGTGTACAGCGTTGAATCACCGATATCCCGAGGCCAGAATGCCAGCAGCACGAGGTTGAGGGCGGAACTGGCTCCGGCCAACGCTCGTACAGCCCATGCACCGAGGTCGCTGCCGAGTGTGCCTGCTACCCTGCCGACAGCGCCCGTCGTACCGGTTGAGGCCATGACGGCCGTGGTGCCGAAGTTCCTGGCGTTTTCCGGGCCGGCTCCCGCAGCCGTAGAACCGGCCGGCACCGAGACGCATGATTTGGCGAACACGCACGCGTCAGCGGCACGATTCACCGCGCCGGGGACGGAGAAGTTGGCAACAGGCGGGTTAGGTGTGTTTGGCCCTGTCCAAGTGAAGGTGTCACGCTGGGGTTGTGTTTCGAACACCTGAGACTTGAAGCGCTGGCAGGCGATCAGCTCAGGGGGTGGATCGCATTTACATATACAAAGATCCCCCTCAAGCGCCGCTTGTTTGCCGCCCCACTCTTCGTGCAGATGAGGGCCGACGAGCGCTATGAAGCCTTCGGTGCCGCATGCCGGACAAGCGACGCGGTCACCTTCTCTGGCGATCATTTGTCCGTTGAAGCTGGTGCGCGCCAAACCGCTGATCACTTCACCGCCTGCCGTGGTCTTCGCGCCAGTGGTGATGTTGTAGCGCTTCACATCTGGCTTTCCACACGATATCCGGGCTGTAGAAGGCCTGGGATGCCATCGTCGTCCGCGTACTCCACCACCTGAGCCAGTTCTTGCAAGCTGCTCGTCACAATGTCGCCGTTGTCTGTAGCACTGCCGACAATTGCGATTGGCAGGCCTTTGTAGGTTGCTGCGAAACCTGCTCCCGAGACAATTTCACTCTCTTTGCCATCGGGGTAGCGCACTCGGTCGCCTACACGCGCGATGCGCAGGTTATCAATCTCGAGGCTGGTGCTTGCTGTAACGATTTCGCCGCCCATGTGCGTTTTGGAGCCGAGTGTCGCGTAGTCATAGATGGCTTTGACTGGGCGAGTTGATTGCTGAATTTCAGTATCAGTGTCTTTCATGTCCGTTCCTTTTTTGGACGCGCAACGGGGCTCAAATACCGTCGTGGTGTCGAGTCGTGCTAAGGGGGGGGCGCAGTGGCGCCAGAAGATGCTGCTGGACGCTGGAAAACCAAACAACTGACCGTTCGGCTAGGTATTCGTAGAAACAGAAATTTCTCACAAGTTATCGGGGTTGCCCTTAGGAAGCCGGCTCCCTAGTCTCCGTACACCGCTGCAAACGCAGCAGTCGGGCGTCGCGGCCCAGTCTACCAATGCGCAGAAGCGCCATTGTCCGCTTTCAGTTGGTGATCTTTTATCGTCTACTGTGCGGCTGTATGGTGGCTGTGCGCGGGATACCTTCGGGTATGCCGGGTTCTTTGGTAACCGGTCCGCGAACCTGCGTACAGCTGCCACCCTCCATCGCGTCGCGGCGATCAGTAGCAGCTCCACTTACCAAAGGAGCTTCACAATGTTCAAACCCGTCCCAAACCCCCCACTCGATTCTCCATCCTATGACGTCCCCGTCGTGCTATTGCGCGTGAAAGACGGTATCCCCACCGAAGACCTGCTGGTCAACCTCTCCGAGACACTGGCGTCAGCACACGCCCTGACCTGCAACTTTGCATTTGAGCTGGAAAGCTCGCGGCGGGAAGGCGCGTTGGGTATTGCGCAGTTGATTGAAGTGGCTCAGTTGCTGGCCGAGCGGGTGCTGGAGGGTCTTGAGCCGTCATCCGAGACAGAATTAGGCTACTAGCAAGTCAGCTATTTGATCGCCCTATGCTTTGGGCTCATCGTTCTACACAAATATCGAAAAGCCTAAAAGCATCGGGGGCAAGCCCCCTCCCACATTCGACCGCATTCTCATGTTGGAACTCGATCAACTGTGGGAGGGGCTTGCCCCTGATGGCGGTCTGTCAGGCCTGCGCCAACTCCCCATGCTCATCCGCATCCAACAACGCTTTATCCGTCTGCCCCATGATCTGGCTGGTAATTGCCCCCGCCGTCATCGAACCATTCACGTTCAGCGCCGTACGGCCCATGTCGATCAGCGGCTCCACGGAAATCAGCAGCGCCACCAGTGACACCGGCAAGCCCATGGCCGGGAGCACGATGAGTGCGGCAAAGGTCGCGCCGCCGCCCACGCCCGCCACACCGGCCGAACTCAGGGTCACAATCGCTACCAGGGTCGCGATCCACAGCGGGTCCAGCGGGTTGATGCCCACGGTCGGCGCCACCATCACCGCCAACATGGCAGGGTAGAGGCCGGCGCAGCCGTTCTGGCCGATGGTCGCGCCAAATGAGGCGGCGAAGCCGGCGATGGAGTGCGGGATACCCAGGCGGCGGGTCTGCGCCTCAATGCTCAGCGGGATGGCCGCCGCGCTGGAACGGCTGGTGAAGGCAAAGGTCAGCACTGGCCAGACCTTGCGGAAGAAGCGCAGCGGGTTGATCCCGGCCAACGACAGCAGCAGGCCGTGCACCACGAACATCAGGCCCAGGGCCAGGTACGACACCACCACAAAACTGCCGAGCTTGATGATGTCCTGCAGGTTGGAACCGGCGACCACCTTGGTCATCAGCGCCAGCACACCGTACGGGGTCAGCTTCATCACCAGGCGCACCAGGCGCATCACCCAGGCTTGCAGGGTGTCAATGGCGTTGATGACTTTCTGGCCTTTTTCCACGTCATCCTTGAGCAGTTGCAGCGCGGCAACCCCGAGGAAGGCGGCGAAAATCACCACGCTGATGATCGACGTCGGCTTGGCCCGGGCCAGGTCGGCGAACGGGTTGGCCGGCACGAACGAGAGCAGCAACTGCGGGATATTCAGGTCGGCAACCTTGCCGGCGTAATCGCTCTGGATCACTTGCAGGCGTGCCATTTCCTGGGTGCCGGCCACCAGGCCTTCGGCGGTGAGGCCGAACAGGTTGGTCAGGCCGATACCGATCAGCGCTGCAATCGCGGTGGTGAACAGCAGCGTACCAATGGTCAGGAAGCTGATCTTGCCCAGGGACGAGGCGTTATGCAGGCGCGCCACGGCACTGAGGATCGAGGCGAATACCAGCGGGATCACGATCATTTGCAGTAGTTGCACATAACCGTTGCCGACCAGGTCGAACCAGCCAATGGAGGCTTTGAGCACGGGGTTGCCGTCGCCGTAAATGGCGTGCAAGGCCGTACCGAACGCTACGCCGAGGACCAGGGCGAACAGAACCTTCTTGGCGAGGCTCCAGTGGGTGCGACGGGTTTGTGCCAGGCCCAGCAACAGGGCCACGAACACCAGCAAGTTGAGAATCAGGGGAAGATTCATTGAAGCTCCGTTGAGAAGGCAGCCAATCGCGTGAGCCTGCGATTGCGAACCGGAAATCCTAACAGCTTGAAATATATTGATTTAATACCGATATGGAATGGCGACTGTCGTTTTTGGAATAAGCTGCTGACGCTCCGGCGTATGCCCGTGACGGAATCAGGACGCACACCGTCGTGCTCGCGTTGGGAACTGTCACAGGGATTTGTTAGCGTCCATGTCTTTCACTCAGGGAGACAACGCCTATGAAGCTCGCGCCGAAATTACTAGCCGCCGCATTCTGCCTCGGACTCGCCAGCCAGGCGTTCGCCGCCACCGAGTTGAAACACTGGCCGGCACCCGCCGCCAAACAACTGAACGAGATGATCGCCGCCAACGCCAACAAGGGTAACTTCGCGGTGTTCGACATGGACAACACCAGCTACCGCTACGACCTCGAAGAATCCCTGCTGCCCTACATGGAAAACAAGGGCCTGATCACCCGCGACAGCCTCGACCCGTCGCTCAAGCTTATGCCGTTCAAAGACACCGCCGACCATAAGGAAAGTCTGTTCAGCTACTACTACCGCCTTTGCGAAGTCGACGACATGGTGTGCTACCCGTGGGTTGCGCAGGTGTTTTCCGGCTTTACCCTCAAGGAACTCAAGGTCCAGGTGGATGAACTGATGGCCTCCGGCAAGCCCGTGCCGGTCAGCTATTTCGAAGGCGACGTGGTCAAGCAGTCCGAGGTACAGCCGCCGAAGGTCTTCACCGGCCAGGCCGAGCTCTACAACAAGCTGATGGAAAACGGCATCGAGGTGTACGTGATGACCGCCGCGTCGGAAGAACTGGTGCGCATGGTCGCCGCCGATCCGAAGTACGGCTACAACGTCAAACCCGAGAATGTCATCGGCGTAACGACCTTGCTCAAGGACCGCAACACGGGCGAACTGACCACCGCACGTAAACAGATCGCCGCCGGCAAATACGACGAAAAAGCCAACCTCGGCCTGGAACTGACCCCCTACCTGTGGACTCCCGCAACTTGGATGGCCGGCAAGCACGCGGCGATCCTGACCTACATCGATGAATGGAAAAAACCGGTGATCGTCGGCGGCGATACGCCGACCAGCGATGGCTACATGCTGTTCCACGATGTGGACGTGGCCAAGGGCGGTATCCACCTGTGGATCAACCGCAAGGACAAATACATGACCCAACTCAACGGCATGATCGCCAAGCATGCAGCGGCGCAAGCCAAGGAAGGCTTGCCGGTGACGGCGGACAAGAACTGGGTGATCGTCAAGCCTGACGAGATTCAGTAACACAGGGTCGCCTGCATCCCAGGCAAGCCAGCTCCCACATTTTTAAGGTGTTCACACATCAAAAGGTGGGAGGGGGCTTGCCCCCGATGGCTGTCTGAATAGCACTGCAAAACCCAGCCTAAAATAGATATCAATTGCGAACCAATCTCATCCTCTGCTAGCGTGCGCATTTCCTGAACCCTCCGTTCTTCTCAAGGTAGTGCTGTGCCCTCCTGGAATTCGCAGATCGCGCGCCTGTTCGCGGAGCAGAAGAAAGCCCTCGAAGCCTTCGTCACTCGCCGCACCGGCAGCGCCCAGGTGGCCGCCGACCTGACTCAGGAGTCGTTCCTGCGCCTGGCTCGCATGGACTGCGGCGAAAAGATCGACAACCTCCCAGCCTTCCTCTTCACCATCGCCAGCAACCTGGTGCGCGATCACCAGCGCCAGGCCATCCGCCGTGAGCGCCTGGACGCCGGCGAGCCCAGCGAAGAGCTGCCGTGCAGCAATCCGGGTGCCGACGAGCAATTAGCCGCCTACCAACAGGAACAACTGATGCAGGATGCGATCCTGGCGTTGCCCCCAGCGACTCGGCAGATCTTCCTGCTTTATCATGTCGACGAACTTTCCTACCGCGAGATTGGCGAACGTCTGTCGATCACGGCACGCAGTGTGGAATACCAACTGCGTCGCGCCTTGATTGAATGCCGCACGTACATCAAGACGCGGCTTGCCTGCGATGAACAAGGACGTCGCTCATGACCGCCACCCCCACTGCCGACGTGTTGTTCGAAGAAGCGTCCGGCTGGTATTTCCGCCTGCAGGCCGAGGACGTGACGCCGGCCGACATGGACGCCTTTGCCGCCTGGCTGGGGCAAGGCCCGGCCCAGGATGACGCCTGGCGGGAAGTGCAGGCGATGCTCGGCGGCCTGCGCGAACCGGCGCGGGTGATTCGCCGCGCCGAACAGGCCGCCTGGCGCAAACCGGCGCGAGCCTGGCAGCGTTGGGCGTGTGCTGCGGCGGTGTTGCTGGCCGTGGGGCTTACAGTGCAGAACACGCCATGGCTCGATCGCCTGCGCGCGGACTACACCACCGGCACCGGCGAGTCGCGCAGCATCGAACTGGCCGACGGCTCGCACCTGCAACTCAACACCGACAGCGCGGTGCAGATCCGCTTGAGCGGGGGCGAACGGCAAATCCGTTTGCTGCGTGGCGAAGGCTTTTTCGACGTCACCAAGGATCCGACACGGCCGTTCGTGGTGCAGTCCGGCGACGGCTGGGTGAAGGTGGTCGGGACGCAGTTCAGCGTTGCGCGGCGCGATGCGCAGACGCGGGTGCAGGTGGCGCAGGGCAAGGTGCAGGTCAGTGCCGGCAGCGGTGAACCGGTGTACCTGGAGCCAGGGCGGGCCGTGGAATATCAAGGCCAGCGCCTGGCCGAGGTGCATGCTTTCGACCCGGCCAGCGGCTTTGCCTGGCGCCAACGGCAACTGGTGTTCCGCCAGCAGCCGCTGTCGGAAGTGGTGAGCGAGTTGAATCGCTATTGGCCCGGCAAGACTCTGGTGCTCGGTGATGCGCTGCGCAACCGCGTGGTGTCGGGTGTGTTTGAAATCGACAAACCCGAAGCCGTGATCAAAGCGCTGGAGTACACCCTCAACCTGCGTGCCGAGCACTACACCCCATATTTACTGGTGTTGCGCGAAGGCAAGGCATCGTAATCGCAACTTTTTGAAAAAACTTTCAGGGTTTCTCCCCAGGCACTCGTCCTTGATCACTGAGGCGTAAATAGTAAGCACTCTCAAGTAGTGCGGCGCCGATCACAGACTTTTTGCACCGGGGAGCACCATCCATGGCACATCGATTCGCCGCACGGTCCTTGTTGGCACTGGCCATTTCCATGGCCTGTGGCACTGCGCCGCTGTATTTGCAGGCCGCCGAAACCACCCAGGCCCAGACCTACCGTTTCGATATTGCAGGGCAAAGCCTGGACGGTGCGCTGGCGGCGTTTTCGGCGGTGACGCGAGTTCAGGTGCTGGTGTCGGGTGAGTTGACCTAGGGCGTGCTGTCGCCGGGTGTCAAAGGCAACCTCGGCCAGCGCGAAGCCTTGGGGCAACTGCTCGGCGGTACCGGGCTGAGTGCGGCGTTTATCAACGCGGACACCGTGACCCTGGAAAAGCGCATGGACACAGGCTCCGCCATCGAAGTCGGCGCCACCACCATCAGCGCCGAACACCTAGGCGCCACCACCGAAGGCAGCGGCTCCTACACCACCGGCGCAGTGACCCTGGGCAAGGGCGAACAGAAACTCAAGGACATCCCGCAATCGGTCAGCGTCATGACCCGCAAGCAGATGGACGACCAGAACACCACCAAGCTCTCCGAAGTGGTCAAGCGCACGCCCGGCCTGACCGCGACCAAATCCCCGGGCCCCGGCATGTTCATCTTCTCCCGTGGCTTCGAGATCGGCACCCTGCAATACGACGGCGTCGGCATCCCGCGTAACACCTACACGCTGGGCAGCTACCTTACCGAAAACATGGCGATCTACGACCGCGTCGAAACCCTGCGTGGCCCGGCCGCCTTGCTGCAAGGCGCCAACAGCCCCGGTGGCACCCTGAACCTGGTGCGCAAGCGCGGCCAGCAGGCGCCCACGGTGACCGTCACCGCCAAGGCCGGTTCGTGGGATCACTATGGCACCCAGGTGGATGCGGGGGGGCCGCTGAACGCCGAAGGCACGTTGCGCGGCCGCTTTGTGGCGGATTACGACACCACCGATTCCTTTGTCGACTATGCCGGCGGCTGGAATCAGACGGTCTACGGGGCGGTGGACTACGACTTCACGCCTGACACCACCGTGGGTGTTGGTATCAGCAACCAGAAAGGCCATTCACGCCCCAACTTCATGTCGCTGCCCCGTTACGCCAACGGCAACGATATTGGCCTGTCACGCTCCACCTTCGTCGGTGCCAGCTGGAACCGCGCCGTCAACAACCAGACCCAGGTGTTCGCCGACATCGAGCATCGCTTCAACGACGACTGGAAAGTGAAAGCCGCCCTTGTGGCGATGGACGAACATAACGACGCGACATACCAAGCGACGTGGGACGCCATCCCCAACCCCGGCGACACCGGTAACGTGCGCTATGTGGATTGGGTTACCGACTTCAATACCAAAAGTCGCGGTGCGGATGTGTATGTCAACGGCGAGTTTGAAGGCCTGGGTTTCCAGCACGAGATGGTGTTGGGTGCCAACTATTCCAAGCTCACCACAGACGACCAATGGGCCCGTGCGGCGACGGCTGGCGCCGATATTTTCAACATCGACCACAACCGTCCGCAGCGCGATAAGTACCAGCTGTTTCAGGCAGGAAATGCGTCGAGGAGCTGGTACGACATTCGTCAGAAAGGCATCTACGGCACCTGGCGCGTGAAAGTGCTCGATCCGCTGACCTTGATCGTTGGTGCACGTACCAGTTGGTATGACTATTCCTACATCGACCAGAGTGGTTCCAGGGGTGTGTACGGCAGTCCGTCCGGAAGCGCCACTCAGACGAATGGCAAGGTCACGCCGTATGCGGGCCTGGTATATGCCCTCAATGACCAATGGTCTGCCTATGCCAGTTACGCCGATGCGTTCGAACCACAAACCAACCGGACAACTTCCGGCTCCTTGCTCAAGCCTATCGAGGGCAAGAACTACGAGCTGGGTCTCAAGGGTGAGTTGGCGGATGGTCGTCTCAATACCTCGTTCGCGATCTTCCGTTATGATCAGGAAAATCGCGGCGTCCAAGACCTTCAAGGGCCGATGAACTGCGATGGCTGGTACTGCTCGGTCGCCTCGGGCAAGGTCCGAAGCCAAGGCTTGGAAGCCACATTGAGCGGCGAAGTGCTGCCGGGTTTGCAACTGGTCTCCAGTTACACCTACAACACGACCAAATTCCTCAAGGACGACACCTACGAAGGCAAGGTCTTCAGTACCTGGACGCCCAAGCACCTGCTCAAGGTCTGGGGCGATTACCAATTGCCGGGGGACTGGAATAAAGTCAGCGTCGGCGCCGGGGTGACCGCGCAAAGCAGTACCGTGGCCTACGACCGCACCTTCAGTGTGCCGGGCAATGCACTGTGGGACTCGCGGGTGGCCTACAAGATCAACCCGGAGTTCACCGTCGCAGCGAACCTGTACAACATGTTCGACAAGAAGTATTACATCCCTGCCTACAACGCGAACTGGGGCAGCAACTACTACGGTGATCCGCGTAATGTGATGTTTACGATGATCTACACGCCGCAGTTCTAAAGCGCTGCACCGGTCCCTGTGGGAGCGGGCAAACCTGCCCCCACATTGGATACTCAGTGCTTCCAGGATTGTGGGTATTTAACCCCTCGCAATCATTGCGCCGATTTCAGATCCCAGTTCCACACGCCAAGCATTGTGTTCTCCTGCACCTGGGCGAACAGCCCATAGTCGGCCAGGTACCATGATTTGAAGGTCCAATCCTGCTTGGGCATTTTCATTGTGATGCACTCCAGCATTCTGGCCGAACCGTGTAAGGCTGGATTCAAGCTGCTTGCGGGTTGCTCACGGACAACGCGGCAGGTCACCGTCCTTGGCTCGCTGGTTTCGAGCGAAGGGCTGCCGTCCGGGTTGACGGATTTTGACCAGGTTCGTGTGTAACTGACGTGGCTGTCGAGGGGCAAGTTGCGCCAGTCGCCTTGAAAGCTCAACGCCACCAAGGCACGTGATTCTGTCTTTTTCTCAGCGGTTTTGCGGTCGATCTTGTGGCTTGCCAACTCAAACAGGCCTCTGAACGTCAAGTCTAGAGAAAACCCAAGTGCGGAGTCCTCGGTTTGCACGAGGGTCTGAGCGGACGCGGCATCAGTACTGATGAGCGTCTGTTTTGTCTGATCACCGATGCGCGCGCCGTTGAAGAGCACGGCCTCATAGTCGTAGTCCAATCGGCCCAGGCTGCTTGGAGGCACCGGCAGTTCCAGGGCTCGGATGGCCGCTAACACTGCCGGGTTGGCAACCGGTGTGCTGATGACCGGCGCCAGTGGCTGGCGCGGCTTGGCCTCAGGCAGCCGGCCCAGCGCTGCGGGCGATTGGCAAGCAGCCTTGAATACCTCTTGGTGGTCGGCAGAAGCCTGCTTCAGCGGCGTTGGATCGAGCTGGACCTGGACACTGCCGTTGGCGACCTGCCGAACGTCGTCGAGATTGAATTGGCTCAGGCGTGTGATCGTTTGCTTTGTGCAATCAAGGGCCAGTCGCTCTTGGTTTTGCGCCACCAACAACGAGTTCTTGATGATCTGGTAGTGCTGATAACGGTGCGCGGCCCATACGTACAAGAGCCCTCCGTTTTGCTCCAGGCTATTGCGGTCCAGAAGCAACCAATCCTGATCAACCGCTGCCGTCAACGCCCGCCAATCGGGTGCGGGCCGTGCTTTGCAGACGTTCTGCAGTTGCGCACTGTGCTGCAACTGCTGAGCTTGCGGGGCAGGTAAATCGGTGCCCGTCCCATCCAAGTTGGCAAATGGTCTGAAACTGGTCCGAGTCGGGTAGGACATTCTTCCTGGACCTTGGGTGCACGATGCGTCGAACCGAACAATTGCCGGGCTTTGTTTCAACTCGACCATGTAGGTGATCCGATCACCTTCGCGCACGATGGAGTGGTCCATCGCCGGTAGCGTCAGTGCCTCATTAAACAGTGCCAAGGCCGGATGCACTTGAGGTGCTTGAGAGGTCGGAGGGGTACTGCAACCGGTCAGGATGAGGGTCAGTAACGAAGCACACCCTGCGGTCGGGTATAGAAAGGTCAAACGTGCGTCCATGCGGGAACCATCCATGAGAATTCTGGCGCGCACTTTATCGCGCCCAGGGTAAAAGGCAAAAACCGGTTGAACGGACAGGCAAAAAAATGCCCCGCACCAGGCGGGGCTTTTTTATGCGCGAGGCTTACAGGCCGTCGAGCATCGCCTTGTTACGCACAGCACCTTTGTCGGCGCTGGTGGCCAACAGGGCATAGGCTTTCAGTGCAGTAGTGACTTTGCGCGGACGCTTCTCCACCGGCTTCCAACCTTTCTTGTCCTGCTCGACCCGGCGCGCTGCCAGCTCTTCATCGCTGATCAACAGGTTGATCGAGCGGTTCGGAATGTCGATCAGGACCTTGTCGCCATCCTGCACCAGGCCAATCGCACCGCCGGCAGCGGCTTCAGGTGACGCGTGGCCGATGGACAGGCCCGAGGTGCCGCCGGAGAAACGGCCGTCGGTCAGCAGGGCGCAGGCTTTGCCCAGGCCCTTGGACTTCAGGTACGACGTCGGGTAGAGCATCTCTTGCATACCCGGGCCGCCTTTCGGGCCTTCGTAGCGGATGATCACGATGTCGCCTTCTTTGACTTCGTCGGCGAGGATGCCGCGTACCGAGCTGTCCTGGCTTTCGTAGATCTTGGCGCGGCCTTCGAAGACGTGGATGGATTCATCCACGCCGGCGGTTTTCACCACGCAACCGTCGAGGGCGATGTTGCCGTACAGCACGGCCAGGCCGCCTTCCTTGGAGTAGGCGTGCTCGACACTGCGGATGCAGCCGTTTTCACGGTCGGCGTCCAGGGTGTCCCAGCGGGTCGACTGGCTGAACGCGGTCTGGGTCGGGATACCGGCCGGGCCAGCCTTGAAGAAGGTGTGCACGGCTTCGTCGTCGGTCAGGGTGATGTCCCACTTGGCGATGCCTTCGGCCAGGGATTTGCTGTGCACGGTCGGCAGGTCGGTGTGCAGCAGGCCGCCACGGGCCAGGGAGCCGAGGATCGAGAAGATCCCGCCGGCGCGGTGCACGTCTTCCATGTGGTACTTCTGGATGTTCGGCGCGACCTTGCACAGTTGCGGCACATGGCGGGACAGGCGGTCGATGTCGCGCAGGTCGAAATCGATCTCGGCTTCCTGGGCCGCAGCCAGCAAGTGCAGGATGGTGTTGGTGGAGCCGCCCATGGCGATGTCCAGGGTCATGGCGTTTTCGAACGCCTTGAAGTTGGCGATATTGCGCGGCAACACCGACTCATCGTTCTCGCCGTAGTAGCGCTTGCACAGCTCGACGATGGTGCGGCCGGCCTGCAGGAACAGTTGCTCGCGGTCGCTGTGGGTGGCCAGGGTCGAACCGTTGCCCGGTAATGCCAGGCCGAGGGCTTCGACCAGGCAGTTCATCGAGTTGGCGGTGAACATGCCGGAGCACGACCCGCAGGTCGGGCAGGCGCTGCGCTCGTATTCCGCGACCTTCTCGTCAGAAGCGCTGGAATCGGCGGCGATGACCATGGCGTCGACCAGGTCCAGGCCATGGGAGGCGAGTTTGGTCTTGCCGGCTTCCATCGGGCCGCCGGAGACGAAGATCACCGGGATGTTCAGGCGCAGGGCGGCCATCAGCATGCCGGGGGTGATCTTGTCGCAGTTCGAGATGCACACGATGGCGTCGGCGCAGTGGGCGTTGACCATGTACTCCACGGAGTCGGCGATGATCTCGCGGCTCGGCAGGGAATACAGCATGCCGTCATGGCCCATGGCGATGCCGTCGTCCACGGCGATGGTGTTGAATTCTTTTGCCACGCCGCCAGCGCGTTCGATCTCGCGGGCGACCAGTTGGCCCAGGTCCTTGAGGTGCACGTGGCCCGGTACGAACTGGGTAAAGGAGTTGGCAATGGCGATGATCGGCTTCTTGAAGTCGTCATCTTTCATCCCCGTGGCACGCCACAGTGCGCGGGCGCCGGCCATGTTGCGGCCGTGGGTGGATGTTTTCGAGCGGTAATCTGGCATGGAGCACTCCGGGCGGCTAATCAGGTACTAAACAGGGGAGTGAGCTTCTATTGACGTCTGGAGCACTCAGAAATAGCCGTGTGTCCGGAGGTTGCCTCAAACGCTGCGGGATCGCCGCGCGCAGTGGCCTTGAGCTCATAAACCCGCCGGGGGATGACTGGCGATGAATAGGCCGATTCTACACCGCTGGCGGCTGGAGGGAACGGGATACTCAGGGCCGCTGGCTTTGTTTAGACTGGCGGCCCTTTGCCCCGACCCTCTCCAAAGGAATTGGAATGCCCGGTATCCATCGTTTTCTTGGGTTCTACCTGCTGATCGGTCTGATCCAGGGAATCGTCTTCTATTACTCCGATCAGCTCTATCGCTTGAGCGAAACCGTGTTTTTTGTCACCTACACCGTGGTGTTGGTGGGCGGTACCACCTTGCAACTGCTGGGGGAAAAAGCCCGACAGTGGCGGTCGTTGCTGCCTACGCTGGCATTCACCCTGTTGATGGGTGGCATGACGCTGTGGGTCTGCTACGGCCTCGACCATGTCGGCAATAACCGCTGGGCGATCAATTCCTGGTTTATCAGCGTGGTGGTGTTGAGCTATGTCTGTGCCACGTTTCTGTTCGCCTGGCCCGCCGAAAAAGGGCAACGCTGGCGTTATGAAGACCTGTTCCAGCAGGCCTGGAACAGCGTATTCATCGTGCTGTATGCCCTGATCCTGGTGGGGGTGTTCATGTTGCTGCTCAAGCTATGGGGCCGACTGTTCCTGATGCTGGGCATAGAATTTTTTGAACGCCACTTCTGGAGCCAGCTATTCCTGTGCATCAGCTTGCCGTTGGTGTTCGCCTTGGGCATGTACCTGGCGGCGCGCAGCGAGAAAGTCATCGGCCAGATGCGCGGCATGCTGTTCAGCGCCTGTGGCTTGTTGTTGCCGTTGATCGCCCTGATCAGCCTGCTGTTTACCCTGACCTTGCCGTTCACCGGGCTCGGGCGGATTTGGGCGACGGGTTATTCCACGCCGATTCTGCTGGTGCTGGCGGGGGCCCAGCTGTTCTTGCTCAATGGTGTTTTTCAGGAGGGCGTTCAACCTCCACCGTACCCCAAATGGTTAACGCGGTTTATCGAATTGAGCCTGCTGTGCCTGCCGGTTCTCGCCGTCCTGGCGTTTTATTCGAGCTGGTTGCGGGTCGAGCAATATGCCTTATCGCCACAGCGCTTCATTGCATTGGCGGCGGCGTTACTCTGTGGTTTGTATGGCCTGGCGGCCGTGTGGGCGGTGGTGTTGCGTTCGCCGGTCTGGCTGGCCAACCTGCGTGTTACCAACCCGGCCTTGGCGCTGCTGTTTTGTGGGCTGGTGGTGTTGGTCAACACGCCGATCCTCGATCCGGTGCGCCTGAGCGTCGACGATCAGGTCCGGCGTTTGCTCGACGGGCGTACCAAGGCTGAAGCGTTTGACGCGCACTACCTGCGTTTTGGCCTGGAGAAGGCTGGGGAGGCGGCGTATGCCAAGTTGCAGGTCGACCTGGATCAGGAGCGCATTCTGGACCCGGAATCGCGCCGTGCCTTGCGTGAGCGGATGGAAGACACCTCGCTGAGTTTCAGTGAACAGTATGAAAAAGAGCGTGCCCGCCGGCCCAAGCCCGAGCTGGAATGGATCGGCCCTGAGCCCAAGGGCAGCGAGCAGTTTGCCGAGCTCAGCCTGAACACTGACTCTGGGTGCGAGCCCGGCTGTGTGTTGTGGGCGGTGGACTTCGATCAGGATGGGCAGCCCGAAGTGCTTGCGATACCGCGCACCAGTTATCGCCATGACTTCAAGCCGCCGCGCATTTTTGTCCTGGACGATAAGGGCGAATGGGACGATCGCGGCCCTCTCGTATGGACGCAACTGCCCGACGGCTATGTGGACACCGAGACCCTGATCCACGATATCCGTGAGGGCAAGATCTCGTTGGTCAAGCCTCGTTACCGGCAGTTGCAGTCCAGTGACATGTTGCTCACGCCGGTGGTTCGTGAGCCGTAGTCCGCCGATTGGTCACCAGCCCCCAGAGGCTGAATCCGATAAAACTGAGGGCGATGCTCATCAATAGATGATCGCCGGCCTGGGCCAGTGCCGCGCTGACGACAGCGGCAGTGAGAAACATGATGCTATTGCCCGCCGACGCCGCCGTGCCCGCGCTGCTGGAGAACAACAGCATTGCTGCGGAAATCGCGGCGGGCCTGACCAGGGTGACGGCCAGGGCGCTGATCAGCATTGGTATCAACAAGGTCACGGTGGTCATGGCTTCAATGCTGACGATCAGCGTTAACAGCGCGCCTGCGACGAGCAGCAAGCCAAGACCGATATTGATTTGCCGGGACAGCGCCATGCGTTTTTGCAGGTACGAGGCAGCAACGCCGCCGAGCAGGTAGGCCAGGCCGTACACCATCAGCACCAGCGCATATTGGTATTCGGACAGCTTCAGCGCATCCATGAAAATCAGCGGCGTCACGCTGATCAAGGCGAAGTAGCAGGCAAATACCAGGGCGGCGATCCACCAATAGCGCAGAAAGTCCCGATTGTGCGCCACGGCCTTGAGTGTGCCGATGATGGATACCGGTTCGCGGTGTGGGCTGGAGGACTTCGACGGCAGGATACAGAGCGCATGGATCAACATGCCCGATGCCATCAGCGCAAACCCATAGAAGCTCCCTTGCCAGTCGAAGGTGGTTTGCAGCCAGGAGCCGATCAGCGGCGACAGCGCGACAAACGAACCGCTCAGGGTCATGTAATAGAGGCGCACCCGGGCTCGGTCCTGTTCGTCGAACAGGTCTTCCACCAGCGCATGGCCCAGTACGAAGAAGCCGCAGCCCATGGCCTGGACCGTGCGGAATAGCAGGAAGGTCAGGTAATCCGGCGCCATGGCGCAACCTATCGCCCCGAGGATCGACAGCGTGATACAGCCGAGCAGGACTTCCTTGCGCCCCCATTTATCCGAAAGCGGACCGGCGAGCAGTTGGGAAATGGAAAAGACCAGGGTGAACAGGCTGATGGACAGTGCGATGTCTGCGCTGGGCGTGTCGAACCGGGCGGACAGGGCGGGGAACGACGGGAGCAGGATATTGATCGGGAAAAAGCTGATCAGTGAAATGCAGGTGATGAGGATGAAGCGGGAGAGGGTGGGCCCAGACATTGTTTTTGTTTTCCGGAGTAAAACCAGAAACCGATACTAGTCTGCGAAAAATGGAATTCAATCAAAAGTGTTGAGAGAAACTTCCTGAATGGACGTGGCTTGCCTGGGTAGGAAAAGTTTTCACGGCAACCGCAAAACAAATGTGGGAGGGGGCAAGCCCACTCCCACATTTTTATCTGTGCTTGGCTTTAGCTGTTTGGCAACAACCGGCACGTAATGCTCTTGATATACCGCGTCTCGACAATCGCCGGATGCACCGGATGATCCGGGCCCTGGCCGCCACGTTCCAGCATCTGGATATTGCGGTCCAGGTGGCGGGCGCTGGTCAGCAGGATGTTCTGCAGGTCATCTTCCGGCAGGTGCATGGAGCACGAGGCGCTGACCAGGATGCCGTCCTTGCTGAGCAAACGCATGGCTTGCTCGTTCAGGCGTCGGTAGGCGCCTTCGCCGTTTTTCATGTCTTTCTTGCGTTTGATGAAGGCCGGTGGGTCGGCGACGATCACGTCGAAGCGTTCTTCGCTGGCTTTCAATTCCTTGAGGGCTTCGAAGACGTCGCCTTCGATGCAGGTCATCTTCTCGGCAACGCCATTCAGCGCGGCGTTGCGCTCCACGCCATCGAGGGCGAAGGCCGAGGCGTCGACGCAGAACACTTCACTGGCGCCGAAGGCCGCGGCTTGCACGCCCCAGCCGCCGATGTAGCTGTACAGGTCGAGTACGCGTTTGCCTTTGGCATACGGGGCCAGGCGCGCGCGGTTCATGCGGTGGTCGTAGAACCAACCGGTTTTCTGGCCCTGGATCACCGGGGCTTCGAATTTCACGCCGTTTTCTTCCAGCGCGACCCACTCCGGCACCAGGCCGAACACGGTTTCGACGTAGCGGTTGAGGCCTTCGGCGTCGCGCGCGGCGGAGTCGTTCTTGAACAGGATGCCGCTCGGCTTGAGCACTTGGGTCAGGGCGGCGATCACGTCGTCTTTATGGGCTTCCATGGTCGCCGAGGCGATCTGAACTACCAGGATATCGCCGAAACGGTCGACCACCAGGCCTGGCAACAGGTCGGAATCGCCGTAGACCAGGCGGTAGAACGGCTTGTCGAACAGGCGATCACGCAGGGACAGGGCGACGTTCAGGCGGTGCACCAGCAGCGACTTGTCCAGCGGCAACTTGATATCGCGCGACATCAGGCGTGCGCAGATCAGGTTGTTCGGGCTCATGGCCACGATGCCGAGGGTCTTGCCGCCGGCCGCTTCCAGGATGGCCTGGTCGCCCGCCTGGAAGCCGTGCAGAGGGGTGGCGGCCACGTCGATTTCGTTGCTGTAGACCCACAGGTGGCCGTTGCGCAAACGACGATCGGCGTTGGCTTTGAGACGCAGGCTTGGCAGGGACATGACGTCGCTCCGGAAAAAAGAGCGGGAGTATACCTTGTTATGTAGGAAATGGCCGGGCTGCCGGATGTGCGGGGAGGTGTCAGCCGAGGGTTGATAAGGGTTAGAATCCCCACCTAGCCCAGAGTGTGTACTTATGTCCCAAGAGCTTTCCGCCGAACAGATCCAGCAGGCCCTCCAAGGCATCAGCGTGCCGCCTCAGCCGCAAATCATGGTGGATTTGCAGATGGAGCAGTACATGCCCGACCCGGACCTGGAAGTGATCGCGC
The DNA here is from genome assembly GCF_059418085.1 of Pseudomonas sp. GW821-FHT09C10. Lineage (NCBI taxonomy): Bacteria > Pseudomonadati > Pseudomonadota > Gammaproteobacteria > Pseudomonadales > Pseudomonadaceae > Pseudomonas > Pseudomonas sp. GW821-FHT09C10. The sequence continues at coordinate 39,084 of NZ_JBWKPE010000008.1, forward strand.
GGTTGATCTCGCAGGACCCGGGCCTGTCCGGCGCGCTGCTGAAGATCGTCAACTCGTCCTATTACGGCCTGAGCAACAAGATCGCCTCGATCCAGCGCGCGGTGAACCTGCTGGGCAGCCGCTCGATCATCAACCTGATCAACGCCCTGTCGATCAGGGGCGAGATGAGCGACGACACCATCGTCACCCTCAACCGCTTCTGGGACACCGCCCAGGACGTGGCCATGACCTGCCTCACCCTGGCCAAGCGCACCGGCGCCCAGGCGGTGGACGAGGCCTATGCCCTGGGGCTGTTCCACGACTGCGGCGTGCCGCTGATGCTCAAGCGTTTCCCCAACTACATGACGGTGCTCGAAGAGGCCTACGCCAACGCCGGCCCCGACTGCCGCGTGGTCGACACCGAAAACAATGCGTTCAACACCAACCATGCCGTGGTCGGCTACTACACCGCCAAGTCCTGGCGCCTGCCGGAGCATGTGACCGACGCCATCGCCAACCACCACAATGCCCTGGCGATCTTCAGCGATGAGACGTCGCGCAATCCGCAGCTGAAAAACCTGCTGGCGATCCTGAAGATGGCCGAGCACATCTGCTCGTCCTATCGCGTGCTGGGCAACCAGTCGGTGGACCATGAGTGGAATGCCATCGGCCACTTGGTGCTGGACTACGTGGGCCTGTCGGACTACGACTTCGAAAGCATGAAGTTGTCGATCCGCGAACTGGGCGCGCACTGATCCCCCCTTCACGAGGTACACATGCCCGAGTTACCAGAAGTCGAAACCACCCGGCGTGGGATTGCGCCGCACTTGGAAGGCCAGCGGGTCAGCCGCGTGGTGGTGCGTGAGCGGCGCCTGCGCTGGCCGATCCCGGAAGATCTGGATGTGCGCCTGTCCGGCCAGCGCATCGTGTTGGTGGAGCGGCGGGCCAAGTACCTGTTGATCAATGCCGAAGTGGGCACCTTGATCAGCCACCTGGGCATGTCGGGCAACTTGCGCCTGGTCGAAGTCGGCGTGCCGGCGGCCAAGCATGAACATGTGGATATCGAGTTGGAATCCGGCCTGGCCCTGCGCTACACCGACCCTCGGCGTTTCGGCGCGATGCTCTGGAGCCAGGACCCGCACAACCATGAACTGCTGATTCGCCTGGGGCCGGAGCCGTTGACCGAGCTGTTTGACGGTGAGCGGTTGTTCCAGCTGTCCCGCGGCAAGTCGATGGCGGTGAAACCGTTCATCATGGACAACGCGGTGGTGGTGGGCGTAGGCAACATCTATGCGACTGAGGCGTTGTTTGCGGCGGGGATTGATCCGCGTCGCGCGGCCGGCGGCATTTCACGCGGGCGTTATTTGAAGCTGGCGATCGAGATCAAGCGCATTCTGGCGGCGGCAATCGAGCGTGGCGGCACCACGTTGCGGGACTTTATCGGTGGCGATGGGCAGCCGGGGTATTTCCAGCAGGAATTGTTCGTCTACGGCCGCGGTGGCGAGGCGTGCAAGGTCTGCGGGACTGAGCTGCGCAATGTGGTGCTGGGGCAGCGGGCGAGCGTGTTTTGCCCCAGGTGCCAGAGCTGATTGCTGTGTAGTGGCTAATATCGCTATCGGGGGCAAGCCCCCTCCCACACTTTGATTTGTGAATACGTTCAAAATGTGGGAGGGGGCTTGCCCCCGATGAGGTCTTTCCAGGCACTAAAGAAGCTCAAGCCTTACCGGTAATTTTCCGGTACTTCTCCATCAACTGCTCTTCCGTCTCCGGATGCGCTTCATCCAGCGGAATGCAATCCACCGGACACACCTGCTGGCACTGCGGCTCGTCGTAATGACCGACGCACTGGGTGCACAGGTTGGGGTCGATCACGTAGATCTCTTCGCCCTGGGAGATGGCGGCGTTCGGGCACTCGGGTTCGCAGACGTCGCAGTTGATGCAATCGTCGGTGATGATCAGGGACATGGAAACTCCTGCCAGGGCTGTCAGCCAAGGCATCTGAAAACTAATGCGCGCAATTGTGCCGCATTGGCGCCCGCAGTGCGAGCTGTGGTGAGCGGGCTTGCCCCGCGTTGGGCAGCGAAGCGGCCCCAAACCAGACGACCGGTTATTCACCTGAGGCGACGCGAGTCTTTATTAGGGCTGCTACGCAGCCCAACGCGGGGCAAGCCCGCTCACCACATTACTTCTTGAAGCGCAGCGTCAGCGCATCAGCCACGGCCGGATGCACGAACTTGGTGATATCCCCGCCCAAAGCGGCAATTTCACGGACCAACGTCGAGGAAATGAACGAGTAACGTTCCGACGGCGTGAGGAACAGGCTTTCCACGTCCGGCGCCAGTTGGCGGTTCATGTTGGCCAGCTGGAATTCGTATTCGAAGTCCGACACCGCGCGCAGGCCACGCAGGAATACATTGGCGTTCTGCTCTTTGGCGAAATGCGCGAGCAACGTGGAAAAGCCCACCACTTCCACGTTAGGCAGGTGCTTGGTGACCTCACGCGCCAGCTCCACGCGCTGTTCCAGGGGAAACAGCGGGTTTTTCTTGGGGCTGGCCGCGACTGCGATGATCACATGGTCGAACAAACGAGAGGCGCGTTCGACCAGATCGCCATGGCCTTTGGTAATCGGGTCGAAGGTACCTGGGTACAACACTCGGTTCATCGCGTCGTCCTGGCGGAGTCCGTTGGGGAACCGGATGGTATCGCAGCCATCCCGGTCGGCCAAGTCAACTTATGCATAAGAAAGCCGTATAGACACCGTGAATAGCGTGTTTTTTCACGCTGTTTTCAGACGTTCGGCCAAGGCTGTCGCCAGTTGAGCGGTTAATCCGTACACCGATAATTGCGGGTTGGCCCCAATACTGGTGGGGAATAAAGAACCATCGTGGATCGACAGGTTGCGCAATTGGTGATGCCGGCCAAGGCTGTCAGCCACCGCATTTTTGGGATCTTCGCCCATGGCACAGCCGCCCATCACATGGGCGCTGCCCAGGGTTGTCCGGTGCAATTCCAGATTCAAACCCTCAATGACGCTGCGTGCCTCGGCCAAGGTGTTCACGAACCGTGCGTCATGGTGCATGGGCTTGACCGACTTGGCGCCCGCCGCGAACTGGATTTCGGCCATGCTGTGGAAGGCCCGGCGCAGGCCATCCCAGGCGTAGGGCGAAACCTGATAGTCGAGCACCGGCGTACCGTCACCGCGTAAATCCACGTTGCCGCCCTGGCTGTCGGGGTGAAAGCCGTCACGCAACAGCGCGAGCATGGCGTGGGTATGCGGCAATTGGCCCATGTCCAGGGCGTTCTGCGTGCCATAGCCGCCGAACAAGGTGCTGGCCAATGCTGGATGCAAGGGCGGCGCCTCAAGCTTGTAGGACATTTTGCCGGTGGTGCCGTCCTGCCATTGGAAATGGTCGGAGTAGATCGACTGCGGCGCGCCGTAGAACGGGTTGATCACCTCGTCGAACAATGCGGCGGAGAAGTTCACCAAGTGCAAAAAGGTCCGCTTGCCCAGCCGCGAATGCGGGTCGGGCGCATCCGAGCGCATCAGCAACGCCGGGCTATTGATGCCGCCGCCCGACAGCACGTAATGCTTGGCCTTCACTGTGATCTTGCGCCCGGTGGGCGCCACGCAGCGCGCGTCCATCGCTACGCATTCCAGGCTGCTGATGGTGTCGCCGCTGTATTTGAGCTGCTCGGCGCGGGCCAGGTACAGCAGCTCGCCGCCTTTTTCCAGGGTGGACGGGATGGTGGTCACCAGCATCGACTGCTTGGCGTTGACCGGGCAGCCCATGCCGCAATAACCCAGGTTGAAGCAGCCACGGACGTTGCGCGGGATCACATGCCAGCTGTAGCCGAGCTTTTCGCAGCCTTTGCGGATTACATCATTGTTGGCATTCGGGGGGATGGCCCACGGTGCGATGCCCAGGCGCTGCTCCATCTTTTCGAACCACGGTGCCATCTCTGCACTGCTGTGGCCTTTTACCGCGTACTCGCTGGCCCAATGGCTGAGGGTGGCGTCCGGGGTGCGGAAGCTGGAGGTCCAGTTGATCAGCGTGGTACCGCCCACCGCGCGGCCTTGCAGGATGGTGATGGCGCCGTCCTTGCTCATGCGGCCGATACCTTCCTGATACAGGCTGGCGTAGGCCTCATCCTCCAGCAGCTTGAAGTCGCTGCTGGTCTTGAGCGGGCCTTCTTCGATCAACAGCACTTTGTAGCCGGCGGCGCTGAGGATCTCGGCAGTGGTGCCGCCACCGGCGCCGCTGCCGATGATGGCCACGTCGGCTTCCAGGGTCAGGTCGCTGTCGAGAGCGGCGCCATTGTGGGTTTTCCAGCCGCGGGCCAGGCCGTCGCGGAACAGATCGGGTACGGGCATCAGGGTCGTCTCTTGTTTTTATTGTGAGGGATGCGAATCAGATCTTCGGCGGGCCGGGGTAGCCGCAATGCGCCCAGGCGGAGGGCCGGAAGTACCAGGCCATGATCACCAGCTTGAGCAGCGAGCCCTGGCCCATGCGCAGCAGGTTCAGGTAGCTGTTTTCCCAGCGGTGCAGGAAGTTGCGGATCTGCTCCGCGCTGGCGTTTTCCCAACTGCCCCAGATGCCGGTCAACGGGCCGCGTGTAATACCCATGCCGAGCACATCGAACAACTGTTGGGTGAGCTTGAACATCTCCGGCGACAGGTGTTGCAGGCTGTAGTCGAGTTTTTTCAACGTGTCTTCAATCCCGGCGACCACATCCTGGGCGCTGGCCACGCCTTCGAGCAGCACCGGGATCACCGCGCGCAGAAACGGCAGGTCACTGCTGCGCAACATGGCAAAGCCGCTTGCCGGGGTGCTGCTGGAACAGCCGCTGAGGCTGGCGCCCAGCCCGGCCGTGGCCAGGAAAGCGCTGGCACACAGGCCGATTTTCAAGACGCCGCGCCGCGACAGCGCGGGTGAATCCGTGAGGCTAGGGTTCATTGTTATTGTTATCCCGTGGGTGGCGGTGTCAGCGGACAAACAGCTTCTGGATCAGTTTTTGGATCGATTTGCCGTAGGGCGGGTAGATCAATTTCGCCGCGTTCAGGCGCTGTTTCACCAGCACACCCTTGGCCTTGCTGAACGTCAGGAACCCTTCATGGCCGTGGTAGTGGCCCATGCCCGACGGGCCGATGCCGCCAAAGGGCATGTCGTCCTGGGCCACGTGCAGGAGGGTGTCGTTCAGGCAGACACCGCCGGAATGGGTCTCGTGGAGGACCCGGTCCTGCTCGCGCTTGTTGTAGCCGAAGTAATACAGGGCCAGCGGGCGAGGGCGCTGGTTGATGTAGGTAAAGGCTTGGTCGATGCCGCGATAAGGCACGATCGGCAGCACCGGGCCGAAGATTTCGTCCTGCATCACGGTCATGTCATCGCTGACATTCAGCAGCAGGCTATGGGCCATGCGCCGTGCCTGGCCCTGGTCGTACAGCGGGATCAGGGTGGCGCCCTTGTCGGTGGCGTCCTTGACGTAGGCATTGAGCCTGGCCAATTGACGCTCATTGATGATGGCGGTGTAGTCCGGGTTGTCGGCCAGCGTCGGATAAAACCCGCGAACCGCCTTGCTGTAGGCCTCGACGAAACCCTCCACGCGGTCCTCCGGCACCAGCACGTAGTCCGGGGCCACGCAGGTTTGCCCGGCGTTCAAGGCTTTACCGAAGGCGATGCGTTCGGCGGCGTCCTTGAGCGGTACGTCGGCGGAGACAATGGCCGGCGACTTGCCGCCCAGTTCCAGGGTGACCGGCGTGAGGTGTTCGGCGGCGGCGCGCATCACGTGTTTGCCGATACTGGTCGCGCCGGTAAACAGCAGGTGATCGAAGCGCAGCTTGGAAAACGCCATGCCCACCTCGGCCTCGCCGAGCACCACGCACACCAGGTCCTCGGGGAAAATCTTCGCCAGCAACGCCTTGAGCAGTTCGCCGGTAGCGGGCGTGGACTCGCTGAGCTTGAGCATCACCCGGTTGCCTGCCGCCAACGCACCGACCAGTGGGCCGATGGCCAGGTACAGCGGGTAGTTCCACGGCACGATCACGCCGACCACGCCCAGGGGTTGGTAAATGACTTTGGCTGACGCGGGTTGGAAGGCCAGGCCTACAGCGCGGCGGGAAGGTTTCATCCAGCCCTTGAGGTGTTTACTGGCGTAGTGAATGCCATGCAGGCTGGGCATCAGTTCGGCGAACAGGGTTTCGTCGGCGCTGCGCTGGCTGAAATCCTGGCTGATGGCATGGATCAGTGCCTGGCGCTCGTCACTGAGCACATCCCGCAAGGCCTTCAGCCACTGTTGGCGCTGTGCAGCTGGCGGCATCGGGTTGGCTGCGTAGGCGCGGCGTTGGGCGTCGAACAGGTCCTGGAGTTGATCCAGCGCCTGGGCATCTTGCAGGTAGGCAACGTTGGCAGACATGGCGCAGCACCGATTGTTATTGGTCTGCGTGGATTTTTAGAGTCATTACTCTAAATTGTCAAATAACATTGCAGCAACATGCAGATTTATCCTGGCAAGGATAGGCCGTAAGATGCCCTATCACGTGTACAGAAGCTGATTCCCCTATGGCACCACGAGTAAAGACCAGCGAGCGTATTGTGCAAACCAGCCTGGAGCTTTTTAACCAGCAGGGCGAGCGCAGTATCAGCACCAACCATATCGCCGCCCATATGGAAATTTCGCCGGGCAACCTGTACTACCACTTCCCCAACAAGCAAGCGATCATCTCCGTGCTGTTTCGCGAATATGAAGCGTTGGTGGACAGTTTCCTGCGTCCGCCCCAGGGGCGGGCCATGTTGGTGGAAGACAAGCGCTTTTATCTCCAGGCCGTACTGGCCGGTATGTGGCGCTACCGTTTTCTGCACCGCGACCTTGAACATCTGCTGGAGAGCGACCCGGAGCTGGCCACCGGCTATCGGCGTTTTTCCCAGCGTTGCCTGATCCAGGGCGGCGCCATCTACCAGGGGTTTGTCGATGCGGGCATCCTGAACATGGACCCGGTGCAAACCGAAGCCCTGACCCTCAATGCCTGGATCATCCTCACCTCCTGGGTGCGTTTCCTGTGCACCACCAATGAAAACTCCGCCCACCTGAGCGCCGAAGCCATCAAACGCGGGGTGTATCAGGTGCTGGTGTTGGAGGCGGGCTTTGTCACGCCTCAGGCAAAAGAAGCGGTGGATGCACTGTTCAAAGAGTTTTACGTGCCGTTGAACCAGGCACTGGAAGAAGTGAAGTAGGACCTTTCCCTAATCTGATCACAGGAGTCCGTCATGCCGCTTGCCCAACTGATCAGCCCCCAGCAATTGGCCGAGCGCCAGACGTCGGCGGGGCTGGTGATCCTGGATTGCCGTTTTGCCCTGGAAGACCCGGATTACGGGCGTTGCAGCTACGCCGAAGGGCATATCGAGGGTGCGCAATATGCCGACCTGGAGCGCCATCTCAGCGGGCCAGTGATCAAAGGTGTGACCGGGCGTCACCCGTTGCCGGCGGCGGGCACCTTCGCTGAGCAACTGCGGGCCTGGGGCATCCATGCTGACACCGATATCGTGCTGTATGACGACGGCCCTGGCGCCTATGCAGCTCGTGCCTGGTGGCTGCTGGCCTGGCTGGGCAAGCGTGACGGTGTGTTTATCCTGGACGGCGGCCTCAAGGCCTGGCATGCCGCGGGTTTCCCGTTGAGCCTGGACGCGCCGGTAACCGAGCGTGGGACTTTCGATGGCGCGCCGGACAATCACCTGCTGCTGGATGCCGAACATCTGCAAAAACGCCTGGGCCAACCCGGCCTGACCCTGATCGATGCCCGCGCCCAGGCGCGTTTTCGCGGTGAAGTTGAGCCCATTGATCCGATTGCCGGGCATATCCCCGGTGCGCAATGTGCGGCGTTCAACGAAAACCTGGGCAGTGACGGGCGTTTCCTGCCGGCCGAGCAACTCAAGCAGCGCTTCGCCGCGCAGTTGCAGGGGCGCTCGCCGGAGGAACTGGTGGCGTATTGCGGCTCGGGCGTGACGGCCTGTCACAACCTGTTCGCCCTGAGCCTGGCGGGTTACCCGTTGGGCAAGTTGTATGCGGGGTCGTGGAGCGAGTGGATTACCGATCCGACGCGGAAAATCGCTACGGGTGACTGAGTTCCCGGCCGTGTAAACCCAATCCTAATATGGGAGGGGCTTATCCCTCCCACATGTTTAACCGTGTCGTGCCAATAACCATTGTGGGATGCGCCGCTCCAGGTAGTAGCCTGGGCGTTTCAGCGAGCCATCGACGAAGCCCACGTGCCCGCCCTTGGCCGTCAGCTCAAACTCGGTGCACGCCGTCAGCTCGCTGGCCTCGGGCAAGCTGTGGGCAAACACGAACGGGTCGTCGGCCGCCTGGATAATCAGCGTCGGTGTGCGGATCGCACCCAGGTAGTAGCGACTCGACGCGCGACGGTAATAGTCCTCGGCACTCAAGAACCCATGCAGCGGCGCGGTGACCCGGCCATCGAAGTCCCAGAAGGTGCGCATCTTCTCCAGCGAGCCAAGCGCTTCCAGGGTTTTCAGCCCATCCGCGTGGCCATCCTGTAAAAAACGGCTTTGTTTGACGCGGATATACGCGAGCATTTCACGCATGAAGTGCTTTTGATAAACCCGCGAGAAGCCCAGCCCGATGCGGTCTGCACACTGGTCCAGGCGAAACGGCACCGACACCGCCGCTGCGCCTTGCAGCCCGGACGCCTCGCCGGTTTCCCCCAGGTGCTTGAGCAGCACATTGCCCCCCAGCGAATAACCCACCGCATACAGCGGCGCCAACGGCCGCTTGGCGCGCAGGTGCGCAATCGCGGCGGCGAGGTCTTCGCTGGCGCCTGAGTGATAGCTGCGTGCCAACAGGTTGGGCTCGCCCGAACAGCCGCGCCAGTTCAAGGCCGCACTGGCCCAGCCTTGGGCGCCGAGGACTTTTTGCAGGCCGGCCACATAGGGGGAATTGGATGAGCCGGTCAGCCCATGCAGCACCAGCACCAACGGCGTCTGCGCGTCATGGGGGCCATGCCAGTCGAGGTCGAGAAAGTCGCCGTCTTCCAGCCACAGGCGTTCGCGTTGGCGTTCGATATGGGTAGTCGGCCGCCACAGCGGCCCCCACAGGGTTTGCAGGTGAGGGTTGCCGAGGCCGAAGGCGGGGGTGAACAGGTCGGAGGACGGTGTCATGACACTCCCAGTTTTGAGCTGACTCACTGTCTGTGGTGAGCGGGCTTGCTCACCACAGATTTTAAGCGACGCTTTCGACCAATCGATGCCACAACGCGTAATACACACGACCGGATTTCTGCTCCCGGTGCAGGCGCCACGCGCCCGGCAAGCCCAGGGTAGACGGCGCGGTCTCGCTTTCAGTGTAGATCCACGCGTCCGGTGCCAGCCATTGGCGCTCTTCGAGCAAGGCGCACACGGTCGGCAACAGGTTCTGGTTGAACGGTGGGTCGAGGAACACCACGTCGTAGGCGCTGGGCGCCTGGGTTTCCAGGTAGCGCAGGGCGTCGGCGGTCTGCACCTGGCCATTGGTGCAGCGCAGGGTGCCCAGGTGTTCCTTGAGGCTGGACACCGCGACATTGCTGGCATCCAGCGCCTGGGCCTGGGCTGCGCCACGGGACAGCGCCTCCAGGAACAGCGCGCCACTGCCGGCGAACGGGTCCAGCACCTTGGCGCCGGCAATGTACGGTGCCAGCCAGTTGAACAGGGTTTCACGTACGCGGTCCGGCGTCGGGCGCAGGCCCACGACGTCGGGGAAGCTCAGCTTGCGGCTGCCCCATTCGCCGCCAATGATGCGCAGTTGGCCCACACCGTTATGCACGTTGTGGACAGGTTTTTTCGGGCGAGATGAACTGGCCATTAATGCTCCGGAACCCCGAGCGGCTGCTCGGCAGGTTTATCAGTGGGGGGCGGTAGTGGCTTTTGCGCAGTCGTTGGGCCGGCGGTCACGATGACCATCTTGTCGGCGCTCAAGTGTTTGTTCAAGGCCGCCTTGACCTGCTCTACGGTCAGGGCCTGGGATTGTTTCATGAAATCTTCCAGATAGCTCAGCGGCAGGTTGTAGAAACCCATGGCGCCCAGTTGTCCGACGATATCGGCGTTGCTCGCGGTGGACAGCGGGAAGCTGCCGGCCAGCTCGCGCTTGGCGTCATCCAGTTCCTTTTGCGTCGGGCCGGTCTTGAGGTAGTCGGCCAGCACGTCTTCGACCAGGCGCAGGGTGCCGCCGCTCATTTCGGCGCGGGTCTGCAGGTTGATCATGAACGGGCCACGCACTTGCATCGGCGAGAAGCCCGAGTAAACACCGTAGGTCAGGCCGCGTTTCTCGCGCACTTCGCTCATCAAGCGGGTGCCGAAGCCACCGCCGCCGAGGATCTGGTTGCCCAGGGACAGGGCGGCGTAGTCCGGGTCGGCGCGGTCGATGCCCAATTGGGCGAACAGCAGGTGAGTCTGTTTGGACGGGAACTCGATATGGCTCAGGCCGGCCTTGGGCTCGGTCGGCTGGGCGATCTTCGCCATGGCCGGGCCCTTGGGCAGCGCGGCCGACACCTTGGCGGTCATCGCTTCGGCTTCGGCGCGGGTCAAGTCGCCGACCACGGCAATCACTGCATTACCCGCCGCATAAGCCTTGGCGTGGAACGCCTGCAACTGCGCGAGGGTAATCTTCGGAACGCTTTGCGGCGTGCCTTCACTCGGGTGAGCGTAAGGGTGATCGCCGTACAGGCGCTTGAACAGCTCCAGGCTCGCCAGCTTACCGGGGTTCTGCTTCTGGTATTCAAAGCCGGCGAGGATCTGGTTCTTGATCCGCGCCAGGGAGTCGGCGGGGAAGGTCGGTTTGCCGATCACCTCGTCAAACAGCGCCAGGGCGGCGTCGCGTTTAGCGCTGTCGCTCAGGCTGCGCAGGGACACCAGCGCCATATCGCGATAAGCGCCATTGCCAAAGTCGGCGCCCAGGCCTTCAAAACCACTGGCAATCTGGCTCACATCCTTGCCCGGCACGCCTTCGTTGAGCATGGCGTTGGTCATCAGCGCCAGGCCCGGCACGTTGCCGTCCTGGCTGCTGCCGGCGGCGAACAGGATGCGCATGTCGAACATCGGCAACTCATGGGCTTCGACGAACAGCACCTTGGCGCCTTCGGCGGTGGTCCAGGTTTGCACGTCGAGCTTGCGGTTGGTCGGCGCCTTGCCGTCCAGCTCCGCCAGGGATTGCAGTTTGTTGGTCGATTGAGCCTTGTCCAATGCCTGGCTGGCGACGGAGTCACTCGGGCGCAGGAAGTACACGGCGCTCGCCGCGATCAGGGTGACGACGATCAGGCCCGGCAGGATCAGGCGGCTGCTTTTGCGATCACTCATGAGCGGTCTCCTCAGGCAAAACATGGGCGACGCTCAGACGTTCGCGGGTGAAATAGGTGCGCGCGGCCTTCTGGATATCTTCCGGGGTCACGCTTTGCAGGTCGGCCAGTTCGGTGTCCATGAGTTTCCAGGACAGGCCCACGGTTTCCAGGGAGCCAATGGCCGTGGCCTGGCTGGTGATGGAATCGCGTTGGTACACCAGGCCGGCGATGACCTGGGCACGGATGCGTTCCAGTTCTTCGGCGGTCGGTGGCTTGGCCTTCAGCTCTTCCAGCAGGCGCCACAGGCCGGATTCGGCTTGGGCAACGGTCTTTTTCTTCTGCTGGTTCGGGGTGGCCGAGAGGGTGAACAGGCTGTCGCCCCGGGTGTAGGCGTCGTAGTTGGTGGACGCGGCGGATACCAGCTCTTCGCCACGCTCCAGTTGCTCGGAGATCCGTGCACTGTAGCCGCCGTCCAGCAGGGCCGAGATCAGGCGCAGGGCCTGGACCGAACGCTTGTCTTCGGCGGTGGCCAGGCCAGGTACGTTGAAGCCCAGGATCACGCTCGGCAATTGGGTCTGCACATGCATGGTCAGCAGGCGCTCGCCGGGCTCGGCCAGCTCCATCGGAACCTTGGCGGGCGGTACGTCACGCTTGGGGATCGGGCCGAAGTAGCGCTGGGCCAGGTTTTTTACCTCGTCCGGGGTGACGTCACCGACCACCACCAACGTGGCGTTGTTCGGTACATACCAGGACTGGTACCAGTGGCGCAGTTCCTCGACCTTCATGCGGTCGAGGTCGGCCATCCAGCCGATGGTCGGGGTGTGATAGCCGCTGGCCGGGAAGGCCATCGCCTTGAAACGCTCGAAGGCCTTGGACATCGGGTTGTCGTCGGTGCGCAGGCGGCGTTCTTCCTTGATCACCTCGATTTCGCGGCTGAACTCGTCGGCCGGCAGGCGCAGGCTGGCCATGCGGTCGGCTTCCAGCTCAAAGGCAACGCCCAGGCGGTCACGGGCCAGCACCTGGTAGTAGGCGGTGTAGTCATCGCTGGTGAAGGCGTTTTCTTCGGCGCCCAGGTCACGCAGGATCAGCGAGGCTTCGCCGGGGCCGACCTTGGCGCTGCCCTTGAACATCATGTGCTCCAGGGCGTGGGACAAACCGGTCTGGCCCGGGGTTTCGTAGCTCGAACCGACCTTGTACCAGACCTGGGAAACCACCACCGGCGCGCGATGGTCTTCGCGCACGACCACCTTGAGGCCGTTATCCAGGGTGAATTCATGGGTGGGTTGTGGGTCGGCAGCCAAGGCTGAAAGGGGCAGACAAACTGTGCTGAACAGCAGGCCTGCGGCGTGGCGGGCTAGAGCATTCATTCGTTTTTAAACCTGTTGGGCTGCCCGCTTGGTCTTAGCGTCGGCGGGCGAGGAGGTGCTAGGATACTGATCCGACCTAGGGACGGCCACTATGGCTGTCTTGTTAAGGCCCTATTTAGGCCTTACAAAATGTTGCGCATGAACGAGCTGGCTAAAAAACAGTCTGTTACGCATCGAATTTTATTTACCGATGTGCCCCTTGGCGCGTCGCTACCTTGAGATAGCCGTCTCCATGTTTGGTTCCAACGACGACAAGAAGACCCCAGCTGCGGCTGGCGAGAAGAAAGGCCTGTTCGGATGGCTGCGCAAAAAGCCGCAGGAAACCGTCGCTGAACAGCCACAGGTTCAAGCTGAGCCGATCCCCGAGCCTATAGTAGAAGCCGAGCCCATTGCCGAAGCACCGGCGCCGGTGGTGTTGCCGATGGCGGAGCCGGTGTTGCAGCCGGTGGCCGAGGTGGAGCCTGAGCCCGAACACAAGCCGTGGCCTGAGCTGCCGGTGCCCGAAGAGCCTGTGGCGCTGGTTGAAGATGTGCAGGCCGAGCATGTGGTGCCGCCGATTCCGGTGACCGTTGAGCCACAGCCGGTCGTTGTCGAAGCGCCCGCCCCCGTGCCTGCGCTAGTGGAGCCGGTGGTTGCCGCTCCCGCCGTCATCGAAGCGCCCGTCGCCCCCACCGAAACCAGCAAGACCGGTTTCTTCGCCCGCCTCAAGCAAGGCCTGAGCAAGACCAGCGCCAGCATCGGCGAAGGCATGGCCAGCCTGTTCCTCGGCAAGAAAGTCATCGACGATGAGCTGCTGGAAGACATCGAAACCCGCCTGCTGACTGCCGACGTGGGCGTCGAAGCCACCGCCGTGATCATCCAGAGCCTGACCCAGAAGGTCGCGCGCAAGCAGTTGACCGATGCCGACGCCCTCTACAAATCCTTGCAGGCCGAGCTGGCTGCGATGCTCAAGCCCGTTGAGGCGCCGCTGGTGATCACCCCGAACAAGCCGTTCGTGATCCTGGTCGTGGGTGTCAACGGCGCCGGCAAGACCACCACCATCGGCAAACTGGCCAAGAAGCTGCAGTCGGAAGGCAAGAAAGTCATGCTCGCCGCTGGCGACACCTTCCGCGCCGCTGCCGTCGAGCAATTGCAGGTCTGGGGGGAGCGCAACAAGATCCCGGTCATCGCCCAGCACACCGGTGCCGATTCCGCTTCGGTGATCTTTGACGCTGTACAAGCCGCCAAGGCTCGTAACATCGACGTGCTGATCGCGGATACCGCCGGTCGCCTGCACACCAAAGACAACCTGATGGAAGAGCTGAAGAAAGTCCGCCGCGTGATCGGCAAGCTCGACGCAGACGCCCCGCACGAAGTGCTGCTGGTGCTCGACGCCGGTACCGGGCAGAACGCCATAAGCCAGGCCAAGCAATTCAACCAGACGGTCCAGCTGACCGGCCTGGCCTTGACTAAGCTCGACGGCACGGCCAAAGGTGGCGTGATCTTCGCCCTGGCCAAGCAGTTCGGGTTGCCGATTCGTTATATCGGCGTCGGTGAAGGCATCGACGACCTGCGCACCTTTGAAGCCGAACCCTTTGTCCAGGCACTGTTTGCCGAGCGGGAGCGTTCATGATTCGATTCGAACAGGTCGGTAAACGCTATGCCAACGGGCATGTGGGCTTGCATGAGCTGAGCTTTCGAGTGCGTCGCGGCGAGTTCTTGTTTGTCACCGGTCACTCGGGGGCTGGCAAAAGTACGCTGTTGCGCCTGCTGCTGGCCATGGAACGCCCGACCACGGGCAAGTTGCTGCTGGCGGGCCAGGACCTGGCCACCATCAGCAATGCGCAGATCCCGTTCCTGCGCCGCCAGATCGGCGTGGTGTTCCAGAACCACCAGTTGCTGTTCGATCGCACGGTGTTCAACAACATTGCCCTGCCGTTGCAGATTCTTGGGCTGTCCAAGGCCGAAATCGTCAAGCGTGTGGATTCGGCCTTGGAGCGCGTGGCGCTGTCGGACAAGACCGACCTCTACCCCGGCGACCTGTCCACCGGCCAGCAACAGCGCGTCGGCATTGCCCGCGCCATCGTTCACCGCCCGGCCTTGCTGCTGGCGGACGAACCCACCGGTAACCTCGACCCGCGCCTGGCGGCCGAGATCATGGGCGTATTCGAAGACATCAACCGTCTGGGCACCAGCGTACTGATCGCCAGTCATGACCTGGCGCTGATCGCCCGCATGCGCCATCGCATGCTGACCCTGCAACGCGGTCGCCTGATCGGTGACGGGGAGGCTGGCGTATGAGTGCAACACGTAGCCCCAAGGTTTCCGAGCGCGTGGCGCCAAAACCGGCCGACCCGCAACCGAAAAAGAAAAAACACGACGATGACGATGGCCCGGACTTCAGCACCCTGCTGCGCGCCTGGATCGAAAGCCATCGCGCCAGCCTGCTGGACAGCCTGCGTCGCCTGGGCAAGCAGCCGATCGGCAGCTTTTTTACCTGCCTGGTGATGGCCGTGGCCCTGAGCCTGCCGATGGGCTTGTCGTTGCTGCTTAATAATGTCGAGCGCCTGGGCGGTTCCTGGCAGCGTGCGGCACAGATTTCCCTGTACCTGAACCTGGATGCCAGCACCAAGGAGGGCGAAGCACTACGGGACGATATCAAGAACATGCCGGGCGTCGCGGACGCCGAGTACGTCAGCCGCGACCAGGCACTCGAGGAGTTCCAGCAGCAGTCCGGCCTGGGCGAGGCGTTGAAAGAGCTGCCGCAGAACCCGTTGCCGGGCGTGGTGCTGGTGACGCCGAATGAAGTCGACAAGGCGGGCCTTGAAGCCCTGCGACAAAAACTCGCAGAGATGCCGAAGGTGCAACAGGCGCAACTTGATCTAGTCTGGGTGGAGCGCCTGGCGGCGATCCTCAAGCTGGGCGACCGGTTTGTGTTCGGCCTGACGGTGCTGTTGGTGTCTGCATTACTTTTGGTGATAGGTAATACCATTCGTCTTCATATTGAAAACCGTCGCACCGAGATAGAAGTGATTAAACTGGTCGGCGGCACGGACAGCTATGTGCGTCGGCCTTTTCTGTACATGGGCGCGCTTTATGGCCTGGGTGCGGGGATTTTGTCCTGGGGCGTGCTGGCGTTCGGCCTGAACTGGCTGAACGACGCGGTCGTCGGGCTTGCCGGCTTGTACGGCAGCGATTTTGCCCTGGCCGGGGTGCCGGTTGCCGATGGTCTGTCGCTCTTGCTTGGCGCGGTATTGTTGGGTTATATCGGTGCCTGGATTGCGGTCGCACGGCATTTACGCGAGCTTGCACCGAAGTAGTTAATGTCAGGGTAATGTGGTTTCGTTTGTATTGACCGTATCAGTGGTTTAGGGAACTTGTCCTACGGTTCCCGGTCAATTTTCGCAGTGCTGAACTGCACGAGTTATGTGAGTCGGAGGTTTTTTCGTATGACCACTTCTTTGCAACCTGCTTATGCCTTGGTCCCGGGTGCGAACCTGGAAGCCTATGTGCACACGGTCAACAGCATTCCATTGCTGACACCCGAGCAGGAGCGTGAACTGGCCGAGAGTCTCTACTATGAGCAGGATTTGGGGGCGGCTCGGCAGATGGTGCTCGCCCACCTGCGTTTTGTCGTACATATCGCCCGTAGCTATAGCGGCTACGGCCTGGCCCAGGCTGACCTGATCCAGGAAGGCAACGTCGGCCTGATGAAGGCTGTAAAGCGCTTCAACCCTGAGATGGGCGTGCGCCTGGTGTCGTTTGCCGTGCACTGGATCAAGGCGGAAATCCACGAGTTCATCCTGCGCAACTGGCGCATCGTGAAAGTCGCGACCACCAAGGCCCAGCGCAAGCTGTTCTTCAACCTGCGCAGCCAGAAAAAACGCCTGGCGTGGCTGAACAACGAGGAAGTCCACCGTGTGGCCGAAAGCCTCGGCGTGGAGCCCCGTGAAGTGCGCGAGATGGAAAGCCGCCTGACCGGCCATGACATGGCCTTCGATCCGGCCGCCGAAGCGGACGACGACAGTGCTTTCCAATCGCCGGCCAACTACCTGGAAGACCACCGGTACGACCCGGCGCGTCAACTGGAAGACGCCGACTGGAGCGACAACTCCAACCACAACCTGCACGAAGCGCTGGAAGTGCTGGACGACCGCAGCCGTGACATCCTCTACCAGCGCTGGCTGGCGGAAGAAAAAGCCACGCTGCACGACCTGGCGCAGAAGTACAACGTGTCGGCCGAGCGTATTCGCCAGCTTGAGAAAAGCGCGATGAACAAGCTGAAGTTGTCGATCGCCGCCTGAACATGTGGGAGGGGGTAAGCCCCTCCCACATTTGTTTTGTGTTGTATCAGTCGGACCAAGGCGCTTTGCGGGAATTGTTCAGTTCCACCAGGTAACCCTCTCCGCCCAGCTGGCTCATCTGCTGGCGAATCCAGGCTGCCCGTCGCGCCACATACGCGATCGGATGGCTGGCACTCCACACCCGTGGATTAGGCAACACCGCCGCCAGGTAGCTGGCCTGCTGCCGGGACAACCCCTTGGCACTCACGCCAAAGTGATGTCGCGCCGCCGCTTCTGCGCCAAACACGCCTTCATCCCATTCCACGCTGTTGAGGTACACCTCAAGAATCCGCTGCTTGGGCCACAACACCTCGATCAGCCCGGTAAACCAGGCTTCCAGGCCTTTGCGCAAATAACTGCGACCCGCCCACAGGAATAGGTTTTTCGACACCTGCTGGCTCAGCGTGCTCGCGCCCCGGATCGAACCGCCGCGCTCGTTGTGCAGGAGCGCCGCCTGGATCGCGCCGAAATCAAAGCCCCAGTGCTGCGGGAAACGTTGGTCTTCACCGGCCATCACCGCCACTTTCAGCTCGTCGGAGATCTCGTCCCACGGCACCCAGGTGCGTTGCAGGTCAATGGGCTCGCCGTCGAACCAGGATTCGACCTTGCGCTCCACCATCAGCGCGGTGAAGGGCGGCGGGACGACACGGAACAGCAGCACCAGCAGAACACTGCCGATGGCAAACCATTTCACGACGGTGAGAAGGCGTTTGAAGAGGACACGCAGCATAGAGATGGCTTGGCCGAACCCGTTGAGCGGGCCATTATACAGACCCTGCCCAATGAGTCTGACTGGAGTTCCTCATGCTGCGTAGCTTTCTGATGCTGGCTGCCTTTTTCGGCTTCACCGGTGTCGCCCTCGGTGCGTTCGCCGCCCACGGCCTGAAAAGTCGCCTGAGCGCCGAGTACCTGGCGATCTTTCACACCGGCGTGACTTATCAGTTGGTGCACACCCTGGCGCTGTTCGGCGTGGCGCTGCTGCTGGCGCATATTCCGGGGCGCCTGGTGACGTGGGCGGGCGTGTCCTTTGTCGTCGGTATCCTGCTGTTCTCCGGCAGCCTGTACGTGCTGACCACCACGGGGATCAGCAAACTCGGCATCATCACGCCCTTCGGCGGGTTGGCGTTCCTGCTGGGTTGGTTCTTCCTGGGCCTGGCTGCCTGGCGCATGCAACTGACCGCTTGACGCTTGGAGCTGACCTTCAGGTGCCAATCGAGCTAGAATGCTGGCCCCTAAAAACGATGGCGGCCCGTGGCATGCGCATTCAGTTGAACGGCGAATCCCTTGAACTGCCCGACGGTGAAACCGTTGCGGCCCTGCTGACCCGCCTGGACCTGACCGGGCGTCGCGTCGCAGTGGAGCTCAACCTGGATATCGTCCCGCGTAGCCAGCACGCCGAGACCACGCTCACCGAGGGTGACCAGGTCGAGGTGGTCCACGCCATCGGCGGTGGCTAGTCCCACGCG
Organism: Pseudomonas sp. GW821-FHT09C10; assembly: GCF_059418085.1. Taxonomy (NCBI): domain Bacteria; kingdom Pseudomonadati; phylum Pseudomonadota; class Gammaproteobacteria; order Pseudomonadales; family Pseudomonadaceae; genus Pseudomonas; species Pseudomonas sp. GW821-FHT09C10. Next base: position 57,538 of record NZ_JBWKPE010000008.1, read on the forward strand.
TGTATGTAGCCCCGGATTCTGCAGAACCTCACCCCATTTCGAGGATTTCCCATGAGCATCGTTCGTAGCGACAAGCCCTTCGTTCTGGCCGGTCGTACCTACCAGTCCCGTCTGCTGGTCGGCACCGGCAAGTACCGCGACATGGAAGAAACCCGCCAGGCCATCGAAGCCTCGGGCGCCGAGATCGTGACCTTCGCCGTGCGCCGCACCAACCTCGGCCAGATCGAAGGCGAACCGAACCTGCTCGACGTGCTGTCGCCGGATCGCTACACCTTCCTGCCGAACACCGCCGGGTGCTACGACGCCATCGAGGCCGTGCGCACCTGCCGCCTGGCCCGTGAACTGCTCGACGGCCACAACCTGGTCAAGCTGGAAGTGCTGGCCGACCAGAAAACCCTGTTCCCCAACGTGATCGAAACCCTCAAGGCCGCAGAAACCCTGGTCAAGGAAGGTTTTGACGTGATGGTCTACACCAGCGATGACCCGATCATCGCCCGCCAACTGGCCGAAATCGGCTGTATCGCCGTGATGCCGCTGGCCGGCCTGATCGGTTCCGGGCTGGGTATCTGCAATCCGTACAACCTGCAGATCATCCTCGAAGAAGCCAAGATCCCGGTCTTGGTGGACGCCGGTGTCGGTACCGCCTCCGACGCCACCATCGCCATGGAACTGGGCTGTGAAGCGGTGCTGATGAACTCGGCCATCGCCCATGCCCAGCAACCGGTGCTGATGGCTGAAGCCATGAAACACGCCATCGTCGCCGGCCGCCTGGCCTACCTCGCCGGGCGCATGCCAAAAAAACTCTACGCCAGCGCCTCTTCGCCGCTGGATGGTCTGATCAAGTAAGAGCCATTGATGACTGAATCAAACGAAACGCCGAACACCGTGGAAGAAGGCGACGAGTCCAAGCACCGCCGCATCAAGAGTTTTGTGATGCGCGCCGGCCGCATGACCGAGGGCCAGCAAAAGGGCCTGGAGCAAGGTACGCCGCTGTTCGTCCTGCCCCTGGCCGATGCGCCGGTGGACTATGACCAGGTGTTCGGCCGTTCGGCCCCGCGTTCCCTGGAAATCGGTTTCGGCATGGGTCACTCCCTGCTGGAAATGGCCGCAGCCTCGCCGGAACAGGATTTCATCGGCGTGGAAGTCCACCGCCCAGGTGTCGGTGCGCTGCTTAATGGCGTGCTGACTCAAGGCCTGACCAACCTGCGGGTCTATGACTGCGACGCGATCGAAGTGCTTAACCGCTGCATTGCCGACAACAGCCTCGACCGCCTGATGCTGTTCTTCCCCGACCCATGGCACAAGAGCCGTCACCACAAGCGCCGCATCGTCCAGGCTTCCTTCGCGGAGCTGGTGCGCAGCAAGCTGAAAGTCGGCGGTATCCTGCATATGGCTACCGACTGGGAACCCTATGCCGAATACATGCTGGAAGTGATGGACGTTGCCCCTGGCTACCGCAACCTGGCGCAAGACGGCAAATGCGTACCACGCCCGGCCGAACGCCCGATCACCAAGTTCGAGCGGCGTGGCGAGCGCTTGGGGCATGGGGTGTGGGATTTGAAGTTCGAGAAGCTGGCGTAACTCGCCACTGACTTGAAATGCAATTCAATGTGGGAGGGGGCTTGCCCCCGATAGCGGTGGATCAGTCACTTTGATGTCGACTGACCCTCAGCTATCGGGGGCAAGCCCCCTCCCACAGTTGTTTTGTGTTGGATTTGAGGTCAGCGGCGATCGGCGACGACGCCAATCAGCACCAGCACCACCACCAACACCGGCGCCAGGCTGTAGTTATTGAACTGGCTCAACCCCCGCACAATCCACGGCGTCGCATAGATCAGCGCCGCACCGCTGCCGATCATGCACAGCAGGGCCATTAACGGTACGCGCAACGCGCCGGCAACGCTGCCCAGGCGTGCTTCGACCCAGCCCTTGATGTCGGCGCCAAACAGCACCAGCAAACAGCCCACAAGGGCCAGGGATATTTCCGACAGGTTGCTGCGGCTCCAGCGGGATACGGTGGCGAGCAGGTCGAGTACCAGATCCATTCGATTTCCTTAGAGCGATCAGCTCAAAAACTTCTGCAACAGGTCATTGAGAAAGAGTTGCCCGCGGTCGGTGGCCGCCAGGCGTGACGGTTCGACCTGCATTAAGCCACTTTGTTCTGCCTCGCGCCGCGCCTCGTCGAGACTCGCCAGGTCGAGGCCGGTGCGCTCGGCATAGAGCGTGGCGTCGACGCCCTCGGTGAGGCGCAGAGCGTTCATCAGGAACTCGAACGGCAACTCTTCGTTGGTCAGCTCCTTCGCCCCGGCCTGGAAGCTTTTGGCCGGGTTGAGGTAGTCCTTCGGCGCGCGGGTCTTCCAGGTGCGCACAATGCGCCCGTCCGGATGGCTGAGCTTGCCGTGGGCCCCGGCGCCGATGCCGATAAAGTCGCCGAAGCTCCAGTAGTTGAGGTTATGTCGCGCCGGGCGCCCGGGCTGGGCGTAGGCCGACACTTCGTATTGTGCGTAACCGTGTTCGGCCAGCAGCGCCTGGCCCGCTTCCTGGATGTCCCACAGGGTATCGTCTTCCGGCAGCGCGGGTGGCTGGTTCCAGAACACGGTGTTGGGTTCCAGGGTCAACTGGTACCAGGACAGGTGTGTGGGTTTGAGCGCGATAGCCTGGCGCAGGTCGCTTAACGCATCGTCCAGGGACTGATCGGGCAAGCCGTGCATCAGATCCAGGTTGAAGTTGTCGAACCCGGCCTGGCGCGCCATTCCGGCGGCGCGTACGGCCTCGTCGCCGTTGTGGATACGGCCCAGGGCCTGGAGCTTTTCCTGCTGGAAGCTCTGGATGCCGATGGACAGCCGGTTGATCCCCAGCGTGCGGTAGGCGACGAACTTCTCTTGCTCGAACGTGCCGGGGTTGGCTTCCAGGGTGATCTCGATGTCGGCGGCAAACGGGACGCGTGCTTCCACGCCTTTGAGCAATCGGCCCAGCGCCGCAGCGCTGAACAGGCTTGGCGTGCCGCCGCCGAAGAAGATCGAACTCAGTTCGCGCCCATACACCGCGTGCAGGTCCTGATCGAGGTCGGCCAGCAAGGCGTCCACATACTCTTCTTCCGGCAGCACCTTGCTGGCGGTGTGGGAGTTGAAGTCGCAATAAGGGCATTTGCGCACGCACCACGGAATGTGGATGTACAGCGCCAGGGGCGGCAGCACCGGCATGGCCGCCCGAGGTGTTTGCGCGCCACCGTGGATCAGCGGCTGCGCGGAGGTGTTCCGGGTCATTTCAAGCCCAGGCGCTGGCGCAGCAAATCCATTGCGCGGGCGCGGTGGCTGATCTGGTTCTTGTCGGCCGGACTCAATTCGGCACTGGAGACATTGCGCTCCGGCACCCAGAACAGCGGGTCATAGCCAAAACCGTGCTCACCGCTGGCAGCGTGCAGGATGCGCCCGTGCCACAGGCCTTCGCAGAGGATCGGCAGCGGGTCATCGGCATGCCGCACCAAGGCCAGCACACAGACGAACTGCGCGCCGCGCATCGCGTCCGGCACGTCCTTGAGCGCGTCCAGCAGCTTGGCGTTGTTGGCCGCGTCGCCCTTGCCGTCGGCATAACGCGCCGAATAGATGCCAGGGGCGCCGCCAAGAAAGTCCACTGCCAGCCCCGAGTCATCCGCCAGCGCCGGAAGGCCCGAGATGCGTGCGGCATTGCGCGCCTTGAGGATGGCGTTCTCGACGAACGACAGGCCGGTCTCTTCCGGCTCCACCTGGCTGAACTCGCCGATCGAGCGCAACTGCACGGATTCGCCGAGCATGGCCTGGAGTTCTTTGAGCTTGCCGGCGTTATGGCTGGCCAGTACGAGTTGAGTAAGGTTCATCATTCCGCCGGAAACAGTTCCTGGTTGAATTGGAAGCTATGGGCTTTGCCGCCGGTTTCCACATTGATGGTAAACGTCTTGTATTCCCGCTGCGTCACGGAGTACGGCGCGAGGTAATTGATCCCGCCTTTCTCGTCGATTTGCTTGAACGTCAGGATCTCGCTCTTGCCGCCCAGGTCCTTGATGGTGCCTGTCACCTGCGCTGCCACCGGGGTTACGCCCTTGATCACGGTCACATTGATCAAGCCCTTCTCCTTGCTGCGCACCACGCCGACTTTCTGGGCGGTTTCCGGCTGCAGGAAGCTGGAGGTGAAGGTGTTGTAATGAACGGTGATATCACCGAAGTCTTTCTTGCGATTAGCGTCGATAGTGTCCGCCGCCATGGCGCTGGCGCCCAGGCATGCAGTCAGTAGAAAAATAGCCAAGCGACTCATGATCGTCCCTCTTGAAAATGATTAGACGGCAATCTTGTGATCCGTCAGGCCAGGGCTGCTGACCCGGTAGATACCAATTTCGCCCAACAGATTGGGCCATAGCTTGCTTGCCCAGCCGTGACGATGCTGTTGATCGACGGCCAGGCGGTTGATCACCTTGGCTTCACGCTCGCCACACAGGGCTTCGAAGTCTTCGAAAGTGCAGAAGTGAATGTTCGGCGTGTTGTACCAGGTGTACGGCAGGAAGTCCGAGACCGGCATGCGGCCCTTGGTCGCCAGGTACCAGCGGCAGCGCCAGTGCCCGAAGTTGGGGAAGGTGATGATGCACTGGCGACCCACGCGCAGCATTTCGTCGAGGATGCGGTCCGGGTAGTGCACCGCTTGCAGGGCCTGGGTCATCACCACGATATCGAAGCTGTTGCTGGCGAAGTTGCCCAGGCCCTTGTCCAGGTCCTGCTCGATCACGTTGATGCCCTTGGCCACGCACTGGGCGATGTTGTCCGGGTCGTTTTCCAGGCCGTAGCCGGTGACTTGCTTGTTGTCGCGCAGCCAGCTCAGCAGTTCGCCATCGCCGCAGCCCAGGTCGAGCACGCGGCTGCCGGCGGGGATCCAGTCTTGGATGATGTCCAGGTCGGCTCTCATGGCGTTCTCACAATGTAATGCGGTTCATGTAGTTGCTGAAAGCCTGGAGGTAGCGCGGGATCGGAATCAGGAAGGCGTCATGGCCTTGCGGTGCATCGATCTCCAGGTAGCAGACGTCTTTCTTGGCCGCCATCAGCGCATCCACCAGCTCTCGGGAGCGGGCCGGCGAGAAGCGCCAGTCGGTGGTAAACGACATGACGCAGAACTTGGCCGTGGCGCCCTCGAAGGTTTTCGCCAGGTCGTCGTCGTGGTTGGCTGCCGGGTCGAAGTAGTCCAGGGCCTTGGTCATCAGCAGGTAGGTGTTGGCGTCGAAACGCCCGGAGAACTCCTCGCCCTGATAACGCAGGTAGCTTTCCACCTGGAACTCTACGCTGTGAAAGTCGTAGTTGAGCTTCTCGCTCTTGAGGCCACGGCCGAATTTCTCGCCCATGGAGTCATCGGACAGGTAGGTGATGTGCCCGACCATTCGCGCCAGCATCAAGCCGCGCTTGGGGATCACACCGGCTTCCTGGAACGAACCGCCGTGGAACTCGGGATCGGTGAGGATGGCCTGGCGCGCCACTTCGTTGAAGGCGATGTTCTGCGCCGACAATTTGGGCGCCGAGGCGATGGCCAGGCAATGGCGCACGCGATCCGGATACGTGATGGTCCATTGCAGGGCCTGCATGCCGCCCAGGCTGCCGCCGATCACCGCGGCCCATTGCCGGATGCCCAGCAGGTCGGCAAGGCGCGCCTGGCTGTGCACCCAGTCTTCCACGGTGAGTACGGGGAAGTCGGCGCCGAATGGTTTGCCGGTTTCCGGGTTGAGGCTGCTGGGGCCGGTGGAGCCATTGCAGCCGCCGAGGTTGTTCAGGCTGACGACAAAGAACTTGTTGGTGTCGATGGGCTTGCCGGGGCCGATGCAACTGTCCCACCAGCCAGGCTTGCGCTCGTCAACGCTGTGGAAGCCAGCGGCGTGATGATGGCCGGAGAGGGCGTGGCAGATCAGCACGGCGTTGCTCGCCGTGGCGTTCAGTTGGCCGTAGGTTTCATAGATCAGGTCGTAGGCGGGCAACGAACGGCCGCAGGCCAAGGCCAGCGGTTCGCTGAAGTGCGCCACTTGGGGCACGACCAGTCCAACAGAATCGGGGGGGAAGGCAACTGGCATCGACCCTGCTCTCGTTTAAATGAGGCGTAAGTCTAAAGACCGATGCACCCAGCGGCAAGCAAAGGCCAAATGTGGGAGGGGGCCGGTCGAATCGTCGCACCGCCCCTCCTGCATTTGCTTCGCCTGTCAGATCAGCCCGAACAGTAACTTGGGCATGTTCGCGAAGTCAGCCAGGTACGGGATGCCCCAGCCTTGTATCAGCTGGATCGCGATAAACGCGAAGATCGGCGAAATATCCAGGCCGCCGAGGTTGGGGACCCAGCGACGGAACGGCGCGAGCACCGGCTCGGTGATCTGAGACACCAGCTCGGCACCTGGGCTGCGGCTACCCGGTGCGACCCAGGACAGGATCACGCTGATGATCATCGACCAGAAGATGATCTTCAAAAACAACGAGAAGATCCCGATCAGTGCCCATGGCAACAGCAGCACGGTGTAAGGCAGGTAGCCCTTGAGCATCAGGACCAGCGCGAACAGCAGGATCTGCAGCAGCAATGCCAGCACCAGCGACGACATGTCCAGGCCGAACATGCTCGGGACCACCCGGCGCAGGGGCTTGAGCAGCGGTTGCGTGGCCTTCACCACGAATTGGCACAGCGGGTTGTAGAAGTTCGCCCGCACCAGTTGCAGGATAAAACGCATCAGCACGATCAGCAGGTACAGGCTGCCCAAGGTCTGGATGATGAAGATGACGGCGTCATTGAGTCCAAGCATCATTTATTCCTTCGTAGGGGGACGACTATTTGCCCAGCTGCTCGGCCATTTCAGCCGAACGATGTGCTGCGGCACCCAGTGCTTTTTCCACCAGGGCTTCAAAGCCCCCGGCCTGGAACGATTCGATGGCAGCCTGCGTGGTGCCGCCGGGGGAAGTGACGCGGCGGCGCAACTCGGCAGCGTCCACTTCACTGGAGACAGCCATTTTCGCGGCGCCCAGGGCGGTTTGCTCGGCCAGTTGCTCGGCGACTTGCTGCGGCAGGCCCAGTTTCACGCCGGCGGCGGTCATGGCCTCGATCAGCAGGAAGAAGTAAGCCGGGCCGCTGCCCGAGACGGCGGTGACCGCGTCCAGTTGCTGCTCCTGTTCCAGCCACAGGGCGATGCCCACGGCAGACAGCAGTTCCTGGGCCTGGTCACGTTGCTCGGCGGTCACCTCGTGGGTGGCGTACAAACCGCTCACGCCCTGGCGCAGCAGCGCCGGGGTGTTGGGCATGCAACGTACGATCGGCTGGGCACCGAGCCAGTTGTTCATGCTGGCGCAGGTGATGCCGGCAGCTATGGACACCACCAGTTGGTGCGGCTGCAGGCTTGGGCGCAGGCTTTCGCACACGGCCTTCATCGCCTGTGGCTTGACCGCCAGCACGATCACATCGACACCTTGGATGGCTTCGGCGTTATCGACGAAGGTTTCGATACCGTGCTCGGCGCTGACGCGGGCACGGGTCTCGGCGCCCGGGTCGCTGGCGCGGATTTGCGCGGCGTCCAGGCCCTTGGCTCGCAGGCCGCCGATCAGGCTGGCCGCCATGTTGCCGGCGCCGATAAAGGCAATACGCGTGTTGCTCATGACAGGTCCTTACTTAGATGGATGTCAGCCATTTCATGGCTGGCCGTAGTCGCGGGCGCCAAACAGGGCGGTACCGATCCGCACCCAGGTGGCGCCTTGGGCGATGGCTGACTCAAGGTCGTGACTCATGCCCATGGAAAGTGTGTCGAGCGGCAGGTTCAGGCTGTTTTGCAGGTCGCGCACGCTGGCGAACGCTGCGTCTTGTTCGGCCCGATCGTCCGTCGGCTCGGGAATCGCCATCAGGCCCCGCAGCTTCAAGCGCGGCAGGGCGCTGATGGCGTTGGCCAGGGCCGGCAGGTCGGCGGGGGTGCAGCCGGACTTGCTGGCCTCGCCACTGACATTGACCTGGATGCAGATATTCAGCGGTGGCAGCTCGGCCGGGCGTTGCTCGGACAGGCGTTGTGCAATTTTGAGACGGTCCACGGAATGCACCCAAGCGAAATTCTCGGCGATGGCGCGAGTCTTGTTCGATTGAATGGGGCCGATGAAGTGCCAACTCAAGGGCAGGTCGGTTAATTCGGCCTGCTTGCCCAGGGCTTCCTGCAGGTAGTTTTCGCCAAAATCACGCACCCCGGCGGCATAGGCTTCACGCACGGCTTGGGCGGGTTTGGTCTTGCTCACGGCCAGCAGATGGATGCTGCTTGCGTCACGTTGCACGGCGTCGGCTGCGGCGCGGATGCGCTGGCTAACCTGGCCGATGTTGTCTGCTATCGTCGACATTCAAGATGCGCCCGTGGATATGGAGTCCGCGGCATTCTACTGGAAATGGAAAGCCCTATGGATATCACTGAATTACTGGAGGCCGGCGTGCGTCGCGGCGCTTCCGACCTGCATTTGTCGGCCGGTGTGGCGCCCATGCTGCGCATTGATGGCGAAGTCTGGCCATTGGATTGGCCAGTGCTTTCACCCCCGCAAGTGGCGGATTTATTGAGCCCTTTGCTCAACCGCTACCAACAAAAGGATTTCGAAACATCTCTTGAAACGGATTTTGCCTTCGAGTTGCCGGGCGTGGCGCGGTTCCGGGCGAACGTATTCCAGCAGGATCGCGGCATGGGCGCGGTGTTTCGCACCATCCCGGGCAAGGTCCAGAGCCTGGAAAACCTCGGCCTGGGGGAGGTATTCCGGCGTATTGCCCAGTTGCCGCGTGGCCTGGTGCTGGTGACGGGCCCCACCGGCTCCGGCAAGTCCACTACCCTGGCGGCGATGATCGATTACCTCAATCAGCATCGGCGCCAGCATATCCTCACGCTGGAAGACCCCATCGAGTTTATCCACACGCCGAAAATCGCCCTGATCAACCAGCGCCAGGTGCATCGCGACACCCACAGTTTCTCGCTGGCCTTGCGTTCGGCGCTGCGCGAAGACCCCGACGTGATCCTGGTGGGCGAACTGCGCGACCTGGAAACCATCCGCCTGGCCCTGACGGCGGCTGAGACCGGGCATCTGGTATTTGGCACCCTGCACACCACCTCGGCGGCGAAGACCGTGGACAGGCTGGTGGACGTGTTCCCGGCGGGGGAAAAGGCCATGGTCCGCTCGATGCTGTCGGAGTCGTTGCAGGCGGTAGTGTCCCAGGTGCTGGTCAAGAAGGTTGGCGGCGGGCGGGTGGCGGCCCATGAAATCATGCTGGGTACGCCAGCCATTCGAAATTTGATCCGTGAGGACAAGGTGGCGCAGATGGTCTCGGCGATTCAGACCGGCGGCGCGTTGGGCATGAAAACGTTGGATATGAGCTTGAAGGCGTTGGTCACGGAAGGCGTGATCAGCCGGGAAGAGGCGCGGGAGAAGGCGAGGGTGCCTGGGGATATATAAGATTGGGAGATATAAGCAGGTCTAAATGTGGGAGGGGGCTTGCCCCCTCCCATATGTACTACTGCATTCCAGCTTCAGATCAGCGTTGTACTACCCGCAAGGTATTCTGCTCTTTCGGCAGAACCCGCTTGGCAATCACGTAGTTCTTGTCCCAGAACGGCTTTTTCAGCGTGTCGATGCTGACCGACTTGCCACGACGCGGTGCGTGGATGAAGCGGTCGTTGCCCAGGTAGATGGCTACGTGGTTCACCTGGCGGCTCTTCAGTTTGAAGAACAACAGGTCACCCGGTTTCAGGTCCTTGCGCTCAACCTTCTGCCCGTGACCGGCGGCCATGGCGTTGGAGGTGCGCGGCAGATCCACGGCCGCTACGTCGTTAAACGCATATTTCACCAGGCCGCTGCAGTCGAACCCTTTACTTGGGCTGCTGCCGCCCCAACGATAAGGAGTGCCGAGCACGTTTACGGCGCGGCTGAGGACGGTGCTGCTTTGCCTGGTGTTGACTGCCATCAGGCCTGGAACTGCTTTACCGTGGGCCTTGCTCAGTTGAGTCGGGCGGCTGACGGTCGGCTTTGCCGATTTGGCAGTGCTGGGCGCGCTGTGGACTTTAGGGGTGAAACCGTTGACGTTCGGAAGTCGTTGCTCACGATTGGTGGCGTGGGCGGCCAGTGGCATTAACAGGCAAATGGTTAGCCATGTCTTTAAAAATGGTCGCATTAGGCGTGGCTCTTATGGGTTTGCGCGCAACTTTATAACAGCTTTTTGTGTCGTTCTCAGGCCGTTTGTCGACTGAACCTTGGGGTCAAACTGAGGAAAAACGCGACGATTCGCCGCGATTGTCCTACACAAGTCAGGTGGCATAAGGCTTTCAGGGGAGGGAAGATACCATTTGCCGTACGTCGGGCGCCTGTAAAAAAGTCACAAAGAAACTGAAAAAATTTATCTATCGAAGCAAAAGAGGTACGCCATGAACACCTATCAACAGGTTGGTCCGCAGCAAGACACCCACAGCAAGGTGATCGGTTACCTGCTCTGGATTTTCGGGTTTACCGGTGCCCATCGTTTCTATTACGGCAAACCGGTCACTGGAACGATCTGGTTTTTCACCCTCGGCTTGCTGGGGATCGGCTGGCTGATCGACCTGTTCCTGATTCCGGCCATGGACCGTGAAGCGGACCTGCGTTTTACCGCTGGGCCTATTGAATACAACGTGGCGTGGATTCTGTTGGCGTTTCTGGGGGTGTTCGGCGTGCACCGCATGTACCAGGGCAAATGGATCACTGGCCTGATCTACCTGCTGACCGGCGGGTTGTTCCTGGTGGGGGTGCTGTATGACTTCTGGACGTTGAATACCCAGGTTTCGATCCGCAATGCCGAGCGCAACGGCGGCCGGTAGATCATAAATAACCTGTAGGAGCGAGCTTGCTCGCTCCTACAGGTTTTAATGGCTCAAGCCTGATAGCTGATGCGCCCATCCACCAAGGTGTAGCGCACGCTCGCCGGCAGGCTATGGCCGATGAACGGGCAGTTCTCACCCTTGGACAGCCAGTGCTCGCCCGCAACCGTGGAGCCGGCCGGGTCAAACAGCACCAGATCCGCCGCCGACCCCACCGCCAGCTTGCCCGCCGGCAGGCGCAAGGCCTCGGCCGGGCCTGCGCTCAGGCGCGCCAGCAGTGTCGGCAGGTCCAGCAAACCGTCTTCCACCAACGTCATCGCCAGCGGCAGCAACAGCTCCACGCTGCTGATGCCCGGCTCTGTCGCGCCGAACGGCGCCAGCTTGGCATCGCGCTCATGGGGCTGGTGGTGGCTGGAAATCGCCGAGACCACACCGGATTTGACTGCCGCACGCAAACCGTCACGATCGGCCAATGTGCGCAGCGGCGGTTGCACGTGGTAAAGGCTGGAGAAGTCGATCAGCGCCTCATCCGTCAGCAGCAACTGATACAACGCCACGTCTGCCGTCACCGGCAGGCCACGGGCCTGGGCCTGGGCGATCAGGGCCACGCCCCGGGCGCTGGTCAGTTGGCTGAAGTGCGCACGCACGCCGCTTTGTTCCACCAGCAGCAGGTCACGGGCCAGGGCTACGGTTTCAGCGGTTTCCGGAATGCCCGGCAAGCCGAGGAAGCTGGCGACCGCACCTTCATGGGCCAGGCCGCCTTCGGCCAGGTCGCGGTCCTGGGAGTGGAAGATCACCGTCAAGTCGAAGGTGGCCGCGTATTCCAGGGCGCGGCACAGGGTACGGGTGCTGCGGAAACTCTCCAGGCCGTTGCCGAACGCCACGCAACCGGCGTCGCGCAGGGCGATCAGTTCGGCGAGTTGTTCGCCTTCCAGGCCTTTGCTCAGGGCGCCGATGGGGAACACTTTGCAATTGCCGGCTTCACGGGCGCGGTCGAGGATCAGTTCGGTCACGGCCGACGTGTCGAGCACCGGCTTGGTGTGCGGTGGGCAGCACAGGCTGGTGACGCCACCGGCTGCGGCCGCGCGGGTTTCGCTGTTGATAGTGCCTTTGCGGCTGTAGCCCGGCTCGCGCAGGGCGACGTTCAGGTCCACCAGGCCGGGCGCGGCCACCAGGCCTTTGGCGTCGATGGTCTCGCTGGGGCTGAAAGCACCGGGCGCGGCGCCGATGGCGATGATCCGGCCGGCCTCCAGGTGCAGATCGGTAACCTGATCCAGGCCGCTGGCCGGATCGATGACTCGGGCGCCGAGAATGCTGAGCTTCACTGGGCCTTCTCCTGCTCGAATTGACGTTGCGCGGTTTGCCCGCTCATGGCCATGGACAACACCGCCATGCGCACGGCGATGCCATACGTGACCTGGTTGAGAATCACCGACTGGCTGCCGTCGGCCACCGCCGACTCAATCTCCACGCCTCGGTTGATCGGCCCCGGGTGCATTACGATGGCGTCGGGCTTGGCGCCGGCCAGGCGTGCGGTGGTCAGGCCGAACAGGCGGTAGAACTCGCCTTCGCTCGGCAGCAGGCCACCCGACATGCGTTCGCGTTGCAGGCGCAGCATGATCACCACGTCCACATCCTTGAGGCCTTCGGTCATGTCGGTGTAGACCTTCACGCCGTATTGCTCGATGCCGATGGGCAAGAGGGTTTTCGGTGCGATCACGCGGATGTCCGGGCAACCCAGGGTTTTCAGGGCCAGCATGTTCGAGCGTGCCACCCGCGAGTGCAGGATGTCGCCGACGATGGCCACCGAGAGGTTTTCAAAGCTGCCCTTGTGCCGACGTATGGTGAGCATGTCGAGCATGCCCTGGGTCGGGTGGGCGTGACGGCCGTCGCCGCCGTTGATGATCGCCACCTGCGGGCACACGTGCTCGGCAATGAAGTGGGCGGCACCGGAGTCGCCGTGGCGCACCACGAACATGTCGGCGGCCATCGCTTCCAGGTTGCGCAGGGTGTCGAGCAGGGTCTCGCCCTTGCTCGCCGACGAGGTGGACACGTTCAGCGTGATCACGTCGGCCGACAGCCGTTGGGCCGCCAGTTCAAAGGTGGTGCGTGTACGGGTGGAGTTCTCGAAGAACACGTTGCAGATGGTCTTGCCGCGCAGCAACGGGACTTTCTTCACCGCCCGGCCGCCAACCTCGAGGAACGAGTCGGCGGTGTCGAGGATTTCGGTGAGCAGTTCGCGGGGCAAACCGTCGAGGGACAAGAAGTGTTGCAACTGGCCCTGAGCATTGAGCTGCAGCGGGCGCTTGGCATCTAGAGGCGTCATCGCGGGGACTCTTTACAAGGCGGTTTAAAGGGCAAGGTCTTGCAGTTCGAGTTCGAGCGGCGTGGGACCGGACAATTTTACTCGCTGGCTGGCCTCAAGGGACAGCGTGGCGCCAACCACGTCCGGGCTGATGGGCAGTTCGCCTGCGTCCAGGTCCAGCAGGCAGACCAGGGTGATGCTGGCCGGGCGCCCGTAATCGAACAATTCATTCATGGCGGCGCGGATGGTACGGCCGCTCATCAGCACGTCGTCGATCAGCACCAGGTGCTGGCCTTCAATCTCGAACGGCAGGGCGGACGGGCGCACTTGCGGGTGCAGGCCGTTCTGGCTGAAGTCGTCGCGGTAGAAGGACACGTCCAGGGTACCCAAGGGTGAGTCGCTGCCCAGTTCGTCCAGCAACGCTTGGGCGACCCACACACCGCCGGTGCGAATGCCGATAAAGCGCGGTTCGCTGATGCCACGGTGTTCCAGGTGCGCCTTGAGGCGTAACGCCATCTGGCGGATCAGTTCGGTGGGATTGGGCAGGCTCATGGTGGCTCCTTCAAGGCCTTGCGCGGCCGAGGCGACGACAAGGTCCGGGCTCAAACGTAAGAAGACGCGGCAAGCCGCGTCAGTCAGGATTCAAATAAAGCAGTGTTTTCGTCCAGCCAGCCCTGCAACAGCAAGGCGGCGGCGATGGCGTCCACCGGGTTGTCGCGGTAGCTGCCTTTCTGGCCGCCACGGTCACGGCGCTCGCCCTTGGCTTCAAAGGTGGTCAGGCGTTCATCGTGGGTATAGAAGGGCAGGTTGTAGCGGCCATTAAGACGGCGGGCGAACTTTTCGGCGCGCAGGCACATGTCGCTGGGGGTGCCGTCCATGTTCAGGGGCAGGCCGACCACTACGGCATCGGGCTTCCACTCTTTGATCAGAGCTTCGACCTGGTTCCAGTCCGGTATGCCGTTCTGGGCCTTGAGGGTGCACAGCTCGCGGGCCTGGCCGGTGATGACCTGGCCGACCGCTACGCCGATCTGCTTGGTGCCGTAGTCAAAACCGAGGATCAGACGCAAGGCCATCAGGCGTGCCCCGCCTGGCTGGTCAGCAGGCTGAGGTTGACCCGCAGCTTGGCCGCGGCGGCTTCCAGGCGCAGTTCGCTTGCGGTGTTGAACAGGATGTCGGCATCGAACGGGCAGGTCAGCCAGGCATTGCTGGCCAGTTCGGCTTCCAGTTGCCCGGCTTCCCAGCCGGCGTAACCCAGGGTGATCACACTTTGCTCAGGGCCCACGCCGTCGGCGATGGCGAACAACACGTCCTGGGAGGTGGACAGCGAGACTCCGTCCAGGTCCACCGTGGCCTGGAACTTCGGCCCGGTGGGGTGCAGCACAAAGCCGCGATCGGTCTGCACCGGCCCGCCGATGTAGATCGGCACGCCCTGGCAACGGGCCGGTGGGTCGACCTCCGGGCGCAGTTGTTCAAGGATATCGGCCAGGTTCAGCGCCTGCGGGCGGTTCACCACCAGCCCCATGGCACCATTGGCCGTGTGCTCGACGATGTAGGTCAAGGTCTGCGCAAAGTTCGGGTCGGCCATATGGGGCATGGCGATCAGGAATTGGTGCTTGAGGTAGGTCGGGCTGACATTTTTCATGTCCGCTAGTGTGGCGTTGGAGGGGCGAACTGACAAGCTGGACGTGACCCGAATACAGTGCTGTCGGCTTTTCTGTAGGACGGCGCGTTCAGTTGCTGGAAAGGCGATCACCCTTGGCAAACTTCCAGGTGCGGATGATTTCCAGGCGGTCCACATCGTTCAAGTCCCCGGTAAACGGGGCAAAGGGCGCGGCCAGGCGCACGATGCGTTGGGCGGCCTGGTCCAGCAGCGGCTGACCGGACGATTCCAGCACCTGCACTTCATATAAGGTGCCGTCGCGGTTGATCGACACCAAAAGACGCAAATTGCCGTAGATCTGCTGGCGCCGAGCCTCTTCCGGGTAGTTGAGGTTACCGATGCGCTCGACCTTCTTACGCCACTCGTCCTTATACCAGGCACCCTTGTCGCGCATGGTCGAAGCGGCGTTCAAGCGGTAAATGCGTGGTCGCTTGGCGTACAGCTGTTGTTCATGGGCCAGTTCGGCCTCCAGGCTGGAAATTTCGTCGGACAGTGTCGAACTGTCGAACGTCGGCGCCGGCTTCACGGGCTCGGGTTGCGGCTCGGTCTTGGTTTTCTCGCGCTGGACTGGGGCTTTTTGCGGCTTGGGTGCGACGGTGGTCACCGTGGGCTTGGGCGTGGCCTGTTTGACTTCAGGCTTGGGCGCCGGCGGCGGTGTGACCTTA
This sequence comes from Pseudomonas sp. GW821-FHT09C10, assembly GCF_059418085.1. Lineage (NCBI taxonomy): Bacteria > Pseudomonadati > Pseudomonadota > Gammaproteobacteria > Pseudomonadales > Pseudomonadaceae > Pseudomonas > Pseudomonas sp. GW821-FHT09C10. Next base: position 73,011 of record NZ_JBWKPE010000008.1, read on the forward strand.
TTGACCTTGTTGTCCTGGAAGGGCGCCACTTCGGTGGTCTTGGGGATCGCCTTCTTGTCCAGGGTGCCACTGCCCTGCTGGTTGTCCTGGGCGAGAAAGTCCGCCTTCTCGGGCTTCTTTTCACTCTTGAACGTGGCGAGGGTGATTTCCAGGGTCTTGGTGATCTGCTTGGGCTCGACCATGGTGAAACCCACGCCGAGGATCAAGGCCAGGTGAATCAATGCCGCGAGAAACAGGGTAAATCCGAGCCGATCAGCCGGGCGCACGCCGCTGTGGGAGAGTTCGGAGGGCAGATCGGACGGGAGTGTCATGACAAAAAAACCAACATCGCGCGTTTCACAGGTCGGGCATGATAGCGCAATGTTGGTGTGTGTCCGGCTGTTCTATATCACTTGGCCTGCAGCTTGCGTTCGATGGCGGCCATCAACATTTCGCCGATGTTCGTGCCAAATGCGTTGTCGATCTCGCGAATGCAGGTCGGGCTGGTGACGTTGATTTCGGTGAGGTTTTCACCAATCACGTCAAGGCCGACAAACAGCAAACCCTTTTCCCGCAGGGTCGGGCCAACCTGGCTGGCGATCCAGCGGTCCTTGTCGGACAACGGCCGCGCTTCGCCACGACCACCGGCTGCCAGGTTGCCACGGGTCTCGCCCGCCGCCGGAATACGCGCCAGGCAGTAATCCACCGGCTCGCCGTCGATCATCAGGATGCGTTTGTCGCCGTCCTTGATGGCCGGCAGGTAGGCCTGGCCCATGATCTGCTGGGTGCCCAGGGCGGTCAGGGTTTCGAGGATCACCGACAGGTTCGGGTCGCCGGCGCGGTGACGGAAGATCGAGGTGCCACCCATGCCGTCCAGCGGCTTGAGGATCACATCACCGTGTTTGGCGGCAAATTCACGCAGCACGTCGGCGCGACGGCTGACCACGGTGGGCGGTGTGCACTGCGGGAACAACGTGGCGAACAGCTTTTCATTGCAGTCGCGCAGGCTTTGCGGCTTGTTGACGATCAGCACGCCGGCACGCTCGGCCTGCTCCAGCAGGTAGGTGGAGTAGACGAACTCCATGTCGAACGGCGGGTCCTTGCGCATCAGGATCACGTCGAGGTCGCTCAGGGGGCTGTCGATTTCGTCCTGCAGTTCGAACCACTTCTCGGGGTTGGCAAACACCTGCAGCGGGCGCATGCGTGCACGGGCCTCGCCGTCGCCCTGGTAAAGGTCGCGCTGTTCCATATAGAACAGGCTCCAGCCGCGGGCCTGGGCGGCCAGGAGCATGGCCAGCGAGCTGTCCTTTTTATAGGAAATGCTGGCGATAGGGTCCATGACAATGCCGACGCGAACGCTCATGGGGGATTTCCTCTAGCAAAATTGGGGCGCATAAAAGTGGCGTCAGAGTGGCGCTGCGGCTGTTGTGGGTCAAGGAAAAACCACCGGGCGGGTGCCTCGATAGATTGCTCCCCGAGACTGTGCTAAAAAGACTGCCACGGCGCAGCAGCCCTTGAATTCCAAGGCCTGCGGCGCTCATCCTGTGCAACATCAGGCAGTACACACCGAAAACCGATTCGCTGTGGCGATGGTAGAGCAGATATGGAACAGCATTCCAACGCCTTGAGAGTGATGGTGATCGACGACTCGAAGACGATCCGCCGCACCGCCGAGACGCTGTTGAAGAACGTGGGCTGCGATGTCATCACGGCCATCGACGGTTTCGATGCCCTGGCCCGGATTGTGGATCATCACCCGCACATTATCTTTGTCGACATCATGATGCCGCGCCTGGATGGCTATCAGACCTGCGCCCTGGTGAAGAACAACCCGGTGTTCAAGTCGATCCCGGTGATCATGCTGTCCTCCAAGGACGGCCTGTTCGACAAGGCCAAGGGGCGCATCGTGGGTGTCGATCAGTTTTTGACCAAGCCTTTCAGCAAGGAAGAGCTGCTGAGTGCGATCAAGGCCTATGTGCCCGGGTTCGCCGCAGTGGAACAAGCACACTGACGCCGCCTCACAAGGGCCGGTGCCGACCAATGTAGTGGGGAAAACCATGGCACGTGTTCTGATCGTCGACGATTCGCCGACCGAAATGTACAAACTGACCGGCATGCTGGAAAAGCACGGCCATCAGGTCCTCAAGGCCGAGAACGGCGCCGACGGCGTGGCCCTGGCCCGCCAGGAAAAGCCCGACGCCGTGCTGATGGACATCGTGATGCCGGGCCTCAATGGCTTCCAGGCCACTCGACAGCTGTCCAAGGAGCCGGAAACCAACGGCATCCCGATCATCATCATCACCACCAAGGATCAGGAGACCGACAAGATCTGGGGCGCACGCCAGGGTGCCAAGGATTACCTGACCAAGCCTGTGGACGAGGAAACCCTGATCGCCACCCTGAACAAGGTGCTGGCCGGCTGACGGCACGCCATCATGACCGAGTCGCAAACCGCCTTCGAGTTGCTGCTGGACATCGACCGCCGCTGCCGCCTGCTGGCCGCCGACCTGCCATCCCAGGAAACCCGCCTGCAACGCTGGAGCGGGATTGGCTTTCGCCTGGGGCAGCATTGGTATGTCGCGCCCATGGGCGAAGTCGCCGAAGTCCTGCATGAGCCGCGTTGCACTTTAATGCCCGGGGTCAAGGCCTGGGTCAAGGGTGTTGCTAACCTGCGCGGGCGTTTGTTGCCGGTGATGGACCTCGGCGGCTTCCTTGGCCTTGAGCTGTCCAAGGCGCGCAAGCAACGGCGAGTGCTGGTGGTGGAATACAACGATCTGTTTGTCGGGCTGCTGGTAGATGAGGTGGTGGGGATGCAGCATTTTGCACAAGACGCCTTGCTGGCGAACACCAGCCCCAGCGCGCCGTTTATCCAGGGTCACTTCGATGGTGAGCCGCTGTGGCAGGTCTTCAGCCCCTTCGCCCTGGCCCAGGCCCCTGGCTTCATGGATGTCGCCGCATGACCACCGCTACTACGCCCAAACCCCAGGCCGGCTCACGTAGCCGTTCACAGATCATCGTGCTGTTTATCGCGCTGATCGTGTTCATCATGCTGCTGTTCGCCAACTTTGCTTACCTCAACACCCAGTCCACCTACGACAAGCAGTACATCGGCCACGCCGGTGAACTGCGCGTGCTGTCCCAACGCATTGCCAAGAATGCTACCGAGGCCGCCGCCGGCAAGGCCGCCGCATTCAAGCTGTTGGGCGATGCGCGCAACGACTTTGCCCGACGCTGGGGCTACCTGAAAAAAGGCGACCCGGAAACCGGCCTGCCCGCTGCGCCCAGTGCGGTCCGTGCCGAAATGCGCGCGGTGCAGACCGACTGGGAGGCACTGCTGAAAAACACCGACGCGATCCTCGCCAGCGAACAGACCGTGTTGTCACTGCACCAAGTGGCCGCGACCCTCGCCGAAACCGTACCGCAATTGCAGATGGAATCGGAAAAGGTCGTCGACATCCTGCTGCAACGCGGCGCGCCGGCCAGCCAGGTGGCCTTGGCCCAGCGCCAGTCGCTGCTGGCCGAGCGTATCTTGGGCGCGGTCAACACGGTGCTGGCCGGTGACGAAACCGCCGTCCAGGCCGCCGACACCTTTGGCCGCGACGCCAATCGCTTCGGGCAGGTGCTCAATGGCATGCTCAACGGCAACCCCGGGCTGCGCATCACCCAGGTCGAAGACCGCGATGCCCGCGCGCGGCTGGCGGAAATCGCCGAGTTGTTCGAGTTTGTCTCCGGCTCCGTGGATGAAATTCTCGAAACCTCGCCACAGCTGTTCCAGGTCCGCGCCTCGGCGAGCAATATTTTCAACCTGTCGCAAACCCTGCTCGATGAAGCCTCGCACCTGGCCACCGGTTTTGAAAACCTCGCCAGCGGACGCAGCTTCGACACCATCGGCGGCTATGTGCTGGGCCTGTTGGCGCTGGCCTCGATCATCCTGATCGGCCTGGTGATGGTGCGCGAAACCAACCGCCAACTGCACGAGACCGCCGAGAAGAACGAGCGCAACCAGAACGCGATCATGCGCCTGCTCGATGAAATCGAAGACCTGGCCGACGGCGACCTCACCGTGACCGCCTCGGTGACTGAAGACTTCACCGGCACCATCGCCGACTCCATCAACTATTCCGTGGACCAACTGCGCGACCTGGTGGCCACCATCAACCTCACCGCCGGGCAGGTGGCGGGTGCCGTGCAAGAGACCCAGGCCACCGCCATGCACCTGGCCCAGGCCTCCGAGCATCAGGCCCAGCAGATCGCCGAAGCTTCCACCGCGATCAACCAGATGGCCCAGTCCATCGACCAGGTGTCGGCCAACGCGGCCGAATCCTCGGCGGTGGCGGAACGTTCGGTAGAAATCGCCAACAAAGGCAACGAGGTGGTGCACAACACCATCCACGGCATGGACAATATTCGCGAACAGATCCAGGACACCGCTAAGCGCATCAAGCGCCTGGGCGAGTCGTCCCAGGAGATTGGCGACATCGTCAGCCTGATCGACGACATTGCCGACCAGACCAACATCCTCGCCCTCAACGCCGCGATCCAGGCGAGCATGGCCGGGGATGCCGGGCGCGGCTTTGCGGTGGTGGCCGATGAAGTGCAACGGCTGGCCGAGCGTTCGTCGGCGGCCACCCGGCAGATTGAAACCCTGGTGCGCGCGATCCAGGCCGACACCAACGAAGCCGTCATTTCCATGGAGCAGACCACCACCGAAGTGGTGCGCGGTGCACGGCTGGCCCAGGACGCCGGGGTGGCGCTGGAAGAGATCGAAGGCGTATCGAAAACCCTGGCCGCGCTGATCCAGAGCATCTCCAACGCGGCGCAGCAACAGACCTCATCGGCGGGGCAGATCTCCCTGACCATGAACGTGATCCAACAGATCACCACGCAGACGTCATCGGGCTCCACCGCTACCGCCGAAAGCATCGGCAACTTGGCGAAGATGGCCAGCCAGTTGCGCAGGTCGGTGTCGGGTTTCACCCTGCCAGCGGCCAAACAGGTTGATGATTGAAATGCGATCCAAATGTGGGAGGGGCTTGCCCCCTCCCACACTAGATCTCTATTGGCTTTGAGATCCAGGCAACCCACGAATTCTAAGCGGAGCAGTTATGGTTGATCGGCACGACTACGTGGCCCTCGAATGGGTCAAGGGCGACATTGCCGAAACCCTGAAACAGGCCCGTTCGGCGCTGGATGCATTTGTCGAGACCCACGACGATGGCGTGATCAGCCAGTGCCTGGACGCTATCCACCAGGTGCATGGTGCGCTGCAAATGGTCGAGTTCTACGGCGCGGCGCTGCTGGCCGAAGAGATCGAGGAGCTGGCCCTGGCGCTCCAGGCCGGGCATGTCGGCCAGCGCGAGGAAAGTATCCGCCTGCTGCAACAGGCCCTGGGCCAACTGCCGTTGTACCTTGACCGGGTGCACAGCGCCCGCCGTGATTTACCGCTGGTGGTGCTGCCGCTGCTCAACGACCTGCGCAGCGCCCACGGCGAAAGCCTGCTGTCGGAAACCAGCTTGTTCAGCCCGCCCCTGCTGTCGATTGCGCCGCTTGCCGATGACATCCTGGCCCAACGCGCGCCGGCCGACCTTCAGGCGCAACTGCGCCAGTGGCATCAACTGTTGCAGCAAGCCCTCGCCGGGCTGCTGCGTGAAGACCACGGGCCGAGCAACCTGGAAGACATGGCGCGGGTGTTCGCGCGCCTCGAGGCGCTGTGCCAGGGCGCGCCGCTGTTGCCGCTGTGGCAAGTGGCGTCGGCGCTGGTCGAGGGCATGCTCACCGGCGTGGTCGCCAACAGCCCTGCGCTGCGCAGCCTGCTCAAGGCCAGCGACAAGCAGCTCAAGCGCCTGCTGGCGCAGGGCATCGGCGGGATCAACCAGCCCGCACCGGATGAACTGCTCAAGAGCCTGTTGTTTTACGTCGCCAAAGTCACCCGGCCGACCCCACGCATGCAGAGTCTGAAAGAGCGCTACAGCCTGGATGAGGCCTTGCCCGATAGCACGGTGGTGGACGCCGAACGCGCGCGCCTTGCCGGGCCGGATCGCAACGCCATGGGCTCGGTGCTCGGTGCGTTGTGTGAAGAGTTGGTGCGGGTCAAAGAGCGCCTCGACCTGTTCGTGCGCAGCGACCGCCAGCACACGAGCGACCTCGACGCGCTGCTGGCGCCCCTGCGACAGATTGCCGATACCCTCGCGGTGCTGGGGTTTGGCCAGCCGCGCAAAGTCATCATCGACCAGCTGGCGGTGGTATTGAGCCTGGCCCAGGGGCATCGCGAGCCCAACGATGCGGTGTTGATGGACGTCGCCGGCGCGCTGCTCTATGTGGAAGCCACGCTGGCGGGAATGGTCGGCACCGTCGAGCCGGAAGGCCATGAAGAGAGCCGCCTGCCCACCACCGACCTGACCCAGATCCACCAGTTGGTCATCCGCGAATCCTGCCAGTGCCTGCAGCAAGCCAAGGAGCTGGTGATCGACTGTATCGAAGCCGATTGGGACCGCCAGCGCCTGGAATCCCTGCCGGAACTGCTGAGCCAGGTGCGCGGCGCGCTGGCGATGATCCCCTTGCCCCGCGCGGCAAGCCTGATGCGCGGTTGCACCGATTACGTCGACGAACAGTTGATGGTCAGCGACAGCCCGCCGTCGGAGCTGCAACTGGGGCATTTCGCTGACGTGATCAGCAGCCTGGAGTATTACCTCGAACGCATGCTCCAGGACCCGGACGCCGCCGGTGAACGGGTGTTGGAAATGGCCACCCAAAGCCTGGCTGCGCTGGGCTACCTGCCCGCCGAAAAACCCTGGCGCCAGGCGCTGGCAGCACCCGATGGCGCGCTGTCGAGCGAGGTTGCGCCCAGCCAGTCGCAGTTCGACGCACTGGCCAACCCCACGTCGCGCCTCAATCCGCCAGCCTTGCAACGCCCCGGTAGCCTGCTGCCGCCGCCGGCCGATGAAGCGCCCATCGACGATGAACTGCGCGATGTCTTCCTCGAAGAAACCGAGGAAGTCCTTGAGGTGCTGCACCGCCACCTGCCCAACAGTGCGGACAAAACCGCCCAGGGCGAAATGCGCCGCGCCTTCCACACCCTGAAAGGCAGCGGCCGCATGGTACGCGCCCTGGTGCTGGCAGAATTGGCCTGGGCCGTGGAAAACCTGCTGAACCGTGTGCTCGAGCGCAGCGTGGCCCTAGGCCCCGAGATCCAACAGGTGCTGGATGACGCCGTGGCCCTGCTGCCGGCATTGATCGCCGACTTCGCGACGGGCGAGCAACACCAGCGCGATGAGGTCGACGCCCTGGCCGCTCGCGCCCACGCCTGGGCCAACGGCGCCCCAGCGTCGGTCGGCGAACCCCACGATCCGATGTTGCTGGAGATCTTCCGCAACGAAGCCCAGAGCCATCTGGACAGCCTCAACCACTTCCTGCAACAGGCCGCCGAGCATGTGCCGCTGCAAGTCAGCGATGAACTGCAACGCGCCCTGCACACCCTCAAGGGCAGCGCCTACATGGCCGGCGTGTTGCCGATCGCCGAGCTGGTGCGCCCACTGGATCACCTGACCCGCGAATACAAGGCCCATCGCCTGCCGCTGGATCTGGACGAAGTCGAGTTGCTGCTGGAAGCCGAAGGCCTGTTCCAGCGTGGGTTGCGTCAACTGGACCGCGATCCCCTGGTGCCGATCAAGGGCGCGGATGACTTGATCCGCCGTACCCAGGCCCTGCTCGACCATCAACTGGCCGCGCTGCTCGACGCCCCCAACACGGGGTTGCGGATCAAGCGCGACCCGCAACTGATCGCCAACTTCCTGGCCCAGGGCATGGACATTCTGCTCGACGCCGAAAGCCTGCTGCGCCGCTGGCAGCAGCACCCCGGCGAACGCCAGGAACTCACCGCGCTGCTGGATGAATTGACTACGTTGGGGGAGGGCGCGCATGTTGCTGACCTGCACGCCATCGATGAACTCTGCGAAGCCTTGCTCGACCTCTACGGCGCCGTGGAAGAAAGCAGCCTGGCGGTCAGCGAGCGGTTTTTCCATGAGGCCGAACAGGCCCATGAGGCGCTGATCAGCATGCTCGATCAATTGGCCGCCGGCCAGGAAATCATCCCGGCTCCGGCACGTGTACACGCCCTGCGCGAACTGCTGGACGATGCACTGGACCCTTCTGCCACCGGCCTGATCAAAAGCGACGGCAGCCGCGCCCTGAGCATCTCCGAACTGGGCGCCGCCACCGCGCAACTGCAGGATGAAACGTGGATCGACGATGAACTCGTGGAGATCTTCCTCGAAGAAGCCGTGGATATCCTCGACAGTGCGGGGCAGTCCCTGAAACGCTGGCTGCTGGAGCCGGACAGTGCCGCGCCGTTGTCGTCCCTGCAGCGCGACCTGCACACCCTCAAGGGCGGCGCGCGCATGGCCGACATCGGACCGGTGGCCGACCTGGCCCATGAATTGGAGTGCGTGTACGAAGGCCTGGTGGATCGGCGCTACAGCTACTCCAGCGAGCTGTCGCAGGTGCTGATGGCCAGCCATGAGCGACTGGCCCTGCAACTGGAGGAACTGCAGCACCATCAACCCTTGAGCGACAGCGCCGAACTGGTCGCCCGGTTGCGCGCGCTACGCCAGGGCGGCATGCCGGCTGCACAGGCCGCTCCACCTGCGGAAACGCCGGGCACCGACCCCGAGTTGCTGGACATCTTCCTCGAAGAAGCCGCCGACATTCTCGACAGCTCCGGCAGCGCCTTGCTGCGCTGGCAGGCCGAGCCTAACAATCGCCAGGAAGTCGAAACCCTGCTGCGCGACCTGCACACCCTCAAGGGCGGCGCGCGCATGGTCGAGATCGGACCGATCGGCGACCTGGCCCATGAGCTGGAATTTCTCTACGAAGGGCTGTCCGCCGGTTTGCTCGCGCCGTCCGCCGAACTGTTCGCGTTGCTGCAGGGCTGCCACGACCGCCTGGCGCAGATGATCGACGCCGTGGCGGATGGGCTGCCGGTGGGTTCGGTGGACAAGCTCATCGAACGTATCAAGAGCCTGGTGCACCCCAGCGATGAGCCCGTGACGCCCGTGGCGCTGCCCGCAGGCAAGGCCGAAGCGGTGGTTGATCCCGGCGCCGACATGGTGAAGATTTCCGCTGAACTGCTGGACGACCTGGTCAACCTGGCCGGCGAGACCTCGATCTTCCGTGGTCGTATCGAGCAGCAAGTCAACGATGCGCGCATTGCCCTGCATGAGGTGGAAACCACTATCGAACGAATGCGCGACCAACTGCGCCGCCTCGACACCGAAACCCAGGGGCGCATCCTCAGTCGTCAACAGGCCGAGGCCGAGCGCCTGGGCTATGAAGAATTCGACCCGCTGGAAATGGACCGTCATTCGCAGTTGCAGCAGCTGTCCCGGGCACTGTCGGAGTCGGCGTCCGACCTGCTCGACCTCAAGGACACCCTCGACCGCCGCAACGAGGACGCCCATGACCTGTTGCAACAACAGGCGCGCATCAATACCGAGTTGCAGGAAGGCCTGATGCGCACGCGCATGGTGCCCTTCGAGCGCATGCTGCCGCGCCTCAAGCGCATCGTGCGCCAGGTCGCGGGCGAGTTGGGCAAGGACGTGGAATTCATCGTCGGCAATGCCGAGGGCGAGATGGACCGCAATGTGCTGGAGCGCATGGCGGCACCGCTGGAACACATGCTGCGTAACGCCGTCGACCATGGCCTGGAGTCCCGCGATGCGCGGCTGCTGGCCGGCAAGCCGGAGAAGGGCCGCATCACCCTGGACCTGACCCACGAAGGCGGCGATATCGTTTTCGATATGCGCGACGACGGCGCCGGCGTGCCTCTGGATGCGGTGCGGCGCAAGGCGATCAAGCGCGGTTTGCTCGCCCCTCATCAAGAGATGAGCGACCGTGATGTGTTGCAGTTCATCCTGCAGCCGGGGTTCTCCACGGCGGAAAAGATCACGCAGATTTCCGGGCGTGGCGTGGGCATGGACGTGGTACACGAAGAAGTGCGCCAGCTCGGCGGCTCGATGTTCATTGACTCGACACCGGGGGAGGGCGTGCACTTTCGCATCCGCCTACCGTTTACCGTGTCGGTCAACCGAGCGTTGATGGTGCACTGCGCGGACGATCAATACGCGATTCCGCTCAACACCATCGAAGGTCTGGTGCGGGTGCTGCCCCATGAGCTGGCGGGGCACTACCAGCAGGATCCGCCGTGTTATGAATATGCCGGCCAACGCTACGAGCTGTTTTACCTGGGTGACCTGCTGCACACCGTCGGTCGCCCGAAATTACTGGGCCAGTATCAACCCGTGCCGGTGTTGCTGGTGCAGTGCAACGAGCGCCGTGTGGCAGTGCATGTAGACGCCATGGCCGGCACCCGGGAGATTGTAGTCAAGGGCCTGGGCCCGCAGTTTTCCGGGGTGCAGGGGTTATCCGGCGCGACCATCCTGGGGGATGGGCGCGTGGTGTTGATCATCGACCTGCTCGCGCACATCCGCGCCCGGCAACCGGCCTTGCCGGCCCAGGCGGTGGATGCTCCGCTGATCCTCAACGACCCGCTGAAAAAACGCCCGCTGCTGGTGCTGGTGGTGGACGACTCGGTCACCGTGCGCAAAGTCACGAGCCGCCTGTTGGAGCGCAACGGCATGAACGTACTCACCGCCAAGGACGGCATCGACGCCCTTGCCGTGCTCGAGGAACATACCCCCGACCTGATGCTGCTCGACATCGAAATGCCGCGCATGGACGGCTTCGAAGTGGCCATCCAGGTGCGCAACGACCCCCGGCTGATGCGCCTGCCGATCATCATGATCACCTCCCGCACCGGCCAGAAACACCGCGACCGCGCCATGGCCATCGGCGTCAACGACTACCTGGGCAAGCCGTACCAGGAATCGGTGCTGCTCGAAAGCATCGCCTACTGGAGCAAATCCCGTGCTTGACCACCGTACCAGCCAACTCACCGGCCTGCTCCTGCCCCTGGCCGACCGCCACCTGATACTGCCCAACGTCGCCATCGCCGAGTTGATCGACTTCCAACGCGGCGAACCGGCCAGCGATGCACCGCCGTGGTATTTGCGGCAAGTGACCTGGCGCGATCGGCAAATCCCGTTGATCAGCTTTGAAGCAGCGTGCGGCGAGGCCAGCGTGACCGGCGAACGCTCGCGGATCGTGGTGTTGAATGCACTGGGCGGGCGACCGACGTTGAAGTTCATTGCGCTGGTGATCCAGGGGATTCCACGGTCGTACAAGCTCGATAGCGAATTGAGCTACGTGGACGTGCCGCTGTGCCCGCTGGAACTGGCGGCGGTGCAGGTGGGGGAACATGTGGCTAAGGTGCCGGATTTGATGGGGTTGGAGGCGCTGCTGGTGGAGTCCGGGTTGGCCTGAGCTGCGCCTTCTCCATAGAAGTGAAAGGTCCCTGTGGTGAGGGCGCTTTCCCGTTCAGAGACGCTGCAGCAGATGAAAATCAGCAATCAGCATACCCGCCAGGTACACCATCAAAACCACCACGCCCGCGTCCAACAAACGCCAGACCTTTGCCGAACGAAATAGCCCCGTCAACCTTTGGCATCCCAACGCTAAAACCACAAACCACACCAGCGACGCGGTCATTGCTCCGCCGGCAAAGAGCGCTTGTTGGCTGACGGGTTTTGCCGCACCAATAGAGCCAATTAGCACCACGGTATCCAGCCAAGCATAGGGATTGGCAAATCCAAGTATCACCGCCGTGCGCAGCAATCCCCGTTGTGAGGTGAGGTTGCTTCGAGTGTCTGGCATCGACTGGTTACGCACACAAGCCAATAACCGCTGCCCGCCAAACCACAACAGATAAGCCGCTCCCGACAGCAGCAGGAACGCCACCAGACCCGGCTTGCTGCCGAGCAACGAGCCCAAGCCCATGACCCCAAGAGCGATGAGGATGATATCGGCGAACACGCATACCGCCACCACACCCCAGACAGGGCTGCGACTGACACCCTGGCGAATAACCAGGGTGTCCTTCGGTCCAGGAGCGGCGAACAGTCCGATGCCCAGTAGAAGACCTTCGAGATAAAAGGCGTTGAGGTCTGGAGTCATGAAGTGCTCGACCGCTTGGGTATCAGTTCAGATGTAAAGGAATGCAACAAACACTAAGTTCGCAAGCATGCGAGAAACTACGACACTGGATATGACCGGCTAAAAGGGTGCCATCCGTGTCCTTCACAACATCGCCAGCAGGTGGCGAGTGTGCATGGTTCAAGACACGTGGCGGCGGACAAATTGTCTTTTTTGGCGGACAAAGAAATGACGTTCACCTAAAAATGGGAACCGCAAACTTCGTATGAATATAAGAACGCGAGATACCCTCAGGTCACTGGTTGCACGGCGCAGCCGCGAGCTGGGCAAGCCCCTGACTGCGCTGGCCAAGGAGGCGGGAATTTCCAGAACCTACCTGTACGGTCTAGCGGCTGGGGCCTCCAGGGACCCGTCGGTGCGTACGCTGATCAAGCTGGCAAAGGCATTGCAGGTTTCTCCCTTGCTACTGTTTCGCTACTTCGCTGACCTGACTGGCGCGCCCGCTAATGGGAGCTCAATGGCTACCACCAATCGGGCTGCAGGTATTGATGATCCGGAGGACGTTGCTGTGTTCAATGCCGATGTCACGACGCCTGATCAAGCCGTCGTGTTGCCGGGGGAAGTTTTTCAGAAAACCTGGGAGATTCAGAACCTGGGCACACGACCCTGGCGCGGGCGACGACTGGTGCGTGTTGATAGGGAATATGTGATTGCCCGCCGCACCGATCCACAGGGTCAGTTGGAGGTTGTGATGGATATTCATCTGCGTAGCCTGCACAGCGAACTCCCTATTGCCGATACGCTGCCGGGCCAGCCGGTGCATATCAGTGTGGAGTTTGCAGCACCCAAGGAGACCTGCACGGTGGCTTCAGTCTGGAGAATCGAGGATGAGCAGGGGAAACCTTGTTACGGGCCTGCGTTCATTTTGCATGTAGTGGTTAACGTCATGGCGCGTTGAGCGTCCGGTTGGCTTTTTCCTTAGTCAATCCGCGCAAACCGCTCAATCACCGGCTGCTCCCGATGCTCGGCCTGCCACAAGTCGTGGGCACTTTGCATCGACAACCATAACTGCGCAGTACTTACGCCGGCTCGCTCCAACCGGACGGCAAGGTCTGGGCTGACGGGGGCGTGGCCATGCAAGATCCTTGAAAAAGTCTCGCGGGCGAAGCCAAGGCGTCTGGCCATTTCGGTGATGGTAATACCGAGGGCCGGGACTACATCCTCAAGCAGAATTTCGCCTGGGTGAGGTGGGTTGTGCATACGCAGATTGGGTTTAGAGTTCGGATTCACGATGGTCGCCCGTGGTGGATTTGGACGAAAAAGGCTAGAGAGGCAGGTTCCGAGCAACAACCTGAAAGACCTGTCGGAACATTCTGTCGTGCCTGTCGGTAACTCGTGGATGCTACAAGCTGTGTCCGTACATCAGGCTTTGATCGAATGGCTGTATGAAATTTCTGTAAGTGCTGATTCGGTGCTTTTGCTGATTTTTGAGTGCTAGCTTTTGATACTCAACTCCATCAGCAAGGATTCGCATATGGCTGTCCCTCCAATGCCCCCAGGCGTTTCGCTGCAAGACAATATCGCCCTGGCCAACAACCGTAGGATGCATTTGAAGCCTGGTTCGGCGTTCACCTATTCATGGTTTTACTCACAGGTCAGGGGGCGTGGTCCTTGGGATTACAAACAGAAAAGTCGCGAGTACGAGGCGTTCGGCAACTTTAACTATGGGGTTACCGGAACGGTGTTGGGTATCTCCGAAGGTGTGTTGCTTAGAGCGGCGGGTGCTGCGCAAAAAGCGGCGGGGACATCTCGGCCGGAGTTTGGGGACTGGTGGGGTGATGCGCCCTATGGCGATGACCATAGCGACCAGTACTGGATCAAGGAGGGTATCGAGTATGCCAGAGCTCAAGGGTATTAAGTGGCCGATCCAGGTCTTGCTCAACGGGCTGCTGGTGGTGTGTCTCGGGTACTTGGGCGTTGGTTGGTTGATGAGTCCCGGTACACCAGAGTTGGATGAGGTAGTACTCAAGCATTCCTTGAGTAACGGCAACTCTATTTATGGCGTGCGGGATAGTCAGGGTGGTGCGACGGTAGGTTTTTCCTATAGGTACTACGTCCATAAGGATCTGGGCAATGATCACGAAATACTCACGTCATTGGTGTCGGCACATCCATTTCTAAAAACCAAGGAGCCTGATGTCCAGGTGACCCAGGTGGATGGAGTCATCCATCTCATTGTTCGTGGGGAGGTTTATGAGTACCGCAGCTACCCGCTTGAAGCTTTGGGGGGCGTGAGCATCGACATGAGGCTGTAGGTCTGCGCCTGCTGGCTTCGGATTTTTCCTGCAAGATTTTGGGTTGTGCATGAACTTGTCGCGTGCAGTCAGCGCGCCTAGTCTTCGTCCCGTCATCGCAAAAAACGGTGACACGGACGTGCAAGTCCGGTTACATGTCGGCGCACCAACGCCCATAGCCATTCAACGGGCGTTTTTTATGCCTGCTGTATTTGTTATGGCGGCTGTGCGTGGGAGATCCTTCGGGGTCTGCCGGGGTCCGATATGCCCGGTCTTGCACACCTGCGCACAGCTGCCACCTTAATTCGCGTGCAAGCGGAAAAGGGCAGTCTCCATCACATATCGGAGTTGTAAATCATGGTTAAACCTACCCCCAATCCGCCCGCAAGCCTCTTCACCGTAAACCTCCACCAAAACACCGAAACCCTGCTGGTCAACGCCAGCGAAACCCTGTCCTCCCTCAATGCACTCACCTGCAACCTGGCCTTCGACCTGGACACTTCCCAGCGCGCCATCATGCTTGGGATCCAGCAAATGGCCGAGTTGGGGCAGTTGTTGGTGGATCAGGCACTGGAGCAGGTCAGCCCTTCGCTGGAAAAGGTCCCAAACAGGGACTGATCAGCCCCTGTTTGGGACCGCTATCTAACAGGCATCACTGAACAAATGTGGGAGGGGCGGTGCGACGATTCGACTTGCCCCCGATGGCTGAGTGTCAGTTGATACATCACTTAGCTGACCCACCGCCATCGGGGCAAGCCCCCTCCCACATTTAGATCATCTTTTGGCTCGGCTCAGCGTTTACTGATGCTCCATTACTCCAGCCGTAATGATCCGCCGCCCAGCTTGATTGATGGCCCCTTGAATCACTCCTAAGGTACAGCCCACGACAGCAAACCCGTGGAGCGACCATGACAACAACAATAAACCCCGACTCGCGCTGGACGCGGCGGCGCGACGAGAAACAGCGGCGGCTCGGGCTGGTCAAAAAAATCGCAGACGGGGCGGTTTTGCCCGGCGACAGGATCGTCGAGGCGCTTGAGGCGCTGATCCTCCCCGGCGACCGCGTGGTACTGGAAGGCAACAACCAGAAGCAGGCCGACTTCCTCTCGCGCTCCCTGGTCAAGGCTGACCCGGCCAAACTCCATGATTTGCACATGATCATGCCCAGCGTCGGGCGGTCCGAGCACCTGGACCTGTTTGAAAAGGGCATCGCGCGCAAGCTGGACTTTTCCTTCGCCGGCACCCAATCCCTGCGCATCAGCCAACTGCTCGAAGACGGCCTGCTGGAAATCGGTGCGATCCACACTTACATCGAACTCTATGCACGGCTGGTGGTGGACCTGATCCCCAACGTCGTACTGTCCGCCGGTTTCATGGCTGACCGTGCCGGCAATATCTACACCGGCGCCAGCACCGAAGATACTCCGGCGCTGATCGAACCCGCCGCGTTCAGCGATGGCATCGTGATCGTGCAGGTCAACCAGTTGGTGGATGACGTCAGCGACTTGCCCCGCGTCGACATCCCCGCCAGTTGGGTGGATTTCGTGGTGGTGGCCGACAAGCCGTTCTACATCGAGCCGCTGTTCACCCGCGACCCGCGCCATATCAAGCCGGTGCATGTGCTGATGGCGATGATGGCGATCCGCGGCATCTACGAAAAACACAATGTGCAGTCCCTTAACCATGGCATCGGCTTCAACACCGCCGCCATTGAATTGATCCTGCCCACCTACGGTGAATCCCTGGGCCTGAAGGGCAAGATCTGCCGTAACTGGACCCTCAACCCGCACCCCACGCTGATCCCCGCCATCGAAAGCGGCTGGGTGGAAAGCGTGCACTGCTTCGGCACCGAACTGGGCATGGAGAACTACATCGCCGCGCGCCCGGATGTGTTCTTCACCGGCCGCGACGGTTCGATGCGTTCCAACCGAATGTTCTGCCAGCTGGCCGGCCAATACGCGGTGGACCTGTTTATCGGCGCTACCCTGCAAGTCGACGGCGACGGCCATTCCAGCACCGTGACCCGTGGCCGCCTCGCCGGCTTTGGTGGGGCGCCGAACATGGGCCACGACCCGCGCGGCCGTCGTCACGGCACGCCGGCATGGCTGGACATGCGCCACGGCGACGCGCCGGAAGCGCTGCTGGAACGCGGCAAAAAGCTCGTGGTGCAGATGGTCGAGACCTTCCAGGAAGGCGGTAAGCCCACCTTCGTCGACACCCTCGACGCCGTGGAAGTGGCGCGTAAAAGCGGCATGCCCCTGGCGCCGATCATGATCTACGGTGACGACGTCACCCACCTGCTTACCGAAGAAGGCATCGCCTACCTGTACAAGGCGCGGTCCCTGGAAGAGCGCCAGGCGATGATCGCCGCCGTCGCCGGGGTGACCGCCATCGGCATGCGCCACAACCCCAAGGACACCGCACGCATGCGCCGCGAAGGTCTGATCGCCTTGCCCGAAGATTTGGGCATCCGCCGCACCGACGCCACCCGCGAGTTGTTGGCCGCCAAGAGCGTGGCCGACCTGGTGGAGTGGTCCGGTGGCCTGTACAACCCGCCCGCCAAATTCAGGAGCTGGTAAATGCGCGCCCTTAAACTGCACGAACTCAGCCTCGCGGATCGCCTGGCGGATATGGCCGTCGATGCGCTGATCGATGAAGCCGACCTGTCACCCAAGCCCGCCCTGGTGGACCGCCGCGGCAACGGCGCCCACAGCGATTTGCACCTGGGGCTGATGCACGCCTCGGCGCTGGCGCTGTGGCCGATGTTCAAGGCAATGGCCGAGGCGGCGCTTGAATTCGGCGAGGTCGGCTTGCCGCTGCGCGAAGCCCTCGGCCGTATCGGGCGCGAAGGCGAGCAGGCGATGCTTGCCACCACCCACGGCGTGAACACCCATCGCGGTGCGATCTGGGCCCTTGGCCTACTGACCGCAGCGGCTGCCCTGGAACCGCGTACCATAACGCTGAACGCCGCCAGACTGGCCCTGCTCAACGACCGTTACGCGCCCCAATCGATGAGCCACGGCGCCCAGGTCGCGCAACGCTACGGCGCACGCGGTGCCCGTGAAGAAGCGCAACTGGGCTTCCCCGCCGTGACCCAACGCGGTCTGCCGCAACTGCGCCAGAGCCGCCGCCAGAACGTCGGTGAACAGAACGCGCGTCTTGACGCCTTGCTCGCGATCATGACCGAGCTTGCCGACACCTGCGTGCTCTACCGCGCCGGCACCGCAGGCCTGCAGGCAATGCAACACGGCGCCCAAGCAGTGCTCGACGCTGGCGGCAGCGCCACCCTGGCCGGGCGCCGCAGCCTGCACGAACTGGACAACCAGCTCTTGGCCCTGAATGCCTCCCCCGGTGGCGCCGCCGACCTGTTGGCCGCCTGCCTGTTTATCGACCGCCTCGACGGAGCGTTGTGATGGAAACCTTATCCTTTGAATTCCCCGCCGGGCAGCCGCCAACAGGCCGTGCGCTGGTGGGCTGCGTCGGCTCGGGCGACCTGGAAGTGCTGCTGGAACCGGGCACGGCCGGCACGCTGACCATCCAGGTACAGACCTCGGTGAATGGCGCCGAACAACGCTGGCAGCACCTGTTCGAACGCATCTTCCAGGAGCAGACGCCTCCGGCCCTGAACATTGATATCCACGATTTCGGTGCCACCCCCGGCGTGGTGCGTTTGCGCCTGGAACAGGGTTTCGAGGAGATCGGCCATGACTGACTTGCTGGCTAAACACAGCTTCGTGGAACTGGGAGCGCGGCAGCGGGCCAAGGCCTTGTTGGATGCCGGCACCTTTCGCGAACTGATCGACCCGTTCCAGCGCGTCATGTCGCCCTGGCTCAGCCGCCAAGGGGTGGTGCCCCAGGCCGATGACGGCGTGGTGATCGCCAAGGGCAGCATCGGCGACTTGCCTGTGGTGATTGCAGCCATTGAAGGCAACTTCCAGGGCGGCAGCCTCGGTGAAGTGGGCGGCGCGAAAATCGCCGGCGCCCTGGAGCTGGCCGCCGAAGACAACCGCAAGGGCATCCCGACCCGCGCCGTGCTGCTGCTGGAAACCGGCGGCGTGCGCTTGCAGGAAGCCAACCTCGGCCTGGCCGCGATTGCCGATATACACGCGGCGATTGTCGACCTGCGCCAGTACCAGCCGGTGATCGGCGTAGTGGCGGGCAGCGTTGGCTGTTTCGGCGGCATGTCCATCGCGGCCGGGCTGTGCAGTTACCTCGTCGTCACCCGCGAAGCGCGCCTGGGGCTGAACGGTCCGCAGGTGATCGAGCAGGAGGCCGGGCTGGAAGAGTACGACTCCCGCGACCGTCCCTTTATCTGGAGCCTCACGGGCGGCGAACAGCGTTTTAACAGTGGCCTGGCGGACCGTTACGTGGCCGACGATGTGGCGCAGATCCAGCAGACGGTCAGCGCGTTGTTGCAGCAGGGCCTGCCCGCACAACAGCGCAGTCGCCAGGCCGATGATTACCTCGCACGTTTGGCTGAGTTGGACGCCGTAGCGCAAATCGACCCGGCGACGGTGCGCGAGCTGTATCAGGGAGAACGCTCATGAGAGGCTTGCAGTGGTTCAACGCATTGAGCGCCGGCGCTCCAGTTGTAGACGATTTACCGGCGTCGCTGAGGGTGGCCGACGGTGTATTGGGTGAGCAACAGGTGCGCTTTGTCGCCGTGGTGACCGACGCGCAAAACCGCTTCCCTCGGGCACGCAATGGCGAAGTCGGCCTGCTCGAAGGCTGGGGCGTGGCCAGGGCCGTCGATGAGGCCATCGCCCGCGGCAACAAGTGCCCCATCATCGCCATCGTCGATGTGCCCAGCCAAGCCTATGGCCGCCGCGAAGAAGCCCTCGGCATCCACCAGGCCCTGGCTGCCGCCGCCGACAGTTATGCCCGCGCGCGCCTGGCCGGGCACCCGGTGATTGCGCTGCTGGTGGGCAAGGCCATGTCCGGTGCGTTCCTCGCCCATGGCTACCAGGCCAACCGCCTGATTGCCCTGCGCGACCCCGGCGTGATGGTGCACGCCATGGGCAAGGCCTCGGCCGCGCGGGTGACCTTGCGCAGCGTTGAAGAGCTGGAAGCCCTGGCCGCCAGCGTGCCGCCCATGGCCTATGACATCGACAGTTATGCCAGCCTCGGTTTGCTGTGGGAGACCTTGTCGGTCAGCCAGATTGAACAGCCCACGGCGGACGATGTAGCGCGGGTCAGCGATTGCCTGGTGAATGCGATCAAGGACGTCGGCAGCACCGATCTGCGCGGACGCCTCGGCGCGACTAATCGCGCAGCCTCCAGCCAGGTTCGCCAACTGCTGCGGGAACAATGGTGAACGCCCACGACTTGCTCTGGGGCATGACCCCGGCGCATGCGCCCGCCGATGTACCGGCCTGGGTGCTCGAAGCGCTCGGCGCCGGCCATCCCGTGGTGGTGCGCCGCGCCATTGCCGCGCCGGGGCATGTGGCGGTCGGCGTGCGCGGGCGTTTGCGTGAGCAGCGGTTCGCCGCCGAGATGCCGCTGGCGGCGGTGCAGCGGCGTGTTGCACCGGAAGCCCTGCGCGACGTGGTTTCGTCACGGGATTTACCCGCGCTGCAAGCGCTTGCTCAATTGCGTTCGGTGCTGGTGCACGAGGCATGGGGCGTCAGCGGTAGCGCAGGCTTTGAATTGGCCACCGGCCTCGAAGCACTGCATGCCCAGAGTGATCTGGATTTGATCCTGCGTACGCCCAAGCGCCTTGAACGCAGCGATGCCGAGGACCTGCTGGCGAGCCTGGACACGGCGGTGTGCCCTGTGGACCTGCAACTGCAAACCCCGTTTGGCGCCGTGGCCTTGCGCGAATGGGCTGGCGGATCACGTCGCGTGCTATTGAAAACCATCAGCGGCGCGCACCTGGTCGACGATCCCTGGCAGGCCGTGGCATGAGCAGCCTCCTGGTGTTTCCGGGGCAGGGTGCCCAGCGACCAGGCATGCTCCAGTCGCTGCCCGAACCTGTGCTGGAAGAAGCCAGCGATGCCCTGGGCGAAGACGTGCGCCGGCTCGACTCAGCCCAGGCCCTTGAGTCGACCCGCGCCGTGCAACTGTGCCTGTTGATCGCCGGCGTCGCCCACGCCCGCCTGTTGGAGCGCATCCCGGATTACGTGGCGGGCCTGTCCATCGGCGCCTACCCGGCCGCTGTCATCGCCGGTGCCCTGGATTTTGCCGATGCGGTAAAGCTGGTCAGCCTGCGCGGCCAACTGATGCAAAACGCTTATCCACACGGCTACGGCATGACCGCGATCATCGGCGTGGAGTTATCCACCGTCGAAACACTCCTCGCCGACATCCACAGCCCCGAAACCCCGGTGTACCTGGCCAATATCAACGCCGATAACCAGACTGTGATCGCCGGCAGCGACGAGGCCATGAAGCGTGTTGCCGCGCGCATCAAGGGCAACGGCATCGCCAAGCGCCTGGCCGTCAGTGTGCCGTCCCATTGCGCGCTGCTGGCGCAACCGGCCGAGGTCCTGGCCCAGGCAGTTGTCCCGCTCAAGGCGCCGCGCATTACCTACCTGAGCAGCACCCGCGCGCGGCCGATCCACCATCCCGAACACCTGCGCGACGACCTGGCCTTCAACATGTGCCGCGTCGTTGACTGGCGGGGTACCGTGCAAGGCGCCTACGAGCGCGGTGTGCGCCTGCAAATCGAACTGCCCCCGGGCGCCGTGCTCACCGGCCTGTCACGCCGCGTGTTCGAACAAGGCACCGTGATCGCCTGCGAAGGTGCACGCCTGGATACCTTGCAGGCCCTGCTGGAAGAGGAGGAGCGCCGCCACCGATAAAGCACCACCCAAGGCTGTCGAAGCACAAAAACAACAATTTCGATCGAGCACTTCGAGGACAACAACAATGATTATTTACGGTGTGGCATTGCTGGCGATCTGCACGCTGGCAGGCGTGATCATGGGTGACATGCTCGGCGTGTTGCTGGGCGTCAAATCCAACGTGGGCGGGGTGGGGATCGCCATGATCCTGCTGATCTGCGCCCGCCTGTGGATGCAAAAACGCGGCGGCATGACCAAGGAGTGCGAGATGGGCGTGGGCTTTTGGGGCGCCATGTACATTCCCGTGGTGGTGGCGATGGCCGCGCAACAGAACGTCGTGACCGCCCTGCACGGCGGCCCGGTCGCGGTGCTGGCGGCGATTGGTTCGGTGGTGGTCTGTGGTTGCACCATCGCCTTGATCAGTCGTACGCACAAGGGCGAGCCTCTGCCCGCCGAAGAGCCGCTGATCGTGCCTGCGGGAGGTCGCTGATATGTGGGATCTCATCGAAAAAGGCCTGGAACATAACGGCCTGATCACTGCGTTTGCGTTTGTTGGCGTGGTGATGTGGATTTCCGTGGTGCTGTCCAAGCGCCTGACGTTCGGGCGCATCCACGGCTCGGCGATTGCCATCGTCATCGGCCTGGTCCTGGCCTGGGTCGGCGGCACCCTTACCGGCGGGCAAAAAGGCCTGGCCGACCTGGCACTGTTCTCCGGCATCGGCCTGATGGGCGGCGCGATGCTGCGCGACTTCGCCATCGTTGCCACGGCGTTCGAGGTGCAGGCCACCGAGGCACGCAAGGCCGGGATGATCGGTGTGATTGCGCTGCTGCTGGGCACGATCCTGCCGTTTATCGTCGGCGCCAGCATGGCCTGGGTGTTTGGCTATCGCGACGCTATCAGCATGACCACCATCGGCGCGGGTGCCGTGACCTACATCGTCGGCCCGGTGACCGGTGCGGCGATTGGCGCGACTTCGGATGTGATGGCGCTGTCCATTGCGACCGGGTTGATCAAGGCGATCCTGGTGATGGTCGGCACCCCGGTGGCGGCGCGTTGGATGGGCTTGGACAACCCGCGTTCGGCGATGGTGTTTGGTGGCCTGGCCGGCACCGTGAGCGGCGTGACGGCAGGGCTGGCGGCGACGGATCGGCGCTTGGTGCCGTATGGCGCGTTGACGGCGACGTTCCATACCGGGCTTGGGTGTTTGCTGGGGCCTTCGTTGCTGTACTTCATTGTGCGTGGGTTGGTTGGCTGACCTTGGGGGTTGCGGAGTGTCAGGCTGTTCCCTGCCGATTGGCATACATCCGACACTCCGCCAGCAACGCCAGTAAATTCGGATCACGCTCCTTGGCCTTCAGGAACACCACGCCGATATGCTGCTGCAACCGATACCTGGGTTGCAGCGGTATCAGCTTCACGCGGTTCTCGTACACCGCCGCAATCCTTCCTGGCAGCAACGCATAACCCACCCCCGAACTGACCATGCTCAGCAGTGTGAAGATGTCATTGACCTGCATCGCCACCTTGGGCTCGAACCCCGCCTGCTTGAACACCCGGTTGCCATCCTGGTGGGTGGCGAAGCCTTGGGTGAGGGTGATGAAGGTGGCGTCGCGCACGTCGGCCAGGTCGATTTCCTGGGCGCGGTCGAAGGGCGAGTCGGCCGGGGTGGCGAGGAAGATGTCGTCGCAGAACAGCTCGATCTGTTCGCAGTCGGGGTCGTTGGCGTGTTCGTCGAGGGAGATGAGGATTGCGTCGACTTCCATGTTCTTGAGCTTGTACAGCAGGTCGAAATTGGAGCCGAGGATCAGGTCGATATTGAGTTCGCTGCGCCTGATCTTCAGGCCCATGATCAGTTGCGGCACGGTCTTGACCGTCAGCGAATACAGCGAGCCGAGCTTGAAGCGTTCGGCGGAGAAACCGGCGGCTTCGCGGGTCAGGCGTACGCTGTCGACCACATCGGCGATCAGTTTCTGTGCGCGTTCTTCCAGCACGTAGGCGCTTTCCAGCGGCGTGAGGTTGCGGCCCTCGTGTTTGAACAGCGGGCAGCGCAAGGCATTTTCCAGCGAGTGGATGGCGCGGTGCACGCTGACATTGCTGGTTTGCAGCTCGGCGGCGGCGCGGGCCAGGTTGCCGGTGCGCATGAATGCCAGGAAGATTTCCAGCTTCTTGAGGGTGAATTCTTCGTCGATCAGCATGGCCGCGGGCTCTTGTTCGAATGCGTCCGATTGTGCCCGCAAAACCCGGCGGCGTCCTCGGAACGTCACAAGTCGCTTGCACTCTTATGCGCAAGGCTGGACGCTTGCCAGCCAGTTCCAGCGGCTACAGGAGGTCAGTGACAGATGTATCACGGGGAACGATTCAACGCCTGGAGCCATTTGCTCGGTGCAGTCGCGGCGTGTATTGGCGCCGTGTGGATGTTGGTGGTGGCGAGCCTGGACGGCAGCCCCTGGAAAATCGTCAGCGTGGCGATTTATGGCTTTACGCTGATGGTGCTGTACAGCGCGTCGACCGTGTACCACAGCGTACAGGGGCGGCGAAAAGAGATCATGCAGAAGGTCGATCACTTTTCGATCTACTTGCTGATCGCCGGCAGCTACACGCCGTTTTGCCTGGTGACGTTGAGAGGCCCTTGGGGCTGGACGCTGTTCGGCATCGTGTGGGGGCTGGCGGTGATCGGCATCCTGCAAGAGATCAAGCCGCGCTCCGAGGCGCGCATCCTGTCCATCGTGATCTACGCGGTGATGGGCTGGATCGTGCTGGTGGCGGTCAAGCCACTGATCGCCGCGCTGGGCACCGCCGGGTTTATCTGGCTGGCGGCGGGCGGGGTGCTGTACACCGTCGGCATCATCTTCTTTGCCCTGGAGGATCGCCTGCGGCATTCCCACGGGATCTGGCATTTGTTTGTGATCGGCGGCAGCCTGCTGCATTTCGTGGCGATCATGCATTACGTGTTATAGGCGCTCCAGCAGCTCCCGAGCCCGGTTGCCGAGGATCTGTAGCAGGTTGGCCAGCATATGCGGCGGTGGTTCATTGGCACGGGTCAAGGCGTAGAGGGTGATCGGCAGCGGCGGTGTAAGCGTACGGATGCAGGTGGTCGCCGTCGATGCGCCGAGGGCGGTAAAGGGGTCGATGACCGTCAAGCCGGCGCCGGACTCCACCATCGCCCGTGCCAAGGAATAGGTTTGCACCGAGATCGTCACCCGAGGCGGCGGGTCGACGCTCTCCAGGTAGTTGTCGAGCTTCGCCGCCAGCGGGTCGGCGCTGGACAGGCCAATCAACGGCGCACCCGCCAGGTCTGCCAGGGGCAGGGCGTGATGCAGCTCAGCGTCCGGCCAGTAGTTTTTCGACGCCAGGGCCACCAACACACCGTTGGCCAGCACTTGTGTGGTCAACCCGGGATGGCCGGAGAAGCTGAGGGTCAGTGCCAGGTCGATCTCGCGCATCAACAGTTTTTGCACCAGCTCGCGGCTATGGTCGCTGGACAGTTCGCAGGCGATGTCCGGGTAGTCGCGCTTCCATTCCAGGATCGCCGGGGGCAGCAGCGACAGCGCCAATGCCGGGATTGCACCAATCCGCACACTTTGCCCCGGGGCGCGGCGCAGGCTCTTGGCCAGGCGCCGCACGCCTTGCAGGCTCGCGGTGACTTTTTCGACTTCACTTTCCAGCGCCAGGGCTTCGGGCGTGGGCTGCAATTTGCCGCGTACCCGCAAAAACAGCGGGAAACCCAATTGTAACTCGGCATGTTGCAACACCTTGGTCACCGCCGGTTGGGAGACATGCAGCAACTGCGCGGCGGCGCTGATGGAGCCGGTCTGGCGGATGGCCTGGAAGATTTCGATATGACGCAAGCGCATGGCAAGTCCATAACCTTTGTTTATAGGTGCCCCATCTTTATTCATTGTCGGCGGCCTGTCACCTGCACCTACGCTGGGGCTTTCTTGGATCAAGGGCTGGGGGTGTTGAATGGCCGGGCAGGTTTGCATCATTGGTGGTGGCGTTATCGGCCTGGCGAGTGCCTACGCGTTGGTACGTGCAGGTCATGAAGTGACGGTGATCGACGCGCGTGACACCGTGGGCAGCGAAACCAGCTTCGCCAATGGCGGGCAATTGTCCTACCGCTACGTCGCACCGCTGGCGGATGCGGGAGTGCCGCTACAGGCGATTGGCTGGTTGCTGCGCGGTGACTCGCCGCTGAAGCTGCGCCCACGTCTGGACCCTCAGCAATGGCGCTGGATGGCCGCCTTCATCGGCGCCTGCCGTGGC
Source organism: Pseudomonas sp. GW821-FHT09C10 (assembly GCF_059418085.1). Lineage (NCBI taxonomy): Bacteria > Pseudomonadati > Pseudomonadota > Gammaproteobacteria > Pseudomonadales > Pseudomonadaceae > Pseudomonas > Pseudomonas sp. GW821-FHT09C10. The sequence continues at coordinate 98,375 of NZ_JBWKPE010000008.1, forward strand.
TCGGTGAATAAGCGCAACGCCGCGCACTTGCTGCGCCTGGCGAGCCTGAGCCAAAACACCTTGCAGCAATGGCGCGTCGACGATCGCCTGGACACGTTCAATTGGCGGCGTAACGGCAAGCTGGTGACCTTTCGCAATGCCGAGACCTTTGAGCGTGCGCGCAGCAAGGTCACCGACATCCTGCAACAACAGGTGCTGTCGGCCCTGGATTGTGCGCGCCTGGAACCGGCGCTGGCACAGGTGGCTGATCAGTTTGTGGGCGGTATCTACACGCCCAACGAGGAAGTGGCGGACTGCCATGCCTTTTGCCAACGTCTGGCGCAAAGGCTCGAAGCGTCGGGGCGCTGCACCTTTCTGCTGGGGCGCAAGGTCACCGGGATTCGCCACGCCGACGGTGTGGTACAGGCCATCGAATTGGGGGGCGAGGTGATGCCGGTGGAGCAACTGGTGCTCGCGGCGGGCCATCGCAGCGCCGAGTTGGCATTGCCCGGCGTGTCACTGCCACTGTATCCACTCAAGGGCTATAGCCTCAGCGTACCGATTGGCGCACAGCACCAGGCGCCGAATGTGAGCATCACCGACTACGACCGCAAGATGGTCTACGCGCGTATCGGCGAACAGCTGCGGGTGGCGGCCATGGTGGATATCGTCGGCTTTGACGCCAGCCTTGAGCCCAAGCGCCTGGCGCTGATGAAACGCCAGGCGGTCGAGACATTTCCTACGGCTGGCGACTATGCCAATGCTGTGGAATGGGCCGGTATGCGTCCCGCCACCCCGACCGGTGTGCCGCTGATTGGCCCCAGCGTGTATCGCAACCTGTGGCTGAACCTGGGCCACGGCGCCCTCGGCTTTACCCTGGCGTGCGGCAGCGGCCAATTGCTGGCCGAGCTGATCGGCCACCACCTACCTTCCATTGACATGCAGGGCCTGGCGCCCCGCGCCGCGTGAGGATTGACCCATGACCATCAACCGAATCAGCAGCAACGACCGGCTGTCCGGCGCCGTCACGTTCAAGGATCTGGTATTCCTTTCGGGCCAGGTGCCCGGCGAAGGCCAGGATGTGGCGACGCAGACCCGCGAAGTGCTGGCCAGGATCGATGCGCTGCTGGCCCAGGCCGGCAGTGACAAGGATCATTTGCTCAATGCGACCATTTACTTGAAAGACATCGGCAGCGGTTTCGCGCCGATGAATGAGGTATGGGCTGCCTGGCTATCGCCCGGGATGGCGCCGACGCGCACCACCCTGCAGGCGGAGCTGGCTAGGCCGAGCGTGCTGGTGGAAATCAGCGTGATTGCGGTACGAAAATAACGTCAAAAACCAACGGAGAATAACAATGAAAAAAATCCTGTTGACCGGCTGCATCGGCCTTTTGCTGGGAGTACACGCCCATGCCAACCAGGCGCCGCTGGACGGTACGCTGGGCAAGATCGCCAGCACCCAGTCCATCACCCTGGGCTATCGCGATGCGTCGGTGCCGTTTTCCTACGTGGGGGATCACACCGGTAAGCCGATGGGCTATTCGGTCGACCTGGCCAGCAAGATCGTCGAGCGTATCCAGCAGAAAACCGGGGTGGCTGACCTGAAGGTGAAGTACAACCTGGTGACCTCTCAAACGCGGATTCCGCTGGTGCAGAACGGCACCGTCGACCTGGAGTGCGGCTCCACCGGAGTCACGGCCGAGCGGCAGAAACAGGTGGCATTTTCCTACGGGTTTATTTACGTGAAAGGCCAGTTGCTGACGGCTAAGGACAGCGGCATCAAGGGCTTCGCCGACCTGGCGGGCAAGAACGTGGTGACTACCGCCGGCACCACCAACGAGCGTTTTCTAAAGAGCTACAACGCCGAGCATAAGAGCAATATGTTCGTGATCAGCGCCAAGGACCACGGCGAGGCGTTCAAGATGCTCGAGACGGGCCGCGCGGCCGCGTTCTATATGGACGATGCATTGCTCTACGGCGAACGTGCCAAGGCCAAGGACCCACACAACTGGGTGGTGGTGGGCGAGGAGCAGTCGCGGGAGATCTACAGCTGCATGGTGCGCAAGGATGATCCGCAGTTTCTTGCGGTGGTCAACGAGACCCTCGGCGACCTGTACCGCTCGGGGGAGATCAACGGGATTTACCAGCGCTGGTTTGAACAGCCGATTCCGCCCAAGGGCTTGAACCTGGAATTCCCGATGACCAGTGAGTTGAAGGCGATCATTGCCAAGCCGGTCAGCGATCCGGTGGACTGATCACCCCTCCCACATTTAGAAGTCGCCCCAGAGTTGTTGGGCAACCGCCAACGCGACGACGGGCGCAGTCTCGGTGCGCAACACACGCGGGCCGAGGCGGGCAGCGTGGAAGCCGGCGCCTTGGGCGGTGTCGACTTCGTTGTCGGTCAGCCCGCCCTCCGGGCCGATCAGAAACGCCAGGCTCGCAGGCTTGGCATGGCTGACCAGCGGCTCGGCCACCGGGTGCAGCACCAGCTTCAGGTCCGCCTCGACCTGCTTCAACCAGTCCGCCAGTAGCAACGGCGGGTGAATCACCGGTACCGTCGAACGCCCGCACTGCTCGCACGCGCTGATCGCCACCTGGCGCCAGTGCAGCAGGCGTTTGTCGGCGCGTTCGTCCTTGAGGCGCACTTCGCAGCGGTCGCTGAAGATCGGCGTGATGGCGTTGACACCCAGCTCGGTGGCTTTCTGGATCGCCCAGTCCATGCGTTCGCCCCGGGACAGGCCCTGGCCGAGGTGGATGTGCAGCGGCGATTCGGCCTGGCCGGCGAAGCTTTCCGTCAGTTGCACTGTGACGCGTTTCTTCCCGACTTCCAGCAGGCTGCCCAGGAATTCCTGGCCGGAGCCGTCGAACAATTGCACGGCGTCACCTTCGCCCATGCGCAGCACGCGGCTGATGTAGTGCGCCTGGGCTTCGGGCAGTTCGTGATCGCCGAGGCTCAGCGGGGTGTCGGTGAAAAAGCGGGACAGTCTCATGTCGGTTCTCTGGAAAAAGGTGTAGGTGTGCCGGCAATCAACCCGGATCGCGGAAACCAGGGTGGAAATCCTTCGGCACCGCCACGCTGACTTTGCTGTTGGTGGCGATGTCGATGCCTTCGCTGGCGACTTCGGCGAGGAAGTCGATCTGCTCCGGTGTAATCACATAGGGCGGCAGGAAATACACCACGCTGCCCAACGGCCGCAACAGCGCGCCGCGTTCCAGGGCGTGTTCGAACACCTTGAGACCACGGCGCTCCTGCCACGGGTAAGCGGTCTTGGTGGCCTTGTCCTGGACCATCTCGATGGCCAGCACCATGCCGGTCTGGCGTACTTCCGAGACATGCGGATGGTCGACCAGGTGTTCCGTTGCCGTGGCCATGCGCCGGGCCAGGGCCTTGTTGTTTTCGATGACGTTGTCTTCTTCGAAAATATCCAGGGTTGCCAGGGCCGCTGCGCACGCCAGCGGGTTGCCGGTGTAGCTGTGGGAGTGCAGGAAGGCGCGCAGGGTCGGGTAGTCGTCGTAGAACGCGTCATAGACGTCATCGGTGGTGACCACGGCGGCCAACGGCAGGTAGCCGCCGGTCAGGGCCTTGGACAAGCACAGGAAGTCCGGGCGGATGCCGGCCTGTTCACAGGCAAACATGGTCCCGGTGCGTCCGAAGCCCACGGCGATTTCATCGTGGATCAGGTGCACGCCATAGCGGTCGCAGGCCTCGCGCAGCAGCTTGAGGTACACCGGGTGGTACATGCGCATGCCGCCGGCGCCCTGGATCAGCGGTTCGACGATCACGGCGGCGACGCTGTCGTGGTGCTCGGCCAGGGTCTGTTCCATGGCCAGGAACATCGTGCGCGAGTGTTCTTCCCAGCTCATGCCCTCGGGGCGCAGGTAGCAATCCGGGCTCGGCACCTTGAGGGTGTCCAGCAGCAGCGCCTTGTAGGTCTCGGTAAACAGCGGCACGTCGCCCACCGACATCGCGGCGATGGTTTCGCCGTGGTAGCTGTTGGTCAGGGTCACGAAGCGCTTTTTATTCGGCAGGCCACGGTTGAGCCAATAGTGAAAACTCATCTTCAGCGCGACTTCGATGCACGACGAACCGTTATCGGCATAGAAGCAGCGGGTCAGGCCCTCGGGGGTCATCTTGACCAGGCGCTCGGACAGCTCGATCACCGGCTGGTGGCTGAAACCGGCGAGGATCACGTGTTCCAGCTGGTCGACCTGGTCCTTGATGCGCTGGTTGATGCGCGGGTTGGCGTGGCCGAAGACGTTGACCCACCAGGAGCTGACGGCGTCGAGGTAGCGCTTGCCTTCGAAGTCTTCCAGCCAGACGCCTTCACCGCGTTTGATCGGGATCAGCGGCAGTTGCTGGTGGTCTTTCATCTGGGTGCAGGGATGCCACAGCACCGCGAGGTCGCGTTGCATCCACTGGTTGTTCAAGCCCATCGGTGATCTCCTCGAAGCGGTCCTGCGAACGGCGCAGGTGAAACAATCGCGCAAGCCTATGCAATGGTGGCCCGGGTCACAAGCCATTGTGGGGAATTCGGAGTAAACGTAGGACGGACTGTCACGTTTCTTAGGAATAGTCCTTAATCCTTGGTTAACTTATTGTGCATAGGCTCCAGATCGTATTTCTCGATATTTCAAAGCGAAATTTTCCGCTTTAATTCGATAGGTAAATCGCTAGTCTTGAGCGCAGCTCTTACGGGATTAAGTACATGCAGCTACGTAACTCACCGGCCCGTTACGGCTGGGTCAGTATGGTTTTGCACTGGGGCGTGGCCCTGGTGGTGTTCGGCCTGTTCGCCCTGGGCTTGTGGATGGTGGGTCTGGACTATTACAGCGCCTGGCGCAAGGACGCACCGGACCTGCACAAGAGCATCGGCATCACGCTGTTCGCCATCATGCTGGTGCGTATTGTCTGGCGCCTGATCAGCCCGCCGCCTCCGCCGCTGGCCAGTTACAGCCGCTTGACCCGTATCGGTGCCGCGTTCGGCCACGCGTTCCTTTATCTCGGGTTGTTTGCCGTGATGATCGCCGGTTACCTGATTTCCACCGCAGACGGTGTCGGTATCCCGGTGTTTGGCCTGTTCGAAATTCCTGCCGTGGTTTCCGGTCTACCGGACCAGGCAGACACTGCCGGCGTGGTGCACCTGTACCTCGCCTGGGTGTTGGTGGTCTTCGCCGGCCTGCACGGCGTGGCTGCGTTGAAACACCACTTTATCGACCGTGATGCGACCCTCACGCGAATGCTGGGGCGCAAAGCCTGATGTTCAACCTCGACTCACAAGGAATAGAAAGCATGTTGAAAAAGACCCTCGCCGCTCTGGCAATCGGTACAGCGCTGCTGTCTGCAGGTCAGGTGATGGCTGCCGACTACAAGATCGACAAGGAAGGCCAGCACGCCTTCATCGACTGGAAAATCAGCCACCTGGGCTACAGCTACATCCACGGTACCTTCAAGGACTGGGATGGTACGTTCAGCTGGGATGCCGCCAAGCCTGAAGCCAGCAAAATCGCGGTCGACGTGAAAACCGCCAGCCTGTGGTCCAACCACGCCGAACGTGACAAGCACATCGCCAGCAAGGACTTCCTGGATGTCGGCAAGTTCGCCGATGCCAAGTTCGTCTCCACTGCGGTTAAATCCACCGGCGAGAAAACCGCTGATGTGACCGGCGACCTGACCTTCCACGGCGTGACCAAGCCTGTGACCTTCAAGGCCACGTTCAACGGTGAAGGCAAGGATCCATGGGGCGGCGAACGTGCCGGCTTCAACGCCAAGACCACGCTGAACCTGAACGACTTCGGCATCAAGGGCCCAGGCCCGACTTCCCAGACCGTCGATCTGGACATCTCGCTGGAAGGCGTCAAGCAGAAGTAATTTCTGTCCGCACACAAAAAACCGGATCTCAGGATCCGGTTTTTTTGGCCTGTATTTCCTGTAGTGAGCGAGCTTGCTCGCGCTGGGGCGCGAAGCGGCCCTAATCAGAAACACCATGATTCTTCTGGCGGAACACGGTGACAGGTGTTGGGGCTGCTGCGCAACCCAGCGCGAGCAAGCTCGCTCACCACAGCAAGCTCGTTCACCACAACCAGCTCGCTTATCCCAGGGAACGTGTCGGGAGGAGATAAAAAATGCCCCGCATCTTTCGATGCGGGGCATTTTTTAAGGCGCTTTGAAACTCAGCGGTTGCGGGTCAGCAATGCCGGTTTTTCACCACGAGGACGGCCTGGCAGTTGATCCAACTGCTCGGGTGTCGGGAAGCGGTCGGCTTTCGACTCCTTGTGGATGATCTTCGGCGCCGGGCCACCGCGCGGGTTCTGCACGGCTGGCTCGGACAAACGCGGCTGGTCGTCACGGGCCGGGCGGCGGTTGTTGCTGCGCGAATCTTCGCGACGCGCCTGGCCGTCACGCGGTGCACCGTTACGCGGGCCGCTGCGCTTGGCCGGTGGAGTGCCGGTCGTGCCGCCGCTGCTGTTGCGCGGGCCGTTCTGACGACCGCCCTGAGGCTGGCCGCCACGTGGAGCGCCGGCGGCAGCGCCCTGTGCCGGAGCACCTGGACGACGGCCGCGGCCCTGGGCCGGTTTGGCCTGGGGCACGTAGTCCACGCGGTTACCGAAGTTGTCCACGTCGTCGTCGAGGAATTCGTCCGGGGCGCGGTCGGCTGCGGCACGTGGGGGCTGGCTCGGCTGGCGCTGTTCGCGGGCCGGGGTGCCTTCACGGGGCTTCTGCTCACGGGCCGGGCGTTCGCCACGGCCGTTGGTTGGCGCCTTGTCCTTGCCGCCTTTGTCCTTGCCCTTGTCGCGACGACCACCGCCACCACCGCCGCCGTTCGGGCCATCGCCCTTCGGACCGCGTGGGTTACGTGGGTTACGCACGTCCGGACGCTCGCGCACTTCAGGCTTCTCGGCCTCAACGGCGCTGGCATCGAAGCCCATCAGGTCGCCATCGGCGATTTTCTGCTTGGTCATGCGTTCGATGCTTTTCAGCAGTTTCTCTTCGTCCGGGGCAACCAGGGAAATGGCTTCACCCGAACGCCCGGCACGGCCGGTACGGCCGATACGGTGCACATAGTCTTCGTCGACGTTTGGCAGCTCGAAGTTGACCACGTGTGGCAACTGGTCGATGTCCAGGCCGCGGGCGGCGATATCGGTGGCGACCAGGATGCGCACTTCACCGGCCTTGAAGTCGGCCAGGGCCTTGGTGCGGGCGTTCTGGCTCTTGTTGCCGTGGATGGCGACGGCGGTGAGGCCGTGCTTGTCCAGGTACTCGGCCAGGCGGTTGGCGCCGTGCTTGGTACGGGTGAACACCAGCACCTGTTCCCAGGCGCCGGCGGTGATCAGGTGCGCCAGCAATGAACGCTTGTGGCTGGCGGCCAGGCGGAATACGCGTTGCTCGATACGCTCGACCGTGGTGTTCGGCGGCGTGACTTCGATGCGCTCCGGGTTGTGCAGCAGCTTGCCGGCCAGGGCGGTGATGTCGTTGGAGAACGTTGCCGAGAACAGCAGGTTCTGACGTTTGGCCGGCAGGCGGGCGAGGACCTTCTTCACGTCATGGACAAAGCCCATGTCGAGCATGCGGTCGGCTTCGTCCAGCACGAGGATTTCCACGTGGGACAAATCGACGCTGCCTTGGCCGCACAGGTCGAGCAAACGACCGGGGCACGCCACCAGCACGTCAACACCACGGGACATGGCCTGAACCTGCGGGTTCATGCCGACGCCGCCGAAGATGCAGGCGCTGACGAACTTCAGGTCGCGGGCATACAGCTTGAAGCTGTCGTGCACCTGCGCGGCGAGTTCGCGGGTAGGGGTCAGGACCAGTACGCGCGGTTGGCGCGGGCCGTGACGCTGGGATTTGTCCGGATGACCGTTGGGGAACAACCGCTCCAGAATCGGGAGGGCGAAGCCGCCGGTTTTACCCGTACCTGTCTGAGCCGCAACCATCAGGTCGCGACCTTGCAACACGGCGGGAATAGCCCGCTGTTGCACCGGAGTAGGCTCGGTATAGCCCGCTGCCTCGATGGCGCGGACTAAAGCCTCGGAGAGACCGAGGGAAGCAAAGGACATGAGTAATCCTGTTTTAGTTAGGGCTTGGCCCAGAGGGATAATCTTGCCGGGCGTGAATGGCGCTTAGGGGAGCGCAATCCCGTCCGGTCCTGCTGCGTCTGGCGGGCACTCCACCGGCTCGCGCGGGCTGAAAGCTGCGCAGTAGCGGGGTTGGGTGCCTTTTTCAGGACCTCAGCGGCCGGGCGTAAGCCTGGCGGAAAGGCCGGAGTATAACAGAGCAATCACTGTGCGCCGCTTTCCTGCTGCTCAACGGTGTGTCCGGACGCGGTTATGGCGTGGATTCCACCATATTTGGCGCTTAAAGCGGCGTAGGCCGGTTCCTGTTTGAAGCGCTTGAGCTCGGCGGCAAAGCGTTGCACCAGCAGGTCCATCCCCGCGCCACGGCGTACCGCGAGGTATTGCTGCTGGCGGCTGACCACGATGGGCGCCTGGCTGACCTTGCCTTCCAGGCCCAGGGCCTTGATCACATGCTGGCCGACCCGGCGGTCGGTGATCAGCAGGTCGATGCGTCCCAGCAGCAATTTACCGAAGTTGGCCTCGTGGCTGGGGGCCGGCTCGCGGCTGAACCGGGTGGAGTCGCTGAATGGCGCGCCATACAGATAGCCTGGCGACGTGCCGACAGTGAGGCCGTCCAGCTCGTCGAGGCCTTGGACCGGGTGAGGGCGTTCGTTGGCGTAGAACATCACGAATTCCACTTCCGACAACGGTTCGCTGGGGTACAGCAGCAGGGCGTCGCGTTCGTGGCTGTGGAAAATATCCAGTGCGCCATCGGCATGACCCTGATCGAGCATGGCCAGACAGCGCTTCCAGGGCAGGAACTGCCATTGCACCTCGACCCCCAGGCGCTGGAACACGATCACCGTGGTTTCGTAGTCCAGTCCGTGCATGGCGTCGTGCTCTTCGTACACATAAGGCGCCCAGGGCTCGGTGACAATGCGCAATTTCTCGCCATAAGCGGCGAGGCTCAAGCAAGTAAAAAGCGTAACGGTCAACAGCTTCAGAATGACGGGCATGCCCCGAGGTTACGACGCCCGTGCGCTAAAGAGAAGCGCTGGCACACGCATCTGCGGGCGACGCTATTTTGGGGGTGAGGTCATCAGGTGTTCATAGATGGCTGCACGTCGCTCGCCCAGAATCAGGCGCACCACTGGGTTGGCGAACCAATGTTCGAGCTGATGCGCATCGACCGGGCCTTTTTGCCGCTCTTCCTGATTCTGCAGGGCCTTGTCCCACCAAACCGGGCCACAGGCCTGGTCGAATTCATTCTCGTGCTCGTAGCAGCCGTAGAGAATTTCGCGGATGAACTGCTGCTTGCGTTTGGGCAAGGCCAGGGTGATCAGCTTGTACATCAAGCGCTGCAACCGCGGCGGGCGGGGCAGGTGGGCAGACACATTGCGGGTGTCGGCCAGGGCCTGGGTGCAGATGGGGTTCGCGGCGTGCTTGGTGACCCACGCCTTGACCTTGGCCCGGAACAACTGCTTGCGGCTCCAGTAGTGATGGATCAGGTCGGGGCACTGGCGCACGTTGAGCGTACGGTACGCGGCCACCGACAGGCAGAACTCTTCCAGGGTGTAGGCACCGTGGGCCATCGGGAACAGCTCGTCCATCAACTCTATGGAGCGATCAAGGATGTGCGCGTCTTGCCGGGTCAGGCCCATGACGCCGGAGTTGAGCAGCCACATGTCATCGTCGGCCAGGCCTTTGTCTTCAAGGTGCCTGGCCAGGGCTTCATACAGCACGCTTTCGCGGTTGTCGCCGTACTTGGCGTGGAAGGCATTGCACAGCACGGTACCGGGCGCGACGCGTTCGAACAGCGCCATGGGTGAGTCGTGGAAAAAGGTGTCGGTGTCGATCAACAGCGCCCGTTCCGCTGTTTCCAGCACCTGGCGCAACAGCACGTGCTTGGTGCGGAAATGGTAGCCGTGGGGCTCGCTCCAGCGTCTGCGCGTGGCGTCGTCCAGCGTGTGAACCTGTACCGGCAAGCCGCGATAGGGGGCCGGATTGTCGCTGAACACCTGGATGTCCAATGGCATGTCCTGGGGACCGCCCAGGTGGGCCAGGGCGCTGGCGATGCTGAATACGGCTTCCTGATGATAGGTCTCGGCGCCGAATACCAGGTACACCAGCTGCGGGCGGGGAGTCGGGGACGCTGTATTCATGTACTGCAGGCTTCCTTTCCGGGAATATATAGACGAAAAAAACCCCCGTAATAACGAGGGCCGGGTACAGCGATTAAACCGGCCTAACGTGGCAGTTTAAGGTTGTTCCAGATCGCGAGGCTTGGTTCAGCCTGGTTCAGGGTATAGAAGTGCAGGCCTGGTGCGCCACCTTGCAACAATTCTTCACACATATTGCTGATCACCTGTTCGCCGAACGCCTGGATGCTCTTGACGTCGTCGCCATAGGCTTCCAGTTGCTTGCGCACCCAACGTGGGATCTCAGCACCGCAGGCGTCGGAGAAGCGCGCCAGCTTGCTGTAGTTGGTGATTGGCATGATGCCCGGCACGATCGGGATGTTCACGCCCATGGCGCGTACACGCTCGACGAAGTAGAAGTAGCTGTCGGCGTTGAAGAAGTACTGAGTGATCGCGCTGTCGGCGCCGGCGTTGGCCTTGCGTACGAAATTCTGCAGATCGTCTTCGAAATTGCGCGCCTGGGGGTGCATCTCCGGGTAAGCAGCCACTTCGATATGGAAGTGATCGCCGCTTTCTTCGCGAATGAAGCTCACCAGGTCATTGGCGTAGCGCAGCTCACCGCTGGCCATGCCCATGCCGGACGGCAAGTCGCCACGCAGGGCAACGATGCGCTTGATGCCGGCGGCCTTGTATTGAGTGAGCAGGCCGCGCAGGTCGGCCTTGCTGTCGCCTACGCAGGACAAATGCGGAGCGGCGGGAATTTTGACTTCGCTTTCAAGCTGCAACACGGTGTTGATCGTACGATCGCGGGTCGAGCCGCCGGCGCCGTAGGTGCAGGAGAAGAAGTCGGGGTGGTAAGTGGCCAACTGCTTGGCAGTTGCCATTAGTTTTTCATGCCCAGCATCGGTCTTGGTGGGGAAGAACTCGAAGCTGTAGCGACGGTCTTGGGACATGGTCATACCCTTGGGAACTCGAAAGCCTGTAAGGCGAACCCGCCCCTGAAGGGGCGGGCAGCCAAGCCGATCAGTAGCGGTAAGCGTGCGGCTTGAACGGACCTTCGACGGTCACGCCGATGTAGTCGGCCTGGGTCTTGGTCAGCTGAGTCACCACGCCGCCGAAGCCGCGGACCATTTCCAAGGCCACTTCTTCGTCGAGTTTCTTCGGCAGTACTTCCACGGTCAGGCGCTCGGCTTTCTGGGCTGGCGACAGGTCGGCGTATTTCTGGCCGAACAGGAAGATCTGGGCCAGTACCTGGTTGGCGAACGAGCCGTCCATGATGCGGCTTGGGTGGCCGGTGGCGTTGCCCAGGTTAACCAGGCGGCCTTCAGCCAGCAGGATCAGGTAGTCGTCGTTCTGTGGGTCGAAATCGCCAGCGCCGGTACGGTGAACCTTGTGTACCTGCGGCTTCACTTCTTCCCATGCCCAGTTCTTGCGCATGAAAGCGGTGTCGATCTCGTTGTCGAAGTGACCGATGTTGCACACCACGGCGCGCTTCTTCAGGGCCTTGAGCATGTTGGCATCGCAGACGTTGACGTTACCGGTGGTGGTCACGATCAGGTCGATCTTGCCCAGCAGGGCCTTGTCGATGCTGGCTTCGGTGCCGTCATTGACACCGTCGAGGAACGGCGACACCACTTCGAAACCGTCCATGCAGGCTTGCATGGCGCAGATCGGGTCGACTTCGGAGACTTTAACGATCATGCCTTCCTGGCGCAGGGACTGGGACGAACCCTTGCCCACGTCGCCGTAGCCGATCACCAGGGCTTGCTTGCCCGACAGCAGGTGGTCGGTGCCGCGCTTGATGGCATCGTTCAGGCTGTGACGGCAGCCGTACTTGTTGTCGTTCTTGCTCTTGGTCACCGAGTCGTTGACGTTGATGGCCGGGATTTTCAGCTCGCCCTTGGCCAGCATGTCCAGCAGGCGGTGCACGCCGGTGGTGGTTTCTTCGGTCACGCCGTGGACGCGGTCGAGGATCTGCGGGTACTTCTTGTGCAGCAGCTCGGTCAGGTCGCCGCCGTCGTCGAGGATCATGTTGGCATCCCAAGGCGCGCCATCCTTCAGGATGGTTTGCTCCAGGCACCACTCGTACTCTTCTTCGGTCTCGCCTTTCCAGGCGAATACCGGGATACCGGCGGCGGCGATGGCGGCAGCGGCCTGGTCTTGCGTCGAGAAGATGTTGCAGGACGACCAACGCACTTCGGCACCCAGGGCAACCAGGGTTTCGATCAGCACGGCGGTCTGGATGGTCATGTGGATGCAGCCGAGGATCTTCGCGCCCTTGAGCGGTTGCTCGGCGGCATACTTGCGACGCAGGCCCATCAGGGCTGGCATTTCGGATTCGGCGATAAAGGTTTCGCGACGGCCCCAGGCGGCGAGGGACATGTCGGCGACTTTGTAGTCGTTGAAATCTGCAGGCGTAATTACAGCGCTCATGAAGAGCCTCCATTCGTAGTGTGCGAATGGGCGCCGTTGTGCGTTTAGTATCAGGCCAGGGCAACCAGGCCGGACAACGCCCCATCCGAGCCTGACAGGTTGAACCTGCTGCAGCGCCCCTCGGACAGGTGGCGGGAGAAACGGTATCAACTGAAGATGACCGTTTTGAAGCGGTGCGATTATAGCCGCGTACGCGGCACTTCCCAAGCCTTTCTGTCGGTCATATGAAGATCGCACATGGGGTTGATAGGCAATGGCGCATAGAGCTTGGGGGCAGGCTCTGCCATGATGTTGCCCATCATTCGGCAAGACGCTTTGGAGTGACCATGAACTTCCACACCCGCAAATGGGTAAAACCCGAAGACCTCAACCCCAACGGCACCCTGTTCGGCGGCAGCCTGCTGCGCTGGATAGACGAAGAAGCGGCCATCTACGCCATCGTCCAACTGGGTAACCAGCGCGTGGTGACCAAGTACATCTCCGAAATCAACTTTGTCAGCGCCTCGCGCCAGGGCGACATCATTGAACTCGGGATCACTGCCACCGAGTTTGGCCGCACCTCCATCACCCTCACCTGTGAAGTGCGCAACAAGATCACCCGCAAAAGCATCCTCACCGTGGAGAAAATGGTCTTCGTCAACCTGGGCGAGGACGGTTTGCCCGCCCCTCATGGACGCACCGAGATCAAGTACGTCAAGGACCAGTTCCAGGACGATGGCATCCGCGAGTAACTACATGTCACCGGTTTGATTTCTGTTGCCGGGTTGTTCCGGCTGGATCTTTCCCAGGCTCTCTCATCACTCAGGATTACACCCCTGCAGAGAGAGTCGGCTCATGAAAGTGCTCAATCCGGTCACCCCTGTTCAGACGCCTTTGCATGGAAATGACAGCGCCAGCGCCGATCACACGGCGAAGACGTTGTTGGTGGACAGTGGCGGCGATCGCAATCTGACCCTCCTTCGCGATCCTCAAGGGCGGGTGGAGGTGGTGTTATCGCCGCCGCCCATCACGCATTTGGTGCTCAGTGGTGGTGGCGCCAAGGGCGTCGCCTTCTCGGGAGGTGTGCAGGCACTGGAAGACGCACGGCAATTGGAAGGCATTCGAGAGATCTCCGGTTCCTCTGCCGGCGCGATTTCCGCAGCCTTGATTGCCAGTGGCATGGGGGCGGCAGCATTCGATCGGCTGTCGGACACCATCAATCTGCCCAGTCTGCTGAACAGCAAAGACCCTGTGACGGCCTGGTTGCAGGAAGCCAGTTCAACGCTTGGCAAGCATGTGGGGCGCTTGCCGGGCCTGGTCGGCAACATTTCCCAGTTGCTGGTGACCCTGCTGCCGCGTCTGAAAACCGCTGCCGTTCCGCTGGAGAACATGATCCGCGACGAGTCGCGCAAGGCGCTTCTTGGTCATATTGCCGACTCTCCCAGAGAAACCCGGCCCGCCGAAGTCATGCGCATTGCTGACAAGCTCAGTGCCGGTGGCGCGCCCACGTTTGCCGACCTTGAGGTGTTAAGCCGCACTATTCCAGCGGTCAAGCAACTCAATATCACGGGTACTGGCATGTTTGGTGGGCGCCCACAGTTGGTAGTGTTCAACAGCAGTTTGACTCCGGACATGGATATCGCCCGCGCCGCGCGTATTTCGGGTTCGTTGCCCGTCCTGTTCAAAAGCCCTGTGGAACAAGGACATGCCTTCCAGATGGCATCTGAAACCACTGCCTTTCAGGACGGTGGCCTGTTGCTCAATACACCAGCGCCAGGCGTGGTGGACCGATTGTTTCCCGAGAGCCCCCTGAGCAAATCTGAGTCGCTGATCATCAAGTTCGAGTCAGACGCCGTCGGGGCGTCGGCCCAAAGTGGCGGTTTTATCAGCAGCCTGGCCGACTGCATCACGGGAACATCCCACTCGGCCGCCGAGGCTTACCAGGATAAAAGGCTCGAAGCATTTGCCGAGCAGACGCTGGCGTTGCCACTGAATACCGAAAAAGGCGATTTTCGCGGCCTGCTCAACGGTACGGTCAACTTCACCATGAAGGATGAGTACAAGCAGCATCTGCAGGAAAAGGCGCGTGAGGCGGTGGAAGGGCATCTGCAGCGTCGTGCCGCGACGCGTGAGTCTCACTCGTTCGGTACGCTGGATGAAGCGGTGCTGGCGATGGATGATAAAACACTGGCCAGTGTGCAGCCGACGTTGCAGAAAGACACCGCCGCAGCCAGCGCGCTGATGTTTCGAGAAGAAGCGAAGCAGGTATTGCACGCCCTGGACCGTGCGATTACTGAGGTCGATAACTCCCATGATAGCTTGCTGTTCACACCGAAGTTGTCGTCGGCAGTTCGTAATCTGGATGCACTTGCCCGCAGTCCCGAGAAAACCGAATGGTTGGGACGGCGCTTGAATGATACTGGCCAACACAATTTCCAGGCGTTGCTGCAAATGGCTGCCAAGCAGGGCGACACCTCTTCCAAAGTCATGACCTGCGCCGTTGCCGAAATGAAACGGCGCGATATTGCGGTACGTGCCGAGAGCTTTACGCGGGAGGTCATCTACCCCTCGTTGTTCCGACCAGGCCAGCCGGCGTCCAATGTTGAACTGTTACAGCGCGCAGCCCGAGACTTGGCCAAGGCCGCTACGCCACTCGCGTTCAACCGGGTGCTTGATGATCTCAGCGAAAATTACCAGGCGCGCAACAAGCCCTGGGGCACGCCTTCCAGTTCCACCACTGTGGAGATGGCCAAGGCTTGGCGCATGCCGGTTTAGTTGTCTGGCCACTGAACAGCTACCGCGCCAGCCTGTCGTAGCTACAGGCACCCCTCGGACTCTGGAACATCATGGCCACCAACGAAGACGGCAAGACCCCCAACCTGTCGCAGGAAGAGCAACAGGACGTGGACAAGAACCAGCCACCCCGTGCTGCGGTGCTCCACGAAATCATCCGTACCCAGGGCGACCAGGAGTTGGAGCGCAGTGTCGCCGCCTTGTGGTGGTCGGCCCTGGCCGCAGGCTTGACCATGGGCCTGTCGCTGATGGCCATGGGGCTGCTCAATTCACGTCTGCCGGACGGCGAAGCGTTCAAGGTGATCGCCAGCTTCGGCTACTGCGCAGGCTTCCTCGCGGTGATCCTGGCGCGCCAGCAACTGTTCACCGAAAACACCCTGACCGCCGTGTTGCCGGTGATGAGCAAACCTACACTGGCCAATGCCGGGCGGCTGATCAGGCTCTGGAGCGTGGTACTGGTGGGCAACCTGTGCGGCACGCTGTTGGTGGCCTATGTGATGCTGCACCTGCCGATCTTCGACACCAAGACCGACATGGCCTTCCTGGAAATCGGGCGCAAGATCATGGAAAACGACGCCGGCCAGATGTTCGCCAAGGGCATCGTCTCCGGCTGGATGATCGCCACCATGGTGTGGATGATCCCTTCGATGGAAAGCGCCAAGATGTGGATCATCATTCTGATCACCTACCTGATGGCCCTGGGGGATTTCACCCATATCGTGGTGGGGTCGGCGGAAGTCTCATACCTGGTGTTTGCCGGTGAGTTGCCCTGGAAGGATTTCTGGCTGGTGTTTGCCGGCCCAACCCTGGCCGGCAATATCATCGGTGGCAGCTTTATCTTTGCGTTGATCAGCCATGCGCAGATTCGCAGCGAGAGTAGCTTGCCGGGCAAGCACGCTGCGGACCCGAGGCATCCGCAGCGGATCAACAAGGATCAGTGAACGTCAGGTGTGGCCTGGGGTTCGCCCTGGGTCACGCGCTTGACCAGCTTGCCGATGCTCAGCCCCTGCAACAGGATCGACGACAGCACCACGATGTAGGTGATGCTCAGCAGCAGATCGCGCTCCGGGCCCAGTGGCAGGGCCAGCGCCAGTGCCACCGAAACCCCGCCGCGCAGGCCGCCCCAGGTCAGGATACGGATGGTGCCGCGCGGCACCGTGCGCCAGCGCCGCAGCAACAGGATCGCCGGGGCCACGGTCAGCAGGCGCGACAGCAGGATCGCCACCGCCAGCAAACTGGCTGCGAACACGTGCAGCCAGTTGAACGGCAACAGCAGCAGCTCCATGCCGATCAGCGCAAACAGCAGCGCGTTGAGCATGTCGTCCAGCAATTCCCAGAAGCCGTCCAGGTAGCGCCGGGTCATGTCGTTCATCGCCAGCTTGCGTCCCAGGTTGCCGATGATCAGCCCGGCCACCACCATCGCGATCGGTGCGGAGACGTGCAGTTCGGTGGCCATCGCCGAGCCGCCGATGACCAGGGCGAGGGTCAGCATCACTTCGATCTGGTGCTGTTCGATGCTCTTGATCATCAGGTACACCAGGTAGCCGATCAGCCCGCCGAAGACCACGCCACCCACTGCCTCATGGGCGAACAGCATGGCCGTGGCGCCCACGGTTGGCGTCTTGCCCAGCTGCGCGATACCCAGCAATACGGTAAACACCACCACCGCCGTGCCGTCGTTGAACAGGCTCTCACCCACAATCGTGGTCTTCAGCGGTTTCGACGCATTGGCGGTTCGCAGCACGCCCAGCACCGCAATGGGGTCGGTGGGCGAGATCAGTGCGCCGAACAACAGGCAGTAAAGGAAGCTCACGTGCCAGCCAAACAGGGCGAAGATGTAATACGCCAGGCTGCCGATCACCACAGTGGCGATCAACACGCCGAAGGTGGCCAGCAGGCCGATGGGCCAGCGGTAGCTGCGCAGGTCGTTCAAGTTGACGTGCAAGGCGCCGGCGAATAGCAGGAACGACAACATCCAGTTCATGAGCAGGTCGCCGAAGTCGATCTGGCCGATCAGTTGCTGGATGCGTTCCTCCAGGCCTGGGTAGCCGAGCACGCTCAGGCCTTGCAGGATCAGGGAGAACAGCAGGGCCGTGACCATCACGCCGATGGTGGGCGGCAGGCCGATAAAGCGGAAGTTCACATAGGTGAGCAGGGTTGTGAGGCAAATAAAGGCGGCGACAAGTTCAAGCATCCGGGGTCCTTGGAAGGTGGGGGTGGGTTGTTAATGGGGGATGGACCGCAGTGGCGGCGTGAGGTTGCAAGGTCTTGGGTGAAAGTGCGGTAGAACCTTTCGGTGTCGCGCGGCTCATAGCGGTTAGGTGCGATATTGGGTTTTTAGTGCTAGAACTCTAATCGCTGCATAAAACGACAAAAGGACTGAGTGATGACGGCTGCTTTCTGGTGTGTATTGATCGCGATTTTCCTGCCTTACCTGTGCACGGGCGTGGCCAAGTTCAGTGGCGGCAAGTTCGGGCCGCGGCAGAACCACGACCCGCGTGCTTTCCTGGATACTCTTGAAGGGTTTGCCAAGCGCGCCCACAGTGCGCAGCTCAACAGCTTTGAAGTGACACCCGCGTTTGCCGCCGCGGTGATTATCGCCCACCTGGCCGGCACGGCCGAACTGGTGACCATCAACGTGCTGGCTGTGCTGTTTATCACCAGCCGCCTGCTGTACATCATTTGCTACCTCGCCGACTGGGCGATACTGCGCTCGCTGGTGTGGGCGGTGGGCATGGCGTTGATTGCGAGCTTCTTCTTCGTCTCGATCTGAACCGGTTTCTGCAGGAGCGAGCTTGCTCGCTCCTGCAGTGTGTTTTCGGCGAGTGTCAGGTTCCGGTGGGTGCATCCGGCACCTGCGGCAACGCCGCGCCCTTGGGCCACAGCATCCAGATCTGTCCTTGCTGCTTCATATTTCCCGCCAGCTCTCCGGCAGCATCACCCGTGCCCCAGAACAAATCCGCGCGCACTTCTCCGGTGATTGCACCGCCGGTGTCCTGCGCGGCGACCGGGCGTGCCAATGGCGAGCCGTCGGGCTTGGTAGTCGACAGCCACAACAGGCTGCCCAACGGAATCACCTTGCGATCCACTGCTACGCTGTAGCCAGCGGTCAACGGCACATTCAGCGAACCGCGCGGGCCTTCATTACTGTCGGGGCGAGCGCTGAAGAATACGTAGCTGGGGTTGCTGGCCAGCAGTTCCGGGATGCGCTCCGGGTGCGCCTTGGCCCAAGCGCTGATGGCACCCATGGTCACGTCTTCTTTTTTCAGCTCGCCTTGCTCCACCAGCCAACGGCCGATAGGGCGATAGGGGTAGCCGTTCTGGTCGCCGTAACCGACGCGCAGTTGGCGTCCGTCCTTGAGTTGAATGCGCCCCGATCCCTGGATCTGCAGGAATTGCAGGTCCATTGGATTGGTCAGCCAGGCAATCGGCTTGGCGGTGGAGCCCTGGCCGTTGATGGCGCTGGCATCGTCATAGGGCTTGAGCACGCGGCCTTCGAGGCGGCCGCGCAGGCGCTTGCCCTTGAGTTCCGGGTAGATGCTTTCCAGATTGACGATGATCAGGTCATCCGGCACGCCATACACGGGAACATGGGCGGCGGCGGTCTTGGTCAGGCTGCCGGGGTAGACCGGTTCGTAGTAGCCGGTGATCAAGCCGTTGGGGGTGTTGTCAGCCGAACGCAGGCCGAACACATCCAGGCGCTCCTTGAGAAAACCGCGCACCGCCACGGCATTGCCGGGCACGCTGGCTGCTGCGGCACAGGTCGCGCCCCATACCGGGTCTGCCTTGAGGCGCTGGCAGGCGCTGCGCCAGGATTCAAAACCGGCCAGTAGGTCGGCGTCGGACACGCTCGGCAAGGCCTCCCAAGGGGCATTCACGTAGGTGGCCACGGCGTGGGGTTTAATTGTTTCATCTTTGCCGGCGTCTTTGCCCGCGTCGCAGCCTGCCAGCAGCGCAAACATCGGCAGAGCCCATGCCAGCCGGCGGCTCCAGTGTTTCAGTGTGAGATTCATACAAACAGTTCCTGAAGCGATTGCCCGCGCCGCAGCGCCTTTGGGCAACCCTTATTATTAATAGGGCTATTGGTCTTTACGAGCAGGGCGAGGATACTGGCCGCCGTTTCCCGTGACCCTGAGCCGCTATGACTTTTAAAAAAATGACGCTTGTGCTGTTGGCCTGCCTGACACTGTCCGCCTGCGGCGGCGTCGATCCGAATTCGCCCCTGGGCCAGCGCAAGGCGATCTTCAAGCAGATGCTCAAGACCGCTGAAGACCTGGGCGGCATGCTGCGCGGGCGCATTGCCTTCGATGGCGCGAAATTCGCCGAAGGCGCGGTCAAGCTCGATGCGCTGTCCCATGAACCGTGGAAACATTTTCCGAGCGTACGCGAAGAGGATCACACCAGCGCCAAGGACGACGTGTGGCAAAAACAGGCGCAGTTCCAGCAACTGGCACGCGACCTGGAAGCGGCCACCGGTGAGTTGGTGATCGCCAGCCAGGTGCAGCCCTACAAGGCCAGCAGCCTTACGCCTGCCGTACAGAAAGTCGAAGATGCCTGCAGTGCCTGCCATAAACAATTTCGCGACCACTGACCGGTTTTACTGGTCGAGTTCTTCCACGGCGTCCTGCAGTTCCTTGCGTGACTCGGCGAGTTTGTCCTTACGCTTGTTGATCTTGTCCGCGTCGCCTTTTTTCATCGCCTTGTCGAGGTCGGCCTGACGGCGGCTGACCTCGTGCTTGGCGTCGAGTACCTTGTTTTCGCGCTCCTTCCTCAAGGCGGCATCCGTGCAGTTGGCGGTGACTTCGCTCAGGGCTTTTTCCAGGCCGGCTTGCTGGTCGCTGTTGCCGTGGGCCTTGGCCTGTTCGAGCTGGGTGCTGATGGCCTGGCGTTTGGCGGCACAGCCGGTGAGTGGGGTGGCTTCTTCGGCGGCGAGCAGTGGCGTGGCCATGAAACTGGCGACGGTCAACAGGGCGAAAGGGGCGAGGAATTTCATGGGGAGCTCCAGGTGCGCAAATAGCAGGGTGAATTCTGCTGTGATTCAAAGGTGGCTGGGTCGGGTTCAAAACCCGTCTATTCCGGCCATGCGTAATGTTTCAGCCAGGGTCTGTACATGTGGGTCGCGAAAAAAAGCGCTCAGTTGCGCCGCGCGGCCCGGGCCGATGCCATCGATGGCCAGCCAGGCCTGGGTGTCCCTGGCGACCAGCGTCTGCCAGTCGCCTTCCAGGTTGTTACGTGCCGCAGGCGGTACACCCAAGGCCTTGAGCCATTGTGCGAAGGGGCGTTGCCGAGCGCTGTGAAGGCTGTCGAGCAGCCGCGTGCGGCTGCGCTCACCGAAGCCATCAATGTTAGCAAGCTCTGCCGCATCCAGGGTTAACCAATCGAGAAAGCCTGCGATTAGACCGGCCTGGATCAATATGTTCCACGTCTCGCGGCCTATGTGCGGCAGTGCCAGGCCCTGGTTGCCGCTCAGCCAGGTAAGGCGTGCGAGCAGTTGTTCTTCGCAGCCGGGCTCCAGCTGCCAGCAACTCAAGGCGTGAAAGTCCCGAGGGTCGGGCACTGGCAGCTCGACCCTCGTGGTATTGCGCAGGATCACCTGGTCCAGCCGAGGGATCACTTGGCCCGCCAGGCTGACGGACACCTGGTCGCCCGGGCGAATATCCAGGGTCTGCCAGCGCTTCAAGGAGCCGGCGCTGACCCGGCTGATCCGGCGGTCGTCCAGGCGCACCGGCTCCAGTTCCAGAATCGGGGTGATGCGTCCGGTGCGGCCGATCTTGAACTGCACCTCCCGTACCAGCGCCAGGGCCTGGGAGGCGGGGTACTTCCAGGCGACAGACCAGTAAGGCGCACTGGCCTGCCAGCGTTCAGCGGGTGCGCGCTGCGCCTGGTGCAGCACCACGCCGTCACTGGCAAAGGGCAGGGGGTGGTTGTACCAATAGGTGCGCCAATGTGCTGCTTCGATGATGTCCTGGATCGGCTGGCTATAGCGCTGGCTGTCGGTGAAGCCCCAGCGTGCCAGGGTGGCCAGGCGCTCGGGAAACGCCGCAGGGCCTTCGGGCCAGGCCCAGATAAACAGGCCGATACCGGCAGCGTCGGTGTCGCTCAACTGCCGACGGTTCATTAGCCCGGCCACCTTGCTGCGCGCGTTGAGCCCGCCGTGTGCCGATTGCACATGCTCGTCGAGGCGCCAATAAAGTTCGCCTTGCAGCACCAGGTCAATGGGTTCCGGCAGTTGCTGGACAATGCCGGGGATCTTGCGCGCGGAGGTCGACCAGTCCTGGCCCAGCTTGCCATCGCCACGGCTGATCAGCTGTTTCAAGCGACCCTGGCGGTACACCAGGGTCACTGCAACGCCGTCCACCTTGGGTTGGATCCATACATCCTGGCGCGTGCCTAGCCAGGCTCCCACGGCTTGCTCATCCAGGCGTTTTTCGAGGCCGGTATGGGCGACCGGGTGCGGCAAGGTGCCCCGTGAACTGGCCAGCGGATCATCAGGCGCCGTGGGGTTGGGCACGCACTGGCGCCAGTGGGCCAGACGCTGGCGGGCCTGGTCGTAGAGTTCATCACTGACGGGGGATTGGCCGAGGCGGTGGTAACTGTCGTCCCACAGGCGGATTTGTTCGGCCAGGGTGCCGACCTGGGCCCTGGCCTCATCGGGGCAGCTTTCAGCCCAGGCCGAAAAGGGTAGAGCGCTGAGTAGCAGAGCAATCAGTAAACGCATCATGAGCATCCTTGCTCGAAAGGGGCGCCCAGCCTAAATGATCCCTTCACCCACAAAAAAGCCCCGACGCTGCGGGGCTTTTTACCGGGTGTTTCGGCTTACTTGAACAGGCCGCCCAGTGCTTTCACGGCATCAGGCTTATCAGCCTTGGCTTCCTGCTTGGCGTCGGCTTTGGCCTGGGCTTGGGCGAGTTTGTCACAACCTTTGTTGATCTGGTCTTGCGCCGCTTTGAAAGCCTTCACTTTCAAGCTGTCTTTGCTGGCTTCGGCCGCGTCGATCTTGGTTTGCAGGTCTGCGGATTGCTTTTGGCAGTCGCCGGAATTGCCGACACCCAGCTGGGAGCCCAGGGCGCCACTCAATGCGCTCAGGTCGGCGGCGTGGGCCGGCAGGGCGAACAGGCTGATCAGAAGAGCGGCAGGGGCGAGCGTGGAGATGCGCATGAAAAACCTCAATGTTCGATTGCCTGCGCACTTATGAATCCCGGGCTGGTGCAGGGCAATATCCAAATAAGGTGAAGGCCCGAGAGGGCGCGGATTCTAGAGGGCCATTATTGTGCCTGCAAGCTTTGGATCCAAAAAATGTGAAGGCGGTCCCGCAGGCAATAAAAAGCCCCGCCGGGCAAACCCGGCGAGGCTTTATGTACCGTGGGCGATTACAGGCCGGCGGCAGTGCGCAGGTCGTTGGCGCGGTCGGTTTTTTCCCAGGTGAAGGTGGTGAAGGTGTCGTCGCCGACGGTCTTCTGCGCAGGGGTACGACCGAAGTGGCCGTAGGCTGCGGTTTCCTGGTACATCGGGTGCAGCAGGTCGAGCATGGTGGTGATCGCGTAAGGGCGCAGGTCGAAGATCTCGCGCACCAGCTTGATGATTTTGTCATCGCTGATCTTGCCGGTGCCGAAGGTATTCAGCGAGATCGACGTCGGCTGGGCCACGCCGATGGCGTAGGACACCTGAATCTCGCAACGCTCGGCGAGGCCGGCAGCGACGATGTTCTTGGCCACGTAGCGACCGGCGTAGGCAGCGGAGCGGTCAACCTTGGATGGATCCTTGCCGGAGAACGCGCCACCGCCGTGACGGGCCATGCCGCCGTAGCTGTCGACGATGATCTTGCGACCGGTCAGGCCGCAGTCACCTACCGGGCCACCAATGATGAACTGGCCGGTCGGGTTGATGTGGAACTGGGTGTCCTTGCTCAGCAGTTCGGCCGGCAGCACGTGCTTGACGATCAGCTCCATCACGCCTTCGCGCAGGTCGGCGTAGGAAACGTCCGGGTTGTGCTGGGTCGACAGTACGACGGCGTCGATGCCAACCACCTTGCCGCCTTCGTAGCGGCAGGTCACCTGGGACTTGGCGTCCGGGCGCAGCCAAGGCAGCACGCCGGATTTACGCGCTTCAGCCTGACGCTGCACGAGCTGGTGCGAGAAGGTGATCGGTGCCGGCATCAGCACATCGGTTTCGTTGCTGGCGTAGCCGAACATCAGGCCCTGGTCGCCGGCGCCCTGGTCTTCCGGCTTGGCACGGTCGACGCCCTGGTTGATGTCGGGCGACTGCTTGCCGATGATGTTCATCACGCCACAGGTCGCGCCGTCGAAACCGACGTCGGAGCTGTTGTAGCCGATGTCGGTGATCACGTCACGAACGATCTGCTCCAGGTCAACCCAGGCGGTAGTGGTCACTTCGCCGGCGATGATCGCTACACCGGTTTTCACCAGGGTCTCGCACGCCACACGGGCGAACTTGTCTTCAGCGATGATGGCGTCCAGCACCGCATCAGAAATCTGGTCGGCGATTTTGTCCGGATGCCCTTCAGACACGGACTCGGAGGTGAAAAGGGAGTATTCGCTCATCTCGATGTTTTCCTGATATTTACCGATGGTGAGTGTCGCCAGTCGGTCGCTGAAAGTGGCGGACCTGGATCTGGAAACCATTACGTAAACCTACATAGAGGCTTTCCCCGGGAACGAGTCCCGCAGCGGTGGCCCAACGGGCCAGATCGTCCTGTTCAAAACCCAACCAGAGATCACCGCAGGCCTCCCTGGCCCAATTCTGGTTGTGGCTGCATAAATCCGTAACCAACAGGCTACCGCCGGGGTGCAGCAACCCGGCCATTTGCTTTAAAGCGTCGGCGGGGGCGGCGAAATGGTGCAAGACCATGTTCAGCACCACGCAATCGGCCTTGATCGTTGTGCTGCTCAGGGCGTCAGCCAACTGCAGGCTGACATTGCCCAATGCCTCGCGCTCACAGAGTTGGCGGGCCAGTTCGAGCATCGCCGGGCTGTTGTCCAGCGCCGTGACCTGCCGAAAGCGGCGGGCGAGTTCCGGCAGGAAGCCGCCATCTCCAGGCCCGACTTCCAGCGCCGTCGCTTCTTCACTGAAGCTCAGCTTGTCCAGTAGCGCCAGTACGCTGTCGCGGTATTGGGCCAGGCCTGCAATCAAGTCCTGCTGGGCGCGAAATTTCTCGGCAACCCGTGCGAAAAAGTCCTGGCTCGCGGCGGCACGTTGCCCGTGGACCTGGCCGATGCGTGACTGCACGTCATGGGGCAGGCTCAGGCTGTCCACTTCTTCAAGCAAGGCAGCGTGCAACTTGCCGCCGAGCAGGTCGGTATGGGGCAGGGCGCGGCGGTAGAAAATCGCATTGCCTTCGCGGCGGGTGGCGACCAGGTCGGCCTGGGCCAGCACCTTCAGATGGTGGCTCATGCCCGACTGGCCGATGGCGAAGATCTGTGCCAGTTCCAGTACGCCGAATGAGTCGTTGGTCAGTGCGCGCAATACGTTCAGACGCAATGGGTCGCCAGCGGCCTTGCACAAGGCTGCCAGCTCTTCGCCGTCGTCAGGACGCAGGGTGGGCACGG
The DNA here is from genome assembly GCF_059418085.1 of Pseudomonas sp. GW821-FHT09C10. Classification (NCBI taxonomy): domain Bacteria; kingdom Pseudomonadati; phylum Pseudomonadota; class Gammaproteobacteria; order Pseudomonadales; family Pseudomonadaceae; genus Pseudomonas; species Pseudomonas sp. GW821-FHT09C10. Next base: position 123,318 of record NZ_JBWKPE010000008.1, read on the forward strand.
GTAGGTTCATAAGGCCAGCAGTCTAGTGACGGGTGAGTATCCCCGCAAGGTCAATATCAAAAAGTTTTGATATTGATCGATAAGTGGCGGTTATAAGCGGCCGCTATAACCTTTAGACGAAGCGGTTAAAGGTTTCTGCAAGCGATTGCCGCCCAAAGCACAGGAAAAACACCTGCAAGTGACTATCTGTCATTGCCCGCAGGCGGTGGCTGAGGGAAAATGCCGATCCTTTTTTCCGTTTCTTTTAATCATTCACTCTTCAAAATCCTCAGGAGAACAGCGATGCCCAGCCGTCGTGAGCGTGCCAACGCCATTCGTGCCCTCAGCATGGATGCCGTGCAAAAAGCCAACAGCGGCCATCCCGGTGCCCCGATGGGCATGGCGGATATCGCCGAGGTACTTTGGCGTGATTACCTGAAGCACAACCCGAGCAACCCGTCGTTCGCCGACCGTGACCGCTTCGTACTGTCCAACGGCCACGGCTCGATGCTGATCTACTCGCTGCTGCACCTGACCGGCTACGACGTCACCATCGATGACCTCAAGAGCTTCCGCCAGCTGCACAGCCGCACCCCGGGTCACCCGGAATTCGGCTACACCCCAGGCGTCGAGACCACCACCGGTCCCCTGGGCCAAGGCCTGGCCAATGCCGTGGGCTTCGCGCTGGCTGAAAAAGTCCTGGGCGCGCAGTTCAACCGTCCTGGCCACGACATCGTCGATCACCACACCTATGTGTTCCTGGGTGATGGCTGCATGATGGAAGGCATTTCCCACGAAGTCGCGTCCCTGGCCGGTACCCTGGGCCTGGGCAAGCTGATCGCCTTCTACGATGACAACGGCATCTCCATCGACGGCGAAGTCGAAGGCTGGTTCACCGATGACACCCCCAAGCGTTTCGAAGCCTACAACTGGCAGGTAATCCGCAATGTCGACGGCCACGATCCGGAAGAGATCAAGACTGCCATCGACACCGCCCGCAAGAGCGCGCAGCCGACCCTGATCTGCTGCAAGACCACCATCGGCTTCGGTTCGCCGAACAAGCAAGGCAAGGAAGACTGCCACGGCGCCCCACTGGGTGACGCGGAGATCGCCCTGACCCGCGAAGCGCTGAAGTGGAACCACGGCCCGTTCGAAATCCCGGCCGACATCTACGCCGAATGGGATGCCAAGGAAAAAGGCCTGGCCACCGAAGCCGAGTGGGACCAGCGTTTCGCTGCCTACTCCGCCGAATTCCCTGAGCTGGCCAATGAGCTGGTACGCCGCCTGGCCGGTGACCTGCCTGCCGATTTCTCGGAAAAAGCCTCGGCCTACATCGCCGAAGTCGCGGCCAAGGGCGAAACCATCGCCAGCCGTAAAGCCAGCCAGAACACCCTGAATGCCTTTGGCCCGCTGCTGCCTGAGTTCCTCGGCGGTTCGGCCGACCTGGCCGGTTCCAACCTGACCCTGTGGAAAGGCTGCAAAGGTGTCTCGGCCGAAGACGCCAGCGGCAACTACATGTACTACGGCGTGCGCGAGTTCGGCATGAGCGCCATCATGAACGGCGTGTCCCTGCACGGCGGCCTGGTGCCTTACGGCGCGACCTTCCTGATGTTCATGGAGTACGCGCGCAATGCCGTACGTATGGCCGCGCTGATGAAGAAGCGCGTGATCCATGTCTACACTCACGACTCCATCGGCCTCGGCGAAGACGGCCCGACGCACCAGCCGGTCGAACAACTGACCAGCCTGCGTACCACGCCGAACCTGGATTGCTGGCGCCCAGCCGACGCGGTGGAATCCGCGGTGGCCTGGAAGCACGCGATCGAGCGCAAGGACGGCCCTTCGGCGCTGATCTTCTCCCGTCAGAACCTGCAACACCAGGTGCGCACCGACGCGCAGATCGCCGACATCAGCCGTGGCGGCTACGTGCTCAAGGACTGCATCGGCGAGCCGGAGCTGATCCTGATCTCCACCGGTTCCGAAGTGGGCCTGACCGTTCAGGCGTACGACAAGCTGACTGCCCAAGGCCGCAACGTGCGCGTTGTGTCCATGCCGTGCACCAGCGTGTTCGAAGCCCAGGACGCCGGCTACAAGCAATCGGTATTGCCGTTGCAGGTCAGCGCGCGTATCGCCATCGAAGCGGCGCACGCCGACTACTGGTACAAGTACGTGGGCCTGGAAGGCCGCGTGATCGGCATGACCACCTACGGTGAGTCGGCGCCGGCGCCAGCGTTGTTCGAAGAGTTCGGTTTCACCTTGGAAAACATCCTGGGTCAGGCTGAAGAGCTGCTGGAAGACTAAGTCAGTCTGCGTTGTCTGTACTGGCGCTATCGCGGGCAAGCCCGCTCCCACATTTGGATCGCGGTCTGATGTGGGAGCGGGCTTGCCCGCGATAGCGTCAGAACATTCAACACCGAACTAACCTTGATCGAGAACCCCATGCCCCAACCGCGTCCTTACAAAGTTGCACTCAACGGCTACGGCCGCATTGGTCGTTGCGTCTTGCGTGCTCTGTTCGAGCGAGGGGCGGCAGCCGGGTTTGAAATTGTCGCGATCAACGACCTGGCCGACATGGCCAGCATCGAATACCTGACACGCTTTGACTCCACCCATGGCCGTTTCCCCGGCGAAGTGCGGGTCGAAGGCGATTGTCTGCATATCAACGGCGACTGCGTGAAAGTGTTGCGCAGCGCCACCCCCGAGGGCATCGACTGGGCGGCGCTGGGCGTCGACCTGGTGTTGGAATGCTCCGGTGCCTACAACACCCGCGCAGATGGCCAGCGTTTTCTCGACGCTGGCGCACCGCGTGTGCTGTTTTCCCAGCCGATGGCCAGCGAGGCGGATGTCGACGCCACCATCGTCTACGGCATCAACCAGGATTGCCTGACCGGCAGTGAGCTGCTGGTGTCCAATGCCTCCTGCACCACCAACTGCAGCGTGCCGCTGTTGCGCCTGCTGGATCAGGCGATCGGCCTGGATTACGTGTCGATCACCACCATCCACTCGGCGATGAACGACCAGCCGGTGATCGACGCCTATCATCATGAAGACCTGCGCCGCACGCGCTCGGCGTTCCAGTCGGTGATTCCGGTATCCACCGGTCTGGCGCGCGGCATCGAACGCCTGCTGCCGGAACTTGCCGGGCGAATCCAGGCCAAAGCCGTACGGGTGCCGACGGTGAACGTGTCCTGCCTGGACATCACCATGCAAACCGTCAGCGACACGGATGCGACGGAGGTCAACCGGATCCTGCGCGACGCCGCCACCAGCGGCCCGCTCAAAGGCTTGCTGGCCTACACCGAGTTGCCTCACGCCAGTTGTGATTTCAACCATGACCCGCATTCGGCGATTGTCGATGCCAGCCAGACCCGCGTTTCCGGCCCGAGGCTGGTGAACATCCTGGCCTGGTTCGACAACGAATGGGGCTTTGCCAACCGAATGCTGGATGTTGCGGAACATTATCTGCATATCGCCTCTAAACAACCTCAACAGTAATTCAGGAACTGCCACCCATGACCGTGTTGAAGATGACCGACCTCGATCTGCAAGGTAAGCGCGTACTGATTCGCGAAGACCTCAACGTCCCCGTCAAGGACGGTGTTGTCACCAGCGATGCGCGAATCCTGGCCTCGCTGCCGACCATCAAGCTGGCCCTGGAAAAAGGCGCGGCCGTGATGGTCTGCTCCCACCTGGGTCGCCCGACCGAAGGTGAGTTCTCCGCCGAAAACAGCCTCAAGCCGGTAGCCGACTATTTGAGCAAGGCCCTGGGCCGTGAGGTGCCGCTGGTGGCTGACTACCTGGGCGGTGTCGACGTTAAGCCTGGCGACATCGTGCTGTTCGAAAACGTGCGCTTCAACAAAGGCGAGAAAAAGAACAGCGACGAACTGGCCCAGCAATACGCCGCCCTGTGCGACGTGTTCGTGATGGACGCGTTCGGCACCGCCCACCGTGCCGAGGGTTCGACCCACGGCGTGGCCAAGTTCGCCAAGGTGGCGGCTGCCGGCCCACTGCTGGCGGCTGAACTGGAGGCACTGGGCAAGGCCCTGGGCGCTCCGGCCCAGCCGATGGCGGCCATCGTTGCCGGCTCCAAGGTGTCCACCAAGTTGGACGTGCTCAACAGCCTGAGCCAGATCTGCAACCAGTTGATCGTTGGCGGCGGCATTGCCAATACCTTCCTGGCGGCAGCAGGCCACCCGGTGGGCAAGTCCCTGTATGAGCCGGACCTGCTCGACACCGCCCGTGCCATCGCCGCCAAGGTCAGCGTGCCGTTGCCGGTGGACGTGGTGGTTGCCAAGGAGTTCGCTGAAACCGCCGAAGCCACCGTCAAGCTCATCGCCGACGTGGCTGCCGACGACATGATTCTGGACATCGGCCCGCAAACGGCAGCCAACTTCGCAGAGCTGCTGAAAGCCTCCCAGACCATCCTGTGGAACGGTCCGGTCGGCGTGTTCGAGTTCGATCAGTTCGGCAATGGCACCAAAGTGCTGGCCAAGGCCATCGCAGACAGCTCGGCATTCTCCATCGCCGGCGGCGGCGACACCCTGGCGGCCATCGATAAATATGGCGTTGCCGACCAGATCTCCTACATTTCTACCGGTGGCGGTGCATTCCTCGAATTCGTCGAAGGCAAAGTCCTGCCCGCCGTTGAAGTGCTGGAAACCCGGGCCAAAGGCTAAGGCTCGTGATCCGGAAAAGGAGTATTCCCATGATCAAGTCGTTGGCAATGGTGATCGCAGCGGGCCTGTTGGCCGGCTGCGGCAGCACGCCAAGCGCAGCGCCGGCGGCAGGCAAACCTGCCACGGAGCAGAAAAAAAGCTGCTACCAGGCTGACTGGCAAGCCGAGACCATGCCGGTGATCAACAAGCGCATCGGCAACGAACGGCTGGAGAAATACGACTCCGCGCCCAACGGTCAGGAACAGGGTTGCCCTTGACGGGTCTGATCAACTAACCGACGGCATCGGCGGCCTTTGGCCCTGCTGCGAGGATTGGCAATGAAAGGCGTTTTCGCCCTGGCAGCCCTGGCTCTACTGGCCGGCTGCAGCAGCATGAACATGTTCAACAAGGCAGAGCCTGCCGATAAGTGGACCACCTGGACCTGCGACAGCAAGGCCGAGGTCAACTGGCGCTTCGCCAACCAGGCCCGCAGTGAGGTGGATGTACGCCTCGGCGGTTCCGACCAGGTTTATCGCCTGAAACAGGACGTTGCCGCCTCGGGCGTGCTGTACAGCAACGACCAGTTGGCGTTTCACACAAAAGGTGAGGAAGGCCTGGTTTACTGGGTCGCCACCGACGATTTGATCGGGCGCGGCTGCAAGGCCCAATAAGATTTCAAATTTGATGAGATCCAAATGTGGGAGGGGGCTTGCCCCCGATAGCGGTTTGTCAGCACCCCCATGTGCTGACTGAGCCACTGTCATCGGGGGCAAACTCCCTCCCACATCAGCAATAACGATTCAGCACGCCAGGCATGCAAAGCCTGACCTGCAATAACTTGAATAGCAGCCGCCGCTACGGCAGGCTTGCACGATTAACGACCCTCGACCGGGAGAGACAACACAATGGCACTTATCAGCATGCGTCAAATGCTGGACCACGCAGCCGAGTTCGGCTACGGCGTCCCAGCCTTTAACGTCAACAACCTTGAGCAGATGCGCGCCATCATGGAAGCCGCTGACAAGACCGACTCCCCAGTGATCGTCCAGGCTTCGGCCGGTGCGCGCAAATATGCCGGTGCCCCGTTCCTGCGTCACCTGATCCTCGCCGCGATCGAAGAATTCCCGCACATCCCGGTGTGCATGCACCAGGACCACGGCACCAGCCCTGACGTGTGCCAGCGCTCCATCCAACTGGGCTTCAGCTCGGTGATGATGGACGGCTCCCTCGGCGAAGACGGCAAGACCCCGACCGACTACGAGTACAACGTACGCGTCACCCAACAAACCGTGGCCATGGCCCACGCCTGCGGCGTTTCGGTTGAAGGTGAACTGGGTTGCCTGGGCTCCCTGGAAACCGGCATGGCCGGTGAAGAAGACGGCATCGGCGCCGAAGGCGTGCTGGATCACAGCCAGATGCTGACCGACCCGGAAGAAGCCGCCGACTTCGTCAAGAAGACCCAGGTCGACGCCCTGGCCATTGCCATCGGCACCAGCCACGGCGCCTACAAGTTCACCAAGCCGCCGACCGGCGACGTGCTGGCCATCGACCGCATCAAGGAAATCCACAAGCGCATCCCTAACACCCACCTGGTGATGCACGGTTCTTCCTCGGTCCCGCAGGAATGGCTGGCGATCATCAACCAGTACGGCGGCGACATCAAAGAAACCTACGGCGTGCCGGTTGAAGAAATCGTCGAAGGCATCAAGTACGGCGTGCGCAAGGTCAATATCGACACCGACCTGCGCCTGGCGTCCACCGGCGCAATGCGTCGCCTGATGGCCACCAACCCGAGTGAGTTCGACCCGCGCAAGTTCTTCGGCGCGACCGTGACCGCGATGCGTGATGTGTGTATCGCTCGTTACGAAGCCTTCGGCACTGCGGGCAACGCTTCGAAGATCAAGCCGATCTCGTTGGAAGCGATGTACCAGCGTTACCTGAAAGGTGAGTTGAACGCTAAGGTGAATTGAGCCTTAGGCGTTAAAAAAGAAGCCCGCAGCGATGCGGGCTTTTTTTGTTTTTGATTAGGTAAGTTTAAGAGGCAGAAGATTCGCGGGATAATCGTTTAATTCTGCATTAGCTGACAGGTGCATGCGATTGTTTTCTGTACAAATATAAATAGACCGCAATGGACAGCAATGCAGTTAAAAATGCCATGCCCGCAGCCACAACAAAAGGTGCTGGGCGACCACCTGCGATTATTAGCATTGTTCCTAAAGAAGGTCCCGTTATGACGCATAGTATTTGGATGCTTCTGAAAGACATGGATACTCTTCCGATATTGTCAGTAGGGCATAATTGCTGAAGGATTATATTTGAAGATATTATTAGCGTTTCATAACCGAAGCCATTCAAAAACCAAACCAATGGATAGAGATAGGCTCTTCCAGGTAATTGGAAAAATACTAAAACTGCGGTCAGGATTAATGCGGTAGAGAAAACAACTAATGCGCTGGACCGAAGAAGAATCTCATCGAAATTGCTCAATTTGAATTTCATCAGCAATGCGGCACATATTGCACCTCCGGCTGTTGCTGAGACGATTATTGAAAAATTAACTGGAGGTAAACCTTCATAGGCTAGAAAGGACGCCAAATGCGGGTCGTAAATTCCTAAAGCCAGCGATGTAAGCAGGGAGTACAAAAAGCCTATGCGTAGTTGAAAGGGCAAGGCATTGAATATAGAGAGTCCTCTTGTAATGTCGCGATAAAGTGGCAGGGCGTTGGTAGCGGTACCATTCATTTGCGTTCGGAATGCTAGGCAAATAGGCCTTAGGAGTGGGAAGGTTAATAAAACGGTGACTGCCGAAAAAAAGAATAAATTCTTAGGTGCTAATACTGCCGTTAACAAGCCTGCAAGTAACGGCGCAAAAATTTTGGAAGATTGATCAAATACACTTACGTGGCTGAAAAAAGATTTGCGCTCCTCGGCATGTATCAGTTGCCGAACTATAATGGTTATCGAAGGAAAGTAAAATAAATTTGACACACCTTTGAAAATGACGAAAAGCAAAAAGCTCTGAAGATCTGGAGACACTGCTAGCCCTACGGTAGACAGTGTGCGGAGTAAGACGCCGGATACTAGTGTTTTCCTTACGTCATGTCGATCTATCAGCGTTCCTACGATAGGACCTAGAAACAACATAGGGGCGCCCAGGCAAAAAGCCAAGAACGCTATTGATGAAGGAGAGGCATGCCATAGATAAACGGGAACCGTGAAGATTAAAAAAATATCAAGCCATAGTGAGAAGCTGGATAGCGCTTGCACGCAAATAAGCTTACTTGACGTTTTCATCAGGTCGATCTGAATGCAGGAAAAGTGTGTCTTCAAATACGAAGCCGTCGAGTTCATGTTCACTGGCGAATCGATACAAGTCGCTAAGTCTATTTATAAAGCCGCGCCCGTTAAAATTTAAGGATGTGTTACAAAGTACGCCGACTCCTGATATAGCACGATAGGCGCTTAGCAGTTGATGTATACGAAAATTTTGCAATTCATTGACTGATTGAGGACGCGCTGAGTTATCAACGTGCGTCACCGCCGGAATGCTGGCTGAAATAACTTTACGAAACTCCAGCATGTAGGGTGAGGGGTTAGACGGGCAGAAGTATTCAGCCATACATTCTTCTAAACATATCGGTGCTATAGGGCGGAATCCTTCGCGCCTCTTGATTTTGTTCAACTTAATGAGATTCTCTCTAGGATAGGGCGCCGCTAATATTGAGCGATTTCCTAGTGCTCTAGGACCCATTTCATATCTGCCCTGCACCCAACCTAATATGCAGCCTTCATGAAGTAATCGCGCTACACGTCTCGTATCATAGGGTTCACTAATGAAGGTGCCTGTGTTATCTGTGTCAGAATGTGATAGCTCCCCTGCATAGGGTGACCAAGTTACTTTGGCAAGTCCTTTGGTATGCAGTAATGCATCAATCGCAGTTCCAATTGCAGACCCGCTGTCGTTTGTGCACGGAGGAATAAATACATCAGAGAATAGTTGTGTCTCTTTCCATTTTGAGTTCCAGTCACAATTTAATCCGCATCCGCCAACAATTAATAAAGGTGCGTCATCAAATACCAGTAGCTGTGCAAAATCACGAAACAGATTGAAAATTGCGTTTGAAAGATGATATGCAAGTGATGCAAATCGAGGGTTGTTGAGTCCAATATTGTAATATGCACTTTTACGGAAATGGTGCTTGTGAAGCTTTCTAAAGTCTATGTTCTTGTCGACTAGGGTGGTTATTATGTGTCTGGCGTCCTCGTCAAGATTGCCATTTTCTCCATAAGCGGCAAGTGCCATGAGTTTGCCTGCATCACTTAAACGAATTTGTCCCGCTCCAAGATTAAAAGTAGGATCTGCGAGCGCGTATAAAAAAGCAAATCTGTCCCCAGGGTTTTCAAGTGCACTACCTAATTTGGTAATGTTTACGTTTTCATCAATTCGATAGAATGCACCGAAATAGCCCTCCCAGAGCAATGCATAGCAAGGCTGTCCTTGTGGAAAGGGTGAAAGCCCGTATCCGCATAAAAGGTGTGAGCGCTCATGTGAGGATGAAAAATAAGTAACATTATGACCAAATATTGAACGTTCTTGATGAATAATCTTCTTTAGTCCTGAATAGCCTGCACCAATGATGTCACTTTCTGAGTTCACCCCTCTACTCCAACCGCTCTGAGCTACTATATCTACGGGTTTGTTAATCATGTGAGAAACTTTCAGTAGTGCGTCAGGTGTCACGCTTGAAAATCGAAGGCCGTTATCTTTTTCTGCTTCTACAGAAAACTCTAAGTGGTTCCCAACAATTAGGGCTACCGCCCCGTCATGTCCATCTTTAAGGCCAAGTATTGCAATGTCATTATTTTCTACATTGACCATGCTCAGTCCCCTCATTAGATTCCGTCGAGTAGTTCTCTAACTTCTGTGGTGTACGAACTACCCGTTCCATTCCCCGCACCCACCAAAAAAATGACTTGCTCTGAAGGAAGGTTGACCTCTAAAAGTTCATTTATTTCTTTGTCATGAAAGTAACCGGTCAGCCAAGGATGTAAGCCAAGCGCCGTAATTAATAAATTTGCTGTTTGTGATAAATGTCCAACGTCCAGCAGCATTGGGCGATAGGCGCGGGAGTGGGGGTATTTCCACCAAAGCTTGTCAAAGCGAGAAGTAAAAAAAATTGCGAATGCTAAGTTGTTTGCCCAGTGCTGGCCGCATAAATAAGTAGATATTACTTCAGGCGGAAGGTCGCGTACCTTCTCCAGAGTATGCTGTTCACTTATATAATGATAAATGCCGGGGGCAAGATCCTCGACATTTCGCACCCATACATAACCCTCCGTCGCTTGTAAGCCTCCGGCCGAAGGTGATGTTCTTCTGAAACCGAATTTTTGAGCGCCAATCGGAGCGTCGTAATCGGTCTCTTCCTTATCCGCTAAAGTTCCATACAGTATGGTTGCCAGTGATAATATTGATACTGATGTGTCAAAAAAATCTCGGCAGGTATGACGCGCCAAAAGCGTCTCCCAAAGACTCGCTTCTTTAATAGCCGAAAGGTTTGGAGGTGGTAGTAATGTCTTTTCTCCTCCTTTTATTAAAGAAATATTTGGTTCGTTTTTATGAATTGACTTGCAAAAGTTTAAGTAGCTTTTGGCATATTCAATGTACATTTCAGGCTTGTCTGGGGTTGGCGAATTCGGGTGAGATGTCCCAATATGGAATATTTTTGATAGCACGTCCCAGCCCCATTCATCGGCTGGTTTCACTTCATACAGTACCCCGGAGGAGTCTATGGATATGTCATCAGCTGTATCCGATACGAAATCGCCTGCGGAAAAACTCACTAACCGCTCAAATTCTCTTGTGCTTATTTGGTATTGGACGTGATTTCTATAGTCCCACAAATAAGCTGCGCCATCTTTAAGCACTAAAAATATGTCGTTCGAGAGCCATTTTTTTTTCGCAGTACACATAGCCGCCTGACCACCCATGAGTGAGGTTCATTTTTAGTGGCTGCCTGGGCCGAAGCCCAGGCGGTACATCATTATTTAATCGCTAGCTTTCTGCTATTAGAAGCTTCGATAACGTTACCCCCATCGTTGGGAATAAATTTGTAGTGAGGTATAGTCACCGTCTTAATTGAGAAGTGAGGGGTCTGGTACGCGTCGTTTGACTGGTTGTTGAGCGTCGGTTCTATAATTACACGTTTCATATATAGTTCCTCTGTGTTGGTGCCTTCGCAGTTTTGCGATGCACTTAAACCGTATGAGGACTTATTATGAATGTCAATTTCTGTTTTTTGAATTGTATTGTTTTTCAGCTGAGTCTTTGTGTGTTTTTGTAGGGAGTTGTCGGATAGTTCTGATTAGTATTTCCTACATCTCGCTCCATCGCGGATATCTAAAAATACTGATTAATACACAAGGTGGTAACATCCAGTTGCACATATGCCGAAGATTCGGTTGTCGTTGTGGTTCACATGTTTTTATTCGCGGGTGCTCAATTTAGAGCGTTCAGTCGGGGGCACCAAGTGCGGCGTATGTAATGTCTACGTTGATATTGGCCTTTATCTGGGGTTTACCCTAGTTGCCGTGAACGCCGTACTGGGGGTAACTCCTCGAAGATCCAGCCGATTTTTCAGGGAGGGCTGTACCAGCTCTCAGCAAAATCTAGTACAGCGCTTAAATCCTGAGCAACAGGCATAAAAAATCCGGAGTTCTTATCAGACTCCGGATTTTCCGGCTGCTTGAGGATTAGTCAACAATCCTTAAGTGAACAGCATTGCGCGTTACTGCAGGCTTGTTGTTAGGATTTGATTACCCCGCGGGTGGGTAGCAAAGCCTCGCCGCTCAATCACATGAAAGACATCGCTCACGTCCTGTACCAGAATGCTTGCGGTATTGGCAACGTTATTAAGATCACGCTCGGCGAAGTCCGGCAGGCTGGAGCAGGCGATCAGATTGAGGTATTCAAGGGCGGCGTTGAGGCGTTCACGCAGGCAGGCGTGGAGGTCGCTGTCGATTAACAGCACCGGGTAATCGGTGGCAGTTTCGGTGCAGGGGGTGAAATGACGGGGTGGCAGTTGTGTGCGGGTTCGCAGACCGAGGATACGAGGAACCCGGCAGGCCCGAAGGTCTCCCATACACAGCCATCATAAAATAAACGCTGGGCGCAACAGCGCTCGTCGTTTAGCGGGATGGCGGAGTGTCAGTCGCGGGAAGTACTGGCTACACTCCGCCATCGCGGGCAAGCCCGGCTCCTACAGGGTTCGTCGGTGTTCAAGAGGTGGGAATAGTCTCTGACGCCATCGGACAATGCCTGCTCGAATCGAGGCCGATCCGTTCACTCGTGATCAATATCCAACTTCGCAAACGTCACCTTGGCGCCTTCCTTGCTGTCCCCGCTGTTGTCCTGCACATATGCGCCCGCCTTGAAGTACAAGGGCTTGGCGGCCCACGCCGCACCAATGCGCTCGTTCCACTCGCTGTCGGCGGCGTACACGCTGAGCAGCCCGGCCTTGTTGAGGTTGATCACGTAGGTGAAGCTTTTCTCCAGCGGCACATTGGACGCGACGATGATCACGCGGCTTTCATCTTCATCCGGGCGCATGCGCACCTTGGCGACGATGTTGCCGGTCTGGGTCTTTTCCTTGAACTGATATTCGAGCTTGATCAGCGGCTTCTGGCTGTCGTAGGCGTGGATCTGGCCGATGACGATCTTGCCGCTGGAGGGCACCTGGTTGACCGCCAGGGTGGCGCGCAGGAAGTTGTCGGCTTCGGGGTAGGTCCAGTTGCGCAGGCGGCCGTCGGCGTAGGTTTCGCGCAGTTCGCTGCGCGGGTACACGGCGTTTTCGGTGCGGGTGCCGGTGACGGGTGTCCAGAATTGCACGTTGCTGCCTTCGGCCTGGAAGTATTGGTCGTTGAAGCCGCTGAGCAGCCTGGGTGTGTCGATGGTCGCGGGGGGAGAGCCGACCGGAATGCTCAGGTTCCAAGTGGAGAGGTCGATCATGGCGTTGGCCTTTTACAGGGGGTGAAGGCTTTGGCCCGGGGGCCTGACAGGTTCTTTATAGGCGGTGGTCGGCCAGTTGTTAAACACTTGCTGGCAATTTATTGGCGCCAAGGGAATGCCAAAAAGCCATGTTTCCCATGAATCGTGGGCTGTAGAGGTTGACCGTTAGTCGGCTGACTGAACTTTGGCGCAATGATGGCATCCACGTCACTTCTGATTTTCAGGATCCGGGGCTAGAGTGAGGCCTCAATGTTTGTCCGGGTTTTCTCTCAGAAGTGACCGGAGTAGACCCAAGGAAGAGACCTAGCATGGAATGCGTTCCACCTCATGGCGATGGCAGTTCGGTTCTTCTGGTGGTCGATGACTACCCGGAAAATCTGATCAGCATGCGTGCACTTCTGCAACGTGATGATTGGGTGGTGGTAACGGCCGCGTCCGGGGTGGAAGCCCTGGAGTTGCTGCTGCAGCATGAGGTCGACCTGGTGCTGCTGGATGTGATGATGCCCGGCATGGACGGTTTCGAAGTCGCCCGCTTGATGCGCGGCAGCCAGCGCACGCGCATGACCCCGATCATATTTCTGAGCGCCAACGCTCAATCCCCCGCCGCCGTGCTGGAAGGCTACGCCAGCGGCGCCATCGACTACCTGTTCAAGCCCTTCGACCCGCACGTCCTCAAGCCTAAGGTCCAGGCGTTGCTGGAGCACCAGCGCAACCGCCGGGCCTTGCAGCGCCTGAGCCATGACTTGGAGTCCGCCCGGGCGTTCAATGCGTCGGTGTTGGATAACGCCGCCGAGGGCATCCTGGTGGTGAGTGAAGAGGGCGTGGTCGAATACGCCAACCCGGCGATTTCGCGCCTGCTCAATGCTACGATCCAGGAGCTGCAAGGCCAGGATTTCCTGCGTTTCCTGCAAAAGCCCCATGTGCCCGTCTGGCTGGAATCGCAGATGTACGCCGGCTACCGCCGCGGTGAAACCTGGCGCCTGCATGATGCGCTCCTGCGCACCGGCCGCGGCCAGCAGGTGCCGGTGGCCTTGTCCTCTGCGCCGCTGCCCGCTGAACAGAAGGCTATGGTGGTGACGGTGCTGGATATGTCCGAAGTGCGTCACTTGCACCAGCAGCTGGAGTTCCAGGCCGTGACCGACCCGCTGACCGGTCTGCTGAACCGGCGCGGTTTTTACCAGGCGGTGGAAAACACCTTATCGCGCAGTGAGCGGACAGAGCAGTCCCTGGTGTTGCTGTACCTGGACCTCGACGGTTTCAAGCGGGTCAACGATTCCCTGGGCCATGATGCCGGCGACCGTGTATTGCGCTGGGTCTCGGAGCAATTGCAGGGCTGCCTGCGTTCCTACGACATTATCGGCCGCATGGGCGGCGATGAATTCACGGCGTTGCTGGAGCTGGACTTTCCGGAGCAGGCGGCAAAGGTTTCGGAAAAACTGATCGAACGAGTGTCGGTGTGCCAGCAGGTCGACGGTTTGGATGTCATGCTCGGCGTCAGCATCGGCATTGCCACCTTCCCGGATTGCGGCGCGGATTTGAGTGGTTTGCTACGTGCGGCCGACATCGCCATGTACGAAGCCAAGCGCGCCGGCCGTCAGCAATATCGCTATTACGACCAGGAAATGAACGGCCGCGCCCGCTCGCGGCTGATGCTCGAAGACAGCGTGCGTACGGCGATTCAAAACAAGGATTTCACCTTGGTCTATCAGCCCCAGGTTTCGCTGGTGGATGGGCGCTTGCGCGGCGTTGAGGTGTTGTTGCGCTGGCAGCACCCCAGCGTCGGCGATGTGCCGCCGGGGCTGTTTTTACCGTTGCTGGAAGAAGCACGGCTGATCAGCCAACTGAGCGCATGGATTTACCAGCAGATCGCCGCCCAGCGCCAGGCGTGGCAGGCCGCGTTCGACGATGAGTTGGTGCTGAGTGTGAGCCTGAGCAGCAGCCAGTTCAATATGCCCAACCTGGTCAATCAACTGCAGCAGATGCTGGAGCGCTATGGGCTGGAGGGGTACCAGTTGGAGGTGGAAATCGGCGAGGACTGCCTGATGAGTAACCTGGAAGAGGCCGCCAAGCAGCTCAAGTTGCTGCGCCGTATCGGCGTGCGTATCGCCCTGGATGACTTCGGTTCGGGACAGTGTTCCCTGGCGCATTTGCGCGACCTGGCCTTCGATACGCTCAAGCTTGATCCGCAATTGGTTGCGCGGCTGCCGGGCTCGGTGCGGGACGCGGCGATGGCGCGCAGCATTATCGAGCTGTGCAGGCATTTTGAGGTGGTCGTGGTGGCCGAGGGCGTGGAAACCCAGGAGCAGGCCCAGTGGCTCAAGGCCCAGGGTTGCCCGTTTATCCAGGGGCCGTGGGCGGCGCAGCCCCTGATGGCTGAAGAAGTGGTCGACTGGTCACGCGCCCGCGTGCGCTGAATTCGCTACACTGGCGCCCATCCGAATTCTGTTGCAGACCCCAATGACCGCGCTGAAATACCTCCAGGCCTACCCCGCTGCCCTCCAGGAGCAAGTACGTCAACTGATCGCCAAGGACCAGTTGGGCGCCTACCTGGAGCAGCGTTACCCCGATCGCCATGGGGTGCAGAGCGACAAAGCCCTGTACGCCTATGCCCAGGCCTTGAAGCAGGAACACCTGCGCAACGCGCCGGCCATCGACAAAGTGCTGTTCGATAACCGCCTGGACCTGACCCACCGCGCCCTGGGCCTGCACACCACGATTTCACGGGTGCAGGGCGGCAACCTCAAATCCAAGAAAGAGATCCGCATTGCCTCGCTGTTCAAAGATGCCGCGCCGCAGTTCCTGCGCATGATCGTGGTTCACGAGCTGGCGCACTTCAAGGAATCGGACCACAACAAAGCGTTCTACAAACTCTGCGACTACATGATGCCCGGCTACCACCAGGTGGAATTCGACCTGCGGGTGTACCTCACGTATCGCGACCTGCAGGGCAAGCCCTGACCGCACAAGGCGACCAACCATGGATGTGAGCAAGACCAAAAGCAGCTTCTACCGCCGGCTGTACGTGGCGTACCTGATCGACAGTGGGCTGGCCAGCAGCGTCCCGGCGCTGACCGACGTCACCGGCATGCCCCGGCGTACCGCGCAGGACACGATTGCGGCGCTGGCGGACCTGGATATTGTGTGTGAGTTCGAGCAGGAGGATGGGGCCCGCAACCATGCCGGGCATTATCGGATTCGCGATTGGGGCGCGATTGATCGTAGGTGGATCGAGGTGAATCTCAGCCAGATCAAGCGGGTTCTGGATTATCCCTGAGTTCAGCGGTGGCGGCCTCAAGTACGCCGCATCCCGATATGTGGAATGTCATCCTCCAGGTATTCCTCACCCGCCACCACAAACCCATACCGCCCGTAATACCCCTGCAGATGGGCCTGGGCTGACAGGAAGATCGGCGTCTCAGGCCAGATCTCGTCAATCTGCCTGAGGGTTTCTTCCATCATCTGGTGCCCCAGCCCGGTGCCCCGTGCAACCGGCGCCACGATCACGCGGCCGATCACTACGTCGCCGCCCTGGGACTCGGGGTCCAGCAGGCGCAGGTAGGCCACCAGCTCGTCGTCTTTCCAGGCCATCAGGTGATGGGTATCGCCCGCCAGGTCTTGCCCGTCGATATCCTGGTAGACGCACTTCTGCTCGACAACGAAGACCTCGCCGCGCAAACGCAAAATGGCGTACAGCTGCTCCTTGCCCAGGTCGGTGTGATGTTTACAGACCCAATCGACTGTCATGGTGTGTTCTCACTTGAATGTCTGTTCTGGATAGTAAGCGCGGCGGGCGACTCTGTCTAAATCGACTATTTTTGTGAATGAAATCAATTTGCCATCATTGAGTGCTCTCGACGTCCGTTTCTTTGTGTAATCTGAGCTAATGTTAGAACCTCAGGCCCTGCCTGAGCCAAGGCCACCGCCTGCCGCCAAGGATTTTGAGCATGCCGCGATTGTCTCGTGCCGTTGCTTTGATTGGAGTGTTGTTGCTGGCGACACCTGTGTTCGCACAGCGTCTGCGCCTGGTCGCGGATGCCTGGCCACCGTTTACCGATGCCACCTTGATCAACGGTGGCCTGGCCACCGATATAGTCACCACGGCCTTGGCCCGTGCGGGCTATGCCAGTGACTTCGAACAAGTGCCCTGGGCGCGGGCGCTGATGGGGGTGGGCGACGGGCGCTATGACGTGCTGGTCAACGCCTGGTACGACGAGGCCCGTACACAATTGGGGCAGTTTTCCGGCGAATACCTGCTCAATCGCGTACGTTTCATCAAGCGCCGTGACGATCCCATCGAGTTCCAGAACCTGGAGC
Organism: Pseudomonas sp. GW821-FHT09C10; assembly: GCF_059418085.1. Taxonomy (NCBI): domain Bacteria; kingdom Pseudomonadati; phylum Pseudomonadota; class Gammaproteobacteria; order Pseudomonadales; family Pseudomonadaceae; genus Pseudomonas; species Pseudomonas sp. GW821-FHT09C10. The sequence continues at coordinate 140,271 of NZ_JBWKPE010000008.1, forward strand.
AGTTGCACGACTATCCCATTGCCGTGGTGCGCGGTTATGCCTACTCGGCGGCGTTCGATGGGGATGGGCAGTTGCAGAAAGTGCCGGTGCATAACTTCGCCATGGCGGTGCGCATGCTGGCGGCGCAGCGGGTGCGGTTGACCGTGGAGGATGAGTATGTGGCACGCTATTACCTGTCGCGCGAGTCGGTGCGGGTGCGCAATGCGGTGGAGTTTCTGCCCACGCCGCTGAGCGAAAACAGCCTGCATATCCTGGTCAGCCTGAAGAACCCTGAGCATGCGCAGATCGTTGCCGGTTTTGACCGCGAGATTGCCAGGATGAAGGCGGATGGCAGTTATGAGCGGCTGATGAAGGCCCATGGCATGTAGGGCCTGTGCGGGCCTCATCGGGGGCAAGCCCCCTCCCACAGTTTTGATTTGTGAACACAGTCAACATGTGGGAGGGGGCTTGCCCCCGATAGCGACCTAAGCCGCGCTGGTATCTTTGATCAAATGCGCCGCCAAGGTGCGCAGCGGCCCCAATTGCCGGCATATCAACGCCAACTGCGTCTGCACCAGCCGCTGCCCTTCATCAATCTCATCCGGCATCTGCTCCAGGTCCGCCGCCAGGGCCTCCTCGGCATCGCTCTGAATCGCAATCGGCTGCTTGTTCGCCAACCCGGTGGCGATTTCGTCAATGCTCGCCGCCAGGCTATTGCCGGCGCCATCGATCAAGTGCGCGCGCACCTCGGCCGGCAGTTGGGTTTCGCGGTGTGCTCCGAGCCCCGACAGGTAGCTGAGCAAGGTGTGCGACAGCACCAGGAAGCGGAAGCCCACGTCCGCTTCCTTACGGAAATGCCCAGGTTCCATCAGCATATTGGCCAAGGTGGTGGACAGCGCCGCATCGGCGTTGTGGGCATTGCGCCGGGCCAGGCGGTAGGCCAGGTCGTCGCTCTTGCCAGCAGCGTATTGCTGCATGATCTGGCGCAGGTAAATGCTGTTGCAGGTCAGGGTGTTGGCCAGCACTTTGTTCAGGCGCCGGCCCTGCCAGTCCGGGAGAAAGAGGAACACCGCCAGGCCCGCGATCAGGCTGCCGAGCAGGGTATCGAACAGGCGTGGCAGGAACAGTCCGTAGCCATCGCCCACCTGGTTGAAGCAGAACAGCACCATCAGGGTGATCGCCGCCGTGGCCAGGGTGTAGCGGGTGGTGCGGTTGATAAAGAACACCAGGCCGGCGGCGATGGCGAACATCGATTGCACCAGCGGGCTCGGGAACAGGTCGAACAGCGCCCACGCCACGGTGAGGCCGATGGCGGTGCCGATGATCCGCTGGCCGAGCTTGCGCCGCGTGGCACCGTAGTTCGGTTGGCAAACGAACAGCGTGGTGAGGATGATCCAGTAACCCTGGGAGGCGTGGATCGCATGCAGCATGCCGTAGCCGACGGTCAGCGCCAGGGACAGGCGCAGCGCGTGGCGGAACAGCAGCGACGTCGGCGTCAGTTGCGTACGCAGGCGCGTCCACATTTCCTTCAGGTTGCGTGGGGCGCGGTCCAGCAGGTTGCTGTCGGTGGCGTCGGCCAGGGCGTCGGGGTTGCTGGCGTCGCCGAGCAGGCGGTCGAGGGTGGACAGGTTGGCCGCCAGGGCGCGCAAGGAGCGCAGCAGGCCGCGCCAGGCCGGGTTGCTCTGGATGCGCAGGTGTTCCAGGGAGGCGTTCAGGTCGCCGAGGGCTTCGGCGAAGCTGTCGTCATAGATGAACGGCTGACGCAACTGGATCGACTCGGCCAGGGACTGGCAGGCCTTGCCTTGCTGGCGCAGCAGGCGTTGGCAGCGGAACAGCACATCGCTGTGGAAAAACGCATCGGCCAGGGCGTTGTAAGGATAGTGGGAGGAGCTGGCGCGTTCGTGGATGTCCTGGGCCAGGAAGTACAGCTTGAGGTAACGACTGACCTTCGAGCCGGGTCGGCCATTGCCGACGCGGTGCAGGATGATTTCCTTCGCCGCATTCAGCGCCGCCACCACCCGCCCGTTTTGCTGGGCCAGTTCCAGGCGGCGGGCTTCCACGTCCAGTTGGCGAATCGGTTCGAACAACGATGATTTGAGCTTGAGGTAGCGCCCCAATTCGCGGAACAACCGCGCCAGGCTCTGCTGCACCGGCTGGTTGGAGAACAGCGCCTGCCACAGCACCGATAACGCGCCGTACCAGGCGGCACCGGCCACCAGCAGCAGCGGCTCATGCCAGAAATCACTGACGGCGCCGCCGCGCTGGTCCACACCGATCATGGTGTAGACCGACAGGATCAAGGTGGCCGAAGCAATCGCGCCATAGCGTTCGCCCAAGGCGCCGAGCATGGTCAGGCAGAATGTGGCCAGGGCCAGGGAGATGGCGAAAATCCAGGGGTAGGGGAACAGCAGCTCCACCGACAGCGCGGCAATGCTGAAACACACCAGCGTCACTGCCAGGGCGTTGAGGCGGCCTTGCCAGCTGTCGTCGGTCTCGGCCAGGGCGCTGGCGATAATCCCCAGGAACAGCGGGATCAGCAGGGTCATTTCATCCTGATACCAGCACAGCGCCATGCTGCCGGTGAGGGCGATAAACACCCGGATGCTGTAGCTGAATTTATCCAGCGCCCACAGGCGCCGCATGGACTGCTTGAACGAGGTCGATGACATGAAGTCTGGAGTCTTCCGGGACGATGCCGCTAAATTGAGCCATCAGTGACGCCACGGCAAGGGTGGTGATCACATCTGGCAGCAAATTATTCCCAGGCATACCGCAAATCAAATGTGGGAGGGAGCCAGCCCCCTCCCACATTCATCAGGCGTACTGCGCTGCGGCGTAACCCGAGGCCCAGGCCCACTGGAAGTTAAATCCGCCCAGATGCCCGGTCACATCCAGCACTTCCCCAATAAAGTACAAGCCCGGGCTTTTCAGCGATTCCATGGTCTTGGACGAGACTTCCCGCGTATCCACGCCACCCAGGGTCACCTCGGCGGTGCGGTAGCCCTCGGTGCCCGCCGGCACCAGTTGCCAGCTCGAGAGTTTTTGCGCGATATCGGCCACTTCAGCGTGGGTGTACTGCTTCATCGGCTTGGACGCGAACCAGGTGTCCGCCAGCAGGTTGGCCATCTTCTTGGTGAAGATTTCACCCAGCAGGGTTTTCAGCTCGCTGTTGGGGCGCTCCACCTGCTGCTGTTGCAGCCAGGTGTGGGCGTCGTGGTCGGGCAGCAGGTTGATCTCCAGCGTGTCGCCGGACTCCCAGTAGGAGGAGATCTGCAGAATCGCCGGGCCGCTGAGGCCGCGATGGGTAAACAGGAGGTTCTCGCGAAAGCTCTGGCCGTTGCAACTGACCAGGCAATCCACCGAGGTCCCGGACAGCTCGCCGCACAAGTCCTTGAGCTGGTCGGTGATGGTGAACGGCACCAGCCCGGCGCGGGTCGGCAACAGCTCATGGCCGAACTGCCTGGCGACTTGATAGCCAAAGCCGCTGGCGCCCAGGGTCGGGATCGACAGGCCGCCGGTGGCGATCACCAGGGATTCGCAGCGCAGTTCACCCAGGGTGGTCTGCAACTGGTAGCCGCTGTCGAGCTTGACGATTTCTTCAATCGAAGTGTCCAGGTGCAGGCTCACGCCGGTCTGGATGCATTCGTCCAACAGCATGCCGAGGATGTCGCTGGATTTGTTATCGCAGAACAGCTGGCCGAGTTTCTTCTCGTGGTACGGCACGCCGTGCTTGGCCACCAGGCCGATGAAATCCCACTGGGTGTAACGGGCCAGGGCCGACTTGCAGAAGTGCGCGTTGTGCGAGAGGAAGTTGGCCGGCTCGGTGTACATATTGGTGAAATTGCAGCGGCCACCGCCGGACATCAGGATCTTCTTGCCGGCCTTGTTCGCATGGTCGAGCAGCATCACCTTGCGCCCACGCCCGGCGGCGGTCAGTGCGCACATCAAGCCTGCGGCGCCGGCGCCAATGATCACAACTTCGGTCGAGCGCACAGCAATGTCCTCATAAAAATACGGGTCTGAAATGCAATCAAAATTGTGGGAGGGGGGCTTGCTGTGGTGAGGGGGCTTGCTCCCCGACGAGATCACCACCGATTCAATGGGGCTGCTTCGCAGCCCAGCGCGGGGCAAGCCCGCTCACCACAACAAGCCCGTTCACCACAGCAAGCCCCCTCCCACATTGGATCTCCATTGGTGCGGAGATCGTGTTACAGGATCCGAACGCGCAACGAACGGCCTTTGATCTTGCCGTCGTTCAAGCGCTGCAACGCCTGCTTGGCGATGCCGCGTTCTACGGCCACGAAGGCCTGGAAGTCGAAGATCGCGATCTTGCCGACCTGGGCACCGGGGATGCCGGCTTCACCGGTCAATGCGCCGAGGATGTCGCCCGGGCGCACCTTGTCTTTGCGTCCGGCGGCGATGCACAGGGTGCTCATCACCGGCAGCAGCGGACCACCGCTTTGCGGCTTGAGGTTGTCCAGTTGGTCCCAGTTCAGCGGCGACTTCTGCAGTTGCTCGATGGCCTGGGCGCGGTGCGCTTCGGACGGCGCCACCAGGCTGATGGCGATGCCGGTCTCACCGGCACGACCGGTACGGCCCACGCGGTGGATGTGGATTTCCGAGTCGCGGGCCAGTTCGACGTTGATGACCATGTCCAGCGCGTCGATGTCCAGGCCGCGGGCGGCGACGTCGGTGGCCACCAGCACCGAGGTACTGCGGTTGGCGAACATCGCCAATACCTGGTCACGGTCGCGCTGTTCCAGGTCGCCATGCAGGCCGACGGCGGAAATGCCCTTGGCCGTCAGGTGGTCGACGGTTTCCTGCACTTGCTGCTTGGTGAAGCAGAACGCCACGCAGGAGGCCGGGCGGAAATGCGCCAGCACCTTGGTCACGGCGTCCATGCGTTCTTCCGGGGAGATCTCGTAGAAACGCTGCTCGATCTGGTCGTCGGAGTGGAACGCTTCGGCTTTCACTTGCTGCGGCGCGCGCATGAATTTCGAGGCCAGTTGCTTGATGCTCACCGGGTAGGTGGCCGAGAACAACAGGGTCTGGCGGCGCGGCGGGGTCTTGCTGATGATGTCTTCGATGGCGTCGTAGAAGCCCATGTCGAGCATGCGGTCGGCTTCGTCGAGGATCAGGGTGTTCAAACCGTCCAGCACCAGCGAACCCTTGCGCAGGTGTTGCTGGATACGGCCTGGGGTGCCGACGATCACGTGGGCGCCGTGCTCCAGGGAGGCGATCTGCGGGCCGAGGGATACGCCGCCGCACAGGGTCAGGACCTTGATGTTGTCTTCGGCGCGGGCCAGGCGGCGGATTTCCTTGGCGACCTGGTCGGCCAGCTCACGGGTCGGGCACATCACCAGGGCCTGGCAGCCGAAGTAGCGCGGGTTGATCGGGTTCAGCAGGCCAATGCCGAACGCCGCGGTCTTGCCGCTGCCGGTCTTGGCCTGGGCGATCAGGTCCAGCCCCTTGAGGATCACCGGCAAGCTTTGCGCCTGGATCTGCGTCATCTCGACATAACCCAGCGAGTCGAGGTTAGCCAGCATGGCGGCGGACAGGGGCAAAGTATTAAAAGCGGTGGCGATGGTAGTCACGGGACTGGCTCTGCAAAACAAAATGTCGCGCAGTGTACCAGTCTCGTAGGATTTCCCCGCAAGTTCTAGACGAGACGCCGGTTAATGCTCGATATGCTGTTCCGGGCTGGCCGCCCGTTTGCCGTCTTGGGGCGACAGTTGCAGGAAGATCGCCGCCGCCAGCATCGCCATGATGCCCACCGTGAGGAAGGTCAGCTGGAACGCGCCGAGCACCGTGCTCACGCCATCGTTGCCCGATTCGGCGGTAAACCCGCCAAGCAACGCACCGGCACAGGCCACCCCCAGGCTCAGGGACAGTTGCGCCACCACCGACAGCAGACTGTTGCCGCTGCTGGCCTGGGCGTCATCGAGGTCGATCAGGGTGACGGTGTTCATCGCGGTAAATTGCAGCGAGTTGATCGCCCCCAGCACCGCCAGCATGGCCAGCAGCAGCGGGTAGGGCGTCTGCTCGCTGACCAGGCCCATGCTCGCTAGCATGATGCCCAGGGCCAGGGTGTTGCCGGTCAGCACCACGCGATAACCCAGACGCTCGATCAACGGACGCGCCACCGACTTGGCGAACATCGCCGCCGCCGCCAGGGGCAGCATGCTCATGCCGGCCTGGGACGGCGAGTACCCCAGGGCCACTTGCAGCAGCAACGGCACCAGGAACGGCAAGGCACCGCTGCCCAGGCGCGCGAACAGGTTGCCGAGGATGCCCACCGCAAACGTGCGGGTCTTGAACAGCGCCGGTGAAAACAGCGGGTTATCGATATGCCCGGCGCGCAGCCAGTATGCCGCCAGGCACGCCAACCCGCCGAACAGCAGCAGCATCACCCGCAGGTGCGGCAGGTGCAGCTCGCCCAGGCCTTCCATGGCAATGGTGATCAGCACCATCGCCGCGCCGAACAATAGAAAGCCGAGGCCATCGAAGCGTGTGCGCTCGCTGCCGCGCAGGTCGGGGATGAATTTCCACACGGCGTAGCAACCGATCATGCCCACCGGCAGGTTGATCAGGAAGATCCAGTGCCAGGTCAGGTATTGCACCATCCAGCCGCCCATGGTCGGGCCGAGCAAGGGCCCGAGCAGACCGGGGATGGTGATGAAGCCCATGATCCGCACCAGTTCGGAGCGGGGGTAGGCACGTAGCACCACGAGCCGCCCGACCGGCAGCATCAGCGCACCGCCGAGGCCCTGGATGACCCGCGCGCCCACCAGCATGGTCAGGCTGCTGGACAGGGCGCACAGCAAGGAGCCGATGCTGAACAGCATGATCGCGCCAAAGAAGATTTTCTTGGTACCGAAGCGGTCGGCGATCCAGCCCGAGGCCGGGATCAGCAGGGCGACGGTGAGCATGTAGGCGATCACCACCCCTTGCATGCGCAGCGGGTTTTCCGCCAGGTCCCGCGCCATGGCCGGCAGTGCCGTGTTGAGAATCGTCCCATCCAGCGATTGCATGAAGAAGGCAATCGCGACCACCCAGGGGAGCCAGCGGGCGGTCTTGGCGTCGAGAGGGGCACGATCTGGCATGGGGTACCTGTTTGTTAGCCGGCTATGTGTCGGCGATTATGCGCCATTCGTCGCTCCTTTTCCCACTGGCGGTTCGTCTAAGTCCGACAAGTTCGCGTGCTCTCCCACCAGGAAATCCAACAACGCGCGGTGCACCGCCAAAGCCGCCTCGCGGGACTCCAGGTCCAGTAAATGCCCGGTGTGTTCGGCCACGGCAAAGCTGCTGCGGCCGACGTAGTGCTTGAACAGTTGGGCATCAGCGGCGGGGGTGTATTCGTCCAGCGTGCCGTTGAGAAAGTGCACCGGGGTTTCGATCTGGCGCAGTGCCGGCAAGTAGTTGCCATCGCCTAGGGCCAGCACCTGGTGGATATGAAAGCGCGCCTGACGGTACTCGGTGGTGGCCATGTTCGACAGGTGCCGATGGTTGTTGCGCTTGAGGCGCGGCGACAGGTATTTGCCGACGGTCTCGTTCAGCAGGTGGCCGACGGCGGATTTGTCATCGGCCTCGATCAGCACCCGCACGCGCTCCACATAGTCGAGCATGGCCTGGTTGAGGTTGGGCGCCAGGGCCATCACCACCGAGCTTTCGATCGACGGCGGGTTGTGCGCCAGGGTCAGCAGCGTGGAAATACCGCCCCAGGAGGCCGAGACCAGGTGGTTGACCTGGAAGCGCTCGACCAGGGCGCGCAGGATTTGCACCTCGTCATCCTTGGTCACCAGGTCCAGGTCGGTGTTGTGTTCGCGGGAATAGCCCGAGAAGGGCAGGTCGAACAACAACACATTGAAATGCTCGGCCAGGCATTTGCTGGTACGGGCGAATGAGCGTGTGGTGGACAGTGCGCCATTGACCATCAGGATGGTCTTCTTTTCCGAATCGTTTCCCAACTGCTCAACATGAACGTTGTAGTGCTTGAACAGGTTTTCTATGACAAAACTTCCATGGTTCATGTCAACGCTCCAGCTTGCCCTTCCCGGGCAAGGTCGTGCTCTCGTGGGTGAGGTGGCGGGGTGCCACTAACCGTTATAACGAGGTTTTTCGCAGGCGACAACAGGCTGCCCGTGCAGACTGGGAGGAAGAGAATTTACGGTAGGAATGGCTGAAACCGGGATGTCTGAAATCAGCACAGGACAAGGTGGGAGAGGGCAAGCCCGCTCCCACAGGGGGGTATCTACAGGGTCAGGGTCAGGCGTTTAACCAAGGCACCCGGTAACAGGTTGGACGCGGTATTGCGCTGGCCGTAGGTGCTGGCCGACAGCAGCAGTTCCCGCTCGGCGGTCAGCGCTTCCAGTTGCGAACCGAGCAACTGGTAGACACTGTCATCAAAACGCATGGTGCTGACCGGCGCCTTGATCTTGCCGTCTTCCACCCAGAACGTGGCGAAGCGCGTCATGCCGGTCAGGCGTGCGGCGGGCAGGTCGGAGTAATTCAGGTACCACAGGTTGCTGATGTAGAGCCCGGTGCCCAGTTGCTTGAGGATATCGGCCTGGGCCAGGGTGCCCGCCGCAATCTGCAAGGCGCTCGGTGACTCATCGCCGCTGGCGCCGTTGGCGCTGAGGCCATATTCGGCGGCGCTGCGGGAGTTCACCAGTTGGCCGTCGGCCTGGCCGGCGTTGATCAGGGTGACGTCACTGCGCGGGTAGCCTTCGCTGGAGAACGCCTGGCTCAGGGAGTCCGTGATGTGTTCTTTCACCGTCACCAGCGGGCTCAAGGACTGCTCGCCGGCATACAGCCGTTGCAACGAGCTGCCTTTGCTGGCGATGGCCTGGGCGGAAAAACCACCCCAGGTGATGATGCTGATGATTTCTTCCAGCGCCGCCGGGGCGAGGTAGGCGCGGTATTGCCCGGGCGCCAACGGGTGCAGCGGGCGGCCGAGGAACTCCAGCTGTTCGCGGGCGAGCTGGAAGCGCCGGGCGAACTCGGCGCTGTCCCAGGCGTCGCCGGCGTAGCTGGCTTTTACCGCCTCGCCATTGGCGTGGAACAGGCTGAAATCGAAGTTGAAGCTATTGGCCTGATGCCAGCCAAACGCGCCGTCCGAACTGGCGAAGCCCCGGCTGATCGGGCCGGCGGCATAGAAGCCGACCAGGTCGACGCCATCGGCCGCCTGGCTGATTTCTTCCAGCACCTGGGCCAGATCGGGCAGGGGGCGGGCTTGTTCGTGGTGGCTTTGCCAGGCGTTGTGGTTGAGCAGCAGGTACGGGTCATGGGGCAGCAGCGGCAGGGTTTCGCGCAATTGGCGCAGGCCGTCGGCGAGGCGCTGGCGATCCAGCTCGGGCTCGCCGGCCAGGGTGATGCCGAGGTCGGCATGGCGGCCATCGCTGATCAGCTTGAGGTTGAGGCTGGCCTGCTGCACGTGCCCGGCCTGACGCACCTTGGCGTGGTTGAAGCGCACGAACTCGGACGATTCTGCCGCGTAGCCCAGGTGAAATTGTTCCTTGTTGGTGATGGCCTGCTTGAGCCACTGCACCAATGCCTTGAAGGTGTTCATCAGGCATCTCCTCCAAATACGTCAACGTTGCTGAACACACAGGCCGGCGACGCATGGCCGACGCGGATGACCTGGTTAGGCTCGCCCTTGCCGCAGTTCGGCGTGCCCAGCACCTTGAAGGTACTGGCGTCGCCCACGGCGCTGAGGTTGCGCCAGAACTGCGCGGAAATCGCGCGATAGTTGGGGTTTTTCACCACGCCCTTGAGTTCGCCGTTTTCAATCAACTGGCCCCACTCGCAGCCGAACTGGAACTTGTTGCGCGCATCGTCGATGGACCACGAACGGTTAGTCGACATCAGGATGCCGCTTTCGATGCCGCCAATCAGTTGCGCCAGGCTCTTGTCGCCGGCTTCGATATTCAGGTTGGCCATGCGGTCGATAGGCGCGCGGTTCCAGCTGCTGGCGCGGCTGTTGGCCACGCCGCCCATGCCGGCGCGGAACTGCGACAACGCCCCACCCAGGGGCTTGAGCAGCAGCCCTTCGCGGATCAGGAATTGCTTGCTGGCGGCGGTGCCGTCGTCGTCATGGCCGTAGCTGGCCAGTTGCTCGGGAATGTCCGGGTCGAACGTCACGTTCAACAGCTTGGAGCCGTATTGCAGGTGGCCGAAGTCGCTGGCCTTCACAAAACTGGTGCCGGCGTAATTGCGCTCGTCGCCGAGGATACGGTCGAGTTCCAGGGGGTGGCCGATGGACTCGTGGATCTGCAGGATCATCTGGTCGGGCATCAGCAGCAGGTCGCGCGGGCCCTGGGGCGTGTTGGGCGCCAGCAGCAGTTGCAGGGCTTCGTCGGCAATGCGCGGCGCGGCGCCGACCAGGCCGAAACGGCTGATCACGTCAAACCCGCCTTGCTGGCCGAAGTTACTGCCGCCGAGGGTGCGCGACTGGCTGTCGTTGCCGTCGTAGGCCGTGACGTTGACGCCGGGGAACACAAACCGCTGGGCCTGGCGCAGTTCGGCGCCGGCACTGTTGAGGTAGATCTGCTCGACGTGGGTCAGGCCGAGGCTGACTTCCCAGTTCACCAGGCGCTCGTCCTGGGGCACTGCAGAGGATTCATCGCCGAGCAGTTGGTAGCAGTCGCTCAAGGACGGGAAGGCGTGCTCCAGGTTTGGCGACAGGTAGTCGGCGACGTCGCTGGACACCGGTTGGTTGCGCAGGTCGAGCAGGGCGTGCGGTTTTATCAGTCGGGCTTGCTGTTCGGCGCGCTCGAGGGCGGCTTGCAGGCCAGGCAGGGAGATATCGTGGGTCGCGGCGTAGGTTTCCACACCGTTCAAACGCACGGTGAGCATGGCGCCTTCGTCGTGGTTCAGGTGCGGCGGTTCGGCGACGTTCTTGCGCACCGACAGGTACTGGCCGGACTCGCGCACGTAACGCAGGGAGAAAAATTCGGCGGTGGTGCGCAGGGCACTGAAGTGCTGCTTGAGTGTGGCGTGGTGGTCGAACATGGGGCCTTCCTTGTGGGCGGCTCAGCGCGGGCAGGCACACAGAGTAGGCCTGGGCTGGGGAGCGATCAAGGAGAGGTGATTCTTTGTAGCGAGTGCCCCTGTGGCGAGCGGGCTTGCCCCGCGTTGGGCTGCGCAGCGGCCCCCAAAATCTTGGGAGCGCTGCGCACTCCAGCGCGGGGCAAGCCCGCTCACCACAGGGTTTGGCGTTATTGCGCCAATGGCCCCACTTCACGCAACGGCTTGCCACGTACTGGCGCGTCGCCGGCCACGTAGTAGTCGGCAGTGCTGCGCGGCAGCGGCTGGCGGCCACGGATCTTGTCGGCGATTTTCTCGGCGATCATGATCGTCGGCGCATTCAGGTTGCCGGTGGTGATGATCGGCATGATCGACGCATCGACTACGCGCAGGCCCTGCATGCCATGCACGCGGCCTTCGCCATCGACCACGGCCATCTCGTCGTCGCCCATCTTGCATGAGCAGGACGGGTGGAACGCGGTCTCGGCGTGCTCGCGGATGAACTTGTCCAACTGCTCATCGGTTTGCACCTCGATGCCCGGGCTGATTTCGCGGCCACGGTACGGGTCCAGTGCCGGCTGCTGCATGATTTCACGGGTCAGGCGGATGCCGTCGCGGAATTCCTGCCAGTCCTGCTCGGTGGCCATGTAGTTGAAGAGGATGCTCGGGTAGTCCCGTGGGTTCTTCGACTTCAGTTGCACGCGGCCACGGCTCGGCGAGCGCATGGAGCCCATGTGCGCCTGGAAACCGTGCTCTTTCACACCGTTGCTGCCGTTGTAGTTAATCGCGACCGGCAGGAAGTGGTACTGGATGTTCGGCCATTCGAATTCTTCACGGGTACGGATGAAACCGCCGGCTTCGAACTGGTTGCTGGCGCCGATGCCGGTGCCGTTGAACAGCCACTCGGCACCGATGGCCGGCTGGTTGTACCAGAGCAGCGATGGGTACAGCGACACCGGCTGGGTGCATGCATATTGCAGGTACAGCTCAAGGTGATCCTGCAGGTTTTCGCCGACGCCAGGCAGGTCGTGGACCACCGGGATGTCGAGGCTTTCCAGCAGTTTGGCCGGGCCGACGCCGGAGCGTTGCAGCAGTTGCGGCGAAGCGATTGCACCGCTGCACACCAGCACTTCTTTACGCGCACGGGCTTCAACGCGCTCTTCGGCGGCACCGATCAGGTAACGCACGCCAACGGCACGCTTGCCTTCGAACAACACTTTGTCGGTGAGGGCGTGGGTGACGATGGTCAGTGTGGAGCGCTTCTTGGCCGTGTCCAGGTAACCGCGCGCGGTGCTGGCGCGACGACCGTTAGGCGTGACGGTGCGGTCCATCGGGCCGAAGCCTTCCTGCTGGTAGCCGTTCAAGTCTTCGGTACGCGGGTAACCGGCCTGCACGCCCGCTTCAACCATGGCGTGGAACAGCGGGTTGTTGCCGGCTTTAGGCGTGGTCACGCTGACCGGGCCATCGCCGCCGTGCCAGTCGTTCGGGCCGATGTCGCGGGTTTCGGCCTTGCGGAAATACGGCAGGCAGTCGAGGTAGCTCCAGTCTTCCAGGCCCGGCAGTTTCGACCAGTTGTCGTAGTCCATGGCGTTGCCACGGATGTAGCACATGCCGTTGATCAGCGAAGAGCCACCCAGGCCCTTGCCGCGTCCGCATTCCATCCGGCGGCCGTCCATGTGTGGCTCCGGATCGGTTTCGTAGGCCCAGTTGTAGCGCCGGCCTTGCAGTGGGAAGGCCAGGGCGGCCGGCATCTGGGTACGGAAGTCGAGGCGGTAGTCGGGGCCGCCGGCTTCCAGCAGCAGGACGGTGACGCCTTCGTCTTCGGTCAGACGGGTCGCCAGGGTGTTACCGGCGGAGCCGGCACCCACAATGATGTAGTCGTATTCTTGGGACATAAATGCACCCTCTTTGATGTGTGGTCAGGTCGGGCCTCATCGGGGGCGCGCCCCCTCCCACACTTGACCGGGTTTACACAGTCAAAGGTGGGAGGGGGCTCGCCCCCGATGGCGGCCTCAAAGGCACTACAGAACCCGGGTCTTAGAACACCGAGGCGTAGTCGCCCAGCTCAACCTGTACCGATTTGATGCGGGTGAAGTTGTTCAGCGAGCTGATGCCGTTTTCACGGCCCACACCGGATTGCTTGTAGCCACCCACCGGCATCTTCGCGTCGGATTCGCCCCAGGCGTTGATCCAGCAGATGCCCGCTTCCAGCTGGTGAATCACGCGGTGGGCGCGGTTCAGGTCCTTGGTCACAAGGCCCGCAGCCAGGCCGAAGTCGGTGTTGTTGGCGCGGCGGATCACTTCTTCTTCGGTTTCATAGGTGAGGATGCTCATCACCGGGCCGAAGATTTCTTCACGGACGATGGTCATCTCGTCGGTGCAGTCGGTGAACACGGTCGGGGCCACGTAGGCGCCTTTGGCCAGGTCGCCGTCGGTCAGGCGGTCGCCGCCGCACAGCACGCGAGCGCCTTCTTCCTTGCCTTTGGCGATGTAGCCCAGCACGCTTTCCATGTGGGCGAAGCTGACCAGCGGACCGAAGTTGGTGTTGGCGTCCTGCGGGTCGCCAACGCGGATGCGCGCAACACGCTCAACGATCTTGGCTTCGAATGCCGCTTGCAGGTGCTTGGGCACGAACACGCGGGTGCCGTTGGTGCAGACCTGGCCGGAGCTGTAGAAGTTGGCCATCATCGCGATGTCGGCCGCACGATCCAGGTCGGCGTCTTCGAACACGATCAACGGCGACTTGCCGCCCAGTTCCATGGTCACTTCCTTGAGCGACGAGCTCGAAGCGCTGGCCATGACTTTCTTGCCGGTGTCGGTGCCGCCGGTGAACGAGACTTTCTCGATGCGCGGGTGCTCGGTCAGCCAGGTGCCGACTTCACGGCCGCTGCCGGTCAAGACGTTGAACACGCCGGCTGGAACGCCGGCTTCGGTGTAGATCTCGGCCAGTTTCAGGGTGGTCAGCGAGGTGACTTCGCTTGGCTTGAAGATCATCGCGTTACCGGCGGCCAGGGCCGGTGCGGATTTCCACAGGGCGATCTGGATCGGGTAGTTCCACGCGCCGATACCGGCGACCACGCCCAGGGGCTCGCGGCGGGTGTAGACGAACGAGGTGTCGCGCAGTGGGATCTGCTCGCCCTCGATGGCCGGTACCAGGCCTGCGTAGTATTCCAGCACGTCGGCGCCGGTGACGATGTCGACGTACTGGGTTTCGGAAAAGGCTTTACCGGTGTCCAGGGTTTCCAGCGCGGCCAGTTCGTCGTTGCGCTCGCGCAGGATGTCGACGGCACGACGCAGGATGCGCGAACGCTCCATGGCGGTCATGGCGGCCCAGATTTTCTGGCCTTTTTCCGCGCTGACCACGGCACGTTCAACGTCGTCGAACGTGGCGCGTTGCACTTGGGCGAGAACTTCACCGTTAGCCGGGTTGATGGCGTCGAAGGTGGCATCGCTGCCAGCGTCGCTGTAGCCGCCGTCAATGTAGAGTTTTTGCAGGTCGAAACGGGCCATAAAGTCCTCGCAAGTGCATAAGTGGTTGGCGTTACCCGCCGCAAAGTGGGCCATGAGGGTGTGGCAACACTGGGCGGCGGACGTTCAGGGGTTGAGCGTTTATAAGGGCTCTAACTCACCTGCTTGGCCAATTGGAAATCCATGTATTCGTAAGCGATCCGTTGCGCCTGCGCCGTGTCGAAAGCGTCTCCCGACAGGGCCCCGCGCAACCACAAACCGTCGATCAGGGCCGCCAGGCCTCTGGCTGCTTTGCGTGCGTGCGGCAGCGGCAGCACTCGGCGGAACTGGCAGCACAGGTTGGAATACAGACGTTGATCGTTGATCCGCTGCAACCTGTGCAATGACGGGTGATGCATGCTGGTGGCCCAGAAGGCCAGCCAGGTTTTCATTGCCGGGCCATTGACCTGGCTGGCGTCGAAGTTGCCCTCGATGATCACCCGAAGGTGCGCCCGTGGGCTGTCGTCCTTCAGCGCCAGCCTGCGTTCGTGGACGTTCTCGATCAGCACGTTCATCAGGTAGCGCATCGTCGCGGCGATCAGGCCGTTCTTGTCCTGAAAGTAGTGACTGATGATGCCGTTCGAGACCCCGGCCAAACGGGCGATCAGCGCAATGCTGGCATCTCCCATTCCGACCTGGTCGATGGCCGTCAACGTGGCTTCGATCAACTGTTGGCGGCGTATGGGTTGCATACCGACCTTGGGCATGTAGCACCTCTCCTTAGGCCTGCCGACGGGCGATGAACGTTCGTCGACTTGAAGGCCAGTCTATTTTGTTTTGATTGAACGTTCAATCAACAAAGAATAAGCTCTGCGACAAATGGTCGCTGCCTACGGGTATTTCCTACGTGAGGGCGGCGACATCCGGCACCTGCAAAAACCTTTGAAACAGGCGGTATCAAGGCCTGCCCACTGTCTGGTGGGGCTCAAGGATTTTCGGGGTGTCTTTATAACACCCGTCCGTCGACTGCCGAAAAATCGATAGGTCGGGATAACCGCTGCCTTGTGTTTCTCTCTCGCACTGCCCGGAGCATCTGCGCCATGAGTTCTGCCTCTCTTATAAAGACCCCGCCGGAAAAGGTACGGGTCAACGGTTGGGTGTTCTACACCTCCACCGCACTGATTCTGTTGTTGACCGCCATTCTGATCATCGCCCCGCAGGAGGCCGGGCGCATGCTCGGCGTAGCCCAGGCCTGGCTTTCCAAAAGCTTCGGCTGGTACTACATGGTGGTCATCGCCGCTTACCTGGTGTTTGTGGTCGGCCTGGCGTTTTCGTCCTATGGCAAGTTGAAACTGGGCAGCAAGGACGACACCCCGGACTTCAGCTACGGCGCCTGGGCCGGCATGCTGTTCTCGTCGGGTATCGGCATCTCGCTGCTGTACTTCGGTGCCTCCGAGCCGCTGGATCACTACTTCAACCCGCCCGAAGGCGCCGCCGCCAGCAACGGCGCGGCACGCCAGGCGTTGCAGTTGACCTTTTTGCACTGGGGCCTGCATGGCTGGGCGATCTATGCGCTGGTCGGCCTGGCGGTGGCGTACTTCGCCTACCGGCATAACCAGCCGCTGGCCTTGCGTTCGGCGTTGTACCCGCTGGTGGGTGAGCGTTGGGTGAAGGGCGCGGCCGGTCACGCGGTGGACGGTTTCGGCATGTTCGTGACCCTGCTGGGCCTGGTAACGAACCTGGGCATCGGTTCGATGCAGGTGTCGTCCGGCCTGGAAAACCTGTTCGGCATGGCGCACAGCAACACCAACCTGCTGATCGTGATCATTGTGATGAGTACCGTGGCGACCATCGCCGCCGTGTCGGGCGTGGAGAACGGCATCCGCCGCCTGTCCAACCTCAACATCGTGCTGTTCAGCGGCTTGCTGATTTTCGTGTTGCTGTTCGGCCCGACCCTGCACCTGCTCAACGGCCTGGTGCAGAACACCGGCGACTACCTCAACGGCATCGTGCTGAAAACCTTCGACCTCTATGTGTACGAAGGCGACGGTGACAAGACCGAACGCTGGATGGGCCTGTGGACCCTGTTCTACTGGGCCTGGTGGATTTCCTGGGCGCCATTCGTAGGCATGTTCATCGCGCGGATTTCCCGTGGCCGTACGGTGCGTGAACTGGTGGCCGGCGTGTTGCTGATTCCCTTGGGCTTTACCCTGGCGTGGCTGTCGATCTTCGGTAACTCGGCGCTGGACCTGGTGCTCAACCATGGTGCGGTGGAGTTGGGCAAGACGGCGCTGGAACAACCGTCCATGGCCATCTACCAGTTGCTGGAGCATTACCCGGCGTCGAAAATCGTCATCGGCGTGTCGATCTTCGTGGGCTTTGTACTGTTCCTGACCCCGGCGGACTCCGGCGCGGTGATGATGGCCAACCTTTCCTGCAAAGGCGGCAATGTGGATGAAGACGCACCGCACTGGCTGCGCATCTTCTGGTCGGCGGTGATCACCTTGGTGACCATCGGCCTGCTGTTTGCCGGCAACTTCGAAGCCATGCAAACCATGGTGGTGCTGGCGGGGCTGCCGTTCTCGGTGGTGCTGATTTTCTTTATGTTCGGTTTGCACAAGGCGATGCGCCAGGACGTGGCGATCGAACAGGAGCAGGCGCAACTGGCTGAACGCGGGCGTCGTGGCTTCAGCGAGCGTTTGACGGCACTCGACCTGCAGCCGAGCCAGGGCACTGTGCAGCGCTTTATGGACAAGCACGTCACGCCGGCGCTGGAAGAAGCGGCGACGGCGTTGCGTGAACAAGGTTTGGAAGTGCAGACGCTGCTGGGTAAATCCAAGCGCTGCATCGGTGTGCGCATCGAGATGGAAGAGGGCAACCCCTTCGTTTATGAAGTGAGCCTGGATGCTTACTCGTCGGCACCGAGCGACCTGCCCGAAGAAGAACGCACCCGCTATTACCGGGCCGAGGTGTACCTGCACAACGGGCCTCAGGAATACGACCTGATGGGCTTCGCCCAGGAACAGATCACCCGGGACGTGCTCGATCAGTTTGAAAGCCATCGGCAGCTCCTTGGCCGTGTCTATAGCTGATAGTTGAGCCTGGTGGTGCTTTAAATGTGGGAGGGGGCTTGCCCCCGATTGCAGTGTGTCAGTCAGTCCATCTGTTACTGATCCACCGCTATCGGGGGCAAGCCCCCTCCCACAGTTGTTATGCAGTGTGGTCAGCCCAGGTTTTTGCCCAGCAGGGCGTGGTAGAGCTCACTGTCGCCGAGGATCCCCACCACCTGATTGTTGTCATGCAACACCAGCTTGTTCCCCGTCTGGTAGCGAATCTGCAGCGCATCACGCATGCCGATATTCGAATCCACCAGTGTCGGGACTCGACCCAGGCCTTCCACCGGTTGCCCCGGCGCCCAGTTCTGCAGGTTCATCACCACGCCATTCTGCCGTGCGCCCTGGATGGTGTTGCCTTCGGCCAGGTCCAGCCATGAGTCGCCGCCCGGGTCGAGACACACCGAGCCGTTGACGCGTTTGCAATTGTCCAGCGTGCGCATCAGGCTGCGGCCGCACAGCACGTTCAGCGGGTTGGTGTGGGCGACGAAGGTGCGCACATAGTCGTCCGCCGGGTTCAGCACGATCTCTTCCGGCACGCTGTACTGGATGATCTTGCCGTCTTTCATGATC
Organism: Pseudomonas sp. GW821-FHT09C10; assembly: GCF_059418085.1. NCBI lineage: Bacteria > Pseudomonadati > Pseudomonadota > Gammaproteobacteria > Pseudomonadales > Pseudomonadaceae > Pseudomonas > Pseudomonas sp. GW821-FHT09C10. The sequence continues at coordinate 158,408 of NZ_JBWKPE010000008.1, forward strand.
GCGATGCGGCTGCCCAGCTTGAGCGCCTCGTCGAGGTCGTGGCTGACGAACACGATGGTCTTGCTCAGCTTGCTTTGCAGTTCCAGCAACTCGTCCTGCAGGCCCTGGCGGATCAGCGGGTCGAGGGCGGAGAAGGGCTCGTCCATCAGCAGGATGTCGGCGTCCATCGCCAACGCGCGAGCCAGGCCGACGCGTTGTTGCATGCCGCCGGACAGCTCATCGGGCTTCTTGTTACGCCATTGGGTCAGGCCCACCAGCTCGAGTTTGTCGTCCACCAGCTTGCGCCGTTCTTTTTCCGGGCGGCCCTGCATTTCCAGACCAAAGCTGATGTTCTCGCGCACCGTCAGCCAAGGCATCAGGGCGAACTTCTGGAACACCATGGCGATGCGCTTGGTGCGCATCATTTTCAGCTCGGCGGGGCTGCAGGAGGCGATGTCGATCTGGCGACCTTCATGCTCGACGAACAGCTGGCCACGGCTGACGGTGTTGAGGCCATTGATGCAGCGCAGCAGGCTCGACTTGCCGGAGCCGGACAGGCCCATCAGCACGCAGATCTCGCCTTTTTCCACATCCAGGCTGGCCTTTTCAACGCCGACAATCTGCCCGGTCTTTTTCAGGATTTCGTTACGGCTCATGCCCTGGTCCAGCAGCTTGAGCGCTTCGCGTGGGTCTTTGGAGAAGATCACGTCGACATTGTCGAATCGGATAATGCTCATGCATCACCCCCTACTTTGGCGTCGGGTTGTTTGCAGATGCGGTCGAGCATGATGGCCAGCAGCACAATCGCCAGGCCGGCTTCGAAGCCCAGGGCGATATCGGCGGTGTTCAGCGCGTTGACCACTGGCTTGCCGAGGCCGTCGGCGCCCACCAGGGCGGCGATCACTACCATCGACAACGACAGCATGATGCATTGGGTAATACCGGCAGCGATGCTCGGCATGGCGTGGGGCAGTTCAATGCGCGAGAGCAACTGACGGCGCGAGCAGCCAAAGGCCTTGCCGGCGTCCATCAACTCTTGCGGTACATCACGGATACCCAGGTAGGTCAGGCGGATCGGCGCGGCAATCGCGAACACCACCGTGGAAATCAACCCAGGCACCACACCCAGCCCGAAGAGGGTCAGGGTAGGGATGAGGTAGACGAAGGTCGGTACGGTCTGCATCAGATCGAGCACCGGCCGCATCATGGTGTAGAACAGCGGTTTGTGCGCGGCAACAATGCCCAGCGGCACACCGATGACCACGCAGACCAGGGTGGCGAACAGCACCTGCGCGAGGGTCTCCATGGTTTCCTGCCAGTACCCCAGGTTGAGGATCAGCAGGAAGGAGGCGATGACAAAAACAGTCAGTCCCCATTTACGTTGAATAAAGTGAGCCAGCAGCGCAATCAGACCGATCAATGCCAGCGGATTGAACCAGGTCAGCGCGAACGTCACGCCGTGGATCATCGTTTCCAGTGTCGATGCGATTGCGTCGAAGTAGTTGGCGCCGTGTTGGGTCAACCATTCGACGAAGGCAGCGATGTACTGGCCTAGTGGGATTTTCTGTTCAGTCAGCATGGTAGTGAATGTCCACATGCGAAGAGGGAAAACATCCCGGGGCAGCGCACCGCCCCGGGGTCAGCGGGATTACTTGGCGAGATACGCTTTGACGGCCTCCAGGCCTGGTTTGCCATCGACGGTATTGACTCCGGCGAGCCAGGTGTCGAGGACTTGCGGGTTATTTTTCAGCCAGGCCTTGGCGGCGGCATCGGGCTTCATCTTGTCGTCCAGGACGTTGCCCATCAGGGTGCTTTCCATGTTCAAGGTGAACACCAGGTTCTTCAGCAACTGACCGACGTTGCTGCATTCCTCGGTGTAGCCCTTGCGGGTGTTGGTGTAGATGGTGGCCTGGCCGTAGTTGGGGCCGAACGAATCGTCACCCCCGGTCAGGTACTTCATCTTGAAGCGGGTGTTCATCGGGTGCGGTTCCCAGCCGAGGAACACGATGGCCTGGTCACGCTTGGTGGCGCGCTCCACCTGGGAAAGCATCCCGGCTTCGCTGGATTCGACCACTTTGAAACCGGCGGTCTTGAGGCCGAAGGCGTCTTTGTCGATCAGCGTCTGGATGGTGCGGTTGCCGTCGTTGCCCGGCTCGATGCCGTAGATCTTGCCGCCCAGCTCATCCTTGAATTTGGCGATATCGGCGAAGTCTTTCAGGCCCTTGTTGTACAGCGCCTCGGGTACCGCCAGAGTGTACTTGGCGTTTTCCAGGTTGGCGCGCACGGTTTCCACGGTGCCGGCATCACGGTACTGCTTGATGTCGTTTTCCATGGTCGGCATCCAGTTGCCGAGGAACACGTCCATGTTCTTGCCGTCGGCCAGGGACTTGTAGGTCACAGGAACGGAAATCATCGTGGTCTTGGTCTTGTAGCCCAGGCCCTTGAGGATTTCGCTGGTGGTCGCGGTGGTGACGGTGATGTCGGTCCAGCCGACATCGGAGAAGTTGACGGTCTTGCACTGTTCCGGTTCTGCGGCGTGCGCCATGACTGGCAGACTCAGCATGGCGGCCAACAACAACGAGGGTGAACCTTTCATCTGGGTAGACTCCTGTGTTTTTTCTGGCGGCATTCGCCGCGCTTTATAAGTGTTGCGGTTGGAGCGTGCGGCAACAGCTCTGCCACGGTGCCTTGCAAACGAGTCGAGACTGATCATGTACCAGTGAAAATCTGACGCCTACAGGGGGCGTCGTATCCAGTACAGGGAGGGTCGTATCCAGTGTCGGTGACGTCGCTTACAGGTTTTTCCCAAGGTAAAACCGCTGTTTTTGCCCATCTGCACCGCTAAAAACGGCTGAAACAGGCGATCGCACGGGAGCGACGCTGGTGAGCATGGGTGCGTCGGTGTGAGACGCCGTGAGCGACAGCAAAAGCTTGATGATGCCGCCATCTGGGCGATCTGAGCGTAGCACCTCGTTCAAGCCTGGCCGTGCTTATCGAGGAGTTCTACCGCAATGGCTATCAGTGTTTTCGACCTGTTCAAGATCGGCATCGGGCCTTCCAGTTCTCACACCGTCGGCCCCATGCGCGCCGCGGCGTTGTTCGTCCAGGGGTTACGTGAACGTGAACTGTTGGAACAAGTCAGGCGTGTCGAAGTTCAGCTGTACGGTTCGCTGTCCGCCACCGGCGTCGGCCACGGCAGCGACACCGCCACCATCATGGGCTTGATGGGCGAGTGGCCGGACGCGATCGATCCGTCGCAGATCGGCCTGCGCATCCACACCCTGCGCGAAACCGACACATTGCTGCTCGACGGGCGTTTGCCCGTGCCGTTCGTGTGGGCCCGGGACATGCGCCTGCTCGACGAAAACCTGCCGTTCCACCCCAACGCCATGACCCTGGTGGTGTTTGGTGATGACGGCGAGCTGCACCGCGACACCTACTACTCAGTGGGCGGTGGTTTCGTGGTGGATGAAACCCAGGCGCAGAGCGGCGTGGCGGACATGGACCGCACCGAGTTGCCCTATGATTTCTCCAGCGCGGTGGAGTTGTTGCAGCTGTGCAAGACCCACAACCTGCACGTTGCCGAGTTGATGCTGGCCAATGAAAAAGTCTGGCGCTCCGAAGACGAAATCCGCAGTGGCCTGATGAAACTCTGGCGCGCCATGCAGGCGTGCGTGGAGGAGGGCCTCAAGCACGAAGGCATCTTGCCCGGCGGCCTCAATGTGCGCCGTCGTGCCGCCAAGTTGCACCGCAGCCTGCAGGAGTTGAACAAGCCCAATGTGATCGGCTCGACCTTGAGTGCGATGGAGTGGGTCAACCTGTTCGCCCTGGCGGTGAACGAAGAAAATGCCGCCGGTGGACGCATGGTCACGGCGCCCACCAACGGTGCGGCGGGGATCATTCCGGCGGTGCTGCACTACTTCATGAAGTTCAGCGACGAAGTCACCGAAGCCAACGTGGTCGACTACCTGCTCAGTGCGGCGGCGGTGGGGATCCTGTGCAAGAAGAACGCCTCGATCTCCGGGGCTGAAGTCGGTTGCCAGGGTGAAGTGGGTTCGGCCTGCGCCATGGCCGCTGCCGGGCTGGCGGAGATCCTCGGCGCAACCCCGGAGCAACTGTGCAACGCCGCCGAAATCGGCCTGGAGCACAACCTCGGCCTGACCTGCGACCCGGTGGGCGGGCTGGTGCAAGTGCCGTGCATCGAGCGCAATGCGATTGCCGCGGTGAAGGCGATCAACGCGGCGCAGATGGCCCTGCGCGGTGATGGCCAGCACTTTATCTCCCTGGACCGCGTGATCCGCACCATGCGCGATACCGGGGCGGATATGCATGACAAGTACAAAGAGACGTCCCGGGGCGGGTTGGCGGTCAGTGCGGTGGAGTGCTGATTAGCTTGTTGTGATGAACAGGGCCTTTGTGGTGAGCGGGCTTGCCCCGCGCTGGGTAAAGGCACCACATAGTTTCAGATAAAACCCGGTCGCGTGATTTTGGGGCGGCTTCGCCACCCAGCGCGGGGCGAGCCCGCTCACTACAAGTGAACACTCCAACCAAAATCGCCACCTTTTAGCGCGTCGCAAACAGATAAGTAGCTTCCAAACGATTTTCCCCTCGACCACCCGTCACCTGTGCGTGCGGTGACAGACTTTTCCTACGCGCTGAAAGCGCCTTCCCACAAGTGATACCGAACTGCTCACACCCCTTGAGCAGGGCGGCTGTCACTCCATTTTCGGCCATATCCCGCACTTACCGCGTGGGCTTATTTAGACGCGTCATCAGGTCGTTTTCAGGATTTGTTGAATGGCCATTCAAATTTAGGCATGGCATTTGCTCTACCAATTCAAAGCCTCTCGCCTTGCCGGATGAAGAGCGCAATAACAAGAGCCTCGCCTGAGGCCATCACCTGCTTTGTGTGAGGAGATACCGCGATGACGTCGTTCAACTCCGGGGCCCAACCCCAGAACCGTGCGCCTCAATCCATCGGCTTTTTGCTGCTGGACAATTTCACGCTGATTTCCCTGGCGTCGGCCGTGGAACCGCTGCGCATGGCCAACCAGCTGTCCGGCCGCGAGCTGTATCGCTGGACAACCCTGAGTGTCGACGGCAATCAGGTATGGGCCAGCGACGGTCTGCAAATCACCCCAGATGCCTCCATGCACAAAGCCCCGGCCTTGGACACTGTGATTGTGTGCGGCGGCGTGGGTATCCAGCGCACCGTGACCCGTGAGCATGTGTCGTGGCTGCAAAGCCAGGCGCGCCAGTCCCGTCGCCTTGGCGCGGTGTGCACCGGCAGCTGGGCCCTGGCCTGTGCCGGTCTGCTCGACGGCTTCGATTGCAGCGTGCACTGGGAATGCCTGGCGTCGATGCAGGAAGCCTTCCCGCGCGTGTCGATGAGCACCCGTTTGTTCACCCTCGACCGCAACCGCTTCACCAGTTCGGGCGGCACCGCGCCACTGGACATGATGCTGCACCTGATCAGCCGCGACCACGGCCGCGAACTGTCGGCGGCGATCTCCGAGATGTTCGTGTACGAGCGCATCCGCAACGAACAGGATCACCAGCGTGTGCCGCTCAAGCACATGCTGGGCACCAACCAGCCGAAGCTGCAGGAAATCGTCGCGCTGATGGAAGCCAACCTCGAAGAGCCGATCGACCTCGACGAACTGGCGGTGTACGTCGCCGTGTCGCGTCGCCAGCTGGAGCGGCTGTTCCAGAAATACCTGCACTGCTCGCCGTCGCGCTACTACCTCAAGCTGCGCCTGATTCGCGCGCGGCAGTTGCTCAAGCAAACGCCGATGTCGATCATCGAAGTGGCCTCGGTGTGCGGGTTTGTCTCCACGCCACACTTCTCCAAGTGCTACCGCGAATACTTCGGCATTCCGCCACGGGATGAGCGCGTAGGCTCCAACACCACCCAGCAGGTGGCGATGATGCCGATTCCGCAGGCGCTGGTATTGTCACCGTTGTCGGGGCCGATGTCGGCGTTGAGCCAGGCGCGCAATGAGTCGACTTTCGCGAGTGTACGGCTTTAAACCGAGTTGACTGCATCGGGGGCAAGCCCCCTCCCACACGTGACCGAGTTGTCATGACGAACCTGGCCAGATGTGGGAGGGGGCTTGCCCCCGATAGCGGTCTGTCAGGCGCCGGAGTTCTGCTTGAACTGCATCAGCGCTGGCAACAACTGCTTGTCGATCGCCTGGCGCACCGCCGGCAAAATCGTCGCACTGCCGGTGTACATCTGCTCAACCATACCCTTGAGCGCCTTGGCCCGCGCTTCGCTCAAACCGCGTACCGCGCACTCGCAAGCCTGTTCGGCGCTGGCGCCGCTGGACACCTCGAAACCCAGGGAGCGCAGTTGGCTCAGCAGGTCATCCTGGTCAATCAAATCCGCATGCATCATGACGTTTATCCTGGTGAAGGGAGCGGGGATCGACTTGGATTCTGGTAGGCCCCCGGCCGGTCGGCAAGGGCAGAATGCACGAATGGCTCAGATGGCTATGAGCGTGTCGTTTTCGGGCCATTTACCCACTGAAGTAATAGGCACACTGTTCATCAGCAAGCAGCTTGAAGGTTTGGTCACCCTCGGGATGCACGGCTCACACAAGGCACTCTGCCCCGATCCAGTCACGGCTGGACCGGGGCTTTTTTAGCGCTGCAGCACCAGGATTCGTGAAAGCAGTTCATCCCGGTCGATATAGCAACCCTGAAAGTGCCGCGCCCCGGAGGTGGGATCAAACGCATTGCGCGCATGCAACGTGCGGCGGTTATCGAAGCACCACAGCTCGCCCGGGTTCAGGCGCTTGACCAGCCGAAAGCGCGCCTCGCGCGTCATCGCGATAAAGCGTCGATAAGCCCGATACAGCAACGGCATCTGCGCCACCGACGTCTCGAACGGCCCACGCAAAAAGTTGGCCATGCGGATCTCTGCCACATCCCCCAAGGCGTCCAATGCGATGATCGGCGCGAGGCGACGATAGTCGCTGTGACGGTCTTTGTTGCGAAACTCCACGGGTATTTCACACAACGCCCGAAATGCTTCGGGATCCTCCTCGCGCAGGGCATTGGCGATGGCAAACCCATCGACAAAAATACTTTCGCCCCCGTCGGCATCGTTGACCAGGCAATGCAGGAATTGCAGCCCCGGTTGCAGCTCCCGGGTCGGCAAATCACTGTGCAAGGGCAGGTTGAAAGCGGTGTAGGCATTGCTGTCGGCATCGGCCTTGGATTGCACGTTGAACAGCACGCCGAAATTGCTCTCGCGGATAAATGAAATACGCTGGGCAACACGCGCCAGGGAGCCGGGTTCGGTGGGTACGCCGCGCATTTGCGTCAGGCCCGCGTCACGCAAGGCCAGCAGCCATTGCAGCAGCGCCGCAGGGTCTTGCATGACCGCCGCGTAGTCGAATATAGGCAGTTCGAAGGTGTTGTCCCAGAGCCGCGATTTTGCTTTCGCCGCCCGGCGTTCGGCGCGGGATTCATCGTCGTAGGCATGGGCCCGCAGCCAGCCGGGATCGTACTGGCTGCGATGACCGCCGTGCCATTCCACGCTGAGGAATCCCTGGTCGATACGCACGCTGATGGCGCCGAGGTTTTCATCCACATCGACAATTTCCAGCACTTGCTCGCGGGTCACGCTGTACACGCATTGCGTGCACGGGCAGTTGTCCCGCAGCCACTGATGGTGAAACGGGCTCACCCGGCCATCGGCCCATGTCACGCGAACCTGATCGTCCAGCACCTGTGCATCGGCGAGGTCGCAGAGTTTCGGGTAAGTACGGAAGTCGGCAACAGCGGCGGCGGTTTGCATGATGGCTCCTTATTTTTTCGTGGGCAGTCCAATCACTCGGCCGAGGAGCGCGGGCCTTGGCAGGTCGGCTTGCTCAGCGCTGATTGCAATGAGTTTTTCCAACGTCGCCTCGGCAAACGGGGCCGAATGCGGACCCGCCAGGTCGACGTGCAGCAGCATCTGTTCGTTGCCGGCCAGTTCTTTCTCATCGCCCACTAAATGCAGGCTGTGATAAAGGTGCAGGCGCTTGGCGTCGTGGGCGATCAGTTGCGTGCGCACCTCCACTTCGGCGCCTAGTTTCACCTCGTGCAGGTAGTTCAGGTGCAGTTCCAGGGTGAACAGCGAATGGCCGCTGGCTTCGCGGTTTTCGCTGTCCAGGCCGAGGGTGTCCATCAGCGCGTCGGTGGCGTAGCTGAAGATCAGCAGGTAGAACGCGTCGCGCAGGTGGCCGTTGTAGTCCACCCAGTCGGCAAGGACTGGGGTGGTGTAGGTGGTCAGTGCAGGCATGGTGAGGGTTCCGTTATTCGGCGAAGGTCATGCCGTGCTTGGCTTTGGTGGTTTTCACCGCTTCCAGCACCGCCAGCAGGCAATCATCACGATAGCGTTCCAGCGCAGAAATGCTGTGTTTGCCCAACTGGTCGCTGGTGCCATCGACCACATCGTCGATCAACTTGTCGGTCAGCTCCGGAGCCGGCAGGTAGGTCCACGGCAACTGCAACGCCGGGCCGAACTGCGCCATGAAGTGGCGCATGCCCGCATCGCCGCCCGCCAGGGTGTAGGTGAGGAAGGTGCCCATGAACGACCAGCGCAAGCCGGCGCCAAAGCGGATGGCATCGTCGATCTCGCCGGTGGTGGCCACGCCGTCATTCACCAGGTGCAATGCCTCGCGCCACAGCGCTTCGAGCAAGCGGTCGGCGATAAACCCGGGGACTTCCTTGCGCACATGCAGCGGGCGCATACCAAGGGATTCATACACCTTGATCGCGGCCTGGATCGCTTCCGGCGCGGTATTCTTGCCGCCGACCACTTCCACCAGCGGCAACAGATAGACCGGGTTGAACGGATGGCCGACCATACAGCGTTCCGGGTGGGTCGAGCCCTCGTAGAACTCACTCGGCAACAGCCCCGAGGTACTTGAACCGATCAATGCATCGGGCTTGGCCGCGGCGCTGATCCTGCTGTGCAATTCCAGTTTCAGTTCCAGGCGTTCCGGGGCGCTTTCCTGGATGAAGTCGGCCTCTTTCACGCATTCTTCGATGGTGGCCACAAAGCGCAGGCGGTCTTGCGCTGCGCCGGGTGCCAGGCCCTGTTTTTCCAGGGCGCCCCAGGCATTGGCGACGCGCTTGCGCAGCGCCGCTTCGGCACCCGGCGCCGGGTCCCAGGCCACCACATCCAGGCCGTGGGCCAGCGCGCGGGACACCCAGCCGCTGCCGATGACACCGCTGCCCAGGGCGGCGAAGGTTTTGATCTCAGTGATAAAGCGCATGGCAAATTCCTAGAGCGTTCGGTGATTCCCTGTGGGAGGGGGCAAGTCCCTCCCACATTTTTTGATTCGGTTAGCCGCGTTTGGTAAGGCCCATCTTGATGCGACCCTCCGCCGGGGTCATGACCCGCGCGCCCAGGCGGCTGAGGATTTCGCCGGCGCGTTCCACCAGTTGGCCGTTGGTGGCAAGTACGCCTTTGTCCAGCCACAGGTTGTCCTCCAGGCCGACCCGTACGTTGCCGCCCAGCAGCACCGCTTGCGCGGCCATGGGCATTTGCATGCGGCCGATCCCGAACCCGGCCCACACCGCGTCGGCGGGCAGGTTGTCGACCATGGCCTTCATGGTGGTGGTGTCGGCCGGCGCGCCCCATGGAATGCCCAGGCACAGTTGGAACAGCGGGTTGTCGAGCAGGCCTTCCTTGATCATCTGCTTGGCGAACCACAGGTGGCCGGTATCAAAGATCTCCAGTTCGGCCTTCACGCCCAGTTCCTGGATGCGCTTGGCGCCCGCACGCAACTGCGCCGGCGTGGAGACGTAAATCGTGTCGCCGTCACCGAAGTTCAGGGTGCCGCAGTCCAGGGTGCAGATTTCCGGCAGCAGCTCTTCCACATGGGCCAGGCGGGTCAGCGGGCCGACCAGGTCGGTATTGGGACCGAACTCCATCGGGTGCTCGCCGCCGCCGATCTCGAGATCGCCGCCCATGCCGGCGGTGAGGTTGACGATGATGTCGATGTCGGCCTCACGGATGCGCTCCATCACCTCGCGGTACAGGGCGACGTCGCGGCTGAACTTGCCGGTCTCGGGGTCGCGCACATGGCAGTGCACCACGGTGGCGCCCGCCTTGGCGGCTTCCACCGCGGCGGCGGCGATTTGCTTGGGGGTGACCGGCACGTGTGGGCTTCTGGCGGTCGTGTCGCCAGCACCGGTGAGTGCGCAGGTGATGATGACGTCGTGGTTCATGGGGCGGTTCCTTACGGGCGTAGTGGTGCCGTTCGCAGCCAGGAGCGGCTGCGACACGGTGGTTCAAATCAGGTTATTTGCTGGTGAGTTGCAGGTTGGCTGCAGCCGGTTTGCCGTCGAAGGTGGTCACGCCTTCGAGCCAGCGCGCCTGGTCCTGGGGGTGATCCTTGAGCCACTGCCTGGCGGACTCGAGGGCATCCTTGTGATCCAGCAACGGCTGCATCATCCGGCTCTCGTCGGCGGCGGTGAAGGTCAGGTTGGTCAGCAGCTTGTGTACGTTGGGGCACTGTTCGGCGTAGGTCGGCGCGGTCACGGTCCAGACGGTGGCCATGCCTTCGTTCGGGCCCAGGGCGTCGTCGCTGCCGGTGAGGTAGGTCATCGCGATATTGACGTTCATCGGGTGCGGCGCCCAGCCGAAGAACACTACGGCTTCCTTGCGGCGTACCGCACGGTCCACGGCGGCAAGCATGCCGGCCTCGCTGGATTCCACCAGTTGGAACTTGCCCAGGCCGAACTGGTTCTTGGCGATCATCGCCTTGATCTGGGTGTTGGCCCCCGAGCCCGGCTCGATGCCGTAGATCTTGCCGCCCAGCTCCTTCTCGAATTTGGCGATGTCGGCAAAGGTCTTCAGGCCTTTGTCCGCCAGGTAAGTCGGCACCGCGAGGGTCGCGCGGGCGTCTTCCAGGCTGGGTTTGTCGAGGACTTTGATTTGCTTGGCGTCGACGAACGGCGTGATGGTCTGGGTCATCAGCGGGTTCCAGTAGCCGAGGAACAGGTCCAGGCGCTGGTCACGGATACCGGCGAAGATGATTTGCTGGGAGGCGCTGGTTTGTTTGGTCTTGTAGCCGAGGCCGTCGAGCAGCACTTGGGTCATGGCGCTGGTGGCGATGACGTCGGTCCAGTTCACCACGCCCATGCGCACGTTCTGGCAGGATGCCGCGTCGGCAGCCCATACGTTCGTGCTCAAGATGGCGCTGGCGCTGAGTGCAAGCACGCAGCGGCGAATCAGTCGGTTCATGGTGGATCCCTCGGCAGGTCGTTATTGTGGGGGCCGGCGTCTTTGTGCGCCGTGAGGCCAAGTTACGTAGCTTTGGAGGCGACAAAACGCACGGCGGCGACCAGCTCTTGCACTGCAGCGACCTGCCCCCTTGAATCCACCCGAGAACGGGAGTATCACAGTGCCACGCTGCCCGTCCTACGAGAGCGCCACCATGTCCCAGGATTTCTACTTTCTGCTGATGCCGGGGTTCTCGGCCATTGGCTTTATTTCTGCACTGGAACCTTTACGCGTGGCCAACCGCTTTCGTGGCGAGTTGTACCGCTGGCATGTGCTGAGCGCCGATGGCGGCGCGGTGCTGGCGAGCAATGGCATGTCGGTCAATGCCGACGCCGCGCTGGAACCGCTGAAAAAGGGTGCGACGCTGTTGGTGGTGGCCGGCTTCGAACCGCTGCAGTTCGCCACGCCGTCGCTGGAGCACTGGCTGCGCCGCCTGGACCATGACGGCGTGACCCTCGGCGCCATCGACACCGGCGCCTGCGTGCTCGCCGAAGCCGGCCTGCTCGACGGTCATCGCCTGACCCTGCACTGGGAAGCCATCGATGCCTTCAAGGAGTCGTACCCGCACCTGAGCGTGACCCAGGAACTGTTCGAAATCGACCGCCGCCGCATCACCTGCGCCGGCGGCACCGCCTCCATCGACCTGATGCTCGACCTGATCGCCCAGGCCCACGGCGCCGACCTGGCGATCCAGGTCTCCGAACAGTTCGTACTCGGCCGCATCCGCCCGCGCAAGGACCACCAGCGCATGCAGATCGCCACGCGCTACGGCATCAACAACAAGAAGCTGGTGCAAGTGATCGGAGAGATGGAGCAGCACACCGAACCGCCCCTGAGCACCTTGGCGTTGGCCGACGCGATCAAAGTTACCCGGCGCCAGTTGGAGCGTCTGTTTCGCCTGCATTTGAACGATACCCCGAGCAACTTCTACCTTGGCCTGCGCCTGGAAAAAGCCCGGCAGCTGCTGCGCCAGAGCGATATGAGCGTGCTGGAGGTGAGCATTGCCTGCGGGTTCGAGTCGCCGTCGTATTTCACCCGGAGTTATCGGGCGAGGTTTGCCAAGTGTCCGAGGGAGGATCGGCGACGGGAGGTGGTTTGACGGGCAATTATAGTGAATTATACTCATCACTATAATTTATAGTTGTTTTCATAATTGAGTATAAATCCATGTCCAAGCACAGCGGCTTCGTGTTCCGCCGCCCCGCCCTGGCAAGCAGTATTGCCGATGGCCTGGTGGGCGCCGGTATTCAGGATTTCACCTCCGGCCTGTTCCTCGCGGCGCCCCGTCGCACCGGCAAAAGCACTTTCCTGCGCGAAGACCTGATTCCGGAATGTCAGCTCCGGGGCTGGCTGGCGGTGTATGTGGATCTCTGGGCTGACAAGGAGAAAGATCCTGCGGAGTTGATTGCCAGTGCTATTGCGGCTGCCCTGGTTCCCTATGAAAAGGGCATCCGCAAACTGGCCAAGAATATTGGCATCGAGAAACTGAGCTTTCTGCGAACGCTCTCCTGGGACTTTACCCAGCCACAATTGCCTGTCGGTGCGACGCTGACCCAAGCCCTGGAATTGCTCCACAGTGCAGCAGAAAAACCCGTTGTGCTGGTGATTGACGAAGCGCAGCACGCCTTGACCACCGAGTCGGGTATCAATGCGATGTTCGCGTTGAAGGCTGCCCGGGATCAGCTCAACCAGGGCCGTGACGAAGAGGGCAGCGGCTTGCGCCTGGTGTTTACCGGTTCCAATCGCGACAAACTCGCCCATTTGGTATTGGGTAAAAGCCAGCCGTTCTTCGGTTCCAGCATCACGCCGTTTCCGCTGCTGGGTAAAGAGTTCACCCAAGCCTACACCGTGCACCTCAACGCGCACCTGGCCGAGACCAACCAGTTCAGCGCGGCTGATATTGATGAGGCGTTTGAGCTGGTAGGCCGGCGTCCCGAGATGTTGCGCACGATCATCGGTGAAGTCGCGTTGGAACTGGGCGAGGCGAGCAATCTGGGCCAATTGCTGCACAGTCGCGCCGAACTGCTGCGCGCGGGTGTATGGACCGAGTTCGAAAGCGCCTGGAACGCCCTGACTATCCCGCAACGTGCGGTGTTGGAGGTGATGGTGGAGCGCTCCCAGAACAACGAACCCTTCGCGCCCTTCACCGACAGCACCCTCACGGCTGTCAGCAAGGCGCTGGAAGCCATGGGCAGCGACGTGGTGCCGGGCACCCAGACCGTCCAGGCCTGCATCGATGCGTTGCGTGACAAGGAGCTGGTGTGGAAGTCGAGTCGGGGTGGGTATGCCCTGGAAGACAAAACGTTCGGCGACTGGCTGCGGCACAAGCGCCATACATCCCACTGAAAACACCACACATCTAATGTGGGAGGGGGCTTGCTCCCGATGACGGACTGTCAGTTGATACAGCTTTGGCTGACTCACCGCTATCGGGGGCAAGCCCCCTCCCACATTGGATTGTGGTGTAGCTTACTTCTTCAGCAGTGCCGAACACGCCGCCTTGAAGGCCTCATGCTGATACTTGTTCAGCGTCGCCGGCAGATCAAAGTTGTGCTTCTTGTTCTGCGCATTGATGGTCTGCGGCGACAGCAGCGTCACCTCAACCCCCTCCAGCAGTTGAAACACCCCTTCAATCTTGAACGTGGTCGGGCCACCGGCGAATTCACCTTTCTTGCTGCGTTTCTTGATGGCGATGCGCTGGATGGCGTTTTCCTGCACGAACGCCCTCACCTGGGCGGCGAAGGCTTTGACGTTGCCAGCTTCATCGTCGTCATCAAGGGCGATTTTCTTGGTGGCCAGGGCGACGTGGCCCAGCGCCTGGTTGTCCAGGGAGGCGACGGCGATGATGGCTTCGCTGCCTTTGATTTCGATGCCGCAGATAGTCATGAATGGCCTTGGTTCAAAGAGAAAGTGGCGGCGATTGTCGCTTATTCCTGCCCAATCGACTCCAAAAACTCCGACCGCTCATCACTCATCCGCGCCAGGCAGTCATTTTGCGCAATCGCATAGGCCTTGGTGCCCGTCACCGCTGGAAAGGTGTCCACCGCACAATCGGCGTCACGCAGTTTTTCCCATTTCTGCTGGGCATCCTTCAGACGAGCGGTAATGTCGGCGAGTTTGGTCTTGTCGCTGCCATAGGTGGAATGCATGCGTTCCAGCAGGCCCTGATAATTATCCTTGAGCAATTGCTCGGCAGTGGTTTTGTTGTAGGTGGCGCATTCCAGGGTTTGCTTGTCGTTTTCGATGCCATCGCACGGCGTGCTGTCGGTGTCTTCGGCCGCGTGGACGCCGGTTGCGATGAGTGCCAAAGCCAGGAAAATCGATTTCATTGCGCCGTCTCATATCAGGTGATGCGGGAATTCTGGCTCAAGCGTAAGACAAATAACAGCCGCCAGTCAGACCGCTCATAACAGCCTTTGTCGTGGATTGACGCTTTCGGCAATTCCCCTGTCGTTTTTGCACCCGGCTCGGTCGGCCCCTGGGCATATGCTGGCCCCAAAGCGCCGGCAGACGATTCGGCGCATGAATCGCCAAAATAAGGGGACGCCTGATGAGCCCAGCCGAATTGCACGCCGACAGCATCGTTATCGACGGGCTGATCATTGCCAAGTGGAACCGCGACCTGTTCGAGGACATGCGCAAAGGTGGCCTCACCGCCGCGAACTGCACTGTGTCGGTATGGGAAGGGTTCCAGGCCACGATCAACAACATCGTCGCCAGCCAGACCCTGATCCGCGAGAACAGCGACCTGGTGATCCCGGTGAAAACCACCGCCGACATCCGCAAGGCCAAGGAACAGGGCAAGACCGGCATCATCTTCGGCTTCCAGAACGCCCATGCATTTGAAGACCAGCTCGGCTATGTGGAGATCTTCAAGCAGCTCGGCGTCGGTGTGGTGCAGATGTGCTACAACACCCAGAACCTGGTCGGCACCGGTTGCTACGAGCGCGATGGCGGCCTGTCGGGCTTCGGGCGCGAGATCGTCGCCGAGATGAACCGCGTCGGCATCATGTGCGACCTGTCCCACGTCGGCTCCAAGACCAGCGAAGAAGTCATCCTCGAATCGAAAAAACCGGTGTGCTACTCCCACTGCCTGCCGTCCGGCCTTAAAGAACACCCGCGCAACAAGTCCGATGAAGAGCTGAAGTTCATCGCCGACCACGGCGGCTTTGTCGGCGTGACCATGTTCGCGCCGTTCCTGGCCAAGGGCATCGATTCGACCATCGACGACTACGCCGAAGCCATCGAATACACCATGAATATCGTCGGCGAAGACGCCATCGGTATCGGCACCGACTTCACACAGGGCCATGGCCAGGATTTCTTTGAAATGCTGACCCATGACAAGGGCTACGCCCGCCGCCTGACCAGCTTCGGCAAGATCATCAACCCGCTGGGCATCCGCACCGTCGGCGAGTTCCCCAACCTGACAGAGACCCTGCTCAAGCGCGGCCACCCCGAGCGTGTAGTGCGCAAGATCATGGGCGAGAACTGGGTCAACGTCTTGAAGGACGTTTGGGGCGAATAAGCCAACTATCCACGGGCTACACCACAACGAATTTTTCTGGAGTTAAGTTTCCATGGCCAAGATCGCCCCGCAATTGCCTATTGAAGTCGACAGCGAAACCGGTGTCTGGACGTCCGACGCCCTGCCGATGCTGTACGTGCCGCGCCATTTCTTCGTCAACAACCACATAGGCATCGAAGAAGTGCTGGGCGCCGAGGCCTACGCCGAGATCCTCTACAAGGCCGGCTACAAATCCGCCTGGCACTGGTGCGAGAAAGAAGCTGAATGCCATGGCCTGGAAGGCGTCGCGGTGTTCGAGCACTACATGAAGCGCCTGTCGCAACGCGGCTGGGGCCTGTTCAAGATCCAGGACATCGACCTGGATAAAGGCACCGCCAGCGTCAAGCTCGAACACTCGGCCTTCGTCTATGTGTACGGCAAGGTCGGGCGCAAAGTCGACTACATGTTCACCGGCTGGTTTGCCGGCGCCATGGACCAGATTCTGCAAGCCCGTGGCAGCCAGATCCGCACCGTGGCCGAACAAGTCTACGGAGGCTCCGAAGAGGGCCACGATGACGGCTTGTTCACCGTCAAGCCGTTGTAAGCCGAGGACCGTGCCATGGCTTTCGAAGCAATGTTCCAGCCGATCCAGATCGGCAAACTGACCATCCGCAACCGCGTGCTCAGTACCGCCCACGCCGAGGTGTATGCCACCGACGGCGGCATGACCACCGACCGCTATGTGAAGTACTACGAAGAGAAAGCCAAGGGCGGTATCGGCCTGGCGATCTGCGGCGGTTCCTCGGTGGTCGCCATCGACAGCCCCCAGGAATGGTGGAGCTCGGTGAACCTGTCCACCGACCGCATCATCCCGCACTTCCAGAACCTGGCGGATGCCATGCACAAGCATGGCGCCAAGATCATGATCCAGATTACCCACATGGGCCGTCGCTCCCGTTGGGATGGCTTTAACTGGCCGACCCTGATGTCGCCGTCCGGCGTGCGTGAGCCGGTGCACCGTGCCACCTGCAAGACCATCGAGCCGGAAGAAATCTGGCGCGTGATCGGCAACTATGCCCAGGCCGCGCGGCGTGCCAAGGCCGGTGGCCTGGACGGTGTGGAACTGTCCGCCGTGCACCAGCACATGATCGACCAGTTCTGGAGCCCACGGGTCAACAAGCGTACCGACGAGTGGGGCGGCACCTTCGAAGGCCGCATGAAGTTCGGCCTGGAAGTGTTGAAAGCCGTGCGTGCCGAAGTCGGTGAAGACTTCTGCGTGGGCATGCGCCTGTGCGGTGACGAGTTCCACCCGGACGGCCTGTCCCACGAGGACATGAAACAGATCGCCAAGTACTACGACGACACCGGCATGCTCGATTTCATCGGCGTGGTGGGCTCGGGTTGCGACACCCACAACACCCTGGCCAACGTGATCCCCAACATGAGCTATCCGCCGGAGCCGTTCCTGCACCTGGCGGCCGGTATCAAGGAAGTGGTCAAGGTTCCGGTGCTGCACGCACAGAACATCAAGGACCCGAACCAGGCCACGCGCATCCTGGAAGGCGGCTATGTGGACATGGTCGGCATGACCCGTGCGCACATCGCCGACCCGCACCTGATCGCCAAGATCAAGATGGGCCAGATCGACCAGATCAAACAGTGCGTCGGCGCCAACTATTGCATCGACCGCCAGTACCAGGGCCTGGACGTGCTGTGCATCCAGAATGCCGCGACCTCCCGTGAATACATGGGCGTGCCGCATATCATCGAGAAGTCCACCGGGCCGAAACGCAAGGTGGTCGTGGTAGGCGCCGGCCCTGCCGGGATGGAAGCCGCGCGGGTGGCCGCCGAACGAGGCCACGACGTGACCCTGTTCGAGAAGAAAGAATTTATCGGCGGGCAAATCACCACCGCCTCCAAAGCGCCGCAACGCGATCAGATCGCCGGTATCACCCGCTGGTTCCAGCTGGAGCTGGCGCGCTTGAAAGTCGACCTGCGCCTGGGCGTGGCCGCCGATGCCGAGACCATCCTGGACCTGCGTCCGGACGTGGTAGTGCTGGCGGTCGGCGGGCATCCGTTTATCGAACAGAACGAACACTGGGGCGCCGCCGAAGGCCTGGTGGTGAGCAGCTGGGACGTGCTCGACGGCAAGGTCGCACCGGGCAAGAACGTGCTGGTGTACGACACCATTTGCGAATTCACCGGCATGTCGGTGGCGGACTTCCTGGCCGACAAAGGCTGCCAGGTGGAAATCGTCACCGATGACATCAAGCCGGGCGTAGCCATCGGCGGTACGTCGTTCCCGACCTACTACCGCAGCATGTACCCCAAGGAAGTGATCATGACCGGCGACATGATGCTGGAAAAGGTCTACCGCGAGGGCGACAAGCTGGTGGCGGTGCTGGAGAACGAATACACCGGCGCCAAAGAGGAGCGGGTGGTGGACCAGGTGGTGGTGGAAAACGGCGTGCGTCCGGACGAAGCGATCTACTACGGGCTCAAGGAGGGTTCACGCAACAAGGGCCAGATCGACGTCGAAGCCCTGTTCGCGATCAAGCCGCAGCCATGCTTGAGCGAGGCGGGCGAGGGGTACTTGCTGTTCCGTATCGGTGACTGTGTGGCGCAGCGTAATACCCACGCTGCCATCTATGACGCCCTGCGCCTGTGCAAAGACTTTTGATGAGGTGAACTCGGTCAAATGTGGGAGGGGGCTTGCCCCCGATAGCGGTGGTTCAGCGACAACTGTACCAACTGACAGTCCGCCATCGGGAGCAAGCCCCCTCCCACATTCGGGCCAGTTTCACAGTAGACCTGTGCGGTCTGTGGGAGCTTCACCATGTTGAACACCTTGCTGCCTATTCTCTTATTTACCGCCCTGGGCCTCGCCGTCCTCGGCGCCCTGCGCCGGGTGAACATGTGGCGCCGTGGCCGTGCCTCCAAGGTCGACCTGCTGGGCGGTCTGCTGGCCATGCCCAAGCGCTACATGGTCGACCTGCACCACGTGGTCGCCCGCGACAAATACATCGCCAACACCCACGTCGCCACGGCCCTGGGCTTTGTGCTGTCGGCGCTGCTGGCAATCCTGGTGCACGGCTTCGGCCTGCATAACCGTATCCTCGGCTACGCCTTGCTGCTGGCCTCGGTGTTGATGTTTGTCGGCGCCACGTTCGTTTACCTGCGGCGGCGCAATCCGCCGTCGCGCCTGTCGAAAGGCCCGTGGATGCGCCTGCCGAAAAGCCTGATGGCGTTCTCGGTGAGTTTCTTCCTGGTGACGCTGCCGGTGGCGGGGATCCTGCCCGCCGGCTTCGGCGGCTGGCTGCTGGCTGCGCTGCTGAGCGTGGGTGTGCTGTGGGGTGTGTCCGAGATGTTCTTCGGCATGACCTGGGGCGGCCCGATGAAGCACGCCTTCGCCGGTGCCCTGCACCTGGCCTGGCACCGTCGCGCCGAACGCTTTGGCGGTGGTCGTTCCACGGGTTTGAAACCCCTGGACCTGAGCGACAAGAGCGCGCCCCTGGGCGTGGAAAAACCCAAGGATTTCACCTGGAACCAACTGCTCGGTTTTGACGCCTGCGTACAGTGCGGCAAATGCGAAGCGGCGTGCCCGGCCTTCGCCGCCGGCCAGCCGCTGAACCCGAAAAAGCTGATT
Organism: Pseudomonas sp. GW821-FHT09C10; assembly: GCF_059418085.1. Taxonomy (NCBI): domain Bacteria; kingdom Pseudomonadati; phylum Pseudomonadota; class Gammaproteobacteria; order Pseudomonadales; family Pseudomonadaceae; genus Pseudomonas; species Pseudomonas sp. GW821-FHT09C10. The sequence continues at coordinate 177,824 of NZ_JBWKPE010000008.1, forward strand.
CAGGACATGGTGGTCGGCCTGGCCGGCGGCACCGATGCCAAGTTCGCCGGCAGCCCTTATCCAGGTAAACCGATTGGCGAGCACAGCGGCAACCCGCACCAGCCGATCGTCAACGGCCTGGTGGACGCTGAGACCCTGTGGTCGTGCACCACCTGCCGCGCCTGCGTGGAAGAGTGCCCGATGATGATCGAGCACGTCGACGCCATCGTCGACATGCGCCGCTACCTCACCCTGGAAAAAGGCGCGACCCCGAACAAGGGCGCTGAAGTCCTGGAAAACCTGATCGCCACCGACAACCCCGGCGGCTTTGCCCCGGGCGGTCGCCTGAACTGGGCGGCGGACTTGAACCTGCCGTTGCTCAGCGACAAAGGCAGCGTCGACGTGGTGTTCTGGGTCGGCGACGGCGCCTTTGACATGCGCAACCAGCGCACCCTGCGGGCGTTCGTCAAAGTGCTCAAGGCGGCCAAGGTCGACTTCGCCGTACTGGGCCTGGAAGAGCGCGACAGCGGCGACGTCGCACGGCGCCTGGGCGATGAAGCGACCTTCCAGATGCTCGCTACGCGCAATATCCAGACGCTGGCCAAGTACAGCTTCAAGCGCATCGTCACCTGCGACCCCCACAGCTTCCATGTGCTGAAAAACGAGTACGGCGCCTTCAACGGCAACTACCGCGTGCAGCACCACAGCACCTTCATGGCCGAGCTGATCGGCGAGGGCGCGCTGAACCTGGGCCAGCACAAAGGCAACAGCGTGACCTACCACGACCCGTGCTACCTGGGCCGCTACAACGGCGAATACGAGGCGCCGCGCCAAGTGCTGCGGGCGCTGGGCATCGAGGTCAAGGAGATGCAGCGCTCGGGCTTCCGTTCCCGCTGCTGCGGCGGCGGTGGCGGCGCGCCGATTACCGACATTCCCGGCAAGCAACGTATCCCCGATATGCGCATGGAAGACATCCGCGAGACCGGTGCCGAGCTGGTGGCGGTGGGTTGCCCGCAATGCACGGCGATGCTCGAAGGTGTGGTTGAACCGCGCCCGTTGATCAAGGACATCGCCGAGCTGGTGGCCGATGCTTTGCTGGAAGACGTCGCACCGGCCAAAGCTCCCAACAAGCGTGAACCTGCGGAGGTGCACTGATGAGCGACATTATCCGCCGCGACCCACGGGCCGAATGGATCGCCCGCAACCGCCTGCACCCGCTGCATGCGGCGATGCAGCCGCTGCAACACAGTTGGATGGGGCCTAACGGCGTCATCCGCAAGAACGTGCATGGTGTCGGTTTTATCGGCCCCAACGGCATCAAGCGCATCGACCGCAGCGGTGCCCAGCAGGGCGGTGCGGCCAAGCGTACGGCGGCGATTGAAGTGCAGTTGCCGCTGCATCAGGTGCCTGCGCCTGCGTTCTACATCAACGTAGTGCCGGACATGGTCGGCGGCCGCTTGAGCAGCCACGACCGCGACCTGCTCGGCCTGGCGCGGCAACTCGCCGGCAACGACGGCGCGGTGCTGGCGGTGGTGTTTGGCGAACACAAGGAAAGCGCGTTTGCCACGGCCGGTGTCGATCGCCTGCTGGTGCTCGACGGCCACGAATTCGACGGTTATTCACCGGAGCAACGCGTGCAGGGTTTGCGCGCTGTGGATAACCAGTTCAACCCGCGCCACTGGTTGCTGCCCGACAGCCGCAGTGGTGGCGGCGAGTTGGGTCGGCGCTTTGCCGCCAGCCTCAAGGAACGCCCGGCCACTCGCGTCTGGCAGATCAAGGGCGATGAGTGCATCGGCCGCGCCGGTGCGGGCCGGGAAGACTTGGCGCGGCCGCTGCCACGCCTGATTCTGGCCGCCGCCGAATGCGCCGATCCGGTCAGCGACACACGCCATGAAGTGCTGCCCGTGGAGTTATCCACAACCCTGGCGCGCAGCCTGCCGCGTATCGAAGACCTCGGCGCGGTGGCGGTGGACCCGGCGGCGATTCCCATGGCCGAGGCCGAGTTTATTTTCTCTGGCGGCAACGGCGTGAAGGACTGGGCGCTGTTCCACCAGACCGCCGCGGCATTGGGGGCCACCGAAGGCGCCTCGCGGGTGGCGGTGGACGATGGGTTCATGGCCCGTGATCGCCAGGTCGGCGCCAGCGGTACCTGGGTGACGGCGCGGGTGTATGTGGCCGTGGGGATTTCCGGGGCGATCCAGCACCTGCAAGGCATTGGCGCCTGCGACAAGGTGGTGGCGATCAACCTCGACCCGGGCTGCGACATGATCAAGCGTGCCGACCTGTCGGTGATCGGCGAAAGTGCCGCGATTCTGCAAGCCTTGATCGCTGCGGTCGAGGCCTACCGCAACGGCGCCAAGCGCGATGCGGCTTGAGGACATGACCATGACCACGAATGTAATCAGCCTGGTGTCCATCGGCGCCCACCCCACCTCCGGCCGGCCACGCCGCGCCGAACAGGATGCGCGCGCCGTCGAACTGGGTCTGCAGATGGCTGGGGATAAGTTGCAGGTGCTGCACGCCGGCAACATCGCCGAACCGACCTTGCGCAGCTACCTGGGCATGGGCCTGTCACAGTTGCACGTGCTGGAACAATCGGAGGGCAGCGATGCGTTGCCGGTGCTCGGCGAGTACCTGCGGGACGCCGGTGCCCAGGTGGTGCTTGCCGGCAGCCAGGCCGAAACCGGTGAAGGCTCGGGCATGTTGCCGTTCCTGTTGGCCGAGCAATTGGGCTGGCCGCTGATTGTCGGGCTGGCCGAGGTGGAGTCTATCGACGGCGGCGTAGCCCATGTGCTGCAAGCCTTGCCCCGTGGGCAGCGCAGGCGCTTGAAGGTGCGCCTGCCATTCCTGGCGACGGTGGACAACGCCGCGCCCAAGCCTCGGCAGAGTGCCTACGGCCCGGCACAGCGCGGTGAGCTGGCGGCCCATGAGGTCGAGGTTGAAGACGATGAGTTATTCGCCAGCGCGTTGTTGCAACCGGCCAAGCCCCGGCCCAAGCGTCTCAAGGTAATCAAGGCCAAGAGCGGCGCCGACCGTATGAAGGCGGCTACGGCCAAGGCCAGTGGCGGCGGTGGGCAGGTGCTCAAGGGTGTGAGCGCCGAGGAAGGTGCCCAGGCAATCCTCAAGTTGCTGATCGAAGAAGGCGTCGTGCGCTAACCCACCAACACTGCAAAACAAATTGTGGGAGGGGGCTTGCCCCCGATAGCGGTGGACCAGTCAAGGATACTGAGACTGACACACTGCAATCGGGGGCAAGCCCCCTCCCACATTGGATCTTCATTGGGGCGCAGGCTTGGGCACCAGGTCCGGCAGCGGTGGCGGCAGGGGTTGCCAGGTGGCATCCGGCTGTTGCATCGGCGGTGGCAGCGCCGGCGTGGGGTCGCCGCCAATCGGCTTGAGGATCATTTTATCGGTGGTGTCGCGCAGGATCATGCCCTGGGTCGAACTGCGCGCCTCGGTGCCGCTGTGGAAGGTGCTGATCTGGGCAATCGGCAGGTCCAGGTTGCGCTCGATCCTCGGGGTCAGCAGCAGGATGATCTCGGTTTTCTGCTGGGTATTCTGGTTGGTGCCGAACAGCTTTTTGCCGATCCACGGGATCTGGCTCAACCACGGCAAACCCGAGCCCTCGTCGACGTCCGCCGTGCGGATCAGCCCCGAGACGATCTGGGTTTCATTGTTGCGCGCGGTCAGCAGGGTCTTGGTGGCCCGTGAGCCGAGTTCGAAGGTGGCCGGTACGTTTTCCGAGCCGGGAATACGCTTGGTGATATGGCTCATTTCCACGTTCAGCTCCAGGTTCACCTCATCGCTCAGGCTGATGTTCGGCTTGACCGTGATCTGCAGCCCCACGTCCTGGTAGGACACCGACGAGGTGGTGATCTGGTTGGCGGTGGTGGTGGTCACCACCGGGATCTTATCGCCGATGTTCACCTGGGCTTCTTCGCGGTTGCGCACCCGCACCCTGGGATTGGCCAGGGTCACGGTGTTGCCGCTGCGTTGCAGCATATTGATCCGCGCCGAGGTACTGCCCGCGTCGAGCAGGATGTTGTCGCCATTGATCCCGCGCAATGCGCTGAGCGGGATGCCTGCCAGCCCGGCAGGCACGTTGGCCAGGTTGCCCACGGACAGGCCGATGCTCTCCGGGTACTGGATGCCCAGGTTCAACTCGTCGGTCAGGCTGACCTCCAGCACCTGGATGTCGATGGTCACTTCCGATTGTGCGATATCAATGGCTTCCACCAGTTTTTCCACGGCGCTCAGGGTGTCCAGGCCATCGCGCACGATCACCGCGTTCAGGCGTTCGTCCACCAGCACCTCCTTGGGCTTGAGCACCTGTTTGATCTCGGCGGCGATGACCTTGGGGTCGCCATGGCTGAGGTAGAAGGTGCGCACGGCCAACTCGCGGTATTCCCGTTCCTTGTCCGGGCGGCGGGGATAAACCAGGAGGGTGTTGGCGTTGAGGACCTTCTTGTCCAGTCCCTGGGTGGTCAGCAGCAGGTTCAGCGCATCTTCGGCGGTGGTTCGGCTCGCGGTCATGCTCGCCGAGGCACTGGGATTGACGTCCTTGTCGATGACGAAGTTGACCCCCGACAGGCGCGCAATGGTCTCGAAAATCGTGGTCAGGCTTTGGGCGCTGAACTCCAGGCTCAGGGGTTTGCGCATGGCCTCGGAGAGGTCGGCACTGAGGTAATCGGCGCTCACCAGTTCACGGGTCAGGGCATTGCGAAAGTCCAGGGCCTCTCGGTAGTTGGGCTTTTGCGCGATGATCCGGCGCACCAGGTTGAGGGCTTCCACCGGGTTGGAACGCTTCATTTCGTAGGCCTGGGCCAGTTGCGGGCGCAGTTGTTTCATCGCCTGGATGCTCTGGATTTCCTGGCGCGCGCCGAGGTTGCTGGGGTCGTATTTGAGGATGGTTTCCAGGGCGCGGATGGCAGCGGCATCGTCGCCACGCATGAGCGCGGTGCTGGCTTCGCGGCTGTATTGGGCCACCAGCAGTTCCAGCTTGCTGAAGTTGGCGGTGCGCAGTTGCACATCGTCGGGGGCCTGTCTGGCTTCGGCTTGCAGCACTTCGACCGAACGGATGATGTCGCCCTTCTGGCGCAACTCGTCGCTCTCCTTGATCGCCCGCTGGGTCTGACAGGCGCTGAGCAGGGCCACGGCGAGGCTCAAGGGTATCCACGTGCGTATGGCCATGATCGTGTCCTGCGCCGGTCAGTGAGTGTCCAGCCGCAAGGTGCTGACATGCTTGAGGGGCATGTAGGTCAGCACCACGGCGGTGTCGGTGAGTTTGTCCAGCCGGTAGTGCGCGTCGAGCATCCTGCCGGGCACGATGCGCCCGGGTACCGAGCAACGGTTGCACAGGGTGTACTGGCTGCCATTGCCGCTGAGCACGACGATTTTCGCTTGGTTCTCGTAGCGCCATTGCGCGCTCACGGTGAAAGGCAGGGGCGGTGGCTTGGGCGCTGAGGTGTCGACCGGTATGGGCGGCGGTGCAGGTGTCCAGGTCTGGGCGGGGAACAGGTCGATGGCTTCGGCCACCGCCGGTGCAGGTGCGGCAACCGGTGCCGAGGGCACCTGTACAGGGCGGGCGATCACTGGCACCGGCGAGGGCGTGGGAGTGTCCGCAGTGTCCTGCCAGAACAGCCAGCCGCAGCCGATCAAGGTCAGCAGCAACAGCACGCGCAGATACAGCGGCAGCGTCATTCCACCACCCCCAGCACACTCACCTTGAGGCTGATGTTCAACATGCCGCTGGTGATTTCCTTGCGCTCCAGGGCCAGGCGTTCGATGCGCACGGCCGGCTCATTGGCGACGTCGACCAGGGCATCGCGCAGCAAGGCGTAGGGGCCGACGAGGGGAATGTCCACGTCCAGCCGTTGCAGCCCGGTGTCGCCGGGCGCGGAGTAGGCCAGGGTGGTCTGTTCGATGATAAAGCCGCGCCGGGTGAGAACGTCCAGCAGCTTTTCCAGGCGTGGGGCGAAGTCCTGTGCACTGGGCAGGCGTTCGACCACGGCCGGTTCGGTCACCTGCACATCCTGGGGCTGCTCGGCGATACCGGCCTCCAGTTCCTGGCGCCGCAGGCTGTCGGCAATGCCTGCCGGATGAATCACTGTGACTTCGATCAGCAACGTTGCAGCCATCAGCCCCAGCGCCAGCAGCCCCCAAAAGCCCAGGCGCTGCTGCCATTGCATCAAGTGCCAGCGCACGCGCGGGAGGTGGCGAGTCAGTGCGTCCATGGGCGACTACCCTGCACCAACCGCAAGTTTGACCTGCACCGGGTGTTGCGGGTCATTGGCCTTGCGTGCGCTTTGTTGCAGGTTCACGTGCACCCCTGGCTGGGCCTTGAGCCGTTCGACAAAGCGAAAGGCATCGCCCAGCACCTTGGCTTCCAACTCCAAGTGAATCAGCCGGGCCTGGGTGTCGACCTCCACGCGCGTCAGCGCGACTTCCGCGGACCAGGCCCGGGCCACGGCGTCCATCAGCGCGAAGGGCGTGTCCTGCTGTCGGGAAAAGGCGGCCAGTTGTTGTTTCTGCTGGGGTGACAAGCGAATGGCGGCCTGGATCAGTTGCTCCTGGCGGCGTGTCAATTCGATAAAGCGCTGCTCCAGTGCGTCGGTCTGTCGTTGCTGATGCTCCATGCGCTGCCAGTGTTGCCAGGTCACGAAGACAAGCCCGGCGGCTACCAGCCACAACACACTCACCAGCGGCCGATAGACGGCGTTGGGGTGCAGGAAGTCGACGTCCGGCGCCTGCCGCTGTCGCCAGGCACCGGCGAGTTGTGATTTCAGCTGAGCGATCATGCCAGCGGCTCCCCCAGCCAGGGATGCAGTGGCCCCAGCCAATGTTCAGTGGGGTGATTGGCGACGACCCATGTGGCCGCCGCGTGCCGTTGCGCCAGCAGGTCGGCGGTGAACAGGTTGTCGCTCAAGGGGCTGCCGGGTGGGGTTTGCAGCACGCAGACTTGTTGAGCCACACCCTGTTGCCGGTAAAGGCAACTGAGACCTCGCGCCTCAGGTACCGCCAGCACGCAATCGTCAGGCAATTGCTGCCAGTACCGTTGGGCCACGGCCGTCAACAATGGCGCGCATGTCACCAGCGGCAGGTGCTGTTGCTTGAACAACTCCCGCAGGTCTTGCAGCAAATTCCGTGGCGTTGCGACCGCCAGGCGTTCATCTCCAAAGGTGCTGTTGGCGACTTGCACTTGCCACTGTCCGGGGTCGATGCCGGCCTGTTGGTTGAAGGTCACTTCGGCCAAGCCTTGCCAGTCGGCCTGGCTGTACACGCCGGTTTGCCACGCCAGCATCAGGTAGTGCACATGGGGGAAGCCCAGCAGCACCGTGGCCCGGTCCAGAAACCCGACGCGGCCGCGCGGCGCCTGTTCCAGCAGTTCGGCACAGGCGGCCAATGGCTCGCCAGCCTGTTGCGCACGCCATACTGCCGAACCGCGCCAGCGCGGTCGTGCGGCCCATTCGGCGCCGTCGCTGTGCAGCCACACCACATGCTCAATAAAGGGAAATGACACGGTGGATCTCCTTGAGCGTGGTGTCGCCCTGGGCGGCGTGGGCCAGGGCGATGTCGCGGATAAACACGTGGCCGGCTTCACGGGCCAGTTCGCGCAGGGTGGCGGCCGAACTGCGGTTGAGCAGGCCCTCCTTGATGCTGTCGGTCAGTGTCAGCACTTCGGCCAGGGCGAGTCGGCCGCGATAGCCGGTGTGACGGCAGGCCTCGCAGCCTTTGCCCACGCGGTAGTGACCCTGTTGGAGTTGAGCCTCGGCGAGTTGGGCGAGGTGGGTGATGTCAGGGTCGGGGTCGGCATCCGTACCGCAATCCGGGCAGATGCGCCGCACCAGGCGCTGGGCGACCACGCCGTTAAGGGCTTCGACAAAGCTGGCCGGGTCCACGTCCATGTAGGTAAAGCGCTCCAGCACACTGAACGCGCTGTTGGCGTGTACCGACGACAGCACCAGGTGCCCGGTCAACGCCGCTTGCACCGCAATGCCGGCCGTTTCACCGTCGCGTATTTCCCCCACCAGGATGGTGTCCGGGTCGTGGCGCAGGATCGAGCGCAGGCCACGGGCGAAGGTCAGGCCCTTCTTGTCGTTCACCGGGATTTGCAGGACCCCGGGCAGTTCGTATTCCACCGGGTCTTCGATGGTGATGATCTTTTTCTCGCCGGTATTGGTCTCCGACAGGGCGGCATACAGCGTGGTGGATTTGCCGCTGCCGGTGGGGCCGGTCACCAGCAACATTCCATAGGGTTCGCCGGCCAATACACGGATGCGCGCGATGGTCTCGGCGTTCAACCCCAGAGTTTCCAGGTTCAGGGACTCACCGCGCTGGGACTTGTCGAGAATCCGCAGCACCGCATCTTCACCGTGGATGCTGGGCATGATCGACACGCGAAAGTCCACTTCGCGACCCTGGATCTTCATCTTGAAACGCCCGTCCTGGGGCACCCGCCGCTCGCCGATATCCAGCTCCGACAACACCTTGATCCGCGACAGTGCCTGCTCAGCCATGTCCATGCCGCTGGCCTGGCCCATCTGCTGCAACACGCCGTCGATGCGGTACTTGATCACCAGGCCCTGGGGGGTGGTTTCCACATGGACGTCGCTGGCACGGCTTTGCAGGGCGTCGAACAGCATGGAGTTGACCAGGCGCACCACCGGGTTGTCGTCGCGGGCGATGCTGCTCAGGGAAATTTCCTGGGCGGCCTGGCCGACGCGGGCATTCTCGTCGTCCTCGCCGAAAGGTTGCATCACCCGTTGGCTGGCTTCGGCCAGGCTCAACTGGGCCTTGACCGCGCCGGGCAGGCTCATGGCCAGGGGCAGTTGACGCAAGGTTTTCGAGGATTGCAGCCAGTGCCGGCTGGCCAGGGTGAAAGGGTCTCCCAGTACCAGGCACGGCTGGCCGTGGTTATCCACCGGCAGCACGTTATGGATCAGCGCCTGGGGCAGTGCCAGCAGGTCGAAGCGCCAGTGTTCACTGAGGTTTTCCGGGGCGATGGCAAGCAGGCCCAGGGGCTGGGCGATCGTGCTTAATTGGTCGGGCGCCTTCTCCAGCACCTCCAGCAGGTAATTGGACAAGCTCAGCCCGCGTTGCTCTGCAAGGGCCTGCCATTGCCGTGTCTGTTCGCTCATCGCACTACCCCTGGATGGCGCCTGCCAGTTCGAAAATCGGCATGTACAACATGAATACGATCAGGCCGATCAGCCCGCCCACTACCAGCATCAACAAGGGCTCGAAGACCTTGCTGAACAGCTCGATGGCACGCTCCAGCGCTTCATCGTGGAACTGCGCGATGCGCTCGCACATCGCCGCCAGCTCGCCGCTTTGTTCGCCCACGCGTAGCAGGCGTTCGGCGACGGCGGTGGTCAATCGATGGCGGGCGAGGGCAGTGGACAGTGGCTGGCCGGCCTGGATGTCGGTCATGGCCTGGCGCAGGTCCGCCTGGCTTTCCACGGGCAGCAACGCACCGGACAGCTCCACCGCAGTGACCACCGGCATGCCGCCCATCAGCAACATGCCGGCGGTGCGATAAAAGCGCGCGAGGATAAACAGCGTGCGTTGGGCGCCCAGGCTGGGGATCTTCCAGAACAGCTGGGCGACGCGGCGCTTGAACCCGGCGCTGCGCAACAACAGCACCAGCGCGGCAATCGCCAGCACCAGGCCAAGCAGCAACTCCATTCCACGCGCGTCCACCAGTGCCCCCCACCACACCATAAAGCGTGCGGTGGCCGGCAGGTCGGCCACGGCGTCGAACACCGAGGCAAAGCGCGGGATCACGAAGAACAGCAGGAACAGCAGGATCAATGCGCCCACGCTGAGTACCACCAAGGGGTACATCAGGGCGCCGCTGACACGCTTCTTCACGGTTGCCAGGTGGGCTTCAAAATGATGGTAACGGCGCAGGGCCACGGCCAATTGGCCGCTGTGTTCCGAGGACGCCACCGTGGCAATCAACAGCGGCGGGAAGGTCTGCGGCTTGAGCTGCATTGCCCTGGACAGCGAGTTGCCCTCATACATCGAGGCGAGCAGCTCGCTCATGACCTGCCGGTTGATGCCGGCGGGCGCCTTGTCGCGCAGGGTCTCCACGGCTTCCACCAGCACCAGGCCGGCATCGAGCAGGACTACCAGCTCCTGGATAAACAGGCCCAGGGCGAACGTACTGCGACGGCTGGGCAATTTGAGTGGGCGGCGGGCTTTCAGCGAGATGACCTGGGCGCCGTCGGCCTGCAGTTGCTGGCGCGCCTGGGCGACGTCAACGGCTTGCAGGCGCAGGGTCTGCAAATGGCCGTCACGGATGATGCGCACGTCAACGTCGATCATGGCATTTGCCCCGCCCGTTGTTGGCGCTGTTGCAACAACACTGCGTAGTAACGCCACACTGCCAGGGCGTAGCGTGAACGCCGTGCTTCCCGGTCCGGCTTGGCCCCGGCGTTATAGGCGCCCACGGCCTGCCAGTCATAACCCTGCTCGCGAATAAACCCGGCAAGAATCCACGCACCCACCATGACGCTGGTGCAGGGCTGGGTGATCAAGTGCTGCTCGGTGATGCCGAACCGGGCCAGTGCGGGCAAGTGGCGGCTGTTGATTTGCATCAGGCCGATATCCTGGCTGCCATCGCTGTTGAGGTTGCGTGCGCTGGGGTTGAGGCCGGATTCGACCTTGGCGATGGCGTACAGCAACAGCGGGTCGACGTGGTAGCGGCTGGCTGCCAGTTGCCAGCAGTTGGCCTGTGCGGTACCCGTGAGGCACAGCAGTATCAGGACCCGCCGCAGCGTGTGCATGTCACAGGCCGTACACAATGTCGGCGTAGGTATTCACCCCGCCGGCCTTGCCGTCGCGGCCCAGGCAGATGATCTCCGCATCGTTGGGTGGTGTGCCGGGGTTCTTGTAGAGATACGGGTTACCCCAAGGGTCTGGCGGCAACGTCTTCACATAGGGGCCCTGCCAATGGCTGGCGGTGGCGGGCCGGGTGGTGAGGGCGTCGAGGCCGAGGGTTTCGTCGGGGTAGTTGCCGTTGTCCAGGCGGTACTGGTTCAAGGCATCGGCAAGGGCTTTCATCTGGCCCTGGGCGGTTTGTACCTTGGCCAGTTCCAGGCGGTCGAACATCTTCGGGCCGACGTAGCCGGCGAGCAGGGCGATGATCAGCAGGACGACCAGCAGTTCCAGCAAGGTGAAGGCACGCTGGGGGCTGTGGATAAATGAGTGAATACGCATGGAAATACCCTGTTGGGAGTGCCAAGGTACGGCGGTTGTGTATAACTCTCCCGGCCCGCTGTGAAGCGGGCACCGCCGGTAGGACTGCGTTAGAACCTTTTCAATTCAAGTACATCTTCAACTGTAGCGTTGCTCGATATAAGGCGCCGTGAGGCGCCCTATAACGTTTGGCTCTTATGCTTATCCAGTAACTGAATATGCGTTCGAGCGGGTCATCGAACTTCGTCCCAGGCCTGGTCCCACGCTGTGCCCGTGCCGGGGGCATACGCCCAGGCGGCGCCTGCACACCATGGGGTGAAGGGCAGAGGTTTGCATTTATAGTTTTTGCCGTTGTTGGTCACGATGTCGCCGGCCTTGTACGCAGTGCCTTCTTTGTAGGCCGGGTACTCTTCGCCACCACCTGCTGGTTTAACGATAACGATGACGGGGGGCGCTGCTGTACTTTTTTTGTTCTTATTGTCATACACCCGTAGTGCAATCTTGAGTTCCGTGTCCTGATTTACCGAGGGAGCAGTGAACGTGGCTGTCGACTCGTGGAAGCTGCCGCCCTGGAAGTTGTTGGTCCACATCCATCCGGCAGCACCTGGGTTGTATACCGTAGAGCCGGTGCCATCCATGGTGAAACGCTCACCTGATTTAACGTTTGCATGGGGTTTGATGACCGCTACCGGTGGGCGTTGATCGATAGGGGTTTCACCGCCGCCGGCGATGATCGACATCACTTGTTTGTAATCCGGGTGGGTGGAATAGGTTGAGTTGGCCAATGGGTTCGCCGAGTCGAACGTAACCGTACCATTGGTCTTCACGCCGATTCTGGCAATGGCCGGTGGGACTTGGTTGGCTATCTCTTGTCCCCATTTGCCTGGAGCCAAATTATCGGTTCGGATTTTATGGGTAATATCGACCAATTCTGTTCCTTTGACATCGGCCCCAAAGATCCGGAAGTGTACGTCGTCGCCGACGTTGAGCGATTGCATATCAGGACCAATGTACGGGCCAATGTTCGTCAGAGGGTCTGGAACACCGCCCGCTTGGAACCTCACATCTGAACAAGAAATGAAGAACTCGCCGTTCGGATCATCCCTGACCCATACCCCTACCACTAACCCATTACCTGATGCGTTGCTGGGGATGGGGCGATTTATGAGGTAAAAGCCTGAAAGCCCCTTGAGCAAGGGGAGAGGGTTCCAATTGGTGTAGGCTTTTTCGAGTCTTTCGGATGCCCCCAAGGCGATCAAATCGCTCCACTTCAATACGTCAGTTGCACTGTTAAAACCCGGCCTGGTTACAAACGCATAAAACGTGCTGGGCACATGAAGAATCGTGCCAACAAGGCGAATCGTCAGTGATTGACCTGGGACGATATCTGTCTTGGTCCATAACGGAGTGGGGTAATCCAGACTGGCCTTTTTAGGATCATTTGCTGCGCATATGTGGCCGTCCGGGATAGTGGCCTTGATCTGATCCATGGTCGGATGATTGATGTGAGGAATCTTCGCAACCTCATGCCATTGATCGGCGGCAGTAGCCCATTCACTAGGTGAACTGAAGGTTTTTGTAAAAGCCTCCCGACAGCCTTCATCTCTAATAGAAGAGCCATTGGCAGAGCCCCACTGCCCTCCTGTTGCGTAACAGTTCATCGCGCGGGATGGGGGTGTTTCGACAGCTCCATGCCCCCATCCCGCGGCGGGTGCCAATAACACCCCTGCTAGCACGCACTTGAATAAAACGCTCATATATCTCTTTAAGTGATTCATGCTCAAGTCCACCTTCAATCCAGATAAACAAGTTCCGAACTGCTGGAACGATCAGTGTGTTCATATCGTTGAAATCATTGAGTCAGCTGATCTCCCAGAGGAGTGACGCGGGTTGCAGGGTTACTCTGTACAGAGCCATACAGAAACACCCACCCTTGATAACTGCCTTGCCCTGTAAAACTCTGATTGATAACCGCAAAGTTGCCTTGCTTGAACGGCGTACCCTTGGCCTGGCTGAACACGCCCATGACGGTTTCGCCCGGTCCTGGCACGACGCCCCAATCGGTGGTGCCGGTCAGCGGGTCGCTGTAGATCCGGCGCAGGTAACGCTTGATGGTGGGTTGGCGACGGTCGAGGACCAAATCTTCGAGTGACTTGGGAAAGGTATTGCCGGCGGCGTAGTACAGGCCGATTGCCCGGCGAATCTCATTGCCCCGCGCCAGCAGTTCCAGCTCGCGTTCGCGCTGCAGCACGCTGGACCACAGGGTGCCGACTTCCATCAGCATCACGGCCACCACCGCCACTGTCACCAACATGCCCATGAACACCGAGCCCTGCTGGCTGTGCTTACCAGTCGGCATAGGCGTTCCCGTTCGTGTCGGTTCCGGAGGCACCGCTGCGTACATCGCCCAGGCCTTGTTCGTCCGAAGGTTGCAGTTGCCAGGTGTCACGCCTGCCGGTCAGCGGGTCCATGGGGATCTCGCGCAGGTAGCGACGGTCCACCAGGGCTTGCAGTGACTCGGGATTGGCGCCGTGGTCCTCGCGGTATTGGTCAAGGGCCTGGCGAATGGAAGACAGGTTGTGGCGCAGCACGGTTTCCTGGGCCTTGGTGTGCTGGCGGAAGTACTGCGGGGTGACCAGGGTCATGAGGGTGGCGATGATTGCCATGACCACCAGCAACTCAATCAGGGTAAACCCTCGATCACCATTGGCTGTATGACGTTCCATTCAAGCTCTCCCGGGTGCTTCGGGATGAAACGTCGAATACATCTTCTCCCTCTTGTGGGTTGTCGGCGCTGCTCTTGTAACTGCGCAATTGCCAGGTTTTGTCAGCCGCCAGCTCGGGACATTCGCAGAATGGGTCCCGGGGAATACGTCGCAGGAAATAGAGTTTGTTGCCTTGCAGATGGGTTTTGTCCGTTACGCCTTCGACCAATACCTGCAGGGAAGGTGGATAACCGCTGTCGGTGATGCTCTTTTCAATGCGGCCATCGTCACTGGCGTCTTTGTAGGCATCGATCGCACGCCGGATTTCCCGCAGCGAGCGTTGCAGGTCCAGTTCTCGATCACGTTTACCCATCAATGCTGTCAGCGGATAAGCCACTGTCGCAAGCGTGGCCAGCAGGGCCAGCGTCAGTAGTAATTCAATCAGCGTAAAACCTTTGGCGCAGTGATGGCTGGGCTTGCCCTGCCACATCACCGTTCTCCCTCCCGATCAGGCTGCCAAGGACTTCCGCGTTAACCCAGGCCATGGAATTGACTGCAAGAGTGAGTGTAGATGCTGGGTGTTTTTTGTACAGGTTATGGGTTTACCCACAAACGCTGTGAGCGTAGCTGTGGATAAGATGTTCGTGGGTCTCCACAACCCCCGTAAATCAACGCCTGCAAGCCGTTGTACGAAAAACAACCAAGCTAAGTCACGGTTTTTAGGTGCTTTTTTGTGTGGATAAGGTTGAAGTGGTGTTCGGACTTGCCCCCAAAGTCTGTTGGCGCTTCTGTGGATAAGATGTTTGCTATCCGCTACAGGCCTTATGAATAGAGGCTTTCCGTCGTCTGGTTGTTTATTGATCAAATTGCCGTTAAACCCCAGGAATATAGCTGAAACCCTTGGTATATGAAGGTTTGACGCGGTTTTCCACAGCGCTGCCGAAGTTGCCCCCAAAGTCTGTTGGCGGTTCTGTGGATAAGGTGTTTGCGTACCGCTACAGGTCACGTTCTACGTGGCTTTTAGGGTTTTGATCAATAAATGATCAATGTGCCGCTGGAGCCGTCAAGTTGAATAAGTCACGGATTTTCTTCAATTAATTTTGATGGGATAGCGCAGTTGCCCACAATTGCTGTGGGTGGCTTTGTGGATAAGTTGTTGGGTAAAGGCTGGAGGGCAGGCTGGCAGTGGTCTGCGAGAGAGTTGATCAAATATTAAGCAGTGTGAGATTCAAGTGTGGGAGGGGGTAAGCCCCCTCCCACAGTTTTGAGCTGTGGGTATCGGTTATTCGTGTGCAGCCACGCCTTTCAGGTAAGGCGCCGGCGCTGCGCCGAGGTTGTTCAACATGCGCTCGCTGTACCAGTCCACGAAGTTCACCACGCCGAACTCATAGGTCTTGGAGTACGGGCCGGGCTGGTAGGCGGTGGAGTTGATCCCGCGCTGGTTCTCTTCGGCCAGGCGACGGTCCTGGTCGTTGGTGGCGTCCCACACCTGGCGCATGCGCTCCACGTCGTAGTCCACGCCTTCCACAGCGTCCTTGTGCACCAGCCACTTGGTGGTCACCATGGTTTCCTGGGCGCTGATCGGCCACACCGTGAACACGATGATGTGGTCGCCCATGCAGTGGTTCCAGGAGTGCGGCAGGTGCAGGATGCGCATCGAGCCGAGGTCGGGGTTCTTGATACGGCCCATCAGCTTGGCACAGCCCTGCTTGCCGTCCAGGGTCATCGACACGGTGCCCTTGAGCAGCGGCATGCGCACGATACGGTTGCGCAGGCCGAAGCTGGCGTGGGCGTAAGGGATCTTCTCGGCATCCCAAGCGGCGGCGGAGGCTGCCACGTGGTCTTTAAAGGCCTGATCGGCGCGCGGGTCGGTGACGTCGTCCCATTCCAGCAGGGTTTTCAACAGCTCGGGGTGCGACGCGTTGCAGTGGTAGCACTCGCGGTTGTTTTCCAGCACCAGCTTCCAGTTGGCCTTTTCCATCAAGGTGGTTTGCACCGCCACCTTGGTGTTTTCCATGTCGTAGGGTTCCATGTAGTGGTTCAGCGTCGACAGGAAGTCATCGATGGCCGGCGGGTTCTCGGCCAGGCTGATGAAGATGTAGCCGCCGGCGGTCTTCACATTCACCGGCTTGAGGCCATATTGCTTCATGTCGAAATCGGCGCCCATCTCGGTGCCGGCGAACAGCAGGCGCCCGTCCAGCTCGTAGGTCCATTGGTGGTAGTGGCACACCAGCTTGGCAACCTTGCCCTTGTCGCTGGTGCACAGGCGCGAGCCACGGTGGCGGCACACGTTATGGAACGCATGCACCACGCCTTCGGCGCCACGGATCACGATGATCGGGTTCTTGCCCACTTGCAGGGTCAGGTAGTTGCCCTTGGTGGGGATCTCGCAGGTCATGCCGGCGATCAACCACTCTTTCTGGAAGATCTCCTGCATGTCGATATCAAACAACCGCTCATCAGAGTAGAACGGCTGCGGCAGCGAAAAGGTGCGCTCGCGCTCTTGCAGCATTTGCGCGGTGGCCTTGCGTGCGGGTTCCAGCGGATCGCCCAAGCTTAAGGTTGCGGTGACGTCCATCGTGTGTGTCCTCAAGGCCATTCTGTGTGGCCGACGAATAGTGGCTGATCAGGTTTGCAGCAAGGCGTAAAGAAAGCGTCGTTGTTGGGAGCGAGTGTGGGGCTGCTGATGCGCCGAACCTTATCCATGAGCGACATGGCCCACTCTGTTCCCGACGCGCAACCCCCGTGGTATGGGGGCTGGTCGCGATAAGTATGTGAATGTCGCAGATAGGTAAATGGGCGGTTCCCGCGTTACGCAGAATCGCCACCATAAGGCCGACGTCGGCGGTGGAGAACAACATGTCCAATAATTTCCTGAATCCGGTAACCACCCAGACCTGGGCCAATGGTCGGCACATCGTCCGTTGCGTCAAAGTCATCCAGGAAACCTGGGATGTGCGCACCTTCTGCTTTATGGCTGACCAGCCGATCCTGTTCTTTTTCAAGCCGGGGCAGTTCGTCACCCTGGAGCTGGAAATCGAGGGCCAGCCGATCATGCGCTCGTACACTATTTCCAGTTCGCCGTCGGTGCCCTACAGCTTCTCGGTGACCATCAAGCGCGTGCCGGGCGGCAAGGTGTCCAACTGGCTGCACGACACCCTGCATGAAGGCCAGGAATTGGCGGTGCACGGGCCGGTCGGGCTGTTCAATGCCATCGACTTCCCCAGCCCGAAAGTGCTGTACCTCAGTGGCGGCGTGGGGATCACGCCGGTGATGTCCATGGCCCGCTGGTTCTACGACACCAACGCCAACGTCGACATGACGTTTATCCACAGTGCCCGTTCGCCCAAAGACATCATCTACCACCGCGAGCTGGAGCATATGGCGTCGCGGATCGACAACTTCAGCCTGCACCTGATCTGCGAAAAACACGGCCTGGGCGAGCCCTGGGCCGGTTATCGCGGTTACCTGAACCACAAGATGCTCGAACTGATGGTGCCCGACTTCCTTGAGCGCGAAGTGTTCTGCTGCGGCCCGACGCCCTACATGAATGCGGTGAAACGCCTGTTGGAAGTCGCCGGTTTCGACATGGTGCGCTACCACGAGGAATCCTTCGGCGCCACGCCGCCGGAAGCCCGCGCCGACGCGGTGGAGCAGGCCGAGCAAGCGGCGGATGCCCCGGAAATCGATCTGGCGGATCTGCATCAAGTGGAGTTCATCGCCTCGGGCAAGAGCATTCGCGTCGCCCCTGGCGAGACCGTCCACGCGGCGGCGGCCAAGCTTGGGCTGTTGATTCCAAAGGCCTGCGGCATGGGGATTTGCGGGACGTGCAAGGTGATGAAGCTGGGCGGTGAGGTGGAGATGGACCACAACGGCGGGATCACCGAGGAAGACGAAGCTGAGGGTTACATCCTGTCGTGCTGCAGCGTGCCGAAGGGGGATGTGCGCATCGAGTTCTGATCCACTCAGCTCGTTCCCACGCGAGCGTGGGAACGATCAAGGGGACGTCGGAGGTCATGAATCTCCGACGTGGGGGTTAACGGTTACTGGGCGTAGATGTGGACCACAAAGTGCTGGCCTGATGCTGTCAGTTCATAGACTTTGTCGTAGATCCGCAGCGTCCGCGATGACTCTCGGATAGTGTCGCCGACTTTTGCGTACTTCCTGAACTCATCCCAATCAATCACGGTGGTGTTGACGGTGCCGTCGCCTTGCAGGGTGTTGCCGTTGCTTTGATATTCCATGGGTTTGGCTCTCTTCTGGATTTCCGTTTCCAGCCGAATGGTCGGCAGGCAGTTAGCCCGAAAGGGCGTCTCTGCAGCGACGTTTTCCTTTCGGGTTCCAAGAGGCTAGCCAATGAAAAGCCAGTGCGCAGCTGTCAGAAATATCAATTGACAGACTCGGCATTGCGCCAGCATCTGCTGCGGTCAGGCGCCCATCACTGTCCGAATATCCGCCGCCAATTCTCGTACGCGCTCTTCGTCGGTATCCCACGCGCACATGAACCGCGCCCCGCCTTTGCCGATGAAGGTATAAAAGCGCCAGCCCTTGGCCGTCAGCGCGGCAATCGCTGGTTCCGAGAGTTGCAGGAACACGCCGTTGGCCTGCACCGGGAACATCAGCTCCACACCGGGAATATCCGCTACCAGGCTACTGAGCAATTGCGCGCAGTGGTTGGCGTGGCGCGCATGTTTGAGCCAGGCGTCGTTTTCCAGCAGTCCCACCCAAGGGGCGGACAGGAAGCGCATTTTCGAGGCCAGTTGGCCGGCCTGTTTGCAGCGGTAGTCGAAGTCTTCCGCCAGTTTGTGGTTGAAGAACAGGATGGCTTCACCCACGGCCATGCCGTTCTTGGTGCCGCCAAAGCACAACACGTCCACTCCGGCTTTCCAGGTCAGGTCGGCGGGTGAGCAGCCGAGGAACGCACAGGCGTTGGAAAAGCGTGCGCCGTCCATGTGCAGGTTCAGCCCCAGTTCCTTGCAGGTAGCACTGATGGCGCGGATTTCTTCCGGGGTGTAGACGCTGCCGACTTCGGTGGCTTGGGTCAGGGTCACTACGCGGGGTTTGGGGTAGTGGATGTCCTGGCGCTTGAGGGCGATCTCGCGGATCGATTCCGGGGTCAGCTTGCCGTTTTCGGTGCGGGCGGTGAGCAGCTTGGAGCCGTTGGAGAAAAACTCCGGCGCGCCGCATTCGTCGGTTTCGACGTGGGCGGTTTCCGAGCAAATCACGCTATGGTAGCTCTGGCACAAGGAGGACAGCGCCAGGGAGTTGGCGGCCGTACCGTTGAAGGCGAAGAACACTTCGCAGTCGGTTTCGAACAGGTTGCGGAAACCGTCGGCGGCGCGGTGGGTCCATTCATCATCACCGTAGGCACGTTGATGACCCTGGTTGGCTTGTTCCATGGCGGCCCAGGCTTCGGGGCAAATGCCCGAATAGTTGTCACTGGCGAATTGTTGGCTCTTGTCGGTCATGGCCCATTCCTGTGGTCGATGTTGGTGCGCACTGTAACCAAGATTGTTGACGCTGCGCACGCACTGTAAATGCAAAGTCACTGGGGAATTATGCACGGTTCTGAAACGATGCCTGTCGGACGCGTCCGTGATGGCGCTTTGGATTTGCTCAAGTGGCTGGCGCTGCTGAGCATGGTGCTGGACCACCTACGTTATGTCGGTCTGAGCCTCGATGGCCTGTATGTGCCGGGGCGCCTGGCGTTTCCGTGGTTTTGCCTGGCGATTGCGGCGAACCTGCACCGGGCCCGCAACGCACCGGTGACCGGCCAGTGGCGCTATCTGGGCTGGCTGCTGCTGTTCAGCGTGATCAGCGAAGTGCCGTATCGGCTGTTTATCGAGGACGCCGATACGTTGAACGTGCTGCCCACCCTGGCGTTGGGGCTGCTGGTTGCCCGAGGATGGCAGCAGAAGGCGTTTTTTGATCGAGGATTGGCGTTGATCGCCGTCACGATAGCGGCGGTATTTTCGTCGCACTTAATGTTCGGTTTCTTTGGTGTGTTGCTGCCACTGGCGATGTTGCTGGTGTTTCGCCGGCCTTGGTATTTCAGTGTGTTGCCAGGATGTGTCTGCGTGGCCGCTAACCAATGGCAGATCCTGCTCAATAGCGGTACGCCGGTGGCGCTGTTGGGGTTGGCGACCTGCCTGATTGCGCCATTGGCGGGCCTGGTCTTATTGCGACATGCCCATCGCACCTCACCGCCAGCAATGCGCCGCTGGGCCTACGCCCTTTATCCGCTGCACTTCCTCCTGCTGCTGCTTCTGCGCCACATCATCGCCTGACCCACCACTGTCGGGAGCAAGCCCTCTCCCACATTTGTTTCGTGTTGTTCCGGCAATGTCGTAAACGCACCTTTGCGTGGCGTGCGCAGGCATTTGGCCTGTCTGCGCCAGCCCTACCATCGCATCAAAGGGCCCTGCACGGGCCTCAACAATACGAAAGGCTGGGAGAGACGCGATGTTCAGCAAACAAGACCAGATCCAGGGATATGACGACGCACTGCTGGCGGCCATGAACGCCGAGGAGCAGCGCCAGGAAGATCATATCGAGCTGATCGCGTCGGAGAACTACACCAGCAAGCGTGTGATGGAAGCCCAGGGCAGCGGCCTCACCAACAAATACGCCGAAGGCTACCCGGGCAAGCGCTACTACGGTGGCTGCGAGCACGTGGACAAGGTCGAAGCCCTGGCCATCGAACGCGCCAAGCAGCTGTTCGGCGCCGATTACGCCAACGTGCAGCCACACTCCGGTTCGTCCGCCAACAGCGCCGTGTACCTGGCGCTGATCAATGCGGGCGACACCATCCTGGGCATGAGCCTGGCCCACGGCGGTCACTTGACCCACGGCGCCAAGGTGTCGTCCTCGGGCAAGCTGTACAACGCGGTGCAGTACGGCATCAACACCGACACCGGCCTGATCGACTACGACGAAGTCGAGCGCCTGGCGGTGGAGCACAAGCCGAAAATGGTCGTGGCCGGTTTCTCCGCCTACTCCAAGACCCTGGATTTCCCACGCTTCCGCGCTATCGCTGACAAAGTAGGCGCGCTGCTGTTCGTCGACATGGCCCACGTCGCCGGCCTGGTCGCCGCCGGTCTGTACCCGAACCCGCTGCCGTACGCCGATGTGGTCACCACCACCACCCACAAGACCCTGCGCGGTCCCCGTGGCGGTCTGATCCTGGCCAAGGCCAACGAAGAAATTGAAAAGAAACTCAACGCCGCCGTCTTCCCCGGCGCCCAGGGCGGCCCGCTGATGCATGTGATCGCCGGCAAGGCGGTGTGCTTCAAGGAAGCGCTGGAGCCTGGCTTTAAGGCGTACCAGCAGCAAGTGATCGATAACGCCCAGGCCATGGCCAGCGTGTTTATCAAACGCGGCTACGATGTAGTGTCCGGCGGCACCGATAACCACCTGTTTCTGGTCAGCCTGATCCGTCAGGGCCTCACCGGCAAAGAGGCGGATGCCGCCCTCGGTCGCGCCCACATCACCGTCAACAAGAACGCCGTGCCGAACGACCCGCAGTCGCCGTTCGTGACCTCGGGCCTGCGCATCGGCACCCCGGCGGTGACCACGCGTGGTTTCAAGGTGCCGCAGTGCATCGAGCTGGCCGGTTGGATCTGCGACATCCTCGACAACCTCGGCGACGCCGACGTCGAGGCCAACGTGGCCAAGCACGTGTCTGCCCTGTGCGCTGATTTCCCGGTTTATCGCTGAGCGCGGTTTTGGAGTAATGACTATGCAACGCTATTCGGGCTTCGGCCTCTTCAAGCACTCCCTCAGCCACCACGAAAACTGGCAGAAGATGTGGCGCACGCCGACCCCCAAGAAGGTCTACGACGTGGTCATCGTCGGCGGCGGCGGGCATGGTCTGGCGACGGCCTACTACCTGGCGAAAGAGCACGGCATCACCAACGTGGCCGTGGTCGAGAAAGGCTGGCTGGGCGGCGGTAACACCGCGCGCAACACCACTATCGTGCGTTCCAACTACCTGTGGGACGAGTCGGCGCACCTGTACGAACACGCGATGAAACTATGGGAAGGCCTGTCCCAGGACCTGAACTACAACGTGATGTTCTCCCAGCGTGGCGTCTACAACCTGTGCCACACCCTGCAGGACATCCGTGATTCCGAGCGTCGTGTCAGCGCCAACCGCCTGAATGGCGTGGATGGCGAGCTGCTGAATGCCAAGCAAGTAGCCGACGAGATTCCGTACCTGGATTGCTCGAAAAACACCCGCTACCCGGTACTCGGTGCCACCGTGCAACGTCGCGGCGGCGTGGCCCGTCACGATGCCGTGGCCTGGGGCTTCGCCCGCGCCGCCGACGCACTCGGCGTGGACCTGATCCAGCAGACCGAAGTGATCGGCTTCCGCAAGGAAAACGGCGTGTGCATCGGTGTGGAAACCAACAAGGGCTTTATCGGCGCCAAGCGCGTCGGCGTGGTGACCGCCGGTAACTCCGGGCACATGGCCTCGCTGGCGGGCTTCCGCCTGCCGATCGAATCCCACCCGCTGCAAGCGTTGGTGTCGGAGCCGATCAAGCCGATTATCGACAGCGTGATCATGTCCAACGCCGTGCACGGTTACATCAGCCAGTCCGACAAGGGCGACCTGGTGATCGGCGCCGGTATCGACGGCTACAACGGCTACGGCCAGCGCGGCTCGTACCCGGTGATCGAACACACTATCCAGGCCATCGTCGAGATGTTCCCGGTGCTGTCGCGGGTGCGCATGAACCGCCAGTGGGGCGGCATCGTCGACACCACGCCGGATGCGTGCCCGATCATCTCCAAGACCCCGGTGCCGAACATGTTCTTCAACTGCGGTTGGGGCACCGGTGGCTTCAAGGCCACGCCGGGCTCAGGCAACGTATTTGCCGCCAGCCTCGCGAAGGGTGAAATGCACCCATTGGCGGCGCCTTTTTCCATCGACCGTTTCCACAACGGTGCGTTGATCGACGAACACGGCGCTGCGGCCGTCGCCCACTAACAGGAGAAATTCCCTATGTTGCATATCTTCTGTCCTCACTGTGGCGAACTGCGCTCCGAAGAGGAATTCCACGCGTCCGGCCAAGCGCACATCCCGCGCCCGCTGGACCCGAATGCCTGCACCGATGAAGAGTGGGGCGACTACATGTTCTTCCGCGACAACCCCCGTGGCCTGCACCACGAACTGTGGATTCACGCTGCCGGTTGCCGCCAGTACTTCAACGCGACCCGCGACACCGTGACCTACGAAATTCTTGAAACCTACAAGATCGGTGAGAAGCCTCAGTTCACCGCCAAGGCCTCTGGAGAGAAGGTATGAGCCAGATCAATCGCCTGTCCAACGGTGGCCGGATCGACCGTAACAAAGTCCTGACCTTCAGCTTCAACGGCCAGAGCTACAAAGGCTTCGAGGGCGACACCCTGGCCGCTGCTTTGCTGGCCAACGGCGTCGACATTATCGGCCGCAGCTTCAAGTACTCGCGCCCACGGGGCATCTTTGCCGCCGGTGCCGAAGAGCCGAACGCCGTGCTGCAGATCGGCGCTACCGAAGCCACGCAAATCCCTAACGTACGCGCCACGCAACAGGCGCTGTACCAGGGCCTGGTCGCCACCAGCACCAACGGCTGGCCGAGCGTCAACAACGACATGATGGGCATCCTCGGCAAGGTCGGCGGCAAGCTGATGCCACCGGGCTTCTACTACAAAACCTTCATGTACCCGCAATCGTTCTGGATGACCTACGAAAAGTACATCCGCAAGGCCGCCGGCCTGGGTCGCTCGCCGACCGAGAACGATCCGGACACCTACGACAACTTCAACCGTCACTGCGACGTGCTGGTGGTCGGCGCCGGCCCTGCCGGCCTGGCTGCCGCATTGGCCGCCGCCCGCAGCGGCGCGCGCGTGATCATCGCCGATGAGCAGGAGGAGTTCGGCGGTTCGCTGCTCGACTCCCGCGAAAGCCTCGACGGCAAGCCGGCCACTGAATGGGTTGCCAGCGTTATCGCCGAATTGAAAGCCCTGCCGGACGTGGTGCTGCTGCCCCGCGCCACCGTCAACGGCTACCACGACCATAACTTCCTGACCATCCACGAGCGCCTGACCGACCACCTCGGTGACCGTGCGCCGATTGGCGTGGTGCGTCAGCGTATCCACCGTGTGCGTGCCAAGCGTGTGGTCCTGGCGACCGGTGCTTGCGAGCGTCCGCTGGTGTACGGCAACAACGATGTGCCGGGCAATATGCTTGCCGGTGCAGTGTCCACCTACGTGCGCCGCTACGGTGTGGCGCCGGGCAAGAAACTGGTGCTGTCGACCAACAACGACCACGCCTACCGCGTTGCATTGGACTGGCTGGACGCGGGCCTGCAAGTGGTGGCAGTGGCCGATGTGCGCCACAACCCACGCGGTGCACTGGTTGAAGAAGCCCGCGCCAAAGGTATTCGGATCCTCACCGGCAGCGCCGTGATCGAGGCCCGTGGCACCAAGCGCGTGACCGCTGCGCGTATCGCCGCGATCGACGTCAAGGCGCATAAAGTCACCAGCCCCGGCGAATGGCTGGACTGCGACCTGGTGGCCAGCTCCGGCGGCTACAGCCCGGTGGTTCACCTGGCCTCGCACCTGGGCGGCAAGCCGACCTGGCGCGAAGACATCCTCGGTTTTGTACCGGGCGAAGCCCCGCAGAAACGTGTGTGCGTCGGTGGCATCAACGGCGTCTACGGCCTTGGCGATTCCCTGGCCGATGGCTTTGAAGGCGGCGTGCGCGCCGCCAGCGACGCCGGTTTTGCCCCGGTGGAAGGTACGCTGCCAAAAGCCTTGAGCCGTCTGGAAGAGCCGACCCTGGCGCTGTTCCAGGTGCCTCACGAGAAAGCGACCGCACGGGCGCCGAAGCAATTTGTCGACCTGCAAAACGACGTCACCGCCGCTGCCATCGAACTGGCCACCCGCGAAGGTTTCGAGTCGGTGGAACACGTCAAGCGCTACACCGCGCTGGGCTTCGGCACCGACCAGGGCAAGCTCGGTAACGTCAACGGCCTGGCGATTGCCGCGCGCTCGCTGAACGTGACCATCCCGCAGATGGGCACCACCATGTTCCGCCCCAACTACACGCCGGTGACCTTCGGCGCGGTAGCGGGCCGGCACTGTGGGCACATCTTCGAGCCGGTGCGCTACACCGCCCTGCAAGCCTGGCACGTGAAAAACGGCGCCGAGTTCGAAGACGTCGGCCAATGGAAACGCCCGTGGTACTTCCCGCGCAACGGTGAAGACCTGCACGCTGCGGTGAAACGCGAATGCCTGGCCGTGCGCGACAGCGTCGGCCTGCTGGATGCGTCCACCCTCGGCAAGATCGATATCCAGGGCCCGGATGCCCGTGAGTTCCTCAACCGCATCTACACCAACGCCTGGACCAAACTCGACGTGGGCAAGGCGCGCTACGGCCTGATGTGTAAGGAAGACGGCATGGTCTTCGACGACGGCGTCACCGCCTGTCTCGCCGACAACCACTTCCTGATGACCACCACCACCGGCGGCGCCGCCCGTGTGCTGCAGTGGCTGGAAATCTACCAACAGACCGAATGGCCGGACCTCAAGGTGTACTTCACCTCGGTCACCGACCATTGGGCGACCATGACCCTGTCCGGCCCCAACAGCCGCAAGCTGCTGGCGGAAGTCACCGACATCGACCTGGACAAGGACGGCTTCCCGTTCATGACCTGGAAAGAAGGTTTGGTGGGCGGTGTTCCGGCGCGGGTGTTCCGTATCTCGTTTACCGGTGAGCTGTCGTACGAAGTCAACGTGCAGGCCGACTACGCCATGGGCGTGCTGGAACAGATCGTCGCGGCCGGCAAGAAGTACAACCTGACCCCGTACGGCACCGAAACCATGCACGTACTGCGGGCCGAGAAGGGCTTCATCATCGTCGGCCAGGACACTGACGGCTCGATGACCCCGGACGACTTGAATATGGGCTGGTGTGTCGGTCGCACCAAGCCGTTCTCGTGGATCGGCTGGCGCGGCATGAACCGGGAAGACTGTGTGCGTGAAGAGCGCAAGCAACTGGTGGGCTTGAAGCCGATCGACCCGAACGTGTGGCTGCCGGAAGGCGCGCAACTGGTGTTCGATCCGAAGCAGACGATCCCGATGAAGATGGTCGGTCACGTCACCTCCAGCTACGCGCACAACTCCCTGGGTTATTCGTTTGCCATGGGCGTGGTCAAGGGCGGCTTGAAGCGCATCGGCGAACGGGTGTTCTCGCCCCAGGCGGATGGCAGCGTGATCGAGGCGGAGATTGTGTCTTCGGTGTTCTTCGACCCTAAGGGTGATCGGCAGAACATCTGATAGACCCAGTCGCCTGCATCGGGGGCAAGCCCCCTCCCACAGGGGAATGCATTCCAAATGTGGGAGGGGGCTTGCCCCCGATGAGGCCAGAACAGTCACCACAGAATTCAAGACAGGTGCTTTATGACAGCAGCCAATGTTTACCAGCAACGCCCCACCTCCGGTGCCAAGGCCGAGTCGTCGCTGCACCATGCCGACCTCGCCAGCCTGGTCGGCAAGAGCCGCAAGAACGCCGGCGTGACCGTGCGCGAAAAGAAATTGCTTGGTCATCTCACGATCCGTGGCGACGGCCATGACGCGACCTTCGCCGCCGGTGTGCACAAGGCCCTGGACATCGAACTGCCCGGCGCCCTGCAGGTCATCGTCAAAGGCGAAACCAGCCTGCAATGGCTCGGCCCGGATGAGTGGTTGCTGATCGTGCCAGGCGGTGAGGAATTCGCCGCCGAACAAAACCTGCGCGCCGCCCTGGGTGACCTGCATATCCAGGTCGTCAACGTCAGCGGCGGCCAGCAGATCCTCGAACTCAGCGGCCCGAATGTGCGCGATGTGCTGATGAAATCCACCAGCTACGACGTGCACCCCAACAACTTTCCGGTGGGCAAGGCGGTGGGCACGGTGTTCGCCAAGTCGCAGCTGGTGATTCGCCATACCGCTGAAGACACCTGGGAGCTGGTGATTCGTCGCAGCTTCTCGGATTACTGGTGGTTGTGGTTGCAGGATGCCTCGGCCGAATTTGGCCTGAGCGTTCAAGCCTGAGGAATGACCCATGAGCCGCGCACCCGATACATGGATTTTGACCGCCGACTGCCCCAGCGTGCTCGGCACGGTGGACGCGGTTACCCGCTATCTGTTCGAGCAGGGCTGCTACGTCACCGAGCACCATTCGTTCGATGACCGCCTCTCGGGCCGGTTTTTTATTCGCGTGGAATTCCGTCAGCCGGATGGCTTCGATGAGCAGGCGTTCCGCGATGGCCTGGCCTCGCGGGGTGAAGCCTTTGGCATGATCTTCGAGCTGACGGCGCCGAACTACCGGCCAAAAGTGGTGATCATGGTCTCCAAGGCCGATCACTGCCTCAACGACTTGCTCTACCGCCAGCGTATCGGGCAACTGTCGATGGACGTGGTCGCGGTGGTGTCCAACCATCCCGATCTCAAACCTTTGGCCGACTGGCATCAAATTCCCTACTACCATTTCCCCCTCGACCCTAACGACAAACCGTCCCAGGAGCGTCAGGTGTGGCAAGTGGTGGAAGAGACCGGCGCCGAACTGGTGATCCTTGCGCGCTACATGCAAGTGCTGTCGCCGGAGCTGTGCCGCAAGCTGGACGGCAAGGCCATCAATATCCACCACTCGTTGCTGCCGGGGTTCAAGGGCGCCAAGCCGTATCACCAGGCCTACAACAAGGGGGTGAAACTGGTCGGTGCCACGGCGCATTACATCAACAACGACCTGGACGAAGGCCCGATCATCGCCCAGGGCGTGGAGGTGGTGGATCACAGTCACTATCCCGAAGATTTGATTGCCAAGGGGCGGGACATCGAAGGGCTGACATTGGCTCGGGCGGTGGGGTATCACATTGAGCGGCGGGTGTTCTTGAACGCCAATAGAACTGTGGTGCTCTGACTGCCCCTGATGAGGCCCTGACAAACAACACAAGCAACAGCATCTGTACCCGAGCACTCAACGCGCTGCCCACCCAAAAGGGCAACGCAGTTCCATAAAAACAACAGCGAGGTGAAAGCATGTCTGGTAATCGTGGCGTCGTGTATCTCGGCAACGGCAAGGTCGAAGTACAGAAAATCGACTATCCCAAAATGCAGGACCCCCGTGGCAGGAAGATTGAGCACGGCGTCATCCTGCGCGTGGTCTCCACCAACATCTGCGGCTCCGACCAACACATGGTGCGCGGCCGCACCACTGCCCAGACCGGCCTGGTGCTCGGTCACGAGATCACCGGTGAAGTGATCGAGAAGGGCAGCGACGTCGAAAACCTGAAGATCGGCGACCTGGTTTCCGTACCCTTCAACGTCGCCTGCGGGCGCTGCCGCTCGTGCAAAGAGCAACACACCGGCGTGTGCCTGACCGTCAACCCGGCGCGTGCCGGTGGTGCCTACGGCTACGTCGACATGGGCGATTGGACCGGCGGCCAGGCCGAGTACGTGCTGGTGCCGTACGCCGACTTCAACCTGCTGAAACTGCCGGACCGTGACAAGGCCATGGAGAAAATCCGTGACCTGACCTGCCTCTCCGACATTCTCCCCACCGGCTACCACGGCGCCGTCACTGCCGGCGTTGGCCCTGGCAGCACCGTCTACATCGCCGGTGCCGGTCCTGTCGGCCTGGCAGCGGCGGCGTCTGCACGCCTGCTCGGCGCGGCGGTGGTGATCATCGGCGACGTCAACTCCATCCGCCTGGCCCACGCCAAGGCCCAGGGTTTTGAAACCGTCGACCTGTCCACCGATACGCCGCTGCATGAACAGATCGCCGCGCTGCTCGGCGAGCCGGAAGTGGATTGCGCCGTCGACTGCGTGGGCTTTGAAGCACGCGGTCATGGCCACGACGGCGTCAAGGCCGAAGCCCCGGCCACGGTGCTCAACTCACTGATGGGCGTGGTGCGCGTGGCCGGCAAGATCGGTATCCCTGGCCTGTACGTCACCGAAGATCCGGGTGCCGTGGATGCCGCCGCAAAAATGGGCAGCCTGAGCATTCGCTTCGGCCTGGGCTGGGCCAAATCCCACAGCTTCCACACTGGGCAAACGCCTGTGATGAAGTACAACCGCCAACTGATGCAGGCGATCATGTGGGACCGCATCAACATCGCCGAGATCGTCGGCGTGCAGGTGATCAGCCTGGATGACGCGCCACGTGGGTATGGCGAGTTCGATGCGGGCGTACCGAAGAAGTTTGTGATTGATCCGCATAAGTTGTTCAGCGCGGCATAAATCCCGGGTACACGAAACCCAAATGTGGGAAGGGGCTTGCTCCCTCCCACATTTGGGTTTTCGTGTTTGGGATATCTACGATTGGCCAACGCACTTGGTATGCGGTCGGGCCCGTTGGCCGCTTACTCACTGATCCTCCTTTGCTTTCCGAGCTCACTATCAGTTCCCCGGGGTTGCTGATCGATTGCTGCTGACGCGGATTCAGGCCGGCTTATTCCGATGGGGTTGCAGAGGTGCCTGGAACAACCGACGGGATACCCAGTCCAACGCCTGCGTTCACCCCGACATCCAGAGGTTGCTCCAATGAAGATTTCACGCGGTTTCGCCCTTTCCTGCCTGATGAGCCTGGCCGCCACCCCGGTGTTTGCCGCAGGGTTCAGCCTTGGCGATGCGGCCAATGCCATCGCGGGCATGCAAGGGGGCAACAACAAGGCCGCAGCTGCCGCACCGTCGTCTGAAACCGCTGGCCTCCTCAGCGCCCTGACCTCACAACTGAACATCACCCCCGAGCAGGCCGTTGGCGGTACCGGTGCCATGCTGGGCCTGGCCAAGAACAAACTGAGCGGCAACGACTATTCGCAACTGGGCAACAGCGTGCCCGGCCTCGACCAACTCTCGGGTAACAATGCATTGGGCAGCCTCGGGGCCTTGAGCGGGATGCTCGGCCAGGCCGGCGGCAGCAAGACCAGCGGCCTGGATGGCTTGCTGGGTAATGTGAAGAACACCAATGACCTGAACACCGCGTTCAGCGCACTGGGCATGGACAGTGGGATGGTCAGCCAGTTTGCCCCGGTGATCCTGCAATACCTGGGCGGGCAGGGTGCCAACAGCTCGCTGCTGGGTAAGCTGGCCCAGGCCTGGGGCACCGGTAGCTAAATACGCTCCGCGCGCAGTTGTTCGATGCGCGCATCCTTCTGCGTCCAGAGCTGGTTGACCCAGTTCTGGACGGTCTGGCGAAACGCCGGATCATTCTCGTAATCCCCCTGCCACAACGCCGGGTCCAGCTCACGGGTCTGGATGTCGATGATCACCTTGGGCACCGCGCCGCTGATCAACTCCCAGAACCCCGGAATCTTTTGCTGCGGATACACCACGGTCACATCGAGCACGGCGTCCAGCTGTTCGCCCATTGCCGCCAGCACAAACGCCACGCCGCCCGCCTTGGGCTTGAGCAGACGTGTGAACGGCGAAGCCTGCTGCTTGCGCTTGGCCTCGCTGAACCGCGTGCCTTCGAGGTAATTGACCACGGTCACCGGCTGGCGCTTGAACAGCTCGCACGCCTCCTTGGTGATCTTTAAATCCTGCCCTGCCAGCTCCGGGTGTTTGGCCAGGAACGCCTTGGTGTAGCGCTTCATGAACGGGTAATCCAGGGCCCACCAGGCCAGGCCCAGGAAGGGCACCCAGATCAGTTCTTTTTTCAGGAAGAATTTGAAGAACGGTGTGCGGCGGTTGAGGGCCTGGATCAGCGCCGGGATGTCCACCCAGGATTGGTGGTTGCTGATCACCAGGTAGCTGGTGTCGCCGCGCAGCTCATCACCGCCGCGAATGTCCCATTGGGTGGGGATGCACAAGGCGAAAATAAGCTTGTCGATCTCGGCCCAGGTCTCGGCGATCCACATTACCGCCCATGAGGCGTAGTCCCGATAGCGACCGGGCACCACCAGTTTGAGCAGGGCAAACACCAGCAGCGGCCCGATCAGGACCAGGGTGTTGAGCAACAGCAGCAGTGAAACCAAACAGCCGGTGAGCAGGCGGCGCATAAGTAACTCTTGGAATCGTGTGGGCGGGCCATCATAAGCAAGCTGAGTCTAGAGGCCAAATCGCAAATGGCCGTACGAATGTTTCACAATGTGCCGGTTATGGTGGGCGTGACTAACTAAGTGCCGTCTTTGCGGTCTAGAATCCGCCTACTTCTTTCCGAGGAAATCACTTCGTGAAACTGCTTCTTGCCTCCCTCGCGTTGGTTGCCCTGCCTGTCATGGCCGCCGAGCCGACCCTTTACGGTCGCTACGAATACATCCAGTTGCCGGAGATCGGTGAAACCTTCAAGGCCAAGATGGATACCGGCGCGCTGACCGCCTCGCTGTCGGCCCGTGACATCGAAACCTTCACCCGTGACGGTGACGACTGGGTGCGCTTCCGCCTCGGCGGCAAGGACGCCACCAACAAGGTCTACGAGCACAAGGTCTCGCGCATCAGCAAGATCAAGAGCCGCGCCGATGAAGACGACGACAAGGACGAAGCCACCGTGGCCAAACGCCCGGTGATCGACCTGGAAATGTGCCTGGGCAACGTCAAGCGTACCGTCGAGGTCAACCTCACCGACCGCAGCAGCTTCAATTACCCGTTGCTGATCGGCGCCAAGGCCTTGCGTGAATTTGGCGCAGCAGTAAACCCGGCCCGTCGCTACACTGCCGACAAACCGGACTGCTGATTTGAACCCATGCCCCACATCCTGATTGTCGAAGACGAAGCGGCGATAGCCGACACGCTGATATTCGCCCTGCAAGGCGAGGGCTTTACCACCACCTGGCTGAGCCTCGGCCAGGAGGCGTTGGCCCATCAGCGCCAGACCCCCGCCGACCTGATCATCCTCGACATCGGCCTGCCGGACATCAGCGGTTTTGAAACCTGCAAGCAATTGCGCCGTTTCAGCGAAGTGCCGGTGATGTTCCTCAGCGCCCGGGATGGTGAGATCGACCGCGTGGTCGGGCTGGAGATCGGCGCCGACGATTACGTGGTCAAGCCGTTCAGCCCACGGGAAGTGGCGGCGCGGGTGCGGGCGATCCTCAAGCGCGTCGGCCCCGCTGTGGCGCCGGCGCTGTTCCAGGTGGATCTGGAGCGCATGCAAATCAGCTATCGCGGCCAACCCCTGAGCCTGACCCGGCATGAATTCCGCCTGCTGCAAAGCCTGCTGGAGCAACCCGAGCGGGTGTTCAGCCGCGAGCAGTTGCTGGACGCGGTGGGCGTGGCGGCCGACGCCGGTTACGAGCGCAATATCGACAGCCACATCAAGAGCCTGCGCAGCAAGTTACGCAGCGTGGCCGCCGATGCCGAGCCGATCCAGACCCATCGCGGCCTCGGCTACAGCTACAGCCCGGGCAACAGCTGATGCGCCTGGGGCTGCGGATTTTCCTGGTGTATGCGCTGTTTATCGGCCTCACCGGCTATTTCGTGCTCAGCACGGTGATGAAGGAAATCCGTCCCGGCGTGCGCCAGTCCACCGAAGAAACCCTGGTGGACACCGCCAACCTGCTGGCCGAAATCCTGCGCGAAGACGTGAAGCACGGCACCCTCGGCCAGAGCCACTGGCCCGAATTGCTCAAGGCCTACGGCAACCGCCAGCCCGGCGCGACCATCTGGGGCCTGGCGAAAAACCAGGTTAACCACCGTATCTACGTGACCGACGCCAAAGGCACCGTGCTGCTCGACTCCACGGGCGAAGCCGTGGGCCAGGACTACTCGAAGTGGAACGACGTCTACCTGACCCTGCGCGGCGAATACGGCGCGCGCTCCACTCGCAGTGCATCGGATGACCCCACCTCATCGGTGATGCACGTCGGCGCGCCGATCCGCGATAACGGGCAGATCATCGGCGTGGTCACCGTGGCCAAGCCCAACAGCTCGTTGCAGCCGTATGTCGACCGCACTGAGCGCCGCCTGCTGTGGTACGGCGCGGGCCTGGTTATCCTCGGCCTGTTGCTCGGCGCGCTGTTGTCGTGGTGGCTGAGCGTTGCACTGCGTCGCCTGACCGCCTACGCCGAAGCCGTCAGTGAAGGCCGAAGGGCGGAGCTGCCGCATTATCGCGGCGGCGAGCTGAAGCAGTTGTCCACCGCCGTTGAGCACATGCGCACGCAACTGGAGGGCAAGGCCTACGTCGAACATTACGTGCACACCCTGACCCATGAATTGAAAAGCCCGCTGGCAGCGATTCGCGGCGCGGCCGAGCTGTTGCAGGGCGATATGAGCCGCGAACAGCAGCAGCGCTTCGTCGGCAATATCGACAGCGAAAGCGCGCGCCTGCAGCAGTTGATCGAACGTCTGCTGAACCTGGCGCAGGTGGAGCAGCGCCAGGGGTTGGAGGCGCAGGTGAGTATCCCGCTGGCGGCCTTGGTCGACGATGTACTCAACGCCCAGTGTGCGCGAATCGAAAGCGCCGGGCTGCACGTCGAGCAAGGGATTGCGGCGGATGTGAGGGTGTTTGGCGAGCCCTTCCTGTTGCGTCAGGCACTGGGCAACTTGCTCGACAACGCGCTGGACTTCACACCGCCCGGTGGCGTGTTGAGATTCAGCGCACAGACGCTGCACAACGACGTGCAGGTGAGCCTGTTCAACCAGGCCGCACCGATCCCCGACTACGCCCTGCCGCGCCTCAGCGAGCGTTTCTATTCCTTGCCGCGTCCCGGCAGCGGGCGCAAGAGCACCGGCCTGGGCCTCAACTTTGTCGAGGAAGTCATGAAGCTGCACGGCGGCACCTTGCAGATCGGTAATGTGCCGGGCGGTGTGCACGTGGTGCTGCATCTCCACACAGTCTCCACATTGCCCACATAAATCCCCCACACAGGCTGCCCAGACTCTCCCCATCAAAACAGGGAGAGACCCATGAACCGCAGCCTGCTTTTCAAACTTGGCGCGATTGCGCTGCTGATCCTGCTGTTGCTGATTCCATTGCTGATGATCAACGGCATCATCAGTGACCGCCAGCAACTGCGCGACGGCGTCCTGATGGACATCGCGCGCAGTTCCAGCTACGCCCAGCGCCTCACCGGGCCGGTGATGGTGGTGCCGTATCGCAAGACCGTGCGCGAGTGGAAGCTCAATGAAAAGCTCAACAAGCGCTACGAGGTCACCCGTGAAGAGCGGGGTCGCCTGTATTTCCTGCCGGACCGTTTTGAGCTGGACGGCAAGGTGCAGACCGAACTGCGCGCACGGGGGATTTACCAGGCGCGGCTGTTCCATGCCGATAACCGAATCAGTGGGCGTTTCGAGCTGCCTGCGCAGTTGGGCATCACCGAAGACTTTGCCGATTACCGCTTCGAACCGGCGTTTCTGGCGGTGGGGATCAGCGATATTCGCGGCATCGAAAATGCGTTGAAGCTGGAGCTGGGCAGCCAGCGCCTGGAGTTCGAACCGGGCTCCCAAGTGGACTGGCTGGGGGAGGGCGTGCATGTGGCATTGCCAGAGCAGGACAGCAAAAAACCGGCTGTAGTGGACTTCGCCTTTGATCTGCGCCTGCAAGGCACCGAGCAACTGCAAGTGGTGCCGGTGGGCAAGACCAGTCAGGTGTCCCTGGCCTCCAACTGGCCGCACCCGAGTTTTATCGGCAACTTCCTGCCGGCCCAGCGCGAAGTGACTGACAACGGCTTCACGGCCAACTGGCAGACCTCATTCTTTTCCACCAACCTCGAACAGGCCCTGCAAACCTGCCTGGACGGCCAGGGCTGCAACGACTTCAACAACCGCAGCTTCGGCGTGAACTTCATCGACCCGGTGGACCAGTACCTCAAGAGCGACCGCGCGATCAAATACGCGCTGCTGTTCATCGCCCTGACCTTTGCCGGTTTCTTCCTGTTCGAAGTGCTCAAGAGCCTGGCGGTGCACCCCGTCCAGTACGCATTGGTGGGTGTTGCCTTGGCGTTCTTCTACCTGCTGTTGTTGTCGTTGTCCGAGCACTTGGGCTTTGCCTTGGCTTACCTGATTTCGGCGAGTGCCTGCGTGCTGTTGATCGGGTTCTACGTGTGCCACGTGCTGCGCAGCGTTGCCCATGGCCTGGGGTTTTCGGCGGGGTTGGCGGCGCTGTATGGCTTGCTGTACGGGCTGTTGAGTGCCGAGGACTACGCACTGCTGATGGGCTCGCTGCTGCTGTTCGGGCTGCTGGGGACGGTGATGGTGCTGACGCGTAAGCTGGATTGGTACGGCGTGGGCAAGCGCAAGGCGGCCGAGCCGCTGCAGTTCGACCTGGAGGCGGTGCAATGATCGGGTTGCGTGAGGATCAGCAAGTGGGGGCGCAGTTAGCCGCAAGGATCGTTACATTCCTCAATACCACCACTGTCCAATGTGGGAGTGGGCTCGCCCGCGATAGCGGTGGTTCAGAAACAGCTGTGCTGAATGACATACCGCGATCGCGGGCAAGCCCGCTCCCACATTGGGTCGGTGTGAACGTCACACGGGCGGCTGGGTCTCCAGCATCGAAGGCCGCTGGCTGACCTCGGCGTACCAGGCGGCCAGCTTGGGGTTGTCCGAGCGCCAATGCATGTCCGGATGGCGGAAGTCGAGGTAACCCAGGGCGCAGGCTACGCTGATCGAGGCGATATCGAAGTGGCTGGCCAGCTCGGCGATGGCGTCCTGTTCCAGCTCGGCGAGGGCGCGGTGGATCTTGTTGCGCTGTTCGTCGAGCCACGGCGCCCAGTGTTTTTCCACCGGGCGCAGGGCGGTCTCGTAACGCACCAGCACGGCGGCATCCATGATGCCGTCGGCCATCGAGGCCAGGGTCAGGCGCCGCCAGCGGGCCGAGCCATCGCGGGGGATCAGCGGGTTGCCGACGTGCTGGTGGTCGAAGTAATCGAGGATCACCCGGCTGTCGTGCAGCACGCTGCCGTCGGCCAGGCGCAGGGCCGGGATCTTGCCCACGGGGTTGCCTTGCACCAGCTGCGCATCCGGGTTGACCGGGGTCGGCATGCAACCGTGCAGGGCGACGCGGTCCTGCTGGCCGGTCTCGGCCAGCAGCACGCGGACTTTACGCACGAACGGTGACGCGGGGTTGTGGAACAAGGTCATGCTGGGAGCGGACATGGGCGAACCTCACAATGGACTGTGGCTAGCCTAGAGGGTTGCGCGGTGGCTGGCGAGGGGGAGTGCGGGTGTTTTTGAGGGCCTCATCGGGGGCAAGCCCCCTCCCACATGTGTCCCGCGTTCGTCATAACCACGCGGTCAACTGTGGGAGGGAGCTTGCCCCCGATAGCGCCCTCAGCCACGCCGCTTGAACAACGCCCAAATGCCAATGGCGGCCGGTATGCCCAACCCCACCCAACTCAACGAATCCCACAGCCCATCCCCCAGCAACGCCGCAAACAACCCGGCGGCGCTGAGCAGGCCAATCCCCAGGGGAATGCCAAATACCTTCCAGAAACTCGATTGCCTTGGCTTCATGCCTTGCCCGCCTTGCGCCGCACGATCCACAAGTAAATCCCACTCACCAGCACGATGATGGTCAGCACATCCAGCGCCGCCCAGAGGATCTTCATCGGCATGCCGCCGTAGTCGCCGAAGTGCAGTGGCTGCGACATGCCCATGGCGTCCATGTACCACGGCCGTTCGGCGATGGCGGTGACGGCCAGGGTGCTGGCGTCGATCAGGACCGGCGTGAGCAGATGCGAGGTCAGGTGTGTGCTGCCCTTCATGAACACCGCGTAATGGTGCTCGCTGGAAAAGCGTGTGCCGGGGAAGGCGATAAAGTCCGGCTGCATGCCGGGCGCGGCCTTGGCGGCGATGCTCAGCAGCTCGCTCGCGGGGGCGCGTTGGGTCAGGGGCGGGGCGTTTTTGTAGGGTTCGATCATCGCGCTGAGGCTGTCGGTGCGCCAGGCGGCGATGATCAAATCGGCACAGGCGCTGATCACGCCGGTCACGCCCACCACCAGCGCCCAGGTCAGGGTGACCACGCCGATCAGGTTATGCAGGTCGAGCCAGCGCAGGCGCGTGGACTTGTCCTGGCGCACGGTGGCGAACTTCAAGCGGCGCATGAACGGCAGGTACAGCACCGTGCCCGAGACGATCGCGAGCACAAACAGAATGCCCATGAACGCCAGCAGCAGCTTGCCCGGCAGGCCGGCGAACATATCCACATGCAGGCGCAGCAGGAACAGGGTGAACCCGCCATTGGCCGACGGCATCTCGACCGCCTCACCGGTTCGTGCGTCAAGCATGAAGGTGTGGGATGAGTTGGGCTCGGTCCCCGCTGTGGCGGCCATGATCGCGATCACACCGTTCTTGTCGTCTTCATCCCACGCCAGGTATTGCATGGCCTCGCCCGGGCGATGGGCCTGGGCCTTGCTCACCAGTTGCTCGAGGTTGAGTTGTGGCGTATCGGCAGGCATCTGCGCCAGCTCGGGCTCGTTGCCCAGCAGGTGGTCGATCTCGTGGTGAAACACCAGCGGCAGGCCGGTGAGGGCGAGCAGCAGCAGGAACACCGTGCAGATCAGGCTGGTCCAGGTGTGGATGAAGGACCAGCGGCGGATGGTTTTGCTTTTCATCACGGCTCCAAAGGCAAAAGGGCCGCAGTTCAGGCGGCCCTTCATCAGCGGTTTATCACCGTCTTAGAATTTGTAGTTCACGCTGGCGACCACGTTACGTTGGTCGCCGTAGTAGCAGTAGAAACCATCACAGGTGGACAGGTAGTCCTTGTTGAAGATGTTCTTGGCATCAACGGCCACGGTCACACCCTTCATGGTGCTGTTCAAGCGGCCGAGATCGTAATGCACCGAGGCGTCATAAACGGTGTAGGAGCCTACATGGCCCAAGTCGGTGTTGGCAGCGTTGCCGTAGGTGTCGCCGACGTAACGTACGCCCGCACCCACACCAAAACCGTCGAGTGGCCCGCTGCGCCATGTGTAGTCAGCCCAGCCTGTGGCCTGGTTACGAGGCAATTGGTTGAGACGGTTGCCTTTTTCAGCGGCTACGCCTTGAGTGATTTCGCTGTCGTTATAGGTGTAGGAACCCACCAGCTTAAGGCTTTCGGTGACGTCGGCACTGGCTTCCAATTCCAGGCCGCGCACCTGCACTTCACCCACCTGGCGAGTGATGCTGCCCTCGGTGACTGAGGTGTTTTGCTGGGTCAGGTCGAACACGGCAGCGGTAAACAGTGCCTTGGTGCCTGGAGGCTGGTACTTGATACCGGCTTCGTACTGTTTACCTTCGGTGGGTTTGAATGCCCCGGTGCTGCCCACTTGGGTGCCTGAGCCGGCCTGGAATGATTCGGCGTAGGACAGGTACGGGGTGATGCCGTTGTCGAAGACGTAGCTCAGTGCTGCGTTGCCGCTGAAGTGCTTGTCACGCTGAGTGTTGGTTGCGTCATTCAGGTTGTGGAAAGTGGTGCCGGTATGCACCCAGTCTTCACGGCCGCCGAGGGTCAGGCGCCAGTTGTCGAGTGCCATCTGGTCCTGGACGTACAGGCCGGTCTGCTGGGTCTTCTGGGTGTAGTCGTACATGGTGAAGTACTGGACCTTGGAGAAGTCCTGCCCGTACACCGGACGGTTGAAATTGATCGTCGGCACTCCTGCAGAGCCCCACAGCCAGCGGGCATCGCTGGTGGAGCGCTGATGGTCGAGGCCCAGCAACAGCGTGTGGTTGAGCGCACCGGTTTGGAAGTCGGCCTGGAAGTTGTTGTCGACGGCGAACTGACCGATATTTTCATCGACCTTGCCGGCGGAGCGACTCACGTTGCCGTCGGCGTCGACCGCCACTTCAGGACCATTCGGAAAGAATGCGCCACCGGCAGTGATGCCCTGGAACGACAGATCGTTCTTGGTATAGCGCAGGTTCTGATGGAACTGCCAGGTATCGTTCAGGCGCGTTTCGAAGGCGTAGCCGAGGGCGTAGTAGGTGCGGTCGTAGAATTCCCAGTCCGGATCACCCAGGTTCTTGTGATGGGAGATCTTGCCGGCCGGCGAACTCAGCTTGGTGCCTTGCAGCGGCAGGAACTGCCCGGTGATACCGGTATCGTCGCGGGTGAACTGGGTGAGCAACGTCAGCTTGGTGTCGTCGTTGATATTCCAGGTCAGGCTCGGGGCGATGTTGTAGCGTTTGTCCGGGATGTGATCCACGGCAGTGTTGCTGTCGCGCACCACGCCGCTGACGCGATAGAGGAACTGACCCTCGTCGTCGATCTTGCCGGTGCTGTCGAAGTTGATCTGTTTGTGGTTGTTGCTGCCGGCCTGCACTTCGATTTCATTCGAGCTTTCGGCCTGGGGGCGGCGGCTGACCATGTCCAGCAGACCGCCGGGTGGGGTTTGGCCGTAAACCGAGGATGCAGGTCCGCGCAGGACGGCAATGCGTTCCAGGTTCCACGTGTCGATCTTCGGTGTGGCGTAGTTGCCTTTGGGTAACGGCAGGCCGTCAAGGAATTGGGTCGGGACAAAACTGCGTACCAGCAGCCAGTCACTGCGCGAGTCGGAGCCATAGCCGCTGCTTTGCACACCTGCGGTGTAGCGCAATGCGTCGTTGAGGTTGAGAACCGAGCGGTCTTCCATCTGCTGGCGAGTGATTACTGTGACTGAGCGCGGCAGCTCGGCAATCGGTGTATCGGTTTTGGTGCCGGCTGCGGTGCGTGTTGCGACATAACCGTCCACCGGACCCCATGCACTTTCATAGCCGCCTTGCCCTGTGATATTG
Source organism: Pseudomonas sp. GW821-FHT09C10 (assembly GCF_059418085.1). Taxonomy (NCBI): domain Bacteria; kingdom Pseudomonadati; phylum Pseudomonadota; class Gammaproteobacteria; order Pseudomonadales; family Pseudomonadaceae; genus Pseudomonas; species Pseudomonas sp. GW821-FHT09C10. Next base: position 217,357 of record NZ_JBWKPE010000008.1, read on the forward strand.
GTCACCGGCAGCGCCATCACCCCATCCGGAACCGCCACCAGCGTATACGTCCCCGCGCTGCTCTGCTCCAGCTGCAAGCCGGTGCCACGCAAGGCTTCACGCAGTGCGCCCGGTGCATCGAACTGGCCCTGGACCGGTGCCGAGGTCTTGCCCGAGGCCAACGCTGGGTTGAGGGTCAGTGCCAGGCCGGCCTGGCTGGCGATCTGGTTCAGGGTGCTGGCCAATGAAGCGGCCGGCAGGTTATAGGCGCGCACGCTGGAGGCTTGTTCGGCGGCAATCAGCGCAGTGCTGGCCAGCGGGGCGCTGAGGGCAATGGCCACGGCTAACAGGCTGGGGCGCAACAAGGTGTCTAGCGTGCGGGACATAGGGCGGCTCCTGAATGGAAGTAATTCGCAATTGCCTATGTGCCGAGCGAGATTTCAAAAGTGATAGGGCCGGTGGAAAATATTTTTTATTTGGCCTCAGGTGTCTTGGCGACCACTGTCACCCACCACGGCGTGTGCTGTTCGATCTGCACCGGCAGGGTGGGCAGCAGCGCGTTGAGCGCCAGAGTGGTGTCGTGCAGCGGGAAGCTGCCGGTGATGCGCAGGTCAGCCACGTCTTTATCCACACCCAGATGGCCGGTGCGGTAGCGGCTGAGTTCCTGCACCACATCGCCCAGGCGGGCGTTGTCGACCACCAGCATGCCGCGGGTCCAGGCATCGCTGGCGGGGGTGACGGCCAGTGCGGGGCCAAGGCCGTCGCTGCGCATCAGCACCTGCTGGCCTGCCTTGAACACCTGTTCGTGCTGCAGCGCTTCGGGCTGGGCGCCCACCGCCGATTGCAGCACGCTCAGGCGCGTCGCGTCGTCTTCGCGCTTGACGATAAACCGCGTGCCCAGCGCGCGCAGGCTGCCCTCGCGGGTTTGCACATAAAACGGGCGCGCATCGTTGTGGCCGGTTTCGACGAGGATTTCGCCTTCCTGCAACACGATCAGCCGGCGCTTCTCATCGAAGCGCACGTCGATGGCGCTGTGGGTGTTGAGGTTGATCAACGTACCGTCCGCCAGTTTCAGCGTGCGCTGCTCCCCGGTGGCGGTGCGCTGGTCGGCCAGCCAATAGTGGATCGGCACGTAGCGTTCGCCGGCAAACAACGCCAGGCCGCACACCAGGGCAATGCTCGCCAGGCCGCTGCCGAGCTTGCGCACGCGCTGGCGAATGCCCTTGCGCGACTGTAACAACGCCGCCCGCGCCGGGCCCGACGCCACGCTGAAACGCTGGTCGAGCATGCCCAGTTGGCGCCAGGCACGGGCGTGCTCTTCATCGCTGGCCAGCCATTTGCTGAATTCTTCGCGCTCCACCGCGCTGTCATCACCCGAATCGAGGGACAACTGCCAGGCAATCGCCGCATCCAGGACACGGGCCGACACGGGCTTGGAGCTGATCACGTTCACAGCGGCTCGCCATACAGGGCGATGTAGCACTGGCGAATGCCCTGGGCCAGGTACTGGCGCACACGCGGCACCGACACCCCCAGGCGCTGGGCGATTTCAGCGTGGCCCAGGCCGTCGAGGCGGTTATACAGGAAGGCGGCGCGGGCCTTGCTAGACAGCTTGCCGAGCAGGCGGTCGATGGCCTTGAGGTCTTCGAGGATCAGTTGCTGTTCTTCCGGCGATGGGTGTTCGCTTTCCGGGATCAGCATCAGTTCGCTGAGGTAGGCCTGTTCGAGGGCCGCGCGGCGGAAGTAGTCGAACAGCAAGCCCTTGGCGATGGCCACCAGAAACGCCCGTGGTTCGCGGGGCTCGCGCAACTCGTCACGGCCGAGCAGGCGCATGAAGGTGTCCTGGCTCAGGTCTTCGGCACGGCTCGGGCAGGCCACATTGCGCCGCAGCCAGGCCAACAGCCAGCCACGATGGTCGCGATACAACGCACCAACAAGCTCACTGTGTGGGTTCTGGACCGACGACAAGGCATCACCGAATAAATAAAAGGTTTAAACTAACGAGAATTATTCGCGATTGTGTCAGAGGTGTGGGGCGGGTGCAATTGGCGTCCGTCGGGAGATGACATTAAAATGATGGCGCGTGTCTGCGCCGTTTCCATTGGCTCAAACGCTCTTGCAGCACCTGAGGCGTGTCGATCTGCTGCTGACGCGCGCGGCTGAACAGGATCAGCATCAGCTCCGCCGTGGCCAGGGCATCGGCGCTGGCGTGATGGCGTTCGCCCACGTGCAGGTTGAAGTGGTTGATCCAGTCGTCCAGGCCGGCCTCGCGGATATGCGCCTCGGGGCACAACAGTGAGGCGATGTCGGCTACATCGAGAAACGTATGGGCCAGTCGATACCCCAGGCTGTCCTTGAGGGCGCGGCCCAGCATGTGTTGATCGAATGGCGCGTGGAAGGCGAGCAGCGGGCTGTCGCCGACGAACTCCATGAAGTCCAGCAGGGCCTCGGCCGGGTCGCTGCCCGCCGCGATGGCGCTGGGGCCGAGGCCGTGGATCAGCACACTGGGGCTGAGTTTGGTGTCGGCGCGGTGCAGGGTGCGCTCGAACAGTTGGGAAAAATCCACCGCGCCGTCCTCGATCACCACCGCGCCGATGGACAGCACCTGGTCGCGGTTGAGATTCAGGCCGCTGGTTTCCAGGTCCACCACTACCCAGCGCTGACTGCGCAACGTGTTGTCGCCCAACACCGCGGGCTTGGGGAGTTGTTCCAGGCGCCGTTGTTGCGCGGTATCGAGTCTGGGCTTGGCCGTGCGCAGCCAGTCAAACAAGCTCACAGTTGATACCGCAAGGTCAGGCTGCTTTGCAGGCGCTGGGCCTGGCGCAGGGATTCACGCAGGATGCGGCGGTCCAGGTGGTTGAGGCTGTCGGGGTCGACGCGGTTGGAATACGGCTGGTTCTCGCGGGTCTGCAACTGATGCTGCTGCATGCGGGTTTGCTGGATAAAGTGATAGGCCTCTTCATAGGCGGCGCCGTCCAGGGGCTCGATCACCTCCTTGACCACCAGCTGGCGCAGGCGCTCCAGGGTGTTATTGGCGTGGATGCCGTTGGCCAGGGCCAGCAGGCGTGCGCCGTCGACAAAGGGGGTCAGGCCCTGCACCTTGAGGTCGAGGGTGGCCTTTTCCGCGCCTTTGCGGGTCAGCACAAAATCGCGGAAACGCCCTACGGGCGGGCGCTGGCGCAAGGCATTCTCGGCCAGCATGCGTTGGAACAGCCGGTTATCCCCGACTTGGTCGAGAATGCCCTGGCGCAGTTGCTCGCAGCCGCGTTCATCGCCCCACACCACGCGCAGGTCGAAATAGATACTCGAGCCCAGCAGGTTCTCCGGCGTCGCCTCGCGAATAAACGCCGCAAACCGCCGCGCCCATTCCGCCCGCGACAGGCACAACTCGGGGTTGCCGGCCATGATGTTGCCCTTGCACAGGCTGAACCCGCACAGCGCCAGGCTCTGGTTGATCTGCTGTGCCAGGGGCAGCAACCGCTCGCGAATCTCGGCGGCCTCCACCGCGTCCCTGGCTTCGAACAGGATGCCGTTGTCCTGGTCGGTGTACAGCGTCTGCTCGCGCCGGCCTTCGCTGCCGAAACACAGCCAACTGAACGGCACGCCAGGGTCGCCTTTTTCGGCCAGGGTCAGCTCGATCACCCGGCACACCGTGTGATCGTTGAGCAGGGTAATGATGTGGGTGATCTGGGTAGACGACGCGCCATGGGCGAGCATGCGTTCCACCAGTTGGCCGATCTCGCCGCGCAGCGCCACCAGGTTCTCCACCCGGGGCGCGTTGCGGATGGTACGGGCCAGGTGCACCAGGTCGACCCGTTGCAGGGAAAACAGATCGCGCTCGGACACCACGCCGCACAGGCGCTGGTCCTTGACCAGGCAGACGTGGGCGATATGTCGCTCGGTCATGGCGATGGCGGCGTCGAAGGCGCTGTGGTCCGGCGTTAAAAAGAACGGCGCCTGGGTCATATGGCCTTCAATGCCCTGGCTGAAGTCGCCGGTGCCGTCGGCCACCACCTGGCGCAGGTCGCGCAGGGTGAAAATGCCCAGGGGCGCCTTGTGTTCATCGACAATCACAATGCTGCCCACCTGCTGCTCATGCATCAGCGTTACCGCTTCGCGCAACGGTGTCTGCGGGCTGCAGGTGACCGGATGGCGCATGGCCAATTCGCCCAGGCGGGTATTCAGGGAATATTGGGTACCGAGGGTTTCCACGGCTTTTTGCTGCACTTGCTGGTTGACCTGGTCGAGCAGGCTGCTGACACCGCGCAGGGCGAAGTCGCGGAACGGGCTGGACAGCGCGAACAGCTTGATAAAGGCCGGCTTGTTCAGTTGCAGGCAGAAGGTGTCTTCAGCGGCCTTGTGTTCGGTGCGGGTGGCGCGTTCACCTAACAATGCAGCGAGGGGGAAACACTCGCCGGTGGTGATTTCGAAGGTGGCTTGCGTGGCGTCCGGCCGTTCACCCACGACGCGGCCCTGCTTGACGATGTAAAAGTGTTCCACCGGCCCGCCCGATGGCTTGAGGATGCTCTCGCCGGGACCGAAGAAGCGCAGTTGGCACTGTTCCACCAGAAACGCCAGGTGCGCGTTTTCCATCTGGTTGAACGGTGGGAAGCGTTGCAGGAACTGCAGGGTGCCGTGGATGTTCTGCAATACAGCAGTTTTTCCCGCCTGGGCGAAGGCATCAGCTTTACTCATAACCATGACCGCAATTTTTTTGTCGTTATCGTCCTGCATGGTCGACTCCTGAGCGGCGGGTGCCCATTGGACGTAAGTCTAGGTCGATGAAAACGCCGCAGAACTAGGGAAAAACCTTACACGACTATCGTCCAAACCCCGTAGAACACCCACTAGGCAAACTTTCCGACGAAGTGCACATTGAACGCCCTTCCGCAGATGTCTGACGAGTGTGCTGGAAGATTGTCGAAAACCGCTGAGAAACGTATGTCCGACCACGATATTTTAAGTGATGCCGAGCGCGAGGCGCTCAGCGCCGTGATGCTGGAGCCTGATCTACCGCCACAACGCGTGTTGATTGTTGATGACGACAAGGACGCGCGTGAACTGCTGGCGGAGATCCTGGGCTTGGACGGTATTCGCTGCATGACGGCCGACAGTGGCGAGGCCGCGTGGGATTTATTGAAGTCCAGCAGTTCCATCGGTTTGCTGATCACCGATCTGCGCATGAAACCCAGCAATGGTCTGGAGTTGATCAAGCAAGTGCGCGAATCCACCCGCGCGGCGCTGCCGATCATCATCATGTCGGGGGATGCCGAAGCGCCGGATGTGATTGATGCGATGCATTTGAGTGTGGTGGATTTTTTGCTCAAGCCGATCGACAGCGTGAAGTTGGCGAAGCTGGTCAAGCGGGAGTTGGGGATGGCACAGTAGACGGCTGATACCGTTGGTCGGGACTGTCAGATTTCACAGTATCGGCGTTTTAAGCGTGGCCTGTTTAATCGTTGCGAGGGGCTGGTTGGAATCGATGCCCCTACTTGATGAGTTAAACAGGAGTTTATCATGAGTACTGAAAAACAAACGGTTAGCAAGATTGAGAAGTCCCATCGTGGCTCCGGGTCATCAACCATCACCGTCGTAACGGGTGGGCACTCTGAAGGCTTTCACGCGAATCACTTTTTCGGAGACCGATTTTATATTCATATGGAAGTGAATAGAGTGGAGCTGCGCATTCAGTACGGCAAGCGCTTGTCGGATGGACTGAATGAACTGCCAGCGGGGTCTTTTGGTCTCGAGTACAAGAGTCCGGCAGGCGAAGATTTTGACAATGTAACCGGTGGAACAATCAGCGTGACTGTTTCAGGTGGAACCTTTAACGGTGAGCTGAAAAATGTGACCGTTACCGGGTCGGGTGGAACTGCGACGTTCTATGGTAAATATGATATGACGGTCTAGTTATTAGTTTTTTCAATGTAAATAAAGAGTCCTTATCTTCAGGGCTCTTTATATTCAGCAGTTATTTATGAGGTTTTGGATTAAGCAAGTCAGTTGCTGGGGTTGCAAAGTTTCTAATTGACCTGCGGTCTCTGATTCAAGCTGGTCTTGATAATAGACAATTCTGATTGAGTGCCGCGATTAAATAATGGTGGATATCAAGACCGAGGCCCTGATCGAATGATCAGGGCTTCGGCGTTGCTAGCTTTTACTCAAAGGCCATTCCTGGCCTTGAACTCCCTGCGCCGACGGTGCAACACCGGCTCGGTATAGCCATTCGGCTGTTTAGTCCCTTCAATCACCAACTCCACCGCTGCCTGGAACGCAATGTTGCTGTCGAAATCCGGCGCCAGCGGACGGTACAGCGCATCCCCGGCATTCTGACGGTCCACCACCGGCGCCATGCGCTTGAGGCTTTCCATCACCTGGGCTTCGTTGACGATGCCGTGGCGCAGCCAGTTGGCAATGTGCTGGCTGGAGATGCGCAGGGTGGCGCGGTCTTCCATCAGGCCGACGTCGTTGATGTCCGGCACTTTCGAGCAGCCCACACCCTGGTCGATCCAGCGCACCACATAGCCGAGGATGCCCTGGGCGTTGTTGTCCAGTTCGTTGCGGATTTCTTCCTCGGACCAGTCGGTGTTGCTGGCCAGGGGAATGGTCAGGATGTCGTCTACCGACGCGCGTTCGCGCTTGGCCAGTTCGGCCTGGCGTGCGAATACGTCGACCTTGTGGTAGTGCAGCGCGTGCAGTGCGGCGGCTGTCGGCGATGGCACCCAGGCGGTGTTGGCGCCGGCCAGTGGGTGGGCGATTTTTTGTTCGAGCATCGCCGCCATCAGGTCGGGCATCGCCCACATGCCTTTACCGATCTGCGCACGGCCTTGCAGGCCGGTGCTCAAGCCAATATCGACGTTCCAGTTCTCGTAGGCGCCGATCCATTTTTCCGCCTTCATCGCCGCCTTGCGCACCATCGCGCCGGCTTCCATGGAGGTGTGGATCTCGTCGCCGGTGCGGTCGAGGAAGCCGGTGTTGATAAACACCACGCGCTCGCTGGCCGCCTTGATGCAGGCCTTGAGGTTGACCGTGGTGCGGCGCTCCTCGTCCATGATCCCGACCTTGAGGGTGTTGCGCGGCAGGTTCAGCACGTCTTCGATGCGGCCGAACAGCTCGTTGGTGAACGCGGCTTCTTCCGGACCGTGCATCTTCGGCTTGACGATGTACACCGAGCCGGTGCGGCTGTTCTTGCGTGTGTTGTTGCCGTTGAGGCTGTGGATCGCGGCCAGGCTGGTGAGCAGGCCGTCGAGGATGCCTTCCGGTACTTCGTTGCCGTCTTTGTCGAGGATCGCGTCGATGGTCATCAAGTGGCCAACGTTACGCACAAACAGCAGCGAACGGCCGTGCAGCGTCACGTCCTGGCCGTCGACGCCGGTGTAGACGCGGTCGGCGTTCATGGTGCGGGTGAAGGTCTTGCCGCCCTTGGCCACTTCTTCGGCCAGGTCGCCCTTCATCAGGCCGAGCCAGTTGCGGTAGATCACCACTTTGTCATCGGCATCGACGGCGGCGACGGAGTCTTCACAGTCCATGATGGTGGTGAGTGCGGCTTCCATCAGCACGTCTTTGACGCCGGCGGCATCGGTCTGGCCAACCGGGGTGCTGGCGTCGATCTGGATTTCGAAGTGCAGGCCGTTGTGTTTCAGCAGGATTGCGATCGGCTCGGCCGCTGGGCCCTGGAAACCGATCAACTGGGCGTCGTCACGCAGGCCGCTGTTGCTGCCGCCCTTGAGGCTGACGATCAGCTTGCCGTCGACGATCTTGTAGCCGGTGGAGTCGACATGGCTGCCGGCGCTCAGCGGCGCGGCTTCGTCGAGGAAGGCACGGGCGAAGGCGATCACCTTGTCGCCACGCACTTTGTTGTAGCCCTTGCCCTTTTCGGCGCCGTCGGCTTCGCTGATGGCGTCGGTGCCATACAGCGCGTCGTACAGCGAGCCCCAACGCGCATTGGACGCGTTGAGGGCGAAGCGGGCGTTCATCACCGGCACCACCAGTTGCGGGCCGGCCATGCGGGCGATTTCGTCATCGACGTTTTGGGTCGAGGCCTGGAAGTCTGCGGCTTCTGGCAGCAGGTATCCGATGTCTTGCAGGAAGGCTTTGTAGGCCACCGGGTCGTGGGCCTGGCCGGCGTGAGTCTGATGCCAGGTATCGATCCGCGCCTGGAAATCGTCGCGTTTGGCGAGCAGGGCTTTGTTCTTCGGTGCCAGGTCATGGATGACCTTGTCGGCACCGGCCCAGAACTGGTCGGCAGTGATGCCGGTACCGGGAATGGCTTCGTTGTTCACGAAGTCGAACAGGACTTTGGCGACCTGCAGGCCACCGACTTGAACGTGTTCAGTCATTGCTTGCCTCACTCTGCGGAGCTAATGCGCTGTTTCGGATTTTCATTATGTAGTGCACGGGAGGGCATACTACATGATGACTTGCGGTTGTGAAAATTAGACTAAATACGTCGTTTAGCGACCCACTTTGGTCGTACGGTCACAGCGGAGAACCGGATGTTCTCAAAAAACTATTGGATTGTTCCAGATAAATATAAAAATGGTACACGATTTGTTTTCGCGGGCCTCCGGGTCCACCTTGTAGATTGAATTCAGAGGGCTTCGCCATGGACCATCTTGTACTCACTATTATTGCCGCCGACAAACCCGGCCTGGTGGAACGCATCGCGCAGAACATCGCGGCCCACGGCGGCAATTGGCTGGAAAGCCGAATGGCGCATATGGCCGGGCAGTTTGCCGGGATCCTGCGGGTCAGCGTGCCTGCCGAGAGTCGTCAGACCTTGGTGGGGGCTTTGGAGGATTTATCCACACACGGTATTCGCGTGCTGGTGGGAGAGGGCAGCAGTGGCCAGGCATCGGCGTCCAAGTCGATCGTGATGACGCTGCTGGGCAACGACCGCTCGGGCATCGTGCGCGAGATCACGGCGCTGTTGAGCAAGCAGGGCGTCAACCTGGAGCGCTTGAGCACCGATGTACGCCCTGCACCGATGAGCGGTGATCCGCTGTTCAGCGCCGAGGCGCTGTTGCAGGTGCCGTCGAGCTTGTCCTTGGAGGCGTTGCAGGAATCCCTGGAAACCCTGGCGGATGATCTGATGGTGGAACTGCACAGTGAGGAATAACCACCCACAAGGTTATGCATGGAAATCTTGCATGGGCCTGTGGATAACCTGTAGAGACCCGGCGCCAGGCCACGTCCACCGGGCTTCTGCGCCAGCTGAGCAAAAAACGAGCAGTTTCAAGGGCTTGTGCACAAATGGCGGGGATCAGGTTGTGGATAACCTTGGGGTGGATCTCTGCAAGCCAGGCTGGCTGGGGCTTGCAGAGGTTTGTACGTTATTTGATCAGCGTTTGCGCACGCTCAACCAGGCATCGACGCTGTAGACCACCAGTCCGGCCCAGATAAAGGCAAACGCGATCAGCGTGCTTGACGCCAGGTGCTCACCGAACAGCAGCACCGCTTCCAGTAACACCAGGGTCGGTGCCACATACTGCAAAAAGCCCAAGGCGGTGTAGGGCAAATGCCGTGCGGCGGCGTTGAAGCACACCAGCGGGATCAACGTCACCGGGCCGGCCGCCACCAGCCACCAGGCTTCGGATGTGCTCCAGAACGCCAGTTGTGCACTGTGGGCCGACGGGTTGAACAGCAACCAGGCCACCGCAATCGGCACCAGCATCCAGGTCTCCACCACCAGCCCCGGCAGCGCCTTGACCGGCGCCTGCTTGCGGATCAGGCCGTAGAAACCGAAAGTCAGCGCCAGTACCAACGATACCCACGGCAAGCTGCCCACCTGCCAGACCTGTTGTGCCACACCCACTGCGGCCAGCCCCACGGCCACCCATTGCAGGCGACGCAGGCGCTCGCCGAGCAACAGCATGCCCAGCAGCACATTCACCAGTGGGTTGATGTAGTAACCCAGGCTGGCTTCGAGCATGCGCCCGCTGTTTACCGACCACACATAGGTCAGCCAGTTACCGGCAATCAACGAACCGCTGAGTGCCAGGATTGCCAGGCGCCTGGGGTTGTCGCGCAGTTCGCGGAACCAGCCCGGGTGCTTCCACACCATCAGCAGCAAACCACCGAACAGCGCGGACCACAGCACCCGGTGCACGATGATTTCGGCGGCGGGCACACTGGCGATGGCTTTGAAGTAGAGCGGGAACAGACCCCAGATGACATAGGCGCTCAGGCCCAGGATGTACCCCTTGCGGGGGTTGGCGGCTTGCATGCGGAATCCTTGCTTAGGCAGCTAACAAAGGGCGATTGTAAGGATATTTGTCTACCAATGGGACTGGCTTGGTAGTGAGGTCTGCTTTGTGTGGGAGGGAACTCCCTCCCACATTAGAAGCAATCAGAAGAGTTTCAGCGGCTCTTCGTTGAGGGCTGAGAGTTGCTCGCGCAGCGCCAGCACCTGGTCGCCCCAATACCGCTCGCTGCCGAACCACGGGAAGCTGTGGGGGAAAGCCGGATCATCCCAGCGCCGTGCCAGCCACGCGCTGTAGTGCATCAGGCGCAACGCGCGCAGCGGCTCGATCAGCGCCAGTTCACGCGGGTCGAAGTCGTGGAATTCCTGGTAGCCGTCCATCAGTTCCGACAGCTGGCCCAGGCATTCCTGGCGATCACCGGCGAGCATCATCCATAAGTCCTGCACCGCCGGGCCCATGCGGCAATCGTCGAGGTCGACGATGTGGAACATCTCATCGCGGCACATCATGTTGCCGGGGTGGCAATCGCCGTGCATGCGGATGTTCTTGTGCGGCGTGGCTTTGTACACCTCTTCCACGCGCTTGAGCAGGTCGCGGGCCACGGACTCGTAGGCTGGCAGCAGGCTCTTGGGAATGAAATTGCCTTCGAGCAACGTATTGAGCGAGTCGTGGCCGAAGTTCTTCACACCCAAGGCTTCGCGGTGTTCGAACGGGCGGGTGGAACCCACGGCGTGCAAGCGGCCGAGCAGTTGCCCAAGGCGATAAAGCTGGTCAAGGTTGCCCGGCTCCGGTGCGCGGCCGCCACGGCGGGGGAACAGAGTGAAGCGGAAACCGGCGTGCTCGAACAGGCTTTCGCCGTTATGAATCATCGGCGCGACCACCGGCACGTCACACTCGGCCAACTCGAAGGTGAAACGGTGCTCTTCGAGGATCGCTTCGTTGGTCCAGCGCTGGGGGCGGTAGAACTTGGCGATCAGCGGTTCGGAGTCTTCGATGCCCACCTGATACACGCGGTTTTCGTAGCTGTTGAGCGCCAAGACGCGGGCATCGCTGAGGAAACCGATGCTTTCGACAGCGTCGAGTACCAGGTCGGGGGTGAGGGTTTCAAACGGATGGGCCATGCGAACTCCTGCGCGCAGCAGGGCGCCGCGTCCGGCCGGGTATGGTAACGCACCAGGCTGGAGATAGGGGGCGCCTGTGCCACTGGCATCAGGGGCAAGCCCCCTCCCACAGGTGACCGCGTTTATCTCCAGTGTGGGAGGGGGCTTGCCCCCGATAGCGGTCTATCAGGCGCCGACAATCCCGCCATCATCCCGCCGAATCGCCATCACCGACGAACGCGGCTTGCCATTCGGCAGATGCTCCGGCCAGGTCGAACCCCCGGTTTCACCCGGGTGCTGGATCCCCACAAACAGGGTTTTCTGATCCGGCGAGAAGCTGATGCCCGTCACCTCACAGGCCACCGGCCCGACCATGAAACGACGGATTTCACCGGTGCTCGGGTCGGCGCAGAGCATCTGGTTATTGCCCATGCCCGCGAAGTCGCCAGCGTTGCTGTAGTCGCCATCGGTGAGGATCCACAGGCGCCCGGCCTTGTCGAACCCCAGGCCGTCGGGGCTGTTGAACATGTTCTGCGGGTTGATGTTGGACGAGCCACCTTTTGGCGTGCCGGCATGCACACCCGGGTTGCCGGCCACCACAAACAGGTCCCAGCTGAAGTCCGCGGCGCCATGGTCATCGGCGTTGGCCTTCCAGCGCAGGATCTGGCCGTAGACGTTTTTCTCACGCGGGTTGGGCCCGCCCACCGGTTGGCCGTCTTCGCCGCGCTTGGCGTTGTTGGTCAGGGTGCAATAGACCTGGCCGTCGGTAGGGCTGACCACGATCCATTCCGGGCGGTCCATGCGCGTGGCTTTCACCACACTGGCGGCCAGCCGTGCGTGGATCAGCACTTCGGCCTGGCTGGCGAAGCCGGTGCTGGCGTCGATGCCGTTTTTGCCATGGGTCAGCTCGACCCATTGCCCTTTGCCCTTCGGATGATCGGCGTTGCCATCGCCCGCATCGAAGATGGCCACGTACAAGGTGCCGTGGTCGAGCAGGTCTTTGTTGGTTTTGGGGTTCTTGTGGTTGATCTTGTCGCGGCTGACGAACTTGTAGATGAACTCGCCGCGTTCGTCGTCGCCCATGTACACCACGGCGCGGCCGTCACGGGTTTGCGCCAGAGCGGCGTTCTCGTGCTTGAAACGGCCCAGGGCGGTGCGTTTGGCCGGGGTGGATTGCGGGTCGAACGGGTCGATTTCCACGACCCAGCCGTGGCGGTTGAGCTCATTGGGGTTCTTGGCCAGGTCGAAGCGCGGGTCGTGCAGGTGCCAATTGATCTCTTTGCTGGCGGCCACCACGCCGTAGCGTTTCTGCCCGGCATCGAAGGTTTGCTGGGGGTTGCTGCTGCCGAAGCAGTCGGTGAAGTTCTCTTCGCAGGTCAGGTAAGTGCCCCATGGGGTCTGGCCGTTGGCGCAGTTCTGAAAGGTGCCGAGGGCTTTTTTGCCGGACTTGTCGGCGCTGGTTTTCAACCATTCATGGCCGGCGGCGGGGCCGCTCAGGCGGATCGGCGAGTTGCCGTGGATGCGGCGGTTGTAGCGCGAGTCCTGGACGAACTGCCAGGTATCGCCCTTGCGCCGTACTTCGATCACCGACACACCTTCACTGGCCTGGGCCTTGTGCACGTCTTCGGCCGATTGCGGCGCGCCGCCGTGGGCGAAGAGGTAGCGGTAGTTGGTGTACTCGTTGTTGATCGCCATCAGCGCGCGGTTGTCGTCGCCGGGGAAGGCGAACAGACTCATGCCGTCGTTGTTGTCGCCGAACTGTTGTTCCTGGGCCTTGGCGGTGCCGTTGCCGGACGGGTCGAAGGCCGGCGCGCTCTTGTGCAGCGGCTGGCCCCAGCTGATCAGCACCGAAGCGCTGTAGCCCGGTGGCAGGGTGATGGTGTCGCTGGTGGCTGCGGCGATGCTGGTAAAGCCCAGCAGCGGGCTGGCGGAGGCGGCATTGACGGCCAGGGCGCTGCGGCTCAGCAGGTTGCCACCGAGGAACATCGCCGCACCGCACAGGGCGCCGGCACCGATGAAGCGGCGGCGGGTGAGGCCGACCATCTGTTCGAGGTCGGTGGCTTGGTTTTCTTCTAATAGGTTCATGTCAGGCTCCCTGCGGTTTTTGCAGACACCATAAGGAGCGGGCGTGACGAAATTGTTGCAGTTTGAAGAGCTACTCGGCTCAGACCGGCGTGCCGAGCAGCACATTGCTGGCGGCAAATTGCACTTGGAGCATCCTGCCAACGGCGGCGCCCAGGGTCTCGAGCTCGGCGGGCTGCGCCAAGGCGCATAAAACCTGGCCATTGGGCAGGGCGATGCGCACTTCGCTGGGGCCGTCCTCGGCGGCGAGAATCGCGTCTACGGTCCCGCTCATGCAATTGTGTCCAGGTGTTGCAGGTTTGTCGGGCGCCAGCAATTCCAGCCAGCCGGCCTTGATCAGCGCGACAACTTCCACGCCGACCTCCAGCTCCAGCCGTTGCGTACTGTCATGGGTGATTTGCGCCGCCAGGGTCAGCCCTTCGGCGAGTTGCAGGTGGATCAGGTCGTTGCGGCCATGCTGTTCAATCGCAATGACCTGGCCATGCAACTGGTTACGGGCGCTGGTGCGCAGCATCAAGCGGCCGAGCAGGTTGAAGTCGCTGGCGGCCTCGTCCGAGCCGAGCACTTCGGCCTGCAACACTTGCAGGCGCTGGTAGAGGCGCAACACCCGTTCACCCTCGGCCGTGAGTTTGGCGCCGCCGCCGCCCTTGCCGCCGACACTGCGTTCGACCAAGGGTTTTTGCGCCAGGTTGTTCAGCTCGTCAATGGCGTCCCAGGCGGCCTTGTAGCTCAAGCCCGCACTTTTGGCGGCGCGGGTGATGGAGCCCTGCTCGGCGATATGCCCCAGCAGGGCGATACGCTGGGGGCGGCGGACAATATGTTGGCTGAGCAGAGTCGGTAGGGACATGGGCATTCGCTGTGGTGGGATGAGCGGACGTTGCGGCCGCGAGGCATGAGAGTCAAGTGCCAGGCTTTGGCGTGCGGGCCAGGCAGTACACGTCTACCTGTCGCGCGCCGGCGTTGATCAATAACCGCGCCAGGCTGTGGGCGGTGGCGCCGGTGGTGAGCACGTCGTCCACCAGTGCCAGGTGGCGGCCGCACACCTCGGCACCCGGGGCCAGGGCGAAGGCGTTGAGCAGGTTGCGTTTGCGCGTCTTGGCGTCGAGGGCTTGCTGCGCGACGGTTTCATAAGGGCGTAGCAATAGATGTGCATCGTGGGGAAGGTCGAGGTCGGCGCTGAGCCAGCGCGCCAGCATCAGCGCCTGGTTATAGCCCCGTTCACGCAGGCGCCTGCGGGCCATGGGCACCGGCAGCAGCATGTCCGGGCGGGTGAGTGAGTGGTTGTCGAAGCGATGTTGCAAGTAGTGCCCCAGCAAGCGCCCCAGCATATGCCCGAGGGGCCAGCGTGCCTGGTGCTTGAAGCGACTGATCAGGGTGTCCACCGGAAAGCTGTAGGTCCAGGGGGCGATCACGTGTTTAAAGGCAGGCGGTTGTCTCAGGCACTGGCCGCAGACCAGGCCGTCCATCGCCAAAGGCAAGGCGCAGATTTCGCAATGCTCCATCAGCCAGGGCAGCTCGGTTTCGCAGACGTTGCACACACAGTCGGCGGTTTCAGTCGTCTCGTCGCAGATTAAACATTTCTGTGTGTTTTTTGACCAGATGTAAACTTCGTGTTTGCGGCTTGGTTGACAGTGCATGAATCTTCCTTAAATATGCCGAGCATCCGTGTCGTGTCTGTGGGTATTGCCCTTCCCGCAGCGCTTGCCAAAGCATAATCAAGGAATCGCCCATGAGCGCCAGCACCACCGCCACCTTGCGTCACGATTGGTCCTTAGCCGAAGTCAAAGCGTTGTTCGTGCAGCCGTTCAATGACCTGTTGTTCCAGGCGCAGACCGTGCACCGCGCGCATTTCGATGCCAACCGTGTACAGGTGTCGACCCTGCTGTCGATCAAGACCGGTGCCTGCCCGGAAGATTGCAAATATTGTCCGCAGTCGGGCCACTACAACACGGGCCTGGAAAAAGAAAAGCTGATGGAGGTGCAGAAGGTCCTCGAAGAGGCCGCTCGCGCCAAGGCCATCGGTTCGACCCGTTTCTGCATGGGCGCCGCCTGGAAACACCCGTCGGCCAAAGACATGCCCTATGTGCTGCAGATGGTCAAGGGCGTGAAGGCCATGGGCCTGGAAACCTGCATGACCCTCGGCCGTCTCGACCAGGACCAGACCCAAGCCCTGGCCCAGGCCGGCCTGGATTACTACAACCACAACCTGGACACGTCGCCGGAGTTCTACGGCAGTATCATCACCACCCGTACCTACAGCGAGCGCCTGCAAACCCTGGCCTATGTGCGTGAGTCGGGGATGAAGATCTGCTCCGGCGGCATCCTTGGCATGGGCGAGTCCCTCGACGACCGCGCCAACCTGCTGATCCAGTTGGCCAACCTGCCGGAGCATCCGGAGTCGGTGCCGATCAACATGCTGGTGAAAGTCGCCGGTACACCGTTGGAAAATGCCGAGGACATCGACCCGTTCGATTTCATCCGCATGCTGGCCGTGGCGCGCATCCTGATGCCGCAATCCCATGTGCGCCTGTCGGCGGGGCGCGAAGCCATGAACGAGCAGATGCAGGCCCTGGCGTTCTTTGCCGGTGCCAACTCGATCTTCTACGGCGACAAACTGCTGACCACCGCCAACCCTCAGGCCGACAAGGACATGCAACTGTTCTCGCGCCTGGGCATCCTGCCGGAAGCCCGTGAAGAGCATGCAGATGAAGTGCACCAGGCGGCCATCGAACAGGCGTTGGTGGAGCAGAAGAGCAGCGAGCAGTTCTATAACGCCGTTGTTTGATCCCCACCTGTTTTGACCGAGTTGCACCTGCCACCCCGAGGCCTGCATGTCTTTTGATCTCTCCGCGCGCCTCGCTGCCCGCCGTGCCGAACACCTTTACCGTCAACGCCCGCTGCTCCAGAGCCCCCAAGGCCCGGAGGTGGTGGTTGACGGTCAACCCCTCCTGGCATTCTGCAATAACGATTACCTGGGCCTGGCCAATCACCCGCAAGTGATCGAGGCCTGGCGCGCCGGGGCGTCCCGTTGGGGCGTGGGCGGCGGTGCCTCGCACTTGGTGGTGGGTCACGCCACGCCGCACCATGAGCTGGAGGAGGCGCTGGCCGATCTCACCGGCCGCCCGCGTGCTCTGCTGTTTACCACCGGCTACATGGCCAACCTTGGTGCGGTCACGGCGTTGGTGGGGCAGGGCGATACGGTGCTGGAAGACCGTCTCAACCATGCCTCGCTGCTGGATGCCGGCTTGCTGTCCGGTGCGCGCTTCAATCGCTATTTGCACAACGACGCGATCAGCCTGGCCAAGCGCCTGGAGAAAGCCTCCGGCAATACGCTGGTGGTCACCGATGGTGTGTTCAGCATGGACGGCGATCTGGCCGACCTGCCGGCACTGGCCCGTGCAGCCAGGGCCAAAGGCGCCTGGTTGATGGTGGATGATGCCCATGGCTTTGGTCCGCTGGGTGCTAATGGCGGCGGGATCGTCGAGCATTTCGGCTTGAGCCAGGACGACGTGCCGGTATTGGTCGGCACCCTGGGCAAAGCGTTCGGCACGGCGGGCGCGTTTGTCGCGGGCAGTGAGGACCTGGTCGAAAGCCTGATCCAGTTTGCCCGGCCGTATATCTACACCACCAGCCAACCGCCGGCGCTGGCCTGCGCCACCCTGAAAAGCCTGGAGCTGCTACGCACCGAACATTGGCGGCGCGAGCACCTCGACCGCCTGATTCGTCAGTTTCGCCAGGGTGCCGAGCAACTTGGCCTGGACTTGATGGACAGCTTTACACCGATCCAGCCGATCCTGATCGGCGACAGTGCCAAGGCCGTGCGTCTGTCGCAGATGCTGCGTGAGCGCGGCCTGATGGTCACGGCGATCCGCCCACCCACCGTACCCGCCGGCAGCGCGCGTTTGCGCGTGACCTTGACCGCAGCCCACAGCGAAGCGCAGGTGCAGCTATTGTTAAACGCATTGGAAGAGTGTTTCCGCTTGCTTGGCGCCATGGAGCCCGACCATGCGTGATCGACTGATCCTGCTGCCCGGCTGGGGTCTCGGCGTATCGCCGCTGGAGCCTTTGGCCGCCGCCTTGCGTGGCCTGGACGCACACCTGCAGGTGCAGGTCGAGCCATTGCCGGCGCTTGCTTCCAGCGACCTCGATGAATGGCTCGACGAACTCGACGCTACCCTGCCCGACAACGCCTGGCTGGGCGGTTGGTCCCTGGGCGGCATGCTCGCTGCCGAACTGGCGGCGCGGCGCGGCGAGCGTTGCTGCGGCTTGCTGACCCTGGCGAGCAACCCGTGTTTCGTCGCCCACGACGGCTGGCCCCATGGGATGCCCGCCGCGACCTTCGATGCGTTCCTGGCCGGCTGCCATGCCGACTCCCAAGTCACCCTCAAGCGCTTCGGCCTGTTGTGCGCCAAGGGCGCCGAGGACCCGCGCGGGCTGTCGCGCCTGCTGGTCAGCGGCGCGCCGCATTCAGCGTCCAGCGTGTTGATGCCCGGCCTGGAACTGCTGGCCCAACTGGATACCCGCGAAGCCTTGCTGGCTTATCGCGGCCCACAGTTGCACCTGTTCGCCGGCATGGACGGATTGGTGCCCGCCGAAGCCGCCAGCGACCTGCTTAAGCTGCTGCCGGATGTGGAAATCGGCCTGATTGAACAGGCTGGTCACGCTTTTCTTCTGGAAGACCCCCACGGTGTGGCGGGGGCCATCCAGGCTTTTTTGCATGAGTGCGTCGATGACTGATTTATCCCAGCCCTCCCTGCCGGGCGCCTTGCCGGACAAACGTCAGGTGGCGGCGTCGTTTTCCCGTGCGGCGGCCAGTTACGACAGCGTCGCCGAGTTGCAGCGAGCGGTGGGGCATGCGCTGCTGGCCCGCCTGCCATCAGCGTGCGCGCCACAGCGCTGGCTGGATATAGGCTGCGGCACGGGTTATTTCAGCCGCGTGTTGGGCGAGTTGTTGCCCGCCAGCCAAGGTGTGGCGTTGGATATTGCCGAGGGCATGCTTAACCATGCGCGGCCTTTGGGTGGCGCACATCATTTTGTCGCGGGCGATGCAGAACGCTTACCGCTAAAAGCCGAGAGCTTCGAGTTGCTCTTCTCCAGCCTCGCGGTGCAGTGGTGTGCGAACTTCGAGGCGGTGCTCAGCGAGGCCTATCGCGTGCTGCAACCGGGTGGCGTGCTGGCGTTCGCCAGTTTGTGCGTCGGAACGCTGGATGAGTTGCGCGAAAGCTGGCGGGCGGCGGATGGCCTGGTGCACGTCAATCGCTTCCGCACTTTCGAGGCGTACCAGCAGTTGTGCGCGGCCAGTGGTTTGCGCGTGGTCAGCCTGGAGCGGCGTGCCCATGTGCTGCATTACCCGGATGTGCGCAGCCTGACCCATGAGCTCAAGGCGCTCGGTGCGCATAATCTCAACCCGGGCCGCCCGGGAGGGTTGACGGGCCGTGCGCGGATTGTTGCACTGGTAGACGCCTACGAGCAGTTCCGTCAGGCCGAGGGACTGCCGGTCACGTATCAAGTGGTGTACGCCGTCCTGGAGAAGCCCCTATGAGCGCCGCTTATTTCATCACCGGCACCGATACGGATGTCGGCAAGACCACTATCGCCGCCGGCCTGTTGCACGCCGCCCGGCTAACCGGCAAAAGTACTGCGGCGGGAAAACCCGTGGCTTCCGGTTGCCAGGTCACGGTCAAGGGCTTGCGCAACGCCGATGCCCTGGCGCTGCTGGCCGAGTGTTCATTGCCGTTGAGTTATGCCGAGGTCAACCCGCTGGCGTTCGAACCCGCCATCGCGCCCCATCTGGCCGCACGGGAGGCCGGCGTCGCGCTGACGGTGCAGTCGTTGTTGAAACCCATGCAGCAGATTCTGGCGCGTCAGGCGGATTTCACCCTCATCGAAGGCGCAGGCGGTTGGCGGGTGCCGTTGGCTGACCAGGACAACCTGTCGGACCTGGCCATGGCGCTGCAACTGCCGGTGATCCTGGTGGTGGGTGTGCGCCTGGGTTGCATCAGCCATGCCTTGCTCACCGCCGAAGCCATCACCCGGGACGGTTTGCCCTTGGCCGGTTGGGTGGCGAATATCATCGACCCCAAGACCTCTCGTCTGGAAGAAAACCTCGCGACCCTGGCCGAGCGTTTGCCCGCGCCATGCCTGGGCCGAGTACCCAAGCTCAAGCACGCCGGTGCCGAGGCGGTAGCTGAGTACCTGCAACTGGACCTGCTTGACTGATTCTGGCTATCGGCACGGCATTATGCCATTAGTGTTTTTAACGGGCTTTTTGCCAGTATGTCTGCTTCAATTCAACTTCACGATTCTCTAAAGGCAGGTTAAAGCCATGGAAATCTCTGGCAGCAGCGCGTTTTACTCGGGGCTGAGCACTATTCAGGCCGGGCAGAGCCGTGTCGACCAGGCCGCCGGCAGGATTGCCAGCGCCGCGACCACCCAGCCGTCGGACGCACAGAGCGACCGGTTGCAAGCCAATGACCGCGCCCAGCCGACGAATTCGGCGAGCAATATGGTTGAAATGGCCCAAGGCAAGTTTCAAGTGGAGTTGGGCGCCAAGGTCGCCAAGGCTTCAGACGAAATGCTCGGTACCCTGATCGACACCTTCGCTTAACCCCTCTTTCGTACGACCGGCTTCTTCCTGGGGCTGGTCGCCTTTGTGCAATCCTCCATTTTCTTCTGAGCACCTTGTGGCATCCCGCCGCAGGCCTCGCCATGCCTGGCATTGACCCGCGTCATGACAAACGGTGTCTGGACGACGCTTGACATCCCCAGGTCGTAAACGTATGTTTCAAACACCTGTTTGACCGCCACAACACATCCACGCGGTTGTTCATTCCAGATACATCAGCAGAGGTTTATCGCTATGCCTGACTACAAGGCCCCCTTGCGTGATATTCGCTTCGTTCGTGACGAACTGCTCGGCTATGAAGCGCACTATCAGAGCCTGCCGGCTTGCCAGGACGCTACCCCGGACATGGTTGACGCCATTCTCGAAGAAGGCGCCAAGTTTTGTGAGCAAGTGCTGGCACCGTTGAACCGCGTGGGTGACATCGAAGGGTGCACCTGGAGTGAGTCTGGCGTTAAAACCCCTGCTGGTTTCAAAGAAGCCTACAAGCAATTCGTCGAAGGCGGCTGGCCAAGCCTGGCCCACGACGTGGAGCACGGTGGCCAAGGCCTGCCGGAATCCCTGGGCCTGGCCGTGAGCGAA
Source organism: Pseudomonas sp. GW821-FHT09C10 (assembly GCF_059418085.1). Taxonomy (NCBI): domain Bacteria; kingdom Pseudomonadati; phylum Pseudomonadota; class Gammaproteobacteria; order Pseudomonadales; family Pseudomonadaceae; genus Pseudomonas; species Pseudomonas sp. GW821-FHT09C10. The sequence continues at coordinate 237,924 of NZ_JBWKPE010000008.1, forward strand.
ATGGTCGGCGAAGCCAACTGGTCGTGGGGCATGTACCCGGGCCTGTCCCATGGCGCGATGAACACCATTTCCGAGCACGGCACCCCCGAGCAGCAAGAGGCTTACCTGACCAAGCTGGTATCGGGCGAGTGGACCGGCACCATGTGCCTGACCGAACCACACTGCGGTACCGACCTGGGCATGCTGCGCACCAAGGCCGAGCCTCAGGCTGACGGTTCCTACAAAGTCTCCGGTACCAAGATCTTCATCTCGGCCGGTGAACACGACATGGCCGACAACATCGTCCACATCGTGCTGGCCCGCCTGCCGGACGCACCGGCGGGTACCAAAGGCATCTCGCTGTTCATCGTGCCCAAGTTCCTGCCCAACGCCGACGGTTCGATCGGTGCACGCAACGCCGTGAGCTGTGGTTCCCTGGAACACAAGATGGGTATCCACGGTAATGCCACCTGTGTGATGAACTTCGACGCGGCCACCGGTTTCCTGATCGGCCCGGCGAACAAAGGCCTGAACTGCATGTTCACCTTTATGAACACCGCTCGCCTGGGCACCGCGCTGCAAGGCCTGGCCCACGCCGAGATCGGCTTCCAGGGCGGCCTGAAATACGCCCGCGATCGCTTGCAGATGCGTTCCCTGACTGGCCCGAAAGCGCCGGAAAAGGCCGCCGACCCGATCATCGTGCACCCTGACGTGCGCCGCATGCTGCTGACCATGAAAGCCTTCGCCGAAGGTAACCGTGCGATGGTGTACTTCACCGCCAAGCAAGTGGACATCGTCAAGTACGGCACCGACGACGAGGCCAAGAAACAGGCCGACGGCCTGCTGGCATTCATGACCCCGATTGCCAAGGCGTTCATGACCGAAGTCGGTTTTGAATCCGCCAACCACGGCGTGCAGATCTATGGCGGCCACGGCTTTATCGCCGAGTGGGGCATGGAGCAGAACGTCCGCGACAGCCGTATCTCCATGCTGTACGAAGGCACCACCGGCATCCAGGCGCTGGACCTGCTCGGCCGTAAAGTGCTGATGACCCAGGGCGAAGCGCTCAAGGGCTTCACCAAGATCGTGCACAAGTTCTGCCAGGCCAACGAAGGCAACGACGCGGTCAAGGAGTTCGTGGCACCGCTGGCTGCGCTGAACAAAGAGTGGGGCGAGTTGACCATGAAGGTCGGCATGGCCGCGATGAAAGACCGCGAAGAAGTGGGTGCCGCTTCGGTGGATTACCTGATGTACTCCGGTTACGCCTGCCTGGCTTACTTCTGGGCCGACATGGCGCGCCTGGCTGCCGAAAAACTCGCCGCCGGTACCAGCGAAGAAGCGTTCTACACCGCCAAGCTGCAAACGGCGCGCTTCTACTTCCAGCGCATCCTGCCGCGGACCCGTACCCACGTGGCCACCATGCTGTCGGGCGCCAGTAACCTGATGGACATGAAAGAAGAAGACTTCGGCCTGGCTTACTAAGCCTTACCGGGTTCATCTGAAACCGTCGCTTCCCTTGGGAGCGGCGGTTTTTTCATTGGGGGATAAAAAACACAGTGCAGCGCTCAGGGATTTTCTCCGGCTGCCGTTACAGTGATGGCAATGTGATACATGACGGGCAAGGTGTGCTTAACTGTTCGCATCAAGGCACAGTGCCACTACTTTTTGCGGGTCGGAGTTTTTACCCTTGTCACGCGTGTCTGCTTTACGTTTCAGTCACTTTCTTCCTTCGTTGCTGCTGTTGCTGGCCGGGCTCTCGGCTGCGTACGTCAAGGACCTCAGCGTCTTTTTCACCTCGCTGTTCAATGTGTTGCCGACCCTGGTGCTGTTGCTGGGCGGTTCGTACTGCGCGGTTTATCGCCGCCAGCGTGAATTGTTCCTGATGATCACGGTGTACATCGCCTACTTCCTGCTCGATACCCAGACCGATTTCTATCGCGACAATGGCCGCGTGCGCGAAGACGCAGCCGTGGTGTTTCACCTGTGTTGCCTGTTATTGCCGCTGCTGTTCAGCATCTACGCGCTGTGGCAGGAGAAGACCCATCTGTTCCGCGATTTCGTTGCCCGTTGTGCGGTGCTGCTGGCAATCGGCAGCGTCGCGCTGGCCCTGGAGCAAAGTTATCCCCAGGCACTGCTGAACTGGCTGGCGGAGATCCGCTGGCCCGCCCTGCATGGGACCTGGATGAGCCTGATCCAGCTGTCATACCCGATGTTCCTGATCGGCTTCCTCACTCTGGCGGCGCAATACTGGTACCAGCCGCGCCCGCTGCATGCGGCGCAACTGGTCGGGTTGCTGGGGATGTTCTGGATGTTGCCGCAGACCTTCATCCTGCCGTTCACCCTGAACATCATGTGCAGCCAGGTCATGCTGATGATCGCCGCCGGCGTGGCCCACGAGGCTTATCAAATGGCGTTCCGCGACGAACTGACCGGCCTGCCGGGGCGCCGTGCCCTGAACGAACGCATGCAGCGGCTGGGGCGCAACTATGTGCTGGCGATGACCGACGTCGATCACTTCAAGCGTTTCAATGACACCCATGGCCACGATGTAGGCGACCAGGTGCTGCGCCTGGTGGCGAGCAAGCTGTCCAAGGTCAATGGGGGTGGGCGTGCCTACCGCTATGGCGGTGAAGAATTCGCCGTGGTGTTTGCCGGCAAGACCCTGGATGAGTGCATGCCGCACCTGGAGGAAATCCGCGAGATCGTCGCCAACTACGACATCAAGTTGCGCAACTCGGACCGGCCCCAGGATGATCAACAAGGCCGTCAACGCCGGGCGGGCAGCGGCGCGTCGAGTGTGTCGGTGACGGTCAGCATCGGCGTGGCCGAACGCCAGATCGAACAGCGCACGGCGGAAGAAGTGCTCAAGTCCGCCGACCAGGCGCTGTACGCCGCCAAGGGCGCGGGGCGTAACTGTGTGGTTGCGGCCGGGCAGACGCGCCGTGGCGCGGTGCGCATGCAGAGCGCTGCCGGTTGAGTGATGGCGCTGTATTCAGCGGTTCTACAATGATTGTCCGAGACGCTGGCCGGCAGTAGGTTGAAAGGATCTGCTGCCGGAGACATCGCCATGCCTGAGTACAAAGCTCCCCTGCGCGACATGCGCTTTCTGATCAACAACGTGTTTGATTTCCACGGCCACTACGCTGCCCTGGGCGCCACGGACGCCAGCCCGGACATGGTCAGTGCAATCCTGGAGGAAGGCGCCAAATTCTGCGAGAACGTGCTTTCGCCACTCAACCGCACTGGTGATGAAGAGGGCTGCCATTTCGACAACGGCGTGGTGACCACGCCCAAGGGCTTCAAGGAAGCCTTCGCCCAGTACGTCGAGGGCGGCTGGCACGGTGTGGCGGCAGACCCGGCCTACGGCGGCCAGGGCCTGCCGCAATCGTTGGGCCTGGTGCTCAGCGAGATGATCGGCTCCAGCAACACCTCGTGGGGCATGTATCCGGGCCTGACCCACGGCGCGATGTCGGCGATCCACGCCCACGGCACCGAAGAGCAGAAGGCCACGTTCCTGAGCAAACTCACAGCGGGCGAATGGACCGGCACCATGTGCCTGACCGAAGCCCATTGCGGCACCGACCTGGGACTGATCAAGACCCGTGCCGTGCCCCAGGCGGATGGCAGCTACGCGATCACCGGCAGCAAGATCTTCATCTCGGCCGGTGAGCACGACATGAGCGCCAATATCATCCACCTGGTGCTGGCCAAGCTGCCGGATGCGCCGGCGGGCACCAAGGGTATCTCGTTGTTTATCGTGCCCAAGTTCCATGTGGATTCGGCTGAGCGCAATGCGGTGCACTGCGGCTCTATCGAGCACAAGATGGGCATCAAGGCCTCGGCCACCTGCGTGCTCAACTTCGACGGCGCCAAGGGCTTTTTGATTGGCGAGGCGAACAAAGGCCTCAACTGCATGTTCACCATGATGAACCACGCCCGCCTGGGCACCGGTATGCAGGGCCTGTGCAATGGCGAGGCGAGCTTCCAGGGCGCGATCAAGTACGCCAACGACCGCCTGCAAATGCGCGCGCTGACCGGCGCCAAGGCCCCGGAGAAAGCCGCCGACCCGATCATCGTGCACCCCGATGTGCGCCGTATGCTGCTGACCATGAAAGCCTTCAACGAAGGTAACCGCGCACTCACCTATTTCACTGCGCAGTTGCTCGATACCGCGCACCTGAGCAGCGACGCTGGCCAGCGTCAGGAAGCCGAAGACCTGTTGGCGTTCCTCACTCCCATCTGCAAAGCCTTTATGACCGACACCGGGCTGGAGGTGACCAACCACGGCATGCAGATATTCGGCGGCCATGGCTACATTCGTGAGTGGGGCATGGAACAACTGGCGCGCGATGCGCGGATTGCGCCGATCTACGAAGGCACCAACGGCATCCAGGCCCTCGACCTGCTGGGGCGCAAGGTGTTGGGCAGCCAGGGCAAGCTGCTGCGCGGCTTTACCAAAATCGTGCATAAGTTTTGCGCGGCGAATGCCGAACATGCGCAGCTCAAGGGCTATGTGGTGCAGCTTAATCAACTGAATCAGGAATGGGGCGAGCTGACCACCCAGGTCGGTATGGCCGCGATGAAAAACCCGGATGAGGTGGGCGCAGCGGCGGTGGATTACTTGATGTACAGCGGTTACATCATCCTCGCCTACCTGTGGCTTCGGATGGCCATTGCGGCGCTGGCGCACGATGACACTGACTTCGCCAAGGCCAAGCTGGCGACCTGCGACTTTTACTTCAAGCGCCTGTTACCACGTACCGCAACCCATCGCGCCGCCGTGGAAGCAGGCAGCGAATGCCTGATGAGTCTGCCTGCGGAGTCGTTTGCGTTGTGATGACTTAAAAATACCAATCAGTCACAAGTGGACCCTATGTGTCTGAAAAGTTGTTCGGGTACACTCGGAGCCTGTAAAACCGATCCTATCGAATCACTTTTCACGTTCTCACGAGGTTTGCCATGGCTGATTACAAAGCGCCGCTGCGTGATATGCGCTTCGTCCTCAACGAAGTCTTTGAGGTCGCCACCACTTGGGCCCAATTGCCGGCATTGGCAGACAGCGTTGACGCCGAGACCGTAGAGGCCATCCTCGAAGAAGCCGGCAAGGTCACCGCCAGATCCATCGCCCCGCTCAGCCGCGGCGGCGATGAACAGGGCTGCCGTTGGGATAACACCGCGGTGTTTACTCCGGATGGTTATCCACAGGCCTACAAGACCTACGCTGAAGGTGGCTGGGTCGGCGTAGGCGGCGAACCCGTGTTTGGCGGCATGGGCATGCCCAAGGCGGTATCGGCCCAGGTCGAGGAGATGATCAACTCGTCAAGCCTGGCGTTCGGCCTGTACCCGATGCTGACCTCCGGCGCCTGCGTGTCGATCAACACCCACGCCAGCGAGGAACTCAAGGCCATCTACCTGCCGAAGATGTATTCCGGCGAGTGGGCAGGCTCCATGTGCCTGACGGAAGCGCACGCCGGTACCGACCTGGGGATTATCCGCACCAAGGCCGAGCCGCAGGCAGACGGTTCCTACACGATCAGCGGGACCAAGATCTTTATCACCGGCGGTGAACACGACCTCACCGAGAACATCATTCATCTGGTACTGGCCAAACTGCCGGACGCACCGGCCGGTCCCAAGGGGATTTCGCTGTTCCTGGTGCCGAAGTTCATGGTCAACGCTGACGGCAGCCTGGGCGCGCGCAACCCGGTGAGCTGTGGCTCCATCGAACACAAGATGGGGATCCAGGCATCCGCCACCTGCGTGATGAACTTCGACGAAGCCGTGGGTTACCTGGTGGGCGAACCCAACCGTGGGTTGGCGGCGATGTTCACCATGATGAACTATGAGCGCCTTGGCGTGGGTATCCAGGGCCTGGCGTCCGGCGAGCGCTCCTACCAGAACGCGATTGAATATGCCCGCGACCGCCTGCAAAGCCGCGCGCCGACCGGTGCCCAGGCCAAAGACAAAGTGGCCGACCCGATCATCGTCCACCCCGACGTGCGCCGTATGCTGTTGACCATGAAAGCCGCCAACGAAGGCGGTCGCGCGTTTTCCACCTATGTGGCGACGCAGCTGGACATCGCCAAGTTCAGTGAAGATGCCGCTGCCCGCGAGCGGGCCGATAACCTGGTGGCGTTGCTGACGCCGGTCGCCAAGGCGTTCCTCAGCGACCTGGGCCTGGAAACCACCGTGCTCGGCCAGCAAGTGTTTGGCGGCCACGGTTACATTCGTGAGTGGGGCCAGGAGCAACTGGTGCGTGATGTACGCATCACCCAGATCTACGAAGGCACCAATGGCATTCAGGCACTGGATTTGATGGGACGCAAGATCGTCGGCAGCGGCGGTGCGTTCTATACCTTGTTCGCCGACGAGATCCGCCAGTTCATCGCCGCGGCCACGCCCGAACTGGCGGAGTTCACCAAGCCACTGGGCGCAGCGGTGGATAACCTGGACGAATTGACCGCCTGGGTGCTGGATCGCGCCAGGACCAACCCGAACGAGATCGGCGCAGCCTCGGTGGAGTATTTGCATGCATTTGGTTACATGGCCTACGCCTATATGTGGGCACGTATGGCCAAGGCCGCGTTGGGCAAGGAGACTGAGGAAGACTTCTACGCCAGCAAGCTGGGCACCGCGCGCTTCTACTTTGCGCGTCTGTTGCCACGTATTCACTCGCTGAGTGCGTCCGTAAAAGCCGGTAGCGAATCCTTGTTTTTGCTGGATGAGGCACTGTTCTAAGGGCTTGGAGGGCGTGTAAGCATTCTCTTACATGACGTACTGCTAATCGTCCTCTATCGCCAAATTGGATCCACGGATAATCTACTTCACATGGACGTCGCGCAGGAAGCGCAAAGCAACAACACGGACACGTAGGATTCTGCCAGGATGGCGGAGTGAAATGGATGTCAGGGAAACAGTCTGCAAAGCCCCGCTTCGGCGGGGTTTTCTTTTGCCTGCGAAAAAGTCAGGCGCCGAATTTCAGGGCAGGGCCGGCGGCGCATTCATCACGTCTTCCAGCAAGGTGCGCAGCAGCGCCATGGTTGCCTGCTGGCGCTGTACATCGCGACACACCAAACCTACCTTTAGTGGCACCCTGGGTTCACTCAAGGGCTTCCAGAGCAGCGACTGGCTGTTGTGTTCGTCCTGGGAGCGTCCCGGCAGCACCGTGGCCAATTTGGTGTTAGGCAAGCTGTCGAGAATCCCCACCATGGTATTCAACTCCGCCTGTACCTGCGGCCGGCGTCCGAGGTTGGATAACTGACCCTGCCAGATCTGTCGAACCTGGAACTCTTCCCCCAGCAACAACATCGGCAGTTCGGCGGCCTGTTTCAGCGAGACTTTCTTGAATTCGCGCAGGGGATGGTCCTCAGGGATGACTACCTTCAATTCATCTTCGTACAACAACACGCCGTGCAGCCCCGGCTGGCGTGGCGGCAGATAGCTGATGCCGATGTCCAGCGAGCCGTTAAGCAACCGCCGTTCAATCTCGATCCCGGTCAATTCGTAGATCTGCACCACCAGGTGCGGCTGGGCCTTGCGCACGCGCTCGAGCATTTGCGGGACCAGGCTGGTGTGCACGGTTTGCAGCACGCCGATGGCCAGGGTGCGCATGGCCTGGCCCTTGAAGTTACGCAAGGCTTCGACGGCTTGCTGCATGCCATCGATCAGCGGCAAGGCATGGTTGTACAGCGTATGGGCGGCCAGGGTGGGCAGCAGGCGTTTGCTGCTGCGTTCGAACAGGCTCACATCGAGGTTGCGCTCCAACTGACGGATCTGTTGTGAAAGCGCCGGCTGGGAGATCGACAGGCGCTCAGCGGCACGGCCCACATGGCCTTCTTCATACACCGCGACGAAATAACGCAGTTGCTTAAAATCCATAAGGCTTACTTATCGAAAAAGCTGGAAAATCGAAATGGCCGGTGGCCCCCGAGGCGCCTAGTCTAGCGCCTATTCGCAGGGCTTACAGGGGCCGGGTCGGGCAATGAACAGCGTTTATGTTGATGGCGTTTACATAGGCAAGGCAACACACCCGCAGACAGTGATTGCAGGGAAAACCGACCAAGGTCCGGTTGCCACCGGGGGCAAGCTGTGAATCTCTTCAATATGCGTCGCCCCGTGCCCAGCCTGGACGACCTGGTGCTGGAGGCTGCACCCGATACGCTGTCCAGCGAGGCGCTGATGCCCACCGTGGCGAGGCCGCCGCAGGTTTTCGTACGTGGCCAGGGCTCCTGGCTGTGGGACAGCGACGAGCGTGCTTACCTGGATTTCAGCCAGGGCAACGCTGCCAACAGCCTCGGCCACAGCCCGCAGGTCTTGATCAAAGCCCTTGCCGACCAGACCCAGGCCCTGATCAATCCAGGCCTGGGTCTGCATAACCGCGCTCAACTCAATCTTGTCGACCGCCTGTGCCATCGAACCGGCAGCGACCAGGCCTACCTGCTCAACAGTGGCGCCGAGGCCTGCGAAGCGGCGATCAAGCTGGCGCGCAAGTGGGGCCAACTGCATCGCGGCGGGGCCTACCGCATTATCAGCGCGAGCAATGGTTGCCATGGGCGCAGTTTCGCCGCACTGGCGGCGTCGGCCGGCAATCTGGAAAACCGCTTTGAACCGCAATTGCCCGGCTTCAGCCATGTGCCGTTCAACGATCTGCCGGCCCTGCATGCAGCGGTCGATGCACAGACAGTCGCCATCCTGCTGGAGCCGGTCCAGAGCGAGGCCGGTGTGATCCCCGCGACGGAACATTACCTCAAGGGGGTTGAACGGCTGTGCCGCGAACTGGGGATCCTGCTGATCCTCGACGAAGTACAAACCGGCCTTGGCCGTTGCGGCACCTTGCTTGCCGAACAGCAATACGGCGTGCGAGCCGACATCATCACCCTCGGCAAAGGCCTGGGCGGCGGCGTGCCATTGGCTGCGCTGCTGGCGCGCGGCAACGCCTGTTGCTTTGAAGTGGGTGAGCTGGAAGGCACCCATCATGGCAACGCATTGATGGCATCGGCCGGGCTGGCGGTACTCGATACGGTGCTGGAGCACGGCTTCCTGGAACACGTACGTGAATCCGGCCTTTACCTGGGCGAAGGCCTTGCCCGGCTGGCCTATCGCTACGACCAGGGTCCACTGCGTGGCCACGGCCTGATGTGGGGCCTGACGTTGTCGGATGATTCTGCCGATGCAGTGGTAAAAGCCGCCCTGCACGAAGGCCTGATCCTCAACGCCCCGCAACCTGACTGCCTGCGCTTCACCCCGGCGCTTACGGTGAGCAAAAGCAATATCGACGAAATGCTCCTGCGCCTGGCCCGCGCTTTTTCCCGGGTGCGCACCGCCCAGTTGCAATGCCGCAAGGGCATCGCCGTTTAACCCACATTCCGGAACCGTCTCGCGGTATACGCGGCGCCTCCAGCCTGATTTTTTCGGCTGGGGGCGTTTTTTTGTCTGATCATTAAAGGATGGCCCGGTGCCAGATCCCACTGAACCCTCACGAACGCCCAAGGTCGATTAGCTACACGGCTCACACGAGCCGATTTTCTGGAGCTGACCCATGGACATCATTCGTATCATCATCGCCATTCTGCTGCCGCCACTGGGTGTGTTCCTGCAAGTGGGTTTCGCCGGCGCGTTCTGGCTGAATATTCTGCTGACCTTGTGCGGTTACTTCCCAGGCATCATTCACGCCGTGTACATCATCGCCAAGCGCTGAGCCCGTCAGCCTTTTGCGATGAGCCGTGAATTGCGCTCATTGCGAAAGGCCAGTTGCTCGATGGTCTGGGTAGCGTGCTCGGCTTCCTCCCGCGCCTTGAGGATGATGCCGTGCTGCTCGGACTTGCTGCACACTGGGTCGGCGTTGCTCGCATCCCCCGTGAGCATGAAAGCCTGGCAACGGCAGCCACCGAAATCCTTTTCCTTTTCATCGCACGAACGACACGGCTCGGGCATCCAGTCGTAGCCGCGAAAGCGGTTGAACCCGAAAGAGTCGTACCAGATGTGCTGCATGCTGTGGTCGCGCACATTGGGAAACTGCACCGGCATCTGTCGGGCGCCGTGGCAGGGCAGGGCAGTGCCGTCTGGCGTCACGGTCAGAAAGATACTGCCCCAGCCGTTCATACAGGCCTTCGGGCGCTCCTCGTAGTAGTCCGGTGTCACGAAGATCAGCTTGCACGGATGGCCTTCGGCTTCGAGCTTGGCGCGGTATTCGTTAGTGATGCGTTCGGCGCGCACCAGTTGTTCCTTCGTCGGCAATAAACCCACGCGATTGAGTTGCGCCCAGCCATAGAACTGGCAGGTGGCAAGCTCGACAAAATCCGCTTCCAGCGCAATACACAGCTCGATGATGCGGTCGATCTTGTCGATATTGTGCCGATGGGTGACGAAGTTCAGCACCATCGGGTAGCCATGCGCCTTGACTGCGCGGGCCATTTCCAGCTTTTGCGCGAAGGCTTTTTTCGAACCGGCCAGCAGGTTGTTCACCTGTTCGTCGCTGGCCTGGAAGCTGATCTGGATATGGTCCAGGCCGGCTTTCTTGAAGTCGCTGATCTTCTGCTCGGTCAGGCCGATGCCCGAGGTGATCAGGTTGGTGTAGAACCCCAGCCTGCGCGCCTCGGCGATCAACTCGGCGAGGTCCTGGCGCACCAGCGGCTCACCGCCGGAAAACCCCAGTTGCGCCGCGCCCATCTCACGGGCCTCGCGAAATACCTTGATCCACTGCTCGGTGCTCAGTTCCTTGCCCTGCTCGGCAAAGTCCAGCGGGTTGGAGCAATACGGGCATTGCAACGGGCAGCGGTAGGTCAGCTCGGCGAGCAACCACAGCGGCAGGCCGATGGCGGGTTTTTCAGGCAAGGGTGATCCAGTGCTCAGCACGGGCGACCTCCATGAATTGCTCGATGTCGTCACCCAGCTCAGGTACGCCGGGGAACTGTTCTTCGAGCGCGGCAATGATCGCCGCCACGTCGCGCTCACCGTCAATCAGGCCTCCAATCAGCGCGGCGCTGTCGTTGAGCTTGATCATGCCTTCGGGGTAGAGCAACACATGGCCTTTTTGCGCGGGTTCGTACTGGTAGCGGTAGCCCTGGCGCCAGGTCGGTTTTCTGCTGCGATCGAAGCTCATAGGGTGATCCCTTTATGCCACACCCGCTGCTCGGTCACACTGTGATACGGCGGGCGTTTCAGTTCGTAGGCCATGCTCATGGCATCCAGCATGCTCCACAGGATGTCGAGTTTGAACTGGAGAATTTCCAGCATGCGCTCCTGGCCTTCACGGGTGGTGTAGTGCTGCAAGGTGATTGCCAGCCCATGCTCCACATCGCGCCGCGCCTGGCCCAGGCGCGTGCGGAAATACTCGTATCCGGTGGGGTCGATCCACGGGTAGTGCTGCGGCCAGCTGTCGAGGCGCGACTGATGGATCTGCGGCGCGAACAGCTCGGTGAGCGAGCTGCTGGCGGCTTCCTGCCAGCTGGCGCGGCGCGCAAAGTTGACGTAGGCGTCTACCGCAAAGCGTACGCCGGGCAGCACCAGTTCCTGGGAGCGCAACTGGTCGGGGTCGAGGCCGACCGCCTGGCCCAAGCGCAACCAGGCTTCGATGCCGCCGTCCTCACCCGGTGCGCCATCGTGGTCGAGCAGGCGCTGGATCCACTCGCGACGGATCTCGCGGTCCGGGCAGTTGGCCAGGATCGCCGCGTCTTTCAGCGGGATGTTCACCTGGTAATAGAAACGGTTGGCGACCCAGCCCTGGATCTGCTCGCGGGTGGCACGGCCTTCATACATCGCCACATGGTACGGGTGATGGATATGGTAGAAGGCGCCTTTGGCCCGCAAGGCGGCTTCGAACTCGGCGGTGCTCAATGGTGTGTCAGTCATGTCGTCTGCTCCTACAATTCAATGCTCATGCCGTCGTAAGCGACTTCGACATTGCGCCGCACCAGTTCCGCGCGCTCGGGAGAATCTTCATCGAGGATCGGGTTGGTGTTGTTGATGTGGATAAGCACCTTGCGCTGCTTGGGCAACTGCTCCAGCACTTCGAGCATGCCGCCGGGGCCATTTTGCGCGAGGTGGCCCATCTCACGGCCGGTGCGGGTGCCGACGCCACGGCGCTGCATTTCATCGTCGTCCCACATCGTACCGTCCACCAACAGGCAATCGCTGCCGGCCATGATCTCCAGCAACGGCGCGTCGACCTTGCCCAGGCCCGGGGCGTAGAACAGTTTGCCGCCGGTGCGCAGGTCTTCGACGATCAGGCCGATGTTATCGCCTGGGTGCGGGTCGAAGCGGTGCGGCGAGTAGGGCGGGGCAGCGCTGCGGAGTGGCAGCGGGGTGAAGCGCAGGTTGGGGCAGGCCGGGATGGCGAAGCTGGCATCCAGTTCGATGCGGTTCCAGGCCAGGCCGCCGTTCCAGTGGGTGAGCATGGTGAACAGCGGGAAGCCGGTGCTCAGGTCTTCATGGACCATGTCGGTGCACCACACCTGGTGCGGGCAACCTTCGCGCAGGCTCAACAGGCCGGTGGTGTGGTCGATCTGGCTGTCCATCAGGATGATGGCACTGATGCCGGTGTCGCGCAGTGCGCGGCCTGGCTGCATCGGCGCAAAACCCTGGAGTTGCGCGCGGATATCCGGCGAGGCATTGCACAGTACCCAGTTCACGCCATCGTCGGAAATGGCGATGGACGACTGGGTCCGCGCCTGCGCCCGCAGGCTGCCGTCACGAAAACCTGCGCAGTTCACGCAGTTGCAGTTCCACTGCGGGAAGCCGCCGCCAGCGGCGGAACCTAGAATCTGGACAAACATGGCCGCTCCATCAAGCAAAGCTCAAAACAAAAACGCCCCGGGCGAACCGAGGCGTTGTATTACCCAGCGGCTTAGCGGCTGGCGAAGTACATGGTGACTTCGAAGCCGATGCGCAGATCAGTGTAAGCAGGTTTGGACCAGGTCATATTCTTACTCCTACGAAGGGATGGGACGTTTACTACCAAGTAATACATATAGTCCACCTCCAATCGGAGATGTTCAGATGTGTGCGTGGGAATGTTACGCAATTCTTCTCAAGTTAGCGCTGTCTTGGTGGAAAAAGCCTGTTGCAGGGTTGGCAATGATCAGCTCGCTGGTTGCCAGCTCTCGTCGACAGGCGGGCCGTTGGCGATGCAGCGCCAGCCGCCGGTCGCGTCCTGCAGCTGTTGGGCCGCGTGTTGCAGGTCCTCCCGTGTGCGGGCCTGGATCAGCTGTTGAAGCTGGTACAGATAATCCGACGGATGGCCCGCCAGGCGCGCATGCCAAAGCAGTTCGGCGCTTTGGGTGATCGGTAACGTCGTAGCGCAGAACTGCTGTGCCAAGGCGTGATTGCCCGAGTCATCGCTGCTGTCGATCAACAACGGTAGGTGTTTCAGGAAGGTTTGCAGGTGATCGACGATACCTGCCAGTGAAACGCTGGGTGATTGCACACCCAACAGCAGGCCGGTTTGCCCGTTGATCTGTCGGACACCGCTGAATACGGCGTAGCCCAATTGCAACTCGACCCTCAGGCGTTGGTAGAACGGCCCTTGGAGCAGGTGCCCAAGCAGCCGCCATGAGGCTTCATCGGCCAGGGATTGGCTGGGTGCCGGGCAAAACAGCAGCACGGCGGCTTCGGTTGAGTCAGTTTTAACCGTATGCCACACACGTTGACCACCGAGGTGTTGAAGAGAAGGTTCGAAGTGTGCAGGTTGCCCAGGCAGACGGGCGGCGGCTGCCTTTATCAACGTTTCACATGCGGCGGGCAGACTCTGCCCCAGGCCGTGCCAGCGGGCAGTGGCCCAGGATCCAGGCTGTTCGCTGGCGTCGGCACGGCCGGTGGCGCAGCACGTGGGCAGGGCCTGGAGCAGTTCCCGGATAGCGATCATGGGCGCAGGTGCCGGGGCAGTTTCCTGCGGCAGGTTCAGGCGCTGCGCCAACGCCTCCAGCACGGCCGGCATCGGCTCGTGCAGCCCGGTCATCTTCACCAGCCAATCATGGCCGGTGGCTTCGAGAGATAATTCGACGCCCGCCTGGCGCGCATGTTCATGCAATGGCTGCAAGGTGTTTTCCAGCCCGGCAGGCGCTGGCGCGTCGAAGCGCCACTGCACATACAGCGCACCTTCATCGCCGTCATCCGCCAAGGCCTGGCTGAAGGTCAGCGCCGATACGTCCCTTCGCCCCCGTGAACGATCCTGGGCAAACGTGCGCAAGCCTCGGTGAGCGCTGGTTTGGCCACGAATCAGGCCGGCGCGTTCTTCTTTGACCGGTGGGCGCAGGAACGGGTTGTTCGGGGGCAGTTGCCAACGGTGTTCGGCGGGCGGCAAGTGCAGTGAATCAAGCAGGGCCTTGAGCGCGGCGACGCCCTGTTCACTGAGGTCTTCGCTGTCGTTTCGAGCCAATGCCAGGGCGCCCTGGACCTGTTGCTGACGAGCGTTCAGCAGGGCGAATTCTTCGCGCAGTGGCGTCCAGTCGCTGTGGGCGAAAAAGCTCAGCCAGTCGTGCAGCAGCGTCTCAATGGGTGTGGTCGGTTCGTCCTTGTTATCGAGTGTAAAGTCGATGTCCAGCACGGCTTGTCCGGCGAAGTGGTACAGCACCGATGCCTGCAGGGCGCTGGCCAAGTGTCGGGTTTTCAACTCGGCGAGCAGCCCGCCCGGTGCAGAGGCATTGAGCCAGGTGCAGAGGAAATCCAGGGCTTCACGGGGCGCGTCACAGGTGATGATGTGGTGCAGGTGGTTGTTGTCGATGTGTTGATAGCGCCGAGCCTGGCCTTGCATCAAGGCCGGTGGTGAGGCCTGCGGATGCAAGGGGCCAGCGATCAGTGGCGCGCTGAAACGCTGCGCCAGGGCTTCCAGTTCTTGCAGCGGTTGCGGGCCGGCGAGGCTCAGTGTCATCTGCCCGCTTTGATAGAAATGCGTGTGGAACTCCCGCAGTGCTTGCTGAAATGCCTCGCGCTCCACCGGCAGGCTGTCACGGTTGCCCGCGTGAAAACCGCGCAGCGGATGATCCGCTGCCAAGCCTTCGAGCAGTGCCACCTGCTGCTGTGCCTTGGCATCCTGGGACCAGGCGACGTACTCAGCGTGCAGCACTTCGCGCTCGCGCCGTTGATCTTCCGGGGTCAGGCGCGGATGGGTCAGCATGTCCGCCAGCCGCTCCAGCCCGTGCGCAAAGACTGAAACCGGTAGTTCAAAGAAGAAGTCCGTGGTGCGTTCGCGGGTGCTTGCATTCACTTGGCCGCCGTGGCGCTGCACGTAGGCCATCAGCCCTTCGCCTGCAGGAAATCGCTCGGTTCCCAGAAACAACAAATGCTCAAGAAAATGCGCCAGCCCCGGCCAGGCCAACGGCACGTCGTGGCTACCGGCAGCCACCCGCAGCGCCGCCGCGCAACGTTTTAAGCGCGGTGCATGGCGCAGGGAAACCCGCAGGCCATTGGCCAGGGTCAGGTGAACGGGATAAAGGTGGGCCGGGGCGGGCATGGGCACTTCCAGAACGGGGCAAGTGCCTATGCTAACAAACCCATTCAGTCAGGGCTTGTACAGCGGGCCGTAAAGCTCGGGACGCCGGTCTTGCAGGTAATGGTTGGCGGCGCGGGCGTCGAGGATCGATTGCCGGTCCACTGTCCCGACAATCAAGGCTTCATCCAGGCCCGCCAGGGCAATTCGCTGGCCATCCGGTGCGGCAATGCTGCTTTGCCCGCAATACTGGATATCGCCTTCGTGCCCGCAGTAATTGGCGTAGGCCACATAGCACTGGTTCTCGAAGGCCCGCGCCCGCACGGTGACATCGGCGACAAAGTCGAACGGCACCATATTGGCGGTGGGCACCAGGATCAGCTCGGCACCGGCCAGGGCCAGGCGTCGGGTGTTTTCCGGGAACTCCAGGTCATAGCAGATCAGGAACCCCAACTTCCATCCGTTGAGTTCCACCAGCGGGAAATCATCGTCGCCGGCACTGAACATCGAGTGATCCAGATCCCCGAACAGATGGGTCTTGCGGTAGTTGCACAGGCGCTGGCCGTGGGCGTCGATCAACTGCACGGCGTTGTAGATCTGCCCGTCTTCGGCCCGCTCCGGGTAGCCGTACAGAATCGCCAGCCCGGCGCTCTGCGCGATTTCGGCAACGGCTTGGGCAGACTCCCCGTCCTGGGCTTCGGCCAAGGCACCCACGGCTTCGGCACCGATGTTGTAACCGCTGAGGAACATCTCCGGCAGCACCAGCACGTCGGCGCCGGACGCTTCATGCGCCAGTTGGTGCAGACGCTTGAGGTTGCCTGCGACATCCAGCGGCAGCGGTGGGCATTGGTACAGGGCGACGCGCATGTTCAACTCCTTAGTCAGCCAGGGCGATCGGCCCGATCTCATCGAACACATCACCCGGCCCCGGGTTCTCGGGGTGAGTGCTGCCACCAAAGTGGGTCATGATGCCCCACACCGCGTTCAATGAGGTTTGTACCGCGCCCTCCACCCATGCTGGAGTCCAGGACACGTCGTCACCGGCGATAAAAATCCCACGTTGTTCAGCGGGCATGTCCTTCTGCATGAAGTGCGCATACATGCGCTGGTTGTAGCGGTAGTGACCCGGCAGCGCGCCTTTGAAGGCACCGAGGAAATGCGGGTCGGCTTCCCAGGACACGGTGATCGGGTCGCCGATGATGCGCGCCTTGATGTCGACTTTCGGGTAGATCTTGTTCAAGGCGTCCAGCGCCAGTTTCACCCGCTTGTCGATGGGCTGCGGGAGCATTTTCAGCGCGTCGCTCATCCACGAGTACGACAGGCAGATCACCCCTGGTTTGTCGTCGCCGTTGTCGAAAAGGTAAGTGCCGCGAGTGAGGCGATCGGTGAGGGTCATGCTCATCAGGTCGCGGCCGGTCTCCGGGTCTTTGTCTTTCCAGAATGGGCGGTCGACCATCACGAAGGTCTTTGACGATTGCATGTAGCGGGTACGGTCGAGGGCCATCCACATCTTTTGCGAGAACAGGGTTTCATCGCACTCGATTTGGGTGGTCAGCAGCCAGCTTTGGCAGGTGGTGAGCACGGCCGCGTATTCGCGGGTATCGCCGTAGTTGTCGGTCACCGCGAAACGGCCCTCGGCAGCATGGGCGATGCGTTTTACCCCGGCCCGTGGTGCACCGCGGTGCAGCGAGCTCAAGCTGGTACCGGCGGGCCAGTGGGCGCATCGTTCCGGCACATGGCGCCAGATGCCCAGCGGCACCTGGGCTACGCCGCCGACCACCAGGTGCTGGTGATCGTCACAGTTGGTCATGACCACACGGAATATTTCCAGCATGGAGTTGGGGAAATCCGAGTCCCAGCCGCCGGTGCCGAAACCCACCTGGCCAAACACCTCGCGGTGGTGGAACGACAACTTGGCGAAGGCCTTGGAGGTGGCTACGAAGTCGTAGAAGGTGCGGTCGTCCCACAAGGGCACCAGCTTGTTCCACAACGCTTTGAGGCGCGGCACATCACGGTCGCGGATGGCTTGCTGGATATCGCCGAACTGCGAGCCGGCTTCCAGGGCGTCGGCCCAGGCGTCAGCCACTTCCTGGAACAGCGCAGGCAGATCGGACAGCTTTTGTGCGTAGTGGGTCTGGCCTTCCAGATCGATCACCGTACTGCCGGAAGCCGGCGTCAGCGGGTTGGGGAAGGGTTTGGTTTCCAGGCCCAGCTTGTCGACGTAGTGATAGAACGCGGTGGACGACACCGGAAAGCGCATGCCGCCCAGCTCGGCGATGATGCCTTCGGCGCCTTCGAAGGCCTGGGAACGCAAACGGCCGCCCATCTTCGAGGCCTCATACACCACGGGCTTGAGGCCCAGCTTCATCAGCTCGTAGGCGGCGACCAGCCCGGCGATACCGGCGCCGACGATGGCCACTTCTGCACCGTGATTGGCGGCGGGGATACTGCCGAGTCCGGCGGGGTGTTCGATCCAGTCATCGAAGGCGAACGGGAAATCCGGGCCAAAGATGGTGATGGGTTTTTTACCGTCGGCAGGGTGGCGATGGGTCTTGCTGATGGTGCTGGACGGAATGCTCATGGCGGGCCCTTGCTGGCGGCTCGGCGGGAAGTGACCCGCTGAGTATAGGAAAAGATGGCAGCCAGTTTAGGGAGCGTTGCGTTCGTTAATAAGACGCAAAGTGTCGTCGGAATGAATTGTTTTTAGTCATAGTGACGAGTTAGGTGGTCAGATGGGTTGGCCGCGATCCAATTTGTTACTGAGGATGATCGATGTGGTGGTTTTCTCCACGCCATCGACACTGCCGATCTGGTCCAGTAATTGATCGAGCTGTTCCGGCGAATCGGTGCGCAACCAGGCCACGTAATCGAACTCGCCGCTGACCGCGCACAATTGTTGAACCTGGGCCATGGCGCTCAGCCTGCGCAGCACTTCTTTGCCCGAGCGCGGTTGCACGGTGATTCCCACATAGGCCTGCAAGCCGCCATCTGCCACGCGTTGACCCAGGCGCACACCATAACCGGTGATCACGTGGGTTTTCTCCAGGCGCGCAAGGCGCGACGTCACCGTGGTGCGCGCAATGCCCAACTGCCGGGCGAGCATGGCCACGCTTTCGCGTGCATTGATCTGCAGGGCGGCGATCAACTGGCGATCGATTTCATCTAGAACAGGCACGTGGGGCTCCGTGACGGGCGGCAATGGGAACGCATGTTACAGGCTTGGATCGGCCAGCAGGCAGCGGGCAAACAGTTGTGGTACCGGCAGGTGACGTTGGCTGTAGCGGCCCAGCAGGATGATCTCGCGGTAAAATGTCAGCTTGCCCAGCGGGATTATTCTTACTTGGGGCGAGCGCTCCAGCCACAAGCCTGCCTTTGGAATCAACGATACGCCCAGGCCACACTCCACCATCCTGACGATGGCTTCGAGTTCATCCAGCTCCAGCGCCACTTGCACCTCAAGCTTCTGCTCGCGCAGAAACCGGCTCACGAGTCGGCCGCCAAACGAAGCACGGTCATAGCGCACATGGGGCTGGGTGTTGAGTAGGTGCAAAGGGTCGTCGCCCACCAATGTGTTCGGCACGACCAACACGAACGGCTCCTTGCGCAGCACCTGCACATACAACTCCTTGGGCAGGTCGAAGGGCGGTCGAATGATGATTGCCGAATCCAACTCTCCCGCGTCGACCTGGTTCAACAGCTCCAGGGAGACACCAGGCACCAACTTGCACTCAACCGTTGGCGCCGCTTGGCGCAAGCGCACCAACGCCCGGGGCAGCAAACCGGTTTGAGCCGTAGTGATAGCACCGACTTTCAACTCACCCCGGTATTCGTTGGTATTCACCGGCACCGCCATGCGGTTGAAGGTCTCCAGAATCTCCTTGGCCAAGGGTAATGCGCGCAAACCGGCGGCATTCAGGGTGGCCTGGCGGCCGGTGCGGTCGAACAACTGCACGCCCAGCGCTTGCTCCAACTGACGAATCTGGGCACTCACCGCTGACTGCGTCAGCCCGATATGCATGCCCGCTGCCGCAAACGTCCCGTGGCGCGTTACCGCAATAAAGGTCTTCAATTCACGCAGCATGGGGGTCTCGATTCATCAAAATTTTTTGAGCTCGACGCAAAAACTATCGTCTTTTCATCGTTGGGAGCAAGGCTAAACTCGGGTAACTAACGCCCATAGAGGTTTGAACTGATGACACTCGCGCCCTTTCACCTGGCAATTCCGGTATTCGATCTCGCCGCTGCACGGCACTTCTACGGCGACGTCTTTGGGTTGGAGGAGGGCCGCTCCAGCGAACACTGGGTCGACTTCAACTTCTTCGGCCATCAACTGGTGATCCACGAACACCCGAAAACCGCCTCCCAGGAAGCCGCCCACACCAACGCCGTCGACGGCCACGACGTACCCGTGCCGCATTTTGGCGTGGTGCTGGGCTGGGAAGATTGGCACGCCCTGGCAGACCGTCTACAGGCGCGGCAGACGACGTTTGTGTTGGAACCGCATATTCGGTTCAAGGGACAGGTGGGGGAGCAGGCGACATTGTTCCTGTTCGACCCGTGCGGCAATGCGTTGGAGTTCAAGGCGTTCAGGGATATTGGGCAGTTATTTGCGAAGTAAGGTTGTAGGCCGCCCCCCACGCAAAACGCCTGTGCCAGACACACAAAAGCCGCGCAATGCGCGGCTTTCGAATTGGTGGGCCCACACGGACTTGAACCGTGGACCAAAGGATTATGAGTCCTC
Organism: Pseudomonas sp. GW821-FHT09C10; assembly: GCF_059418085.1. Classification (NCBI taxonomy): domain Bacteria; kingdom Pseudomonadati; phylum Pseudomonadota; class Gammaproteobacteria; order Pseudomonadales; family Pseudomonadaceae; genus Pseudomonas; species Pseudomonas sp. GW821-FHT09C10. The sequence continues at coordinate 258,068 of NZ_JBWKPE010000008.1, forward strand.
TGCTCTGACCAACTGAGCTATAGGCCCTCAGTAGGTCGCGGATTATAGCGATGGTTTCTCTACTGTGCTATCCGAAAAATCCTCAATGCTCCTGCGAAGGAAGGTCGCCGCAAAAAGCTCGGGCGGTAGCGGCAGGCTGACGATGTAGCCCTGCATCTGTTCGCAGCCTTCAGCAGCCAGGAAGGCTTGCTGCGCGGGGTTCTCCACGCCTTCTGCGATGATGGTGAATTGCATGCTGTGGCCCAGGGCGATGATGGCGCGCACGATGGCGGCGTCGTGGGGGTCGTCAGGTAGGCCGCGGACGAAGGACTGGTCGATCTTCAGGAAATCCAAGGGCAGGCGCTTGAGATAGCTGAGGGACGAATAGCCGGTGCCGAAATCGTCGATCGCCAACTGTACGCCCAGGCGCTTGAGTTGGTGGAGGACTGCCAGCGCTTCTTCGGCCTGGCTCATGATGAAGTTTTCAGTGATCTCCAGTTGCAGGCAGCCCGGTTCGAGGCTGTAGTCGCGCAGTAACTGTTCGATACGAGCCAGTAAACCAGGGTGGCGCAATTGCGCGCCGGCGAGGTTGACCGATAGTGGGCCAAAGTCATCGAAAGTGGTTTGCCAGGTGTGCATTTGCAGGCAGGCCTGTTCCAGGACCCAATCTCCAATCTGCAGGATAGTGCCGTTCTCTTCGGCGAGGGCGATGAAGTGTTCGGGCGGGACCTCGCCAAACATGGGGTGCCGCCAGCGAATCAGCGCTTCGGCGCCGATCAGTTCCTGGGTCGCCAGGCTCAGTTTTGGTTGGTAATACAGGCTCAATTCATCACGCTCAATGGCGCGGCGCAATTCGTGCTCCAACGCTACGCGCTCATTGGCCTGTACAGTCAGATCACGGGTATAGCTTTCGACCCGGTTACGCCCCTTGGCCTTGGAGCGGTACATGGCGGCGTCGGCGTTCTTGACCAGGGTGGCCACGTCGGTACCGTCCTGGGGGTACAGGCTGGTGCCGATGCTGGCGCTGATGAAGAACTCGTGTTCGCCGGCCTGGAACGGCGGTGTGAAGCAGGCCAGCAGCTTGTTGGCCAGTTGTTCGGCGTCGCTGGCGTGTTGCAGGCCGGGCAGCAGGATGATGAATTCATCGCCGCCCAGGCGCGCGACGGTGTCGATGTCACGCAGTTGCTCCTTGAGGCGTACGGCGATGTCTTTGAGCAGCAGGTCGCCGATCGGGTGGCCGAGGCTGTCATTGATGTGTTTGAAACGATCCAGGTCGAGAAACAGCACCGCGCCTTGTTTGCCGGTTTCCTGATGGCCGTTGAGGGCCGCCTGCAGCCGACTTTCAAACAGTGTGCGGTTCGGCAGGCCGGTCAGCGGGTCGTGGTGCGCCTGATAGTCGAGGCGCGCCTGGGCCAGCTTGAGGCTGGAGATGTCGGCAAACACCGCGACAAAATGCGTGATCAACTGGTCGCGGTTGCGCACGGCGCTGATGGTCAGCCAACTGGGGTATAACTCGCCGTTCTTGCGGCGGTTGGAAATTTCGCCCTGCCAATGACCCTGGGCCGTCAACTGGTGCCACATGGCGGCGTAGAAGGCGCTGTCATGCAGGCCGGAGGCGAGCAGGCGCGGTGTGTGGCCAAGGGCTTCGGCTTCGCTGTAGCCGGTGATTTCACTGAAGGCACGGTTGACGGCGCTGATGTTCTGGCGCGTGTCGGTGATCAATACACCCTCGGCGGTACTCTCGAATACCGTCGCGGCCTGTTGCAGTTTTTCCTGCATCAACTGGCGCTCGGTGATGTCCCGGGCGATGGTGAGCATGCAGTCTTCACCGGCGATCGGCAGTGGGCGGCTGGAGACTTCGCACAGCCGGATCTGCCCGTCGCTGCGGCGTATATGGCAGATGAAGTCACGCACGTATCCATCTCGATGCATCAACTCCAGCATGTGCTTGCGTTCGTCAAGATCGACCCAGATGCCCAGGTCAAGGGTCGATTGGTCGAGGGATGTCGTACTGTTGAAGCCGGTGATGCGACTGAAACCATCATTCACTTCAATCAGCAGGCCATCCCGCTGGCGGCTCAGCAGCAAGCCATCGGGAGAGGCGTGGAAGGCCTTGGCGAATTTCTCTTCGGAGATTTGCAGTTGTTGCTGGGTTTCCTTGAGCTGGGTGATGTCGCGGACCACCACCACAATGGCTTCAGTGGTGTCGAGTTGAAACGGCTCGGCGGAAATCAGCCCGATAAAGGCCTGGCCATTGCTGCGCAGAAAGGGCATTTCCAGGTTGCGAATGCTGGTGGTTTGCACGCGTTTCAACAGATCGGTGCCGATACCGGGGATGCCCCAGATATTCAGGGCGGTCGCGGTTTTTCCGATCACCTGCGCGGCTTTCAGGCCCACTTGGTCCTCAAATGCTTTGTTGACCTCAAGCAGGCAGCCATCGGACAGTCGCGCGATCACCAGGATGTCCGGGCATTGCTGAAACACGGAAGCAAACTTTTGCTCGGAAAGCTGCAGCGCCTCTTCAGTGCGTTTGGTTTCGCTGATGTCGATCATCAAGCCCCGTAACACTGGCTCATGGCCGTGTTCGATCAGGCTGACAATGTCGCGCACCCAAAGGCAGCGGCCGTCCGCCGTGATCACCCGATAGTCGATGCTGTGGTCGCGGTTGGCGCGGGTTTCCCGGTAGCAATAGGCTTCGGCGCGGATGAGATCGGCGGGGTGAATGATGTTGCGCCAGAAGCCCGGAATCAGCCAATGGGCGCGCGGGTAACCGAGCAGATCCTCGGCGTGGGGTGACACATAGCTGTAGGTGAAATCGGTAACGCTGGCTTCCCAGGCGATGGCGGACAGGCTCTCCACCAGGCCGCGATAATGGTATTCGCTGCTGCGCAGTTCCTGTTCGAGGGCGACGCGGCGGGAAATTTCCGAACTCAGTCGGCGATTGATCCGAATGACGATGGCCAAAACGGTGCTCAACAACAGCACGGCGGGCAGGCCGTACATCAGCAGGTCGGTCCAGAACGTACGATGGTCGGTGAGGCTGCCCACCCAGTGTTGCTGGATGGCTTCGGTTTCGGTCGGGCTGAGGTCGGCGAGAACCTTGTCCAGGATGCCCACCAGTATTTTGTTGTCCCGTGGTACACCCATCGCCAATTGATAGCGGTACGGCGTTTCGCCACTTACGTACAGGCCATCGAGCTTGAGCTGGCGCAGACTCCAGACGCTCGACGCGAGGTCGCCCACCACGGCGTCGACTTCGTCGGTGGCCAAGGCTTGCAGCGTCGAACTGACATTGGGCAGGGCCACCAGGTTGAGGTCTGGATGGTGGGTGCGCAGCAGTTCATGGGGGGCATAATTTTCCACCACGGCAATCTTCAATCCATAAAGGTCTTTGAGGTTGCGTGGTCGGGCGCCGCCTTCATGGGCGAGGATGACAATGGGAAAATCCAGGTAAGGGCGTGTGAAGGCCATGAAGCCCTGGCGTTCGGGGGTAGACATGATGCCCGGCAGCAGGTCGAGTTGGTTGTGGCGTGCCTGCTCCAGCAAGGCACTCCAATTGGCCGGCTCAATCAGTTTGATCCTGACCCCCAGGCGTTCCTGGATCAGGCGTACGTAGTCCGCCGCCAGGCCTTGGTAGCGGCCCTCTTCATCACGGTATTCGAAAGGTGGCCAGGAGGCGTCCACCCCCACGCGCAACTCCTGATGGTCCGCCAGCCAGCCACGCTCATCATCGCTAAGAGTCAACGCGCCAGCCGTTGCGGTCCAGGTCAGCAGCGACAGCAGTAACACAGTCGGCAATCTGGGCATAACGGTCTCGTTATGGCACGGGGAATGTTTCGAGTGTAGACGGGCATTGCGGGGGAGGGGATTTGCGCAGGATTTTATCTGCACAAAGCAAAACCCCCGGCCTGGGCCGGGGGTTCTGGTGTCACTCGTCGAGGAAGGAGCGCAGATGCTCGCTTCGCGTCGGGTGGCGCAACTTGCGCAGCGCCTTGGCTTCGATCTGGCGGATCCGCTCGCGGGTCACGTCAAACTGCTTACCGACTTCCTCAAGGGTGTGGTCGGTATTCATGTCGATGCCGAAACGCATGCGCAGTACCTTGGCTTCACGGGCAGTGAGGCCGGACAGTACGTCGCGGGTCGCTTCCTTAAGGCTCTCAACAGTGGCGACATCGATTGGCGACTGCATGGTCGAGTCTTCGATGAAGTCACCCAGGTGGGAGTCTTCGTCATCACCGATCGGGGTTTCCATGGAGATCGGCTCTTTAGCGATCTTCAATACCTTGCGGATTTTATCCTCAGGCATTTCCATGCGTTCGCCCAGCTCTTCCGGGGTCGGTTCGCGGCCCATTTCCTGCAGCATCTGCCGGGAAATGCGGTTGAGCTTGTTGATCGTCTCGATCATGTGCACCGGAATACGGATGGTGCGGGCCTGGTCGGCGATCGAGCGAGTGATCGCCTGACGGATCCACCAGGTGGCATAAGTCGAGAACTTGTAGCCGCGACGGTATTCGAACTTGTCCACAGCCTTCATCAAGCCGATGTTGCCTTCCTGGATCAGATCGAGGAATTGCAGGCCACGGTTGGTGTACTTCTTGGCGATGGAGATCACCAGACGCAAGTTCGCTTCAACCATCTCTTTCTTCGCGCGGCGGGCCTTGGCCTCACCGATCGACATGCGACGGTTGATGTCCTTGATCTCTGCAATCGTCAGACCGGTTTCGGTCTCGAGTGCGGTCAGCTTCTGCTGGCAACGGATGATGTCCGGCTGCAGGCGACCAATGGCTTCAGCGTACTTCGCCTTGCCTTTGGCCAGGGCGTCGCTCCAGCTTTCGTCCACTTCGTGGCCCGGGAACTGGCGCAGGAAGTCGGTACGCGGCATGCGCGCATCACGGACACAGAGCTGCATGATCGCACGCTCTTGTGCACGCAGACGCTCAAGGGCGCTACGAACCCGTTCAACCAGGCCTTCGAACTGCTTCGGTACCAGCTTGATCGGCATGAACAGCTCAGCCAGCGCCAGCAGCTCGGCAATTGCCAGCTTGTTGGTGCGACCGTGCTTTTTCAGGGCTTTGCGGGTGATTTCCATTTGATCGGAAACCGCGCCGAAACGCTGGGCAGCAATGATCGGGTCTGGGCCGCTTTCGACTTCATCTTCGTCGTCGGTGCTGGCTTCGGCATCGTCGTCTTCGGTGTCATCGTCCGCTTTCGCGGCTTTGGCATCGACGGGCGGCGGTACTTCGGCAGCAGGCGGCGCGATGCCGTCGTCCGGGTCGATATAACCGCTCAGGACGTCGGACAGGCGGCCACCTTCGGTGGTGACGCGAGTGTACTCGGAGAGAATGTGGTCAACCGTGCCAGGGAAGTGCGCGATTGCGCCCATCACTTCACGGATACCCTCTTCGATACGCTTGGCGATTTCGATCTCGCCTTCGCGTGTCAGCAACTCGACGGTACCCATTTCACGCATATACATGCGCACAGGGTCAGTCGTGCGACCGATGTCGGTCTCCACCGCGGCCAACGCGGCAGCGGCTTCTTCAGCGGCTGCCTCGTCGGTATCGGCGTCGGCCAACATAAGGGCGTCCGCATCCGGAGCACTCTCGTGTACGGGGATCCCCATGTCATTAATCATGCGGATGATGTCTTCCACCTGCTCTGGATCTGAAATATCCTCAGGCAGGTGATCGTTGACCTCTGCGTAAGTCAGATACTTCTGCTCACGACCAAGGGTGATCAACTCTTTGATACGAGACTGCTGTTGCGCTTTTCCGGACATAACACCCTATCCACTGAAGGTCTTGGCGGGCAAAAAACAAGCCGAGGATTATACCCGAGCTATGACCTCACACGCCAGCTGAGGTCGGGTTTGATGCGGAAACATTCTGTTTTAAGAGGTCGCGCATCTGTTTTGCTATCTGAATTTGCTCTTCAGCCGACAATCCCGGCTGTCTTGCTCTCTTGATCAGTTCATCGAGGGTCTGCGTGTGCTGGCCCGCGGATAACCTAGTAATGGTGTCTAAAAACTGTTGTTCAAGGTTATCGCCGTCAATTAGCCACTCCTTTTCCGCGAGTACCTTCAACAAACGACCCTGTTCTGTGCCATGCCAGCGAGCCATCAGCTGAATGGAGTTTAGCTTAGGATTTTTCTGCACGGCCTCGATCAGTGCGATCAGCACCTGAGCGTAGGTATTGCTCGCATTGGCAAAATGGTCGGCGCTTTCGACCTTGCTCGCTAATTGCGGGTGGTGGATAAGCGTGCGCAGGGCAATCAGCGTGGGAGCTTCTACGGCGACCGGTGTGCGAGGCGCGTAGGCCTCATCGCGATCACCGCGCTTGCCGTTTTTGCTCCAGGGTTTCTTGTCCCATTTCTTGCCGCCGGCACCGGGCTTCTTCGGCGTCCATTCCTGCTGGGGGGCATACGCCTCCTGGGGTTGATGGAAGTCGGCATAGTCCGGCATGGCGTCATAATCCATGCCTGGGTCGTAGGCAGGTGGTGCGTCCTGCGGTGCGCTGTGTACCAGCTGGCTGACGGCTTCGCCACTCAGCCCTGTAATTTCCAACAGGCGTTGGCGCATCAGGGTGCGCAGGTTCGCGCCTGGAACCTTGTCGATCAAGGGGGCCGCGAGCGTGGCCATATGGGCCTTGCCTTCGAGGGAGCGTGGGTCGGCTTCTTCGGTCAGTTGCTGGAAGAAATAATCCGCCAACGGCTGCGCATGTTGATTGATGCGGGCGCGAAATGCGTCGGTGCCTTCGGAGCGCACCAGGGTATCCGGGTCTTCCCCTTCGGGCAGGAACAGGAAGCGCGCGCGGCGCCCATCCTGCAGGCTCGACAGGGTGGCTTCGAGCGCGCGCCAGGCGGCGTTGCGGCCGGCCTGGTCGCCGTCGAAGCAGAACAGCACGCTTGGCACGACGCGAAACAGGCGCTTCAAGTGTTCTTCGCTGGTGGCGGTGCCGAGGGTGGCCACGGCGTTGCGCAAACCTTGCTGGGCCAGGGCGATCACGTCCATATAGCCTTCGACCACGATGATTTCATCGAGGTTTCGATTGTTCTTGCGCGCTTCGAACAGGCCGTAGAGTTCCTGGCCCTTGTGGAATACCGGGGTTTCCGGGGAGTTCAGGTACTTGGGTTTGTCATCCCCCAGCACCCGGCCACCGAAGGCGATGATGCGACCACGGCTGTCGCGGATCGGGAACATCACGCGGTCGCGGAAGCGGTCGTAGCGCTTGCCGGTCTCTGCGTTCTCAACCAGGAGGCCGGCGTCGATCATGGCTTTTTGCTGCAGGGTATCGCTGCTCAGGTGTTTGTACAGGTTGTCCCAGCCCGGTGGAGCAAAGCCGAGGCCGAAGTCGCGGGCGATTTCGCCGGTCAGGCCGCGTCCCTTCAGGTAGTCGACGGCGGCCTTGCGCTGCGGATGGCTTTTAAGGGCCTGACGGTAGAAGTCGGCAGCGGCAGTCAGCAGCGGGTACAGAGGCGAGTCGGTGGGTTGCCGTGGTTTATGCGGGCGGCCGCTTTCTTCGCGGGGGACTTCCATGCCGGCGGCTTTCGCCAGGTCCTCGATCGCCTGGGGAAAGTCCAGGTTATCGTGGTCCATCAGGAAGCCGAGGGCGTTACCGCCTGCGCCGCAGCCGAAGCAGTAGTAGAACTGCTTGTCGGGGCTGACGCTGAATGACGGGGTTTTTTCCTTGTGGAACGGGCAGCAGGCTGTGTAGTTTTTGCCAGCTTTCTTCAATTGCAGGCGCGAGCTGACAACATCGACGATGTCGGTGCGGTTCAGAAGGTCGTCAATAAAGCTCTGGGGAATCAGCCCGGCCATGGCGTTCTCGTCATCACTGCGTGTAAATGAGTGCCCGTGAAGTGCTCAAGCGCACGTATCGAATGGCTTGACCATCAATCGTCTGCTTGGGCTGTCAGGAAGTGTATCTGCCGAACATTCACTGACGTTAGTTTCAATCAGTGTGTCGGCCTGGAAATGTTGCCCTCGAGTCCGGCGCTGGCCAATCGTGGCCTCGGATGCTCGTCGCTGGGCACAGCCGATACAGTTGATCGTCTGCTTACAAAATGAGTGTGCTCGTCAGTAGCCTTGTTAGGCTCGTCAGAAGAGACGTGCACCGCTGGCAAAAGAGCCAGTCCTGACGTTTGAAGCAGGTGTATCAGTCGCGTGTGCGGCGTCAACGATGAAGCATCAAGCGATATCCGCAAATGCCAACAGCCCGGCTGAGGGCCGGGCTTGGCAGAAGCTTGCTACGAACGTCTGTGTATTAGTACAGACGAACGGCGCGGCGCTGTTCGCGCTGAACTTTCTTGGCGTGACGCTTAACAGCGGCTGCTGCTTTACGCTTACGCTCAGAAGTTGGCTTCTCATAAAATTCGCGGCTACGAACTTCAGCCAGAACACCGGCTTTTTCGCAGGAGCGCTTGAAACGACGCAGAGCTACGTCGAAGGGTTCGTTCTCTTTTACTTTGACGGCTGGCATCCAGAGCTACCTTCTTTCATTACCGGGAATCAACGTTCTCGTCGCAAAAAATTCGCGGCTGAGGTCGTCGGTTTTTAAGGGTTGCGGATGTTAACCCCTCATTGGCAGGAATGCAAAGCCTCTGATCGAAAACCGCTAGTCGGGAGGGGGAGCGGCGACTATTATGCGCGCCTTCGAATTCAGCCTCTACAAGGCGCAAACCCATGCTAGTACTGGGACTTGAAACCTCCTGCGACGAAACCGGTGTCGCACTTTACGACAGTGAACGCGGGCTCTTGGCCGATGCACTGTTCAGTCAGATCGACTTGCATCGGGCCTATGGCGGCGTTGTGCCGGAGCTGGCCAGTCGTGATCACGTCAAACGTATGCTGCCGTTGATTCGCCAGGTGTTGGACGAGGCCGGTTGCGTGCCGACCGAGATCGATGCGATTGCCTATACGGCGGGCCCCGGATTGGTCGGAGCCCTTCTGGTTGGCGCCTCTTGTGCCCAGGCGCTGGCTTTTGCCTGGGGCATTCCGGCACTCGGCGTGCACCATATGGAAGGCCATTTACTGGCGCCGATGCTGGAAGAAAACCCGCCGCAGTTCCCGTTCGTCGCTTTGTTGGTTTCGGGCGGGCATACGCAGCTGGTCCAGGTCGACGGAATCGGTCAATACACGCTGTTGGGCGAGTCCTTGGACGACGCCGCCGGCGAAGCTTTCGACAAGACCGCGAAGATGATGGGCCTCAATTACCCGGGTGGGCCGGAAATCGCCCGCCTGGCCGAAAAAGGCGTTTTCGGTCGCTACACCTTCCCGCGCCCGATGTGCGATCGGCCTGGCCTGATGTTCAGCTTCAGCGGCTTGAAAACCTCCGCGTTGAATACCTGGCAGCAGAGTGTCAGCGCCGGGGACGACAGTGAGCAAGCCCGTTGCGACATCGCGCTGGCGTTCCAGCAGGCCGTGGTGGAGACTTTGACTATCAAGTGCAAGCGAGCCCTGAAACAGGCCGGCATGAAGCGCCTGGTGATCGCCGGTGGCGTCAGCGCCAACAAGGCGTTGCGCAGCTCATTGGAAAAGATGCTCGGTGATATGAGGGGGGATGTGTTCTACGCCCGCCCTGAGTTCTGCACCGACAACGGCGCGATGATCGCCTATGCCGGTTGTCAGCGCCTGCAGGCGGGGCAGCACGAAAGCCTGGCGATCAGCGTGCAGGCGCGCTGGCCGATGGAGCAACTGCCGCCCTTGTAAGGGGGCTGCGTGAGTCGGGCTCATTGACGGTATTTAAAAATGCCGTTCGCGCCCGGCAAACAGGTCGCGTAGATTGCCCCGGTGTCGCCAGACGATCAGCAGTGTCAGCACACTCATCGGCAGCAGCGCCGCCGGTTCCTGCCAGGCCAGCAACGGCAGGGTGAGCGGTGTGGCGATCAGCGCCGCCAGCGAGCTGGTGCGGGTCAGGTAGAACGTCAGCAGCCAGGCGAGCACGGCCAGCAACGCCGCCGGCGGGTAGATCCCCAGCAGCATGCCGGCTGCCGTGGCGACACCTTTACCGCCGCGAAAACGGAAGTACAGGGGAAACAGATGGCCGAGGACGGCGCACACGCCCACCCAGGCCTGCTGCTGCAGGGTCAGGCCTGCGAGGTTGGCGATCAGTACGGGCAACAGGCCCTTGCACACGTCGCCCAGCAGCGTCAGTACGGCGAGCTTCTTGCCGGCCAGGCGCAACATATTGGTGGCGCCGGCATTGCCTGAACCACTCATTCGCGGGTCGGGATTTCCCGTCAGGCGGCTGAGCAAAATGGCGAAGGACAGCGAGCCGAGCAGGTAGGCGAGAATCGCCAGTGACCAAAACATGCTAACTATTCCGGGCGAGGACGCCCTGATTCTAACGGGGCATCGCGCCCTTGTCGTGCTGCGGAGAAGAGCTTGGACAGAGTGTTTATCGAAGGCCTGGAAGTCGACACCGTGATCGGGGCCTACGACTGGGAGCGCGGGATCCGTCAATGCCTGCGCCTGGACCTGAGCTTCGCTTGGGATAACCGCCCGGCTGCGGCTGGCGACGACCTGGCCCTGGCGCTGGATTACGCCAGCGTGTCCGCGCGGATCCAGGCCTTTGCCGAGCAGTCCCAATACCAGCTGGTCGAGACCTTTGCCGAACGCCTGGCCGAAGTGCTGATGAGCGAGTTCCAGATTCCCTGGCTGCACCTCAAGCTGACCAAGCCCGGCGCAGTGCCGGCTGCCAAGGGTGTAGGCGTGGAGATTGAGCGCGGATGTCGCTGACTCAGGTTTACCTTGGCCTCGGTAGTAATATCGAGCGCGAACCCCATCTGTGCGCCGGGCTCGACGCGTTGGCGAGTTTCCTGACGGATATGCGTTGCTCGGCGGTGTTCGAGAGCCAGCCGGTGGGCATCAAAAGCGGGCCGTTCTTCAATCTGGTGGTGTCGGCCTATACCGACCTGTCATTGATGGAGTTGGATCGTCGGTTGAAATCCATCGAGGCCGACAATGGCCGCTATGCGCCGGACCGCAAAGGCCTGCCGCTGGATATCGACGTGCTGCTGTATGGCGAGTTGGTGGGTGACTTCGATGGCTTGATCCTGCCGCGGGCGGAGATCCTGAAAAATGCCTTTGTGCTGTGGCCGCTGTCGATGATGGCGCCGGACCGGGTGCACCCTGAAGCGGGAAAGACGATGGCTGCGTTGTGGCGTGATGCTCAGATTGATCAGGTGCTGGCGCCTGTCGGGTTTGAATGGCAGGGCCAGCAACTCACCCCGGACTCGCTCCTAAGAGGGTTTGTGTAGTTCCTTGTAGGCTTTGAGTGCCCTGAGTCGTTCACGCTTGAGCGCCTCGCCCAACTCCGGCCCCTTGAATCCCTGCTCAAGCAGTGGCGCCACGGCAACCTCGCGCGCTGCTTTCGCCGCGCCGCGTAAGTAATCCGCCTGTGGATAACTTCTTTGCTCCAGTCCCTTGCGGCCTCGGGCATCCATTTCGCAGGCGACCACAAACTCCTCAAAGCGCTGTGGCCTGCGGTATACGTCAAAACTTTGCAGCAGCTCCAGCAGCGTCGAGGCTTTCAGCTCCAGCGCGCGATGACCGTGGGTGTGATACTGGCCCACCAACAGCGCCAATTCCTGGCAATCCCTTGGCACTTTGAAGCGCTCATTGACGGCCTTGATCAGCTTCAAGCCTCGATGCTCATGAGCAATGTGCTGCGGTAACTTATCCACAGGCGTCAGGCCCTTGCCCAGGTCATGCAGCAGGCAGGCCCAGCGTACGGTCAGGGGCTGTTTGTGCATGGCAGCTTGTTCCAGCACGCTCAAGGTGTGCACGCCAGTATCTATCTCGGGGTGATGGGCTTCGGGCTGTGGCACGCCGAACAATGCATCGACTTCCGGCATCAAGGTTTTCAGCGCATTACAGTCCCGAAGTACCTGGATAAACACCTGGGGCTGATCTTCCATCAGCGCCCTGGAGATTTCTTTCCAGCTGCGCTCCGGGGTCAGGGCTTCCAATTCCCCGGACTCGCTGAGTTGGCGCATCAGCTCCAGCGTCTCCGGAGCTACCGTAAAACCCAGGTGTGCATAGCGCGCGGCAAAGCGGGCGACACGAAGAACTCGGAGGGGATCTTCGGCGAATGCGGGGGAAACGTGACGAAGTATGCGGGACTCAAGGTCGCGCTGGCCGTGATACGGATCAGTCAGATTACCGTCGCCGTCTTCGGCCATGGCGTTGATGGTCAGGTCGCGACGGATCAGGTCTTCTTCCAGCGTCACCTCGGGGCTGGCGTGAAACACAAAGCCACCGTAACCCCGACCACTCTTGCGTTCGGTGCGGGCGAGGGCGTACTCATCGCCGTTTTTCGGGTCCAGGAACACCGGGAAGTCCGAACCCACTGGCTTGAAACCCTTGGCGAGCATTTCTTCGGTGCTCGCGCCGACGACCACGCGGTCGACATCGGTGACCTTGATGCCCAGCAGGCGGTCACGCACGGCGCCGCCGACTTTGTAGATTTTCATGAAAAAGCCTCCATTAGCGGCACAGGATACCGCCTGTGCCTGGCCAATGGAGGCTTTGCTGTTTCAGAGATGAACGACGGCCAGGTCCAGGCGGCCGTAGTCGTTGTCGCTATGATCGTTGCGCGGTGGCACATGGTGGGTCTTCATCACTTGGTCGCCTTGCAGGGTTTCCAGGTGGATGTCGAAGCCCCATAGCCGATGCAGGTGCTTGAGCACTTCTTCGGTGGATTCGCCCAGGGGTTTGCGGTCGTGCTGCTGGTGGCGCAGGGTCAGCGAGCGGTCGCCGCGCACATCGATGCTGTAGATCTGCACGTTGGGCTCACGGTTGCCCAGGTTGTATTGCGCCGCCAGGGTTTCACGGATGGTGCGGTAGCCGGGCTCATCGTGGATGGCCGGCACCACCAGGTCGTCCTTGAGGTCATCATCCAGGATGCTGAACAGTTTGAGGTCGCGGATCACCTGGGGTGAGAGGTACTGCAGGATAAAGCTCTCATCCTTGAAGCTGCTCATGGCGAACTTGATCGTCGACAGCCAGTCACTGCCGGCGATTTCCGGGAACCAGCGGCGGTCCTCATCGGTGGGGTGTTCGCACATGCGCCGAATATCGCGATACATGGCAAAACCCAGCGCGTAAGGGTTGATCCCGCTGTAATACGGGCTGTCGAAGCCGGGTTGGAACACCACGCTGGTGTGGGACGTCAGGAACTCCATCATGAAGCCGTCGGTGACCAGGCCTTCATCGTACAGGTCGTTCATCAGCGTGTAGTGCCAGAACGTCGCCCAACCTTCGTTCATCACTTGAGTCTGGCGCTGTGGGTAAAAGTACTGGGCGATCTTGCGTACGATACGCACGATTTCCCGTTGCCACGGCTCCAGCAGCGGTGCGTGCTTTTCCAGGAAATACAGGATGTTTTCCTGGGGTTCGGCGGGGAAGCGCGCATTGTCCTTGTCGCTGTTCTTGCCGGCGCGTTTGGGAATGGTGCGCCACAGGTCGTTGATCTGCTTCTGCAGGTGCTCTTCGCGCTCCTTCTGGCGCAGGCGCTCTTCCTCGGCAGAAATAGGGTATGGGCGCTTGTAGCGGTCGACGCCATAGTTCATCAGGGCATGGCAGGAGTCGAGCAAGTCTTCCACGGCGTCGATACCGTGGCGCTCCTCGCACTGCATGATGTACTGCTTGGCGAACACCAGGTAATCGATGATCGAGCTGGCGTCGGTCCAGGTGCGAAACAGGTAGTTGCCCTTGAAGAAGCTGTTGTGCCCATAGCAGGCATGGGCCACCACCAGCGCCTGCATGCAGATGGTGTTTTCTTCCATCAGGTAGGCGATGCACGGGTCGGAGTTGATCACGATCTCGTAGGCCAGGCCCATCTGGCCCCGGGTGTACGACTTTTCGGTACTGAGGAAGTGTTTGCCGTATGACCAGTGGTGGTAACCCAGGGGCATGCCGACGGAGGCGTAGGCATCCATCATCTGTTCGGCCGTGATCACTTCGATCTGGTTGGGGTAGGTGTCCAGGGCATAACCCGCCGCGATGCGGCTGATTTCCCGGTCATAGGCCTGGATCAGTTCAAAGGTCCACTCGGAGCCGGTGGAAATGGGTTGGCGCTTAGTCTCTTTTTTGGCGGTCATGTCACTAACCTGCGCTGGAAGAGTTCACGGAAGACCGGATAGATATCGCCGGCCGAGACCAGTTGCTGTTGTGCGAACGTGTCGGCAAAGGCTTCGCCGATGCGCTCGTATTCGAACCACAGTGCCTGGTGCTCACGGGGGGTGATTTCGACGTAAGTGTAGTACTGCACAAACGGCATGATGTGGTTGATCAGGATGTCGCGGCAGATCGGCGAATCGTCGTTCCAGTTGTCGCCGTCGGAGGCCTGGGCCGCGTAGATATTCCACTCGTTGGCCGGGTAGCGCTCGGCCATGATCTCCTGCATCAGCTTCAAGGCGCTGGACACGATGGTGCCGCCGGTTTCCCTCGAGTAGAAGAACTCTTCCTCATCCACCTCCCGAGCGCTGGTGTGATGGCGGATGAACACCACGTCGATCTTGTCGTAGTTCCGCTTCAGGAACAGGTACAGCAGGATAAAGAAACGCTTGGCGATGTCCTTGGTCGCCTGGGTCATCGAGCCTGACACGTCCATCAGGCAGAACATCACGGCTTTCGAGCTGGGGTTGGGCTGCTTGACCAGCAGGTTGTACTTGAGGTCAAAGGTATCGAGGAACGGCACGCGGTGGATACGCGCGCTGAGTTTCTCTATTTCCGCCTCGATTTCCTGGATATCGCCGAAGTTGTCTGGCTCTTCGCGCTTTAAACGCGCCAACTCTTCCTTTGCCGTCCTCAATTTGGCACGACTGCTGCCCGAGAGGGCGATACGCCTCGCATGGGCTGAGCGCAGCGTGCGGATGATGTTGATTCGAGAGGGGTTGCCTTCGTTGCTGATCCCGGCGCGTACGGTCTTGAAGGTATCGGTGCCGGTCAGGTTACGCTTCACCAGATTGGGCAGTTCCAGGTCCTCGAACATGAACTCGAGGAATTCTTCCTGGGTGATCTGGAACACGAACTCGTCCATGCCTTCGCCGGAGTTACCGGCCTTGCCCGGGCCTTTGCCACCGCCACCGCCCTGCGGGCGCTGGATATGCTCGCCGGTGGTGAACTCTTTATTGCCGGGGTGCACGACAGTCTGCTTGCCGCCCCGGCCGTGGTGCAGCACCGGTTCGTCGATGTCGCGTCCGGGAATGCTGATTTGTTCGCCATGCTCCATGTCTGTAATGGAACGGCGGCTGACGGCCTCTTCAACGGCCTTTTTGATGTGGTCACGGTAACGCCGCAGGAAACGCTGGCGGTTTACCGTGCTCTTGTTCTTGCCATTAAGGCGTCGGTCGATCACATAGCTCATGAGGAGCCCTCCGGGCAGCTTCACGTTACAAGCTTCAAGCGGCGAGCTGGAAGCTTAGAGACAAGCGGTCCACTGCCAGGCCCATGACCTGGCAGTGGACGCCCATCGCTGCCTTACTGCGATTTGCGTACCCGCAGGTACCACTCGGAGAGCAGTCGTACCTGTTTGTCGGTGTAGCCGCGCTCGACCATTCGTGTGACGAAGTCGTTGTGTTTTTGCTGGTCCTCCTTGCTGGCCTTGGCATTGAAGCTGATGACCGGCAGCAGATCCTCGGTGTTGGAGAACATTTTCTTCTCGATGACCACCCGCAGCTTCTCGTAGCTGAGCCAGGTAGGGTTCTTGCCGTTGTTGTTGGCGCGGGCACGCAGTACGAAGTTGACGATTTCGTTGCGGAAATCCTTCGGATTGCTGATGCCGGCGGGTTTTTCGATCTTCTCCAATTCTTCGTTGAGGGCTACGCGGTTGAGGATTTCGCCGGTTTCCGGGTCGCGGTATTCCTGGTCCTGGATCCAGAAGTCCGCATACAGCACGTAGCGGTCGAAGATGTTCTGGCCGTACTCGCTGTAGGACTCCAGGTACGCGGTCTGGATTTCCTTGCCGATAAACTCGATGTAGCGCGGCGCGAGGTATTCCTTGAGGAAGCGCAGGTAGCGTTCGCGGGTTTCGGCCTGGAATTGTTCCTGTTCGATCTGCTGCTCCAGCACATACAGCAGGTGCACCGGGTTGGCGGCGATCTCATGGGGGTCGAAGTTGAAGACCTTGGACAGGATCTTGAACGCAAAGCGCGTCGACAGGCCGTTCATGCCTTCATCCACGCCCGCTGTGTCGCGGTATTCCTGGATCGACTTGGCCTTGGGATCGGTGTCCTTGAGGTTCTCGCCGTCGTAGACGCGCATCTTCGAATAGATATTCGAGTTTTCCGGCTCCTTGAGACGCGACAGCACGGTGAACTGGGCGAGCATCTTCAGGGTGTCCGGTGCGCAATGGGCCTTGGCCAGCGAGCTGTTGAACAGCAGCTTGTCGTAGATCTTGATTTCATCGCTGACCCGCAGGCAGTACGGCACCTTGACGATGTAGATCCGGTCGATGAAGGCTTCATTGTTCTTGTTGTTGCGGAAGGTGTGCCATTCCGATTCGTTGGAGTGCGCCAGCAGGATCCCGGTGAACGGAATCGCGCCCAGGCCTTCGGTACTGTTGTAGTTGCCTTCCTGGGTGGCGGTGAGGAGTGGGTGCAGCACCTTGATCGGCGCCTTGAACATTTCCACGAATTCCATCAGGCCCTGGTTGGCCCGGCACAGTGCGCCCGAGTAGCTGTAGGCGTCGGCGTCGTTCTGCGGGAATTCCTCCAGCTTGCGGATATCGACCTTGCCCACCAGCGCCGAGATGTCCTGGTTGTTCTCATCGCCCGGTTCGGTCTTGGCCACGCCGATCTGGTTGAGGATCGACGGGTAGAGTTTCACCACGCGGAACTGGCTGATATCGCCGCCGAACTCGGCCAGGCGCTTGGTGGCCCAGGGCGACATGATGGTGTTGAGGTAGCGTCGTGGGATACCAAAGTCTTCCTCGAGGATCGCGCCATCTTCCGTGGCGTTGAACAGGCCCAGGGGCGACTCGAAGACCGGTGAGCCCTTGATGGCGTAGAAGGGCACCTTCTCGATCAGTTGCTTGAGTTTTTCGGCCAGGGACGATTTACCACCGCCAACGGGGCCGAGCAGGTAGAGGATCTGTTTCTTCTCTTCCAGGCCTTGGGCGGCGTGGCGGAAGTAGGAGACGATCTGGTCGATGCATTCTTCCATCCCATGGAAGTCTTCAAAGGCCGGATAGCGACGGATCACCTTGTTGGAAAATATTCGCGACAGGCGCGAATTATTAGCGGTTTCCACCAGCTCCGGCTCGCCGATCGCCAACAACAGGCGTTCGGCGGCAGATGCGTAGGTGCTGCGGTCCTGCTTGCACAGCTCGAGATACTCTTGCAGCGTGAGTTCTTCCTGCTGTGTGGACGCGAAGCGTTGTTGGAAGTGGCTGAAAATACTCATGACGTCGTCACCTCGCTCGATACGTGGAGCCGACGCCGGATCTATCAGTCGATGCTGGCAGTCATTGACGAACGCCAATGGCTGTTTTCCCCCCAGAACACCCTGAAACGCTACCGATGACCCGTACGCCGGTGTACCGGCTCTCCCCTGATTCGGATGGCCTGCGCTTAAGGATAGTTCGGAATCTGAGAGGGCAAGGCGTGATGCGCAATTAGTTTGGTTGCGCCGTTCGTCAGAAACGGCGCGAGCCCAAGCGTCACGCGGGGTAGCGGGGTGTGAAAAAAATTATTGCGAATCGCCGGAGGCAATTTCTGCAGGATACGTCGTACGCCACAGCTCAAAGCCGCCGTCGAGGCTGTAGACGTCGGAGAAGCCCTGGCTGACCAGGTAGGCGGCTGCGCTCTGGCTGGAATTACCGTGGTAGCAGGCCACGATCAGCGGTGCATCAAGGTCGGCGGCACGGATGAAATCGGCGATGTTGACGTTGTCCAGATGCTGGGCGCCAGCGATATGAGCGGCGGCGTAAGTCGGCTGGTCGCGGATATCGACGACCACTGCACCTTGCTCGCGCAGGGCCTGGGCTTGTTCGGGAGGGATACGTTTGAATTCGCTCATGGCGGGCTCCTATGGCCTGGCTGCAGCCGGCAGGGTAACGGGAAGAGTGGGTGGGCACTGGCAGCCGTGACGCTCGCCGGTGTCGATGTTCATCAGGGTCATGGCGCCGCCCCATACGCAGCCGGTGTCGAGGGCAAACACGCCAGGTTCCTCGCACTTGCCTTCAAGGGCTGCCCAGTGACCAAAGATGATCCTGGTGTCGCGGGTCTTGCGTTCCTTGTGGGCAAACCATGGTTTGTAGCCGGGCAGTGCCGTGTCGGCGCCTTCCTTGCTCTTGAGGTCCAGCTTGCCCTCGGCGGTGCAGAAGCGCATGCGTGTGAAATAGTTGGTAATCACCCGCAGGCGGGCGACGCCAGTGAGGTCGTTGTCCCACTTAACTGGCTCGTTGCCATACATGCCGTCGAGGTAGGCGGTGTACAGGCTGTCATCGGCCAGGGCGTTTTCGACTTCGGCGGCGCACTTGAGGGCTTTTTTCAGCGTCCACTGCGGCGGGATGCCGGCATGGACCAAGGCCATATTGCGGCTTTCGTCGTAATGCATGATCTTTTGCCGACGCAGCCAGTCAAGCAGTGGCGCGCGATCTGGCGCTTCGAGGATTTCGCGCAGGGTATCGCCCTTTTTCAAGCGCTCGATGTTATTGCCGGCGGCCAGCAGGTGCAGGTCATGGTTGCCCAGTACGCACACCAGGGAGTCCCTCAGGCTATACAGGTAACGGAGCGTCTCCAGGGACTCGGGGCCGCGATTGACCAGGTCGCCGACCAGCCACAGGCGATCGTTCGCCGGATCGAAGGCCACCCGTTCAAGCAGGCACTTGAGGGGCTCCAGACAGCCTTGCAGGTCGCCGACCGCGTACGTTGCCATCAGTGCAGGGCGCCTGGTACGGCGAGGCGGAAAGGCTTGATGATGGCGTCGAACAGTTTGCCGTCAGTGGCTTTCATCTGATACGAGCCTTGCATGGTGCCGA
Organism: Pseudomonas sp. GW821-FHT09C10; assembly: GCF_059418085.1. NCBI lineage: Bacteria > Pseudomonadati > Pseudomonadota > Gammaproteobacteria > Pseudomonadales > Pseudomonadaceae > Pseudomonas > Pseudomonas sp. GW821-FHT09C10. Next base: position 277,031 of record NZ_JBWKPE010000008.1, read on the forward strand.
CCTTGGAAGTCATTACCGTGCCGCTGCTGTAAGTGTGGCTGGCGCCAATGTCGATCAACGGTTGTTGGCCGACAACGCCTGCGCCGCGAACTTCCTCGACCTGACCGTCACCGTCGGTGATCACCCAATGGCGTGACAGCAGCTTGGCCGGCACCTGGCCGTTGTTTTTCACCGTGATGGTGTAGGCAAAGGCGAAGCGGTTCTGTTCAGGTTGCGATTGGTCCGCGAGGAAGCGGGTGACGACGCTGACGTCGATCTGGTAGCGAGGATCGGACATGCAAGAGGCCTTAAAAGCAAAAGCGGAGGACAGCAGATGCGGATCAGTCTAGGCCAAGAGGTGGGCACTAGGCCAGACATGTGTCTGGCCATGCCTGGGTGTTTCAGTCGGCGACTGGCGCAGGCTGGATGGCAAGCTGGTCGGCCAGGCGCACGAACGCGGCCAGGTCCAGTTGCTCGGGGCGCAGGCTGCCGTCGACGCCGGCTGCTTCGATCTCGGCGTTGCTCAGCAGGGCCTTGAGTGTGTTGCGCAGGGTCTTGCGGCGCTGGTTGAACGCCTCACGCACCACGCGTTCCAGCAATTTGTGATCCTTGGCCGGGTGTGGCAGCACGGCGTGAGGCACCAGTCGCACGATGGCCGAGTCGACCTTCGGTGGTGGGTTGAACGCACCCGGGCCGACATTGAACAGGTGTTCGACGCGGCAGTGGTACTGAACCATGATCGACAATCGGCCCCAATCACCACCACCAGGGCCGGCAGCCAGGCGTTCCACCACTTCTTTTTGCAGCATGAAGTGCATGTCGCGGATGATCCCGGCGTTGTTCAGCAGGTGGAAAATCAGCGGTGTGGAGATGTTGTACGGCAGGTTACCCACCACACGCAGGCTATTAGGCGCGGCGTTGAGGGTATTGAAGTCGAACTTCAATGCATCGCCCTGATGCAGGTTGAAGTTGGGCTTGTCGGCGAACTGCTGGTTGAGGATCGGGATCAGGTCCTTGTCCAGTTCCACCACGTCCAGTTGGCCGCCACTGGCGAGCAAGCCTTGGGTCAGTGCGCCCTGGCCCGGGCCGATTTCCAGCAGGCGGTCTTCTGGCTTGGCATGGATGGAGCGCAGGATACGGTCGATCACGCCAGCGTCGTGCAGAAAGTTTTGCCCGAAGCGCTTGCGCGCCCGGTGTTGGTAATGCTCGGTCATATACGGGTCTCGGCCATCTGATAGGCGGTTTCCAGGGCCACGTGCAGGCTGCCGGTATCGATCTTGCCGCTGCCTGCCAGGTCCAGGGCGGTGCCATGGTCGACGGAGGTGCGGATGATCGGCAGGCCCAGTGTCACGTTGACTGCGGCGCCGAAGCCTTTGTACTTCAGCACGGGCAGCCCCTGGTCATGGTACATCGCCAGCACTGCGTCGCAGTGCTCCAGATATTTGGGGGTAAACAGAGTGTCTGCTGGCAGTGGGCCGCGCAGGTCCATGCCTTCTAGGCGCAGACGCTCCAGGGTTGGTTCGATGATGTCTATTTCTTCATGGCCCAAGTGTCCGCCTTCGCCGGCGTGGGGGTTGAGCCCGCAGACCAGGATGCGCGGTTGGGCGATGCCGAATTTTTGTTGCAGGTCGGCATGCAGGATGCGCGTAACGCGCTCCACACGCTCGGCGGTGATGGCGTCGGCAATGTCGCGCAATGGCAGGTGCGTGGTCACCAGGGCGACCCGCAGGCCGCGTGTGGCCAGCATCATGACGACTTGAGCGGTGTTGGTCAGCTCGGCCAGGAACTCGGTGTGGCCGGAAAACGCAATCCCCGATTCGTTGATCACGCCCTTGTGGACCGGCGCGGTGATCATGCCGGCGAAGTCGCCGTCGATGCAGCCTTGCCCCGCGCGGGTCAGGGTTTCCAGGACGAACGCCGCGTTGGCCTTGTCGAGTTGCCCGGCAACGACCCTGGCTTGCAGCGGGGTGTTCCATACATACAAGCTGCCGGCGGGCGCCGGCAGGTCGGGCCAGTTGCCCGGTGCCACGTCCAGCAGATTGACGACCACACCCAACTGCGCGGCCCGCTCAAGGAGCAGGTCGCGGCTGGTAATGGCAATCAGGGGGTGCGGCTGGGGGTGCGAGGCGAGCAGCAGGCACAGGTCTGGACCAATGCCGGCCGGCTCGCCGGGTGTCACGGCGAAACGCTGGGGTTTCACGGAGCTGCCTGGTCGGTGCCTGTTTGCTCGGCGCCTGGCAGCTTGTTTTCCACGTAGGCTTCGTCACGGATCTGACGCAGCCAGGTTTGCAACTCTTCGTCGTATTTGCGGTTACGCAGTACGTTCAGCGCCTGCTGCTCGCGGGCCTGGCTGGTGTTGTCGGTGGCGCGACGACCAAGGACTTCCAGTACATGCCAGCCATATTGGGTCTTGAACGGCTTGGACAGTACGCCTTGCGGAGTATCGGCCATTACCTGCTGGAACTCGGGCACCAGGGCTTTGGGGTCGATCCAGTTCAGGTCGCCGCCGTTGAGGGCGGAACCCGGGTCTTCCGAGAAGCTCTTGGCCAGGGTGGCGAAGTCTTCACCGCTTTCGATGCGGTCATAGATCTTCTGGGCCAGTTCCTTGGTTTGGGCTTCGGTGCGGATTTCACTTGGTTTGACCAGGATATGACGAACATGCACTTCGTCTTTCAGCGAGGTCTCGCCACCGCGACGTTCCAGCAACTTCAGGATAATGAAGCCGCCTGGGGTACGGGCTGGCTGGGTGATGCCACCCACTTCCATGGCGCTCAGTTCACGGTCGAACGGAGGTGGCAGTTGAGCCGCTTTACGCCAGCCCATATCACCACCTTCAAGGGCGTTGTCGCTGCCGGACTGGGCAATGGCCATCTGGGCAAAGTCAGCACCGGCTTTCAGGCGATCATAGATAGCCTGGGTTTTCGCCGCTGCCGCATTCAGTTGCTCGGAGTTGGCACTGTCCGGGGTCGGGATCAGGATATTGGCCAGGTGCAGTTCTTCGGAAAGCTGCATCTTGCCCAGGTCCGAGGCCAGGAAGTTCTTCACTTCCTGCTCGGATACCTGGACCCGCTCGGCAACGCGACGCTGGCGCACACGGCTGATGATCATTTCGCGGCGGATCTGGTCACGGGCGTCTTCATACGAAAGACCGTCGTGGGCCAGGGCCGCGCGGAATTGATCAATGCTCATGTTGTTGCGCTGAGCGATGGTGCCGACCGCCTGGTTCAGTTCTTCGTCCGAGATACGGATGCCGGAACGCTCGCCGATCTGCAGTTGCAGGTTTTCGACGATCAGGCGTTCCAGTACCTGCTGGTCCAGCACGCTGGTAGGTGGCACGCCACCGCCACGCTTGGCGATGGTTTGCTGCACTTCCTTGACGCGCTGGTCCAGTTGGCTTTGCATGATCACGTCGTTATCGACGATGGCCACTACTTTATCCAGTTGCTGAACCGCAGCGTGAGCCGATACGGTGCCCAGGAACAGCGCGCCCAGCACTAGCGGGCGCAGACAATCAGAAAGCTTGGTCTTCACGTTCACGATAACCTTCAATGCCTTTGTCGAGGAAGCTCTCTACCTTGGCGCCGGTCAGGCCGCCGAGTCCTTTGAGGACGATCTGCAGGAAGAGCCCGTGGTCACCCTTTTCGTTAAGCGGGGCGATCTGGCTGTATTCGTCGTTGGAAACCCAGTAACGGTTGATGACGCGCAGTTTCCAGCAGCAGTTGTCGTACTCGAAACCACCGAAGGCTTCCAGGGTACGGTTGCGAGCGTAGTCATACTGCCAGCGGGTGATCAGGTTCCACTGGGGAATGATCGGCCACATCATCGAGAAATCGTGTTGTTGGATTTTGTAGTAATCCTTCACGTAGTTCGCCGAACCTGGGGTGCCGTAGTCGCCACCGAACTGCCATTTGCCGGTCAGCTGGTTGTAGACGACCTGGTCGTTACGATAGCGATAACCGACGTTGATGATCTTGTTCGGGTCGTTCTCCGGCTGGTAGTGAAGCATCGCACTGCCGGAGCGAGGGCTGTGCTCCTCGGTGTCCCAGTTGTAACCGGCAGTGGCGCGCCAGTCACGGTTGAAGCGGAACTCGTAGTCCAGGGCAACCGGGGATACGTCGGACTGCGAATCGGCACGGTCGGCGGCGAGGATGCCCGGCAATTGAACTTCACGATCCTTGAAGTACAGCGCCTGGCCCACGGATACGCGCTGACGCTCGAAGCCGTTTTCTTCGATCCAGCGGCTGGTCAAGCCAAGGGACAGCTTGTTTTCGTCGCCGATACGGTCCGTACCGCTGAAGCGGTTGTCGCGGAACAAGGACGCGTAGCTGAACGCATACTCGCTGCTGTCGAAGATCGGGATATCGGACTGGTCCTTGTTCGGCACGTACAGGTAGAACGCGCGCGGCTCAAGGGTCTGGCGATAGTTTGTGCCGAACCAGTTGGTATCGCGGTCGAAATACAGGCCGCTGTCGAGGCTGGCCACCGGAATCGCACGGTCCTGGGAGCTCTTGAAGGAGCCGCCTGCGTACTGGGTGCCGGCATTCGCTGCTGCTGTCTGTGCAGCGATGATGTCGTTCTTGCCCTTGTTGTCCAGGTCGAGATCGTACTTGGTGTAGACGTACTTGAGCTTCGGCGTCACAAAACCGTAGGTCCAGTTCATCGGGTATTCGACGGCGGGTGCTACGTTCAGGCGAGTACCGTTTGCACGGGTCAGGCCGGTTACGTAGGTGTCCAGGCGGCGCTCGGTACCACCATCTTCATTGATGAAGTTGCCGGTTTCCAGGCTTCGCTCAAACCGAACTGCTTCGGTATCGTAGGTAAACTTCAATCCACCTGGGCGGAACGGCAACTGCCCATTTAAAGTGATCTGCGGCAGGCGGTCATAAGGTGTGGTTTGGGAAATCGTCGCCAGTTGATAAGCCTGGACATTCAAGCGCGCCTGGAACGAGTCGCCGCGATAGGCCACCGAGCCCTGCTGGTTGACGAAGTCCCGACTCTCGACACCTTCCTGATAGGACTTGAGGTCCTGGAAGTAGTAGGGGTCGCTGATCTTGGTGTAGTCGACCTGGGTCAGTACACGCGAATCCAGCCCGCCCTTGTGCTGCCAATTGAGCATGTAGCGGGTTTTTTCGTAGTCGGTCTGCTTCTTGCGTTCGTCGTTGTCGTCGTTCAGGTACGCGCCGCCGAACTGGCCTTCGCTGGACTTGGTGAGGTAGCGGAATTCGCCTTCCATCATCATGCCGCGCTTGGTCATGTATTGCGGGTACAACGTGGCATCGTAGTTTGGTGCCAGGTTGAAGTAGTACGGCGTGACCAGGGTGAAGCCGGTTTCGCCGCCGGTGCTGAAGCTCGGTGGCAGGAAGCCGGACTGACGACGGTCGTCGATCGGGAAGTAGATGTAAGGGGTGTACAGGATCGGAATGTTCTTGATCCGCAATGTCGCGTTGGTAGCCGTACCGAAACCGGTGGCCGGGTTCAACGTGATGTTGTTGCCCCTGAGCTGCCAGGCGTTGCTGTCCGGCTCGCAGGTGGTGTACGTACCGTCCTTGAGACGGATGATCGCGTTTTCGGCGCGCTTGGCGTACAGCGCGTTACCGCGGATACGCGACTTGTGCAGCACGTATTCGGCGTTGTCGATCTGCGCCGCGCCGGTGTCCAGTTGAACCTGGGCATGGTCGCCGACGATCAATGCACCGTTGTCGCGCAGTCGCACGTTACCGTTCAGCTCACCACGGTTCTCGGCCTGGTACAGGCTGGCTTCTTCCGACTCCAGCTGCATGCTGCCCTGGCGCATGACGACGTCACCGGCCAGGGTTGCGACTTGTTGTTCCTGCTCGTAACGAGAGGCCTTGGCACCGATGAAAGTGGGCGCATCGCTCTTGTTCGTCTTGTCGTTCATGCCAGGACGCGTTGGCTCGATGTACGCACCGCCGCAGTAAGGACCGGTTTCCGCCAGCTGGGCTGCGGTCAACTTTTCACGAGGCACCCAGTCCAAGTGGCTGTAGTCGGCGCTGCGCGAACGCAGGCCACGGCCCTTGGACTCGGTGACCAGTGCGGTCTTCGGCTCGGCTTCGGCACTGCCGCCAGCGTCGGCCTGCGCCGTGCTGTTGGCCGAGCTGACGGCTGCGCCGTCATGCACCGGGCGCGGTGGCAAGGGGGCGGCGGCGGTTTTCGGCGCGCAGTCCCAGGCACCCGAAGCAGAGACTGAGCAGTCATACTGTTCCGCGGCGACCACGAATGAGGTGGCGAAGGGTTGCATGACCAGCAGACTGCCGGTTACCAGCAACGGAAATTTTCTACGAAACGCGGGGGATTTCAATGCCATCTTATTAGTCCGGGCTTCCTGCGTGCCATCTGCCCGCGGTTTGGGCCGCACGCCTCTCGATGGTCTGAAAAAGATGCGTGATAATAAAGCATGCCCCGCTTGACGGCTAGCGCCGTCGGAGACCCTTGTAATGCCCGAGCAAGATCTACGTTTACAACAGCTGGAAGTCTGGCTGGATGAGCAGTTGCCGATCCTTTTCAACGCTCAAGGCTGGGGTGCCGTACCCCCGGCCACATTGACTGCGGCCAGCAGCGACGCGAGTTTCAGGCGCTATTTCCGTTGGGACGGCGGCGGTCGAACATTCGTGGTAATGGACGCGCCGCCTCCCCAGGAAAACTGCAAACCTTTCGTCGATATCGCGTATTTGCTCTCCACTTCGGGAATAAATGTGCCGAAAATTTATGCACAAGACTTGCCGCGAGGCTTTCTTTTGCTCAATGACCTGGGCAGAAAAACCTACCTGGACGTGATAACCGACGAAAACGCCGATCAATTGTTTGCCGATGCCATCGACGCCTTGCTGGCTTTTCAGCAGTTGCCGATGGACGCACCACTGCCCAGCTATGACGTCGCCTTGCTGCGCCGTGAACTCGAATTGTTTCCCGAATGGTACGTGCGCCGGCACTTGGGTATCGAGTTGGATACTCGGCAGCAGGCACTTTGGCAGCGTGTCAGCGATCACCTGATCGACAGTGCCCTGGCGCAACCCAAAGTGCTGGTGCACCGCGACTATATGCCACGCAACCTGATGATCAGCGAGCCGAACCCTGGCGTGCTGGATTTCCAGGATGCGGTGTATGGTCCGGTCACCTACGACATCACCTGCCTGTTCAAGGATGCCTTCCTCAGTTGGCCCCAGGCCCGCGTGCGCGAATGGCAGCGCGGCTATTGGGAGCGTGCGGCCCGGCTCGGCATTCCAGTACAGCCGGATTTTCAAGACTTCCTGCGCGCCAGCGACCTGATGGGCGTGCAGCGCCACCTCAAGGTCATCGGTATCTTTGCGCGCATCTGCCATCGCGACGGCAAGCCACGCTACCTGGCCGACGTACCGCGCTTCTTTGCTTATATAGAGGCGGTGCTGGCCGATCGTCCGGAGTTGGGCGAACTGGCTGAGTTACTGACCAGCCTGCGCCAGCCCGCAGAGGCCAGCGTATGAAGGCCATGATCCTGGCCGCCGGTAAAGGCGAGCGGATGCGTCCGCTTACCTTGCACACCCCCAAGCCGCTGGTGCAGGCCGGCGGCAAGCGCCTGATCGAGTACCACCTGGAGGCGCTGGCCAAGGCCGGTTTTACCGATGTGGTGATCAACCATGCCTGGCTCGGCCAGCAGATCGAGCGCTACCTGGGGGATGGCGCGCAGTTCGGCTTGCGTATCCGCTACTCCCCGGAGGGCGAACCGCTGGAAACCGGCGGCGGGATCTTCCAGGCGCTGCCCTTGCTGGGGGATGAGCCGTTCCTGGTGGTCAACGGCGATATCTGGACCGACTACGACTTCACCCGCCTCAAGCAGCCGCTCAAGGGCCTGGCTCATCTGGTGATGGTCGACAACCCGGCACATCACCCCTCGGGCGGTGATTTCTACCTTGATCAGGGCTTGCTTCATGATGCGGCGCCTGGTGCCGATAACCTGACCTTCAGTGGCATTTCAGTGCTCGACCCCCGGCTGTTCGAGGGTTGCAGCGCCGGTGCCTTCAAGCTGGCGCCGCTGCTGCGTGCGGCCATGGCGAAAGGTTTGGTAACGGGGGAACACATGGCGGGACGCTGGATTGATGTCGGCACGCTGGAGCGCCTGGCGCACGTCGAAACCCTGCTGACAGCGGGGCAGTAGCATGTTGTGGCCAGGGACGCTGATCGGCGCCGGGGCTGGCTTTGCCATTGCCAGTATTCCGGGGGCCTTGTTGGGGGCGCTGTTGGGGCAGGCGCTGGATCGCCGCCTGCAACTGCACAGTTGGGCACAGTTGCGCGAGCGCTTGGGCGGGCGTCCGGCGTTACGCAATGACGAGTTATTGTTTGTGTTGCTCGGGCGCCTGGCCAAAAGCAACGGGCGTGTGGTGGGCGGGCATATCCAGCAGGCGCGGCAGGAAATGCGTTCACTGGACATGACCGAGTCGGCCCAGCGCCGCGCGATTGCGGCGTTCAACCGCGGCAAATCCGGTTCCGACCGGGTACGCCGCTACCTGCGTGTGCTCAAGGCCCAGCCCCATGCGGCGGAAGGGGTGTTGCGGGCGTGCTGGCGGATGGTCTGGGCGGACGGCAAGGCGGACGCCGCCGAGCGCGATTTGATCGACCTGTGGGGTAAGTGGTTGGGCTGGACGCCGCAACAGCTCCAGGCGTTGGCGGCCGATTACACACCTGAGCGCAAGCCGCTGGTCAATCGTGGCACGACCTACCAGGAAGCGTTGCGCTTGCTCGGCGTGACCGCTACCACCGAGCCGTCGGTCATCAAGCGTGCCTATCGCCGCCTGCTGAGCCGTCACCACCCGGACAAGGTGGCCGGCAGTGGCGCCAGCCCCGCGCAAGTGCGTGAGGCGACCGAGCGCACCCGTGAATTGCACAATGCCTATTCATTGATTCGCGAGCGCCGGGATTTTCGTTAGACGCCACTATTTTCACGAATAAACACATTCCAATGTGGGAGGGGGCTTGCCCCCGATTAGGGTGGGTCAGCTACCTATCTGTCGACTGACACACCCCTATCGGGAGCAAGCCCCCTCCCACATTGGTTCTGTGCTGATCCTCAGTCGGCGCTGGCCTGCGGGCTCAACCAGCCGCGAACCCGGCGATACAACTGTTCCTGCTCGGCGGCGCTGTTGCCGGGCAGGGTCTTCAATGACACCTGCTTATAGCCGTCATTCTTCAAGCGCTTCGCGGCCTGGGCGCGCGCCAGGGCGTTTTTGCGTGCTTGAGCGGTGTCTTGATAGAAGACGTCGGCCGTCGGCAGTTTCAGCGCCGGCGCCAGTTGTTGTACATCCGGATGACGCCCGGCAGGCGTCTGGGCGGCAACCATCACGAGCTTCTGCACCTGGGAGGGTTGTTTTTCAGTCAGGTAACGCGCCGCCCACCAGGCGCCAGTGCCATGGCCCACCAGCACCACCGTGCGTGCGCTCTGGGTCTGGGCAAAGGCCACGGCGGCATCAATGCGCGCAAAGATGCGCGAGGCGTCGGTCTTGTCCTGTTCGTCGGCACCCGGGACCACCGCCGGGTCGGTGCCTTCCGCCTCGGCGCTGGCGGCTTGCTCGATCGGTTTGTCGGCGGTACTCGCGTCTTTACTGCTGGTGTCGACGGTGGCGTTGGGCGCTTCCATGACACGCGGCGGCAGGGTGTCCATGCTTAAGTCCGGTAACGACAGGCTGAGGCTGCCCCAATTGGCATCCGGCAATTTACGTCGCAACGGGCCGATTGCTTGCGGCCAGTCAGCATTTTCGCCGGCGCCCGGTACGATAATCACCACGCCTTCGGGCTCGGCGCTGTTGGCCGGTTTCCACAGGGCAAGGAAGGAATCGCTGCCGGCCTGCAACTGTTGCTGCTCTTGCTGCGGGATTTTGCGTTCCAGGGCGGCGGCCTCTTCCTGGCTACGCTCGGGCAGGGGTTGGCGTTCGACGGGTTTTTCGGCAGCCGGTGCCGGTGCGTCTTCAGCCTGCACAGAAAAGGCACTGGTAAACAGCAGTGACAGGCACAATGCTGGCAGTGCCGAACGGTTTCGATAGGACATCGTTGATTTCCGGCCAGAAGTGATTCCAGCAGCCTAATGGGTTGGTCAGTATTTGTCAGTGATGTGAGACGTGGATCATGGGTTTTCGCTGTCTGCTGGTTATCGGCTGTTTGTGCCTTGCCTTGATGGCAAACGCTTCCCCCGCGCCCGCCACACCGCAGGCGCAGCTGAATGCGCCGCAGCGCGAATGGCTGGCCCGGCACCCGGAGCTGCGGGTGGGCGTGGTGTTGCAGGCGCCTTACGCGCAATACGACCGACGCCTGCAGCGCTTGTCCGGGGCGAATGTCGAGTTGATGCAGTGGCTGGCCAAGGCGCTGAATATCGAGCTGACCTGGCGCAACTTCCCTGATCAGGAGCAGTTGGAGGCCGCCGTACGCGACGACGAGGTAGACATTGCCCCTGGCCTGCAGCAAACCCCGGCCGGTTTGCGCCTGTGGCAGTTCACCGACCCGTATATGCGTGTGCCTCAACACATTGTCGGCATCCGCGAGGGCGGTGGTGCCGTGGAGCTGGAGAAGCTCGACGGTCAATCCCGGGTTGCCGTGCGCATGCCCAGCGCCGTGGCCGATTACCTGCGCAGTACCTATCCCGGCCTCAACCTGCAAGGCGTGCCCATGGAGCGCCAGGCCTTGCAGCTGTTGGTCAGCCAGCAGGCGCGTTATGCCGTGGTGGATGAAGCGCAATTAAGCCGCTTGTCCGCAGAGGCCGAGTTCAGCGGGCTGGCGGTGGTCGGGGACATCGGCCTGCCGCAATTGCTGCGGGTTGCCACGCGCCGGGACTGGCCGGAACTGGCCGGCATCATGGAAAGTGCCCTGAGCGCGATCCCGGCCCGCGACCTGGATCAACTGCACAGTCGCTGGCTGCAACCCAAATACCCACGTTTATCCGAATCCAAAGGCCTCTGGCAGAACCTCAGCCTGCTGCTCGGCCTGTTGCTGCTCGCCAGCCTGGCCGTGGTGTTCTGGCAGCGCCGCCAGCAACGTGTGCTGGAGCATGGCCTGCTGGCCGCCCGCGAAGAAAGCGCGGCCCGTGCCGCCGGTGCCGAAGCGCTGCGCTTGACGCAGTTCTCCATCGACCAGAGCACCGTCGGCATCCTCTGGGTCAACTGGGACAGCCACGTGCGCTACGCCAATCGTGCGGCCGAGAGCATGCTGGGTTACGAGCCCGGTGCGCTGATCGAACGGCCGTTGGTCGACCTCGACCCGACCCTGGATATGGACCGCTGGCTCAACCTGTGGAAGCGCGCACGGGCCAGCGAAGAAGGGCCGCAGAACTTCGCCACTGATTGTTTGCGCGCCGATGGCAGCATCCTGCCGGCCAACGTGTCCTTGAGCTTTCTGCGATTTGCCGAAGCCGAATACCTGGTTGTTTACCTGAACGATGTCACCGAACTGCGTCGCACCCTGGCCGCCTTGATGCAAAGTGAAGCGCAACTGCGCGAGTTGTCCGCCCACCTGGAAACCGTGCGCGAAGAAGAAAAGGCCCGCATCGCCCGGGAAGTGCACGACGAACTCGGGCAAATGCTCACGGTGCTCAAGCTGGAAACCTCCATGTGCGAGCTGTCCTATGCGCAACTGGATCCTGGCCTGCACGAGCGCTTGAACAGCATGAAGCGCCTGATCGCCCAACTGTTCCAGTTGGTGCGGGACGTGGCGACCGCGCTGCGCCCGCCGATTCTCGACGCCGGGATTGCCTCGGCCATCGAATGGCAGGCGCGGCGTTTCGAAGCGCGCACGCAGATTCCCTGCCTGGTGCAAGTGCCGGATAACCTGCCGGCCTTGAGCGATGCCAAGGCCATCGGCCTGTTCCGTATCCTGCAAGAGGCGCTGACCAATGTGATGCGCCATGCCCAGGCGCATACTGTCGAACTGACCCTGGCGGTGGAAGGCACCGACCTGCGTCTGACCATCAGCGACGATGGCGTCGGTTTCGTCCAGGCCCAGGGGCGCCCGGTGTCGTTTGGCCTGGTAGGGATGCGCGAGCGGGTGCTGATCATGGGCGGGCAACTGAGCCTGGACAGTCAATTGGGCGAGGGCACCACCCTGAGTGTCACGGTGCCTTTGGATGCATAACGATAAGAGGAAGCCCTTGTGATCCGTGTACTGGTAGCCGAAGACCACACCATTGTTCGTGAAGGCATCAAGCAATTGATCGGCCTGGCTAAAGACCTGCTGGTGGTGGGGGAGGCGAGTAATGGCGAGCAGTTGCTCGAGACCTTGCGCCATGTGCCTTGCGAGGTAGTGTTGCTGGACATCTCGATGCCAGGCGTGAATGGCCTGGAAGCGATTGCGCGCATTCGGGCGCTGAGCAATCCGCCGGCGATCCTGGTGCTGTCGATGCACGATGAGGCGCAAATGGCCGCCCGCGCCTTGAAGGTGGGCGCGGCGGGCTACGCCACCAAGGACAGCGACCCCGCGCTGCTGCTGATGGCGATTCGAAAGGTCGCCGCCGGCGGGCGTTACATCGACCCGGACCTGGCGGACCGCATGGTCTTCGAGGTCGGGCTGACGGATTCAAGGCCCTTGCATTCGCTGCTGTCTGAGCGTGAGTTCTCAGTGTTCGAGCGCCTGGCCCAGGGCGCCAACGTCAATGACATCGCCCAGCAACTGGCGTTGAGCAGCAAGACCATCAGCACCCACAAGGCGCGGCTCATGCAGAAACTCAATATCACCTCCCTGGCCGAGCTGGTGAAGTACGCCATGGAGCACAAGCTCCTCTAACCACATACCCAATAACGACACCCCCAAAACACCGCCGAACCCATTCTTGCCGCTTGCAGCTCGCCTCTTGCAGCTGCCCTGTCCCATCCCCGCCATCCGTGTAGGGCGATCCCTACCCCAAACCTTCCATCCGGCTGATGCCATTCTCTCCTGGCCCCCGATTTCCGGGGGCTCGCGCCTGGACTACGCTTGTGCCACAGCAGTCCAAAATACAAAGGTGCGGGTATGAGCGAGGTGGATTCAAATGATGTGCTGGTCAGCTTTCGTGGCGTGCAGAAGAGCTACGACGGCGAGAACCTGATCGTCAAAGACCTCAACCTGGAGATTCGCAAGGGCGAGTTCCTCACCCTGCTCGGGCCTTCCGGTTCGGGCAAGACCACCAGCCTGATGATGCTGGCCGGCTTCGAAACGCCGACCGCCGGTGAAATCCAGCTGGCCGGACGCTCGATCAACAATGTGCCGCCGCACAAGCGCGACATCGGCATGGTGTTCCAGAACTACGCGCTGTTCCCGCACATGACGGTTGCCGAGAACCTCGCGTTCCCGCTGTCGGTGCGGGGCTTGAGCAAGACCGATATCAGCGAGCGGGTCAAACGCGTGCTGAGCATGGTCCAGCTCGATGCCTTCGCCCAGCGCTACCCGGCGCAACTGTCCGGCGGCCAGCAACAGCGTGTGGCCTTGGCCCGGGCGTTGGTGTTCGAGCCGCAACTGGTGCTGATGGACGAACCCCTCGGCGCCCTTGACAAGCAATTGCGTGAACACATGCAGATGGAGATCAAGCACCTGCACCAGCGCCTCGGCGTGACCGTGGTGTACGTGACCCATGACCAGGGCGAAGCCTTGACCATGTCCGACCGCGTGGCGGTGTTCCACCAGGGCGAGATCCAGCAGATCGCCGCGCCACGTACCTTGTATGAAGAGCCGAAGAACACCTTCGTCGCCAACTTCATCGGTGAAAATAACCGCCTCAATGGTCGCCTGCACAGCCACACCGGCGAGCGCTGCGTGGTGGAGTTGGCGCGCGGCGAGAAGGTCGAGGCGCTGGCGGTGAACGTCGGCCAGATCGGCGGCCCGGTGACCCTGTCGGTGCGCCCTGAGCGTGTCAGCCTCAATGGCTCCAGCGAAAGCTGCGTCAACCGTTTCTCCGGGCGGGTGGCGGAATTCATCTACCTGGGCGACCACGTGCGCGTGCGCCTGGAAGTCTGCGGCAAGGCCGATTTTTTTGTGAAACAACCGATCGCCGAGCTGGACCCGGCGTTGGCGGTCGGCGACGTGGTACCGATTGGCTGGCAAGTCGAGCACGTTCGCGCACTCGACCCACTTCTAGAGGCGAATTGATCGCCCCATGGCTTCACCAACCCTGCACGTGGAGAGAACAACAATGTTGAGATCCCTGAAGTATTCCGTCCTGGCCCTGAGCTTGATGGGCGCGACACAGGCCATGGCTGGCCCGGACCTGACCGTCGTGTCCTTTGGCGGTGCGAACAAGGCTGCACAGGTCAAGGCTTTCTATGCACCTTGGGAAAGCGCGGGCAACGGCAAGATCGTCGCCGGCGAGTACAACGGTGAGATGGCCAAGGTCAAAGCCATGGTCGACACCAAGAGCGTGTCCTGGGACCTGGTGGAAGTGGAGTCGCCGGAACTGTCCCGTGGCTGTGATGAAGACATGTTCGAGCCGCTGGACCCGAAACTGTTTGGCAACACCGCCGACTACGTGAAGGGCGCGATCCAGCCGTGCGGCGTGGGCTTCTTCGTATGGTCGACCGTTCTGGCCTACAACGCGGACAAACTGGCTTCTGCGCCAACCAGTTGGGCGGATTTCTGGGACACCAAGAAATTCCCGGGCAAGCGCGGCCTGCGCAAGGGCGCCAAGTACACCCTGGAATTCGCCTTGATGGCCGACGGTGTTGCACCGAAGGACGTGTACAAAGTGCTGGCCGGCAAAGATGGCCAGGACCGTGCGTTCAAGAAACTCGACGAACTCAAGCCCTCGATCCAATGGTGGGAAGCCGGCGCACAACCGCCGCAATACCTTGCCTCGGGTGACGTAGTGATGAGCTCGGCCTACAACGGCCGCATCGCCGCGGTACAAAAAGAAAGCAACCTGAAAGTGGTGTGGAACGGCGGCATCTACGACTTCGACGCGTGGGCCGTCCCTAAAGGCCTGTCCAAGGAGCGTGCCGAAGCGGCGAAGAAATTCATCGCCTTCTCGGTGCAGCCGCAGCAGCAGAAGACCTACTCGGAAAACATCGCCTACGGCCCGGCCAACACCCAGGCGGTACCGTTGCTGGCCAAGGACATCCTCAAGGATATGCCGACTACGCCGGAAAACATCGCCAACCAGGTGCAGATCGACGTGAGCTTCTGGGCGGATAACGGTGAACAGCTCGAGCAGCGCTTCAACTCCTGGGCTGCCAAGTAACACTGCATAACCCTGTGGGAGGGGGCTTGCCCCTCCCACAAGGGATTTCTTGTGTGTGAAAGATTGCATTCATTTTCAAGATTCGGAGTCAGCCATGGCCATCGCCGTTCCCTCGAACGAGGTCAACAGCCCCACCCTCAAGCAGCGCCTGGCGCGTGCCGAGCGGCTCAATCGCTGGAAGGCCCAGGCCTTGATCGCGCCGCTGGTGCTGTTTTTGCTGCTGGTGTTCCTGGTGCCGATTGTTGCGCTGCTGTTTAAAAGCGTCGGCAACCCGGAAGTGGTGGGCGGTTTGCCGCGTACCGTGGTGGCGGTGACGGCCTGGGACGGTCGTGGTCTGCCGGGTGAGCCGGTGTACCAGGCCCTCAGTGAAGACCTGGGCGAGGCGCGCAAAAACCAGACCCTGGGTGATCTGTCCAAACGCTTGAACATGGAACTGGCCGGCTATCGCAGCCTGCTGACCAAAACCGCGCGGGCGCTGCCGTTTACCGAAGCGCCCGGCTCTTATAAAGAAGCGCTGGAAAACCTCGACGAACGCTGGGGCGACCCGGCGTACTGGCAGGCGATCCGGCGCAATACCAGCAGCCTGACACCGTTCTACCTGCTGGCGGCCGTCGATCACCGCATCGACGACCTCGGCGAAGTGGCCCCGGCCACCCCGGACCAGGCGATTTACCTGGACATCTTCGCCCGCACCTTCTGGATGGGCCTGGTGATCACCGCCATCTGCCTGCTGCTGGCTTATCCGCTGGCGTATTTGCTGGCCAACCTGCCGGCGCGCAAGAGCAACCTGCTGATGATTCTGGTGTTGCTGCCGTTCTGGACCTCGATCCTGGTGCGGGTGGCTGCGTGGATCGTGCTGCTGCAATCCGGCGGGCTGATCAACAGTGCGCTGATGGGCATGGGCCTGATCGACAAACCCCTGGAGCTGGTGTTCAACCGCACCGGCGTCTACATCTCCATGGTGCATATCCTGCTGCCGTTCATGATTTTGCCGATCTACAGCGTGATGAAAGGCATTTCGCCCACCTACATGCGTGCGGCGATCTCCCTGGGCTGTCACCCGTTCGCCAGCTTCTGGCGCGTGTACTTCCCACAGACGTACGCCGGTGTCGGCGCCGGCTGCCTGCTGGTGTTCATCCTGGCGATTGGTTACTACATCACCCCGGCACTGCTGGGCAGCCCGAACGACCAGATGGTCAGCTACTTCGTGGCCTTCTACACCAACACCAGCATCAACTGGGGCATGGCGACGGCGTTGGGCGGCTTGCTGCTGCTGGCCACCGTGGTGCTGTACCTGATCTACAACCGGCTGGTGGGCGCCAGCCGCCTGCGCCTGAGCTGAGGAGACCTTGCGATGCTGAGCCCTTATATGTCACCGGTGGAACGGGTGTGGTTCTACAGCTTGCGGATCCTCTGCGGCTTGATCCTGTTGTTCCTGATCTTGCCTGTGCTGGTGATCATCCCGCTGTCGTTCAACAGCGGCAGTTTCCTGGTGTACCCGTTGCAAGGCTTCTCGCTGCACTGGTACCAGGATTTCTTCGCCTCGGCGGAATGGATGCGCGCGTTGAAGAACAGCATCATCGTCGCCCCGGCCGCCACGGTATTGGCCATGGTGTTCGGCACCCTGGCGGCGATCGGCCTGACCCGTGGGAATTTCCCCGGCAAGGCGTTGGTGATGGCCTTGGTGATTTCGCCGATGGTGGTGCCGGTGGTGATTATCGGTGTGGCCAGCTACCTGTTTTTTGCGCCACTGGGCCTGGGCAACAGTTTCTTCTCGCTGATCGTGGTGCATGCGGTGCTTGGGGTGCCGTTTGTGATCATCACCGTGTCGGCGACCTTGCAGGGTTTCAACCATAACCTGGTACGGGCCGCGGCCAGCCTGGGTGCCTCGCCCTTGACGGCGTTTCGCCGGGTAACCTTGCCGTTGATTGCACCGGGGGTGATCTCCGGCGCGCTGTTTGCCTTCGCGACGTCGTTCGATGAGGTGGTGGTGACCCTGTTTCTCGCCGGCCCCGAGCAAGCGACCCTGCCGCGCCAGATGTTCAGCGGCATCCGCGAAAACCTCAGTCCGACGATTGCGGCGGCGGCGACCTTGCTGATTGCCTTCTCGGTGTTGCTGTTGCTGACCCTGGAGTGGCTGCGTGGGCGTAGCGAGAAGCTGCGCACGGCCCAGGTCTAAAGCCCGGCACAGCCCCTCCCACAGGGGGGGCTGTGACCATTCAGCGCCTGAATGGAAGACAACCCGATCCAGTCAGCTACTCTTGTGCCAGCCCATCACCGATAAGAGGCCGCGCACATGAGTACTTCCTCATTCAAGATCGCCCACAAACTGCTGACCGGCGCTGGCGCCATTGAGCAACTTGCCGCCGAGCTGACGCGCCTGGATGTGGATAACCCGTTGATTGTCACCGATGCGGCGCTGGTCAAGTCCGGCACGGTGGCGCTGGCACTTGAGCATCTGGGCGAGCGCTCTTATGAGATCTTTGATCGCGTGCTCCCCGACCCGGAAATCTCCATCGTCGAAGACTGCATGCAGGCGTACCGCGACGGTGGCCACGACGGCCTGATCGGCCTGGGCGGCGGCAGTGCCATCGATATTGCCAAAAGCGTTGCCGCCTATGCCGGTTACCACGGCGCCCTGGCGGACTTATTTGGCGTCGACCAGGTGCCGCGCAAGGGCCCGCCGCTGATCGCCATCCCGACCACGGCCGGCACCGGCTCGGAAGTGACCAATGTGGCTATTCTTTCCGACAAGGTCGCGCAGTTGAAGAAAGGCATCGTCAGTGACTACCTGCTGCCGGACGTCGCGCTGATCAGCCCGCAAATGACCCTGACCTGCCCGCGCAGTGTCACCGCCGCCAGTGGCGTGGATGCGCTGGTGCATGCCATTGAGTCCTACCTTTCCCTGAATGCCTCGCCGATCACGGATGCCCTGGCCATCGGTGCGATCAAGCTGATCGCCAAGGCGCTGCCCAAGGCCTACGCCAACCCGGCCAACCTGCAGGCCCGCGACGATATGGCCACCGCCAGCCTGATGGCCGGCATGGCCTTCGGCAATGCCGGGGTGGGCGCCGTGCATGCGTTGGCCTACCCGCTGGGCGGGCGGTTCAATATCGCCCATGGCGTCAGCAATGCGCTGTTGCTGCCCTATGTGATGCACTGGAACAAACTGGCCTGTGTCGAGCGCATGCAGGACATTGCCCAGGCCATGGGCGTGAATGTCAGCGGCCTGAGTGTCAACGATGCCGCCGACCAGGCCGTCGAGGCGATGACGCGATTGTGTGCCGCCGTGGAGATTCCTTCCGGCCTGCGCAGTTTCGGGGTTCCCGAGGACGCCATCCCGGCCATGGCCATGGAGGCGGCGGGTATCGAGCGCCTGATGCGTAACAACCCGCGCAAGCTCAGCGCGGCCGATATCGAGAAAATCTATCGGGCGGCGTACTAGCCGTTGAGTTAGGTCACGGTGCGCAGGGCAAAGCATGAGGTATACAATGCGCGCCATCGTGATTTAGCTCAAAAAAGGTGCGTCATGCAGCCCTTCGTCATTGCTCCATCGATTCTCTCCGCCGATTTCGCCCGCCTGGGTGAAGAAGTGGACAAGGTGTTGGCCGCCGGTGCCGACTTCGTGCACTTCGATGTCATGGACAACCACTACGTGCCCAACCTGACCATCGGTCCGATGGTCTGCGCGGCGCTGCGCAAGTACGGCATCACCGCGCCGATCGATGCGCACCTGATGGTCAGCCCGGTGGATCGCATCATCGGTGACTTCGTTGACGCCGGCGCGACCTATATCACCTTCCACCCGGAAGCCTCGCTGCACGTCGACCGCACCTTGCAACTGATCCGCGAGGGCGGCTGCAAGGCCGGCCTGGTGTTCAACCCGGCCACCCCGCTGGACGTGCTCAAGTACGTGATGGACAAGGTCGACATGGTGCTGCTGATGAGCGTCAACCCAGGCTTCGGCGGGCAGAAGTTCATCCCCGGTACCCTCGACAAGCTGCGTGAAGCCCGTGCGCTGATCGATGCGTCGGGCCGCGACATCCGCCTGGAAATCGACGGTGGGGTCAACGTCAACAATATCCGTGAAATCGCGGCTGCCGGCGCCGACACCTTCGTGGCCGGCTCGGCGATCTTCAACGCCCCGGACTATCAGGAAGTCATCGCCAAGATGCGCGCCGAATTGGCGCTGGCGCGTCCATGAGCGGCTTTGAGCAGCTGTTCCCCGGCAAACTGCCACGGCTGGTGATGTTCGATCTGGACGGTACCTTGATCGACTCGGTGCCAGACCTGGCGGCGGCGGTGGACGAGATGCTGCTCAAGCTGGGACGCAAGCCGGCGGGGCTTGCGTCGGTACGCGAATGGGTCGGCAATGGCGCGCCGATGCTGGTGCGCCGGGCCCTGGCCAATCACATTGATGCCGACGGTGTCGATGAGGTTGAGGCTGAGCACGCCCTGGAACTGTTCAACGCAGCCTATGAGCGCAGCCACGAACTGACCGTGGTCTACCC
Source organism: Pseudomonas sp. GW821-FHT09C10 (assembly GCF_059418085.1). Taxonomy (NCBI): domain Bacteria; kingdom Pseudomonadati; phylum Pseudomonadota; class Gammaproteobacteria; order Pseudomonadales; family Pseudomonadaceae; genus Pseudomonas; species Pseudomonas sp. GW821-FHT09C10. The sequence continues at coordinate 296,699 of NZ_JBWKPE010000008.1, forward strand.
CGGCGTACGCGACACCCTCAAATGGCTGAGCAAGCAGGGCGTGGAAATGGCCCTGATCACCAACAAGCCGGAGCGCTTTGTCGCGCCGCTGTTGGACCAGATGAAAATTGGCCGTTATTTCCGCTGGATCATTGGTGGCGATACCTTGCCGCAGAAGAAACCCGACCCGGCGGCGCTGTTTTTCGTGATGAAAATGGCCAATATCCCGGCGTCCCAGTCCCTGTTTGTCGGCGATTCGCGCAGTGACGTGCTGGCGGCGAAAGCGGCCGGCGTGCAGTGCGTGGCCCTGAGTTACGGCTACAACCATGGTCGTCCGATCGCCGAAGAGTCACCGTCGCTGGTGATTGATGACCTGCGACTGCTAATCCCCGGTTGCCTGGGAGCTGGCGCTGAGATAACGTTGCCCGACATCGATCCGTCCCCTTCTGGAAATTCCATCGTGGTGGTCACTCGCAAACTCTGGATGAAAGTCATCAAGGCCCTGGCCCGCTGGCGTTGGCGCGCCTGACTGATCCTGGCCGCGCCCTGCGGCACGTTTGCATACCTGACTGTTAGACCCTCACGCCACGAGGCACCTCATGATCCGCGAAGAATTCCTGCGTTTGGCCGCTGCCGGCTATAACCGTATCCCCCTGGCCTGCGAAACCCTGGCCGACTTCGACACGCCGTTGTCGATCTACCTGAAACTGGCCGACCAGCCCAACTCCTACCTGCTGGAGTCGGTACAGGGCGGCGAGAAATGGGGCCGTTACTCGATCATCGGCCTGCCATGCCGCACTGTGCTGCGGGTGCACGACCATCATGTGAGCATCACCCATGATGGCGTCGAGATCGAAAGTCATGACGTCGAAGACCCGCTGGCCTTCGTCGAAGCCTTCAAGGCGCGCTACAACGTGCCGACCATCCCTGGCCTGCCGCGCTTCAACGGCGGCCTGGTGGGGTACTTCGGCTATGACTGCGTGCGCTATGTGGAAAAACGCCTGGGCAAATGCCCGAACCCGGACCCCCTGGGCGTGCCGGACATTCTGCTGATGGTCTCCGACGCGGTAGTGGTGTTCGACAACCTCGCCGGCAAGATGCATGCGATCGTGCTCGCCGACCCGTCCCAGGCCGACGCCTTCGAGCAGGGCCTGGCCAGCCTCGAAGCGCTGCTGGAAAAGCTGCGCCAGCCGATCACCCCTCGTCGCGGCCTGGACCTCAGCCGTCCGCCGGCGGCTGATCCGGTGTTCCGCTCCAGCTTTACCCAGGATGACTACGAGCGCGCGGTCGATACCATCAAGGAATACATCCTCGCCGGTGACTGCATGCAGGTGGTGCCGTCGCAACGCATGTCCATCGATTTCAAGGCTGCGCCCATTGACCTGTACCGGGCGCTGCGCTGCTTCAACCCGACGCCGTACATGTACTTCTTCAACTTTGGCGACTTCCACGTAGTGGGCAGCTCGCCGGAAGTGCTGGTGCGTGTCGAGGACAACCTGATCACCGTGCGCCCGATTGCCGGCACACGCCCGCGTGGCGCGACCGAAGAAGCGGATCTGGCGCTCGAAGAGGACCTGCTCAGCGACGACAAGGAAATCGCCGAACACCTGATGCTGATCGACCTGGGCCGCAATGACACCGGGCGTGTCTCGGAAATCGGCTCGGTGAAGTTGACCGAGAAGATGGTCATTGAGCGTTATTCCAACGTGATGCACATCGTGTCCAACGTCACCGGCGAGTTAAAAGCCGGGCTGACTGCGATGGACGCGTTGCGGGCGATTCTGCCGGCGGGCACCTTGTCGGGGGCGCCGAAGATCCGCGCGATGGAAATCATCGACGAACTGGAACCGGTCAAGCGCGGTGTCTATGGCGGCGCCGTGGGGTATTTCGCCTGGAACGGCAACATGGACACCGCCATTGCGATTCGCACGGCGGTGATCAAGGACGGGGAGCTGCACGTGCAGGCCGGTGGCGGGATTGTCGCCGACTCGGTGCCGGCCCTCGAATGGGAAGAAACCCTGAACAAGCGCCGCGCGATGTTTCGCGCCGTAGCGCTGGCTGAACAGACCCCTAATTCTTGAGGTTTCCCATGTTGCTGATGATTGATAACTACGACTCCTTTACCTACAACGTTGTGCAGTACCTGGGGGAGCTGGGCGCCGAGGTCAAGGTGGTTCGCAACGACGAACTGACCGTGGCCGAAATCGCTGCCCTGAACCCGGAACGCATCGTGGTTTCGCCGGGCCCGTGCACGCCGACCGAGGCGGGTATCTCCCTCGAGGCCATCAAGTACTTCGCCGGCAAGCTGCCGATCCTGGGCGTCTGCCTGGGCCATCAATCCATCGGCCAGGCCTTTGGCGGTGATGTGGTGCGTGCGCGCCAGGTGATGCACGGCAAGACCAGCCCGGTGTTCCACAAAGACCTGGGCGTATTCCAGGCACTCAACAACCCGGTGACCGTGACTCGCTACCATTCGCTGGTGGTCAAGCGCGAAACCCTGCCGGAATGCCTGGAGCTGACGGCCTGGACCCAGCTGGAAGACGGCTCCGTCGACGAGATCATGGGCCTGCGTCACAAGACACTGAATATCGAAGGGGTGCAGTTTCACCCTGAGTCGATCCTGACCGAGCAGGGCTACGAGCTGTTCGCCAATTTTCTCAAGCAGAGCGGCGGCACGCGCTAAGGACTTTCCATGGATATCAAGACTGCCCTGAGCCGTATCGTCGGCCATCTGGACCTGAGCACCGCTGAAATGAGCGATGTGATGCGCGAAATCATGACCGGTCAATGCACCGACGCGCAGATCGGCGCCTTCATGATGGCGATGCGCATGAAGAGCGAAAGCATCGACGAGATCGTCGGCGCCGTATCGGTGATGCGTGAGCTGGCGGACAAGGTCGAGCTCAATACCCTCGACGGCGTGGTCGACGTGGTCGGCACCGGCGGTGACGGTGCGAACATCTTCAACGTGTCGACGGCCTCTTCCTTTGTGGTGGCGGCGGCGGGCTGCACCGTGGCCAAGCACGGTAACCGCGCGGTGTCCGGCAAGAGCGGCAGTGCCGACCTGCTGGAAGCGGCCGGGATCTACCTGAACCTCACGCCGGTACAAGTGGCGCGCTGCATCGACAACGTCGGCATCGGCTTTATGTTTGCCCAGTCCCATCATGGTGCGATGAAACACGCCGCCGGTCCGCGCAAGGACCTGGGCCTGCGTACCCTGTTCAACATGCTTGGCCCGCTTACGAATCCGGCCGGTGTGAAGCACCAGGTGGTGGGCGTGTTCAGCCAGGCACTGTGCCGGCCATTGGCTGAAGTACTCCAACGCATGGGCAGCAAGCATGTGCTGGTGGTGCATTCCAAAGACGGCCTGGACGAGTTCAGCCTGGCCGCGCCAACGTTTGTGGCGGAGCTGAAGAATGACCAGATCACCGAATACTGGGTCGAACCGGAAGACTTGGGCATGAAGAGCCAGAGCCTGCACGGCCTGGCGGTGGAAAGCCCGGCGGCGTCCCTGGAGCTGATTCGCGATGCCCTGGGGCGTCGTAAGACCGAGAACGGTCAAAAAGCTGCGGAAATGATTGTTCTGAATGCTGGCGCGGCACTTTACGCAGCCGATCATGCCTATAGTCTTAAGGAAGGTGTCGAATTGGCCCACGATGCGCTGCACACCGGTCTGGCTCGTGAAAAGCTCGAAGAGCTGGGAGCATTCACCGCTGTATTCAAGATGGAGAATGAAGGATGAGTGTGCCGACCGTTCTGGAAAAAATCCTGGCCCGCAAGGCTGAAGAAGTCGCCGAACGCCGTGCCCGTGTGAGCCTGGCCGAGTTGGAAGCCCAAGCGAAAGCCGCGGACGCACCGCGTGGATTTGCCAAGGCACTGATTGCCCAGGCCAAGCTCAAGCAGCCGGCCGTGATCGCCGAGATCAAGAAAGCATCGCCGAGCAAAGGCGTGATTCGCGAAAACTTTGTACCGGCGGAAATCGCGGTCAGCTACGAGAAGGGTGGGGCGACTTGCCTGTCGGTACTCACTGACATCGATTTTTTCCAGGGCTCCGACCTGTTCCTGCAGCAGGCCCGCGCCGCGTGCAAGTTGCCGGTGATCCGCAAGGATTTCATGGTCGATCCGTACCAGATCGTCGAAGCCCGTGCCTTGGGCGCCGACTGTGTGTTGTTGATCGTCTCCGCATTGGATGACGTGAAGATGGCCGAGCTGGCGGCCGTGGCCAAAAGCGTCGGTCTGGATGTGCTGGTGGAGGTGCACGACGGCGATGAGCTGGAGCGCGCGCTGAAAACCCTCGACACACCGCTGGTGGGGGTCAACAACCGTAACCTGCACACTTTTGAAGTCAGCCTGGAAAACACCCTCGACCTGCTGCCGCGTATTCCGCGCGATCGCTTGGTGATTACCGAAAGTGGCATCGTCAACCGTGCCGATGTGGAGCTGATGGAAATCAGTGACGTTTATTCGTTCCTGGTGGGTGAGACCTTCATGCGTGCCGAGAACCCGGGGGCGGAACTGCAGCGTCTGTTCTTCCCGGAGCGCGGCGTGGCGGTCAGTGGTTCCACTCTCGATTGATTTGAAATGCGATCAACGTGTGAGAGGGGGCTTGCCCCCGATGGCGGCGATTCAGTTGGAGCATCCTTGACTGACACACCGCTATCGGGGGCAAGCCCCCTCCCACATTTGGATTTGTGTTTATTCAGATAGGTAGGTGCCCATTGATCCAGCCAGTGTCGATGCGTGTTGAAGCAGGCCTTGCCGCCGAGCAAGCCTTGTTGGCCGCCGTTTGCGCGGGTGAGCAGGCATTTGGGTTGTTGTTCTGGCAGCCCAGCGATCAGGCACTGGTGATGCCACGCCGCTTGAGTCGATTGCCTGCTTTCGATGGCGCCAGCCGCGTGTCTGCGGATGCCGGTTGGCCGGTGCTCTTGCGCGAAACCGGCGGCGAACCGGTGCCGCAGTCCAGCGCCACGGTCAATATCGCCTTGGTCTACGCTCCGCCGCGCAGTGAGGGTGATCAAGGTCGCATCGAAACCGGCTACCAGCGTCTATGCCAGCCGATCTGCGATTTCCTTATCGAGTTGGGCGGCGATGCCTCCGTTGGGGAAATCGACGGTGCATTCTGCGACGGTCGTTACAACGTCAACCTCAACGGGCGCAAAATGGTCGGCACTGCCCAGCGCTGGCGGCAAAGCGGGGGCCGCCCGGTGGGGTTGGTGCACGGTGCGTTGTTGCTGGATAACGATCGTGAAGAACTGATCGCGGCGGTCAACCGCTTCAACCAAGCCTGCGGCCTGGAGCAACGGGTTCGCGCCGACAGCCATATTGCCCTGCACGAAGCCTTCCCCGCGCCGGACGCAATCAGCCGGCTGGACACCTTGTACCGTCAAATGCTGGCCAGCTTCCTGCCGGCTTAACGGGTACCGAACACCACCATCGTCTTGCCTTTGACGTGCACCAGGTTGCGCTCTTCCAGATCCTTGAGCACGCGGCCGACCATCTCCCGTGAACAACCGACAATGCGCCCGATTTCCTGACGGGTGATCTTGATCTGCATGCCGTCGGGGTGAGTCATAGCATCGGGCTGCTTGCACAGCTCCAGCAAGCAACGGGCCACGCGACCGGTGACGTCGAAGAACGCCAGGTCACCAACCTTGCGCGTAGTGTCTCGCAGGCGCTGGGCGATCTGACCGCTGAGGGCGTAGAGAATATCGGGGTCCTGCTGGGCGAGTTCGCGAAACTTTGTGTAACTGATCTCTGCCACTTCGCACTCGACCTTGGTCCGCACCCAGGCGCTGCGCTCCTGCTCCTTGCCTGCTTGTTCAAACAGCCCCAGCTCGCCGAAAAAATCCCCGGTGTTCAGGTAGGCGATGATCATTTCGCGGCCGTCTTCATCCTCGATCAGGATGGTGACTGAGCCCTTGATAATGAAAAACAGTGTTTCGGAGCGCTCACCGGCGCAGATGATGTTGTGCTTGGCGGGGTGGCGCCGGCGCTGGCAGTGCATCAGCAACTTGTCGAGATTCTTGATCTTGGGTATGGGCGTAAGAGCAACCATGGTTGTATCCCGAAAGGCAGCGCGAGGTGGTTGGAGTTGTTGTACTCAGCGGTATCGGCATTGATACACGTTGTATAAGGGTGGCAATACGCCACTCCTTTGGCGCCAGCTTAACAGACACATTCTGACTCGATTAGCGAATTTTCCGAGTCAGCTCCGTTATTGATCGCTTTGATGGGAAGCGCGGTTGCGCCCGGGCCCTGTGCTAAGCTGGCGACCCTTTTTTAGCAGTGGAGTCTGGGCGATGAAGGCACGCATCCAATGGGCGGGCGAAGCCATGTTCCTCGGTGAGTCGGGCAGTGGCCATGTTGTGGTCATGGATGGCCCGCCCGAAGCCGGTGGCCGTAACCTGGGCGTACGCCCGATGGAAATGCTCCTGCTTGGTGTGGGCGGTTGCAGCAATTTCGACGTGGTCAGCATCCTGAAAAAATCCCGCCAGGCCGTGGAAAGCTGTGAAGCCTTCCTGGAAGCCGAGCGTGCCACTGAAGATCCCAAGGTGTTTACCAAGATCCACATGCATTTCGTGGTGAAGGGCCGGGCGTTGAAAGAAGCCCAGGTCAAGCGCGCCATCGAGCTGTCGGCGGAAAAGTATTGCTCGGCGTCGATCATGCTCGGCGCGGCCGGTGTGGCCATCACCCATGACTACGAGATCATCGAGTTGGGTTGACCGCCAATCGGCAAAAGAAAAGGGCGCTTCGATAGCGCCCTTTTTTGCAGCCGCAGGTTTAGTCAGATGCGGTAGGTGCTTTTGGTCATGACCTTGGCCAGCAGGCTCATGCCGAATCGCACTGGCGCCGGGAAGCGGAAGCCGCCGGCATCCAGTGCACTTTCAGCGTGGTGTTCTTCATCGATACGCATCTGCTCAAGAATCGCCCGGGACTTTTCGTCATCGGCCGGCAGTTGCTCCAGATGTTCATCCAGGTGCTTGCATACTTGATGTTCCGTCGCGGCGACAAAGCCGAGGCTGACCTTGTCGCTGATCAGGCCCGCAGCCGCGCCGATGCCGAATGACAAGCCGTAGAACAGCGGGTTGAGCACGCTGGGATGGCTTCCCAACTGGCGAATACGTTGTTCGCACCAGGCCAGGTGATCGATTTCTTCCTCGGCCGCATGCTCCATGGCCGCACGCACCTGCGGCAGCTTGGCGGTCAGGGCCTGGCCCTGGTACAGCGCCTGGGCACAGACCTCACCGGTATGGTTGATACGCATCAGGCCTGCGACATGGCGGGTCTCGGTCTCGCTCATCTGCGCGTCAGGCTGCACGATGGCGGGCGACGGGCGGTACGGTTGGCCGCTGAAGGGCAGCAGTGTGCGCATGGCCATGTCGGCTTGCAGCAACAGACGGTCAATCGGCGAGTAGTGACGTTGGGTAGTCATGCTGACCTCCGGGAAGAATCTCGGCGGCCAGTTTACCGCAAGAGAGAGGAACGCGTTTGCCCTGAGTCAAGGGCATGGGTCGCAGCCTTGGGCCGCGGCCCTTGTAGCGGGCTATTTCAGCCCGGCGGCCAGTTCATCTGGCGCTGGCCCAGCACATGCATATGGATGTGGTAAACGGTCTGCCCGCCTTTCGGGTTGCAGTTCATCACCACCCGGAAGCCTTCTTCACAGCCTTGTTCCACCGCCAGGCGCTGGGCCGTGAACAGAATATGGCCGGCCAGGGCTTTGTCTTCCTCGGTCAGGTCATTGAGGGTGGGGATGTGTTTTTTAGGAATGACCAGGAAATGCACGGGCGCTGCCGGGTGGATGTCCTTGAAGGCCAGGACTTGATCATCTTCATAGATGATATCCGCAGGTATTTCCCGGTTGATGATTTTGGTGAACAGAGTATCCACAGCTGTTTCTCCATTATGAAAGTGCAAGGTGAGTGTACCCAGGCGATCAGCGCGGGCAATAGGCCTTGTTGATCGCCCCGGCGATCTTGCGAGTCAGCCAGCGCGGGCTGAAACGCGGGCTGAAGGCCAGCCAGCGATTACGTCGTCCAGGAATGATGATGGCTTTGTTCTTTTCCAGTGCGCGCACGGTATAGAGCGCCACTTCTTCCGGGCTCATCAATTGCTCGCTGCGCTCGAGTCTGGCGGTGTCCATCTGCGCCGTACCGAAGAAGGCGGTGCGCGTAGGACCGGGGCAAAGCACCGAGACCTTGATGCCACAGGTCTTCAGTTCTTCGCGCAAGCCTTCGGAGAAATGCAGCACATAGGCCTTGCTGGCGTAGTAGCTGCTCATCCACGGGCCGGGTTGGAACGCGGCGACCGAGGCGACGTTGAGAATCTGCCCGCCACCGTGCAGCGCCATGGTATTGCCCAGGGCGTGACACATGCGGGTAAGGGCGAGGATGTTAACTTCGATGAGGTCTTGTTCGGTCATCCAGTCCTGGGCCAGGAATGGCCCGCTGGTGCCAATGCCGGCGCAGTTCACCAGCAAATCGATCTGCCGCTCGCCTTCTTCCAGCTCCAGCAGGAACCCGGACAAGCGCAATGGCTCGCCCAGGTCGCATGCCCGAAACAGCACCTCGACGCCGAAGCGTTGGGTCAATTCGATTGCAATGCTTTCCAACTGATCACGCTGGCGGGCCACCAGAATCAAGCTGCGGCCGCGACGGGCCAGGGCTTCGGCCAAAGCCAGGCCGATGCCGCTGGAGGCACCGGTGATCAGAGCGTAACGGGTCATGCCTTTCTCCATCGCAACGCGCCGCACCTGGGATGGAGGCATCCCAGGCGCGGCGCGTTTCTTTACTGTTCTGGAGAGTCTACAGGTTCGGCCGCGTCGTCAGCACTTTGCGCATCTTCTTCATCGACGATTACGCTTTGATCGGCGTCTTCATCGGAAGTGATGGAGCTGCTTTCGTAGCTGCTGTCCACGTTGCTTTCGAGTTGATCCAGGTAGCCGTTCATGCCCAGCGACACCACGATGATGAGCATCAGCGGGATGAATGCCAGCCACAGTGAGGCCAGGACCTTCACCGCGGTGGAGTTGCGCGGTGGTGGTGCGCCGTATTGGTTGGCGCCGGTGTTACCTGGCATGACCAACAGCAGCAGCGGGAAAATACTGTTCACCAGCGGTACCAGGTTCAGCAAATACAACCAGCCGGACCAGCCCAGGTCGTGCAGGCGCTGCACGCCGATCTGCACGCTCACGACCACAACCGCGACGAACAGCGCGAAGCCCAGCAGTGAGCCGAGGATAATGGCTATCGTCGGCGACGCGGTTGCGATGGCAAAGCCCACAGTACTGAGGATGCCGGCTGCGACGAGCATGGCGACGGTCAGTACCAGCGTCCATGCCAGGTACCGCAGACGACCAATACGGCCGTTGATGGTGAAGACCTTGAGGGTGGCGTATTCCGGCAGGCTTTCACCTACGGCGGCACGCGGTGGTGCGTACGGCGAAGCCGCAGGACGGGAGAAGTCCGCAGCGCTGGAATCTGTTTCGTGGGTTTCGGCAAGGCTGAAGGCTACGGGCTGTTCGGCCTCGATACGCGCGTCCACCCCGGCGTTTTTCAGCGCGGTGAGGTAGGTTTCGGCGTCGGGGCGGGACAGGTCGCGTTTCAGGGCAACGACGCGGCCGGTGAAGAGTTTCTCGATGTCCTCGACCGTGCTCTTGAACAGTTCAGCCAGGTTCAGCTTGGCTGTGGTGCTTTCGACACCCGGGAGCAGGGCCCCATCAAACACAATCTTGAAACGGTTGTCGCTCATGCGGGCATCCTTGTCACTGAATCAGTGGAGTAGTGCAGGCCTGCTCGATCGGCAGGCCTTGCGGTTGGGTCAGCGTGGCCAGCGCAACTGTGTCGCCTGCTCGCACGCCTTGCGGTATTCGGCATCCAGGCGGGCAACGAGTTCATCGACGCTGGGTAAATCATTAATCTCACCGACACCTTGGCCGGCGGACCATACGGTCTTCCAGGCCTTGGCTTCGTCGCTCAGCGGCTTGAGCTTGGAGCCGAAGTTTACTTCGCCTTTGCCCTGCAGGGCGGGGAGGTCGAAACCGGCATTTTCCAGGCTCTGGCGCATAAAGCTTGCGGGCACGCCGGAGACTGCAGGAGTGTGCACGATGTCGGCGGCGTGCGATGTGAGCAGCATCTCTTTATACGCATCCGGGGCGTGGCTTTCGGTGGTACCGATAAACCGTGTGCCGAAATACGCCAGGTCTGCCCCCAGCAACTGGGCGGCGAGTATCTCATGCCCGTGGTTAAGGCAGCCGGCCAGCAGCAGGGTTTTGTCGAAGAATTGGCGAATCTCTGCGATCAGCGAAAACGGGCTCCAGGTACCGGCATGGCCACCGGCGCCTGCGGCCACGGCGATCAGGCCGTCGACACCGGCTTCAGCGGCTTTTTCGGCATGGCGACGGGTAGTGACATCGTGAAACACCAGGCCGCCATAGCTGTGCACCGCATCTACCACTTCTTTCACTGCGCCCAGGCTGGTGATCACGATCGGCACCTTGTGCTCGACGCAGATCGCCAGGTCAGCCTCAAGGCGAGGGTTGCTGTTGTGCACGATCAGGTTGACGGCGTAGGGCGCAGGATTGTCCAACTGCGCCAGGCCCGCTTCGATTTCCTCCAGCCAGGCTTTGAAGCCACTGCTCTCGCGTTGGTTGAGCGCCGGGAAGCTGCCGACCACGCCGTTGCGGCAGCAGGCCAGCACCAATTGCGGGTTGGAAATCAGGAACATTGGCGCCACCACCACGGGCAGGTGCAGACGTTGTTCAAGCAGAGCGGGCAGCGACATTGGAGGTACCCCGAGTAATGACGTTAGAACGGTTTGACCACGACCAAAATTACGATAGCCAGCAATATCAGAACCGGGACTTCATTGAACCAGCGATAAAAGACATGGCTGCGGGTGTTTTCGCCACGGGCGAAACGTTTTACCTGCGCGCCGCACATATGGTGGTAGCCAATCAGGAACACTACCAGGGTCAACTTGGCGTGGATCCAGGCGCCCGATTGAAAGATGCCGGGGTTAAGGGCTATCAGCCAGATACCGAACACCAGGCTGGCCAGCATCGCCGGGCCCATGATGCCGCGGTACAGCTTGCGCTCCATGACGCTGAAGCGTTCCTTGCTGACAGTGTCCTCGCTTTGAGCGTGGTAGACGAACAGCCGCGGCAGGTAGAACAGCCCGGCAAACCAGCAGACGATGCTGACGATATGGAAGGCTTTGACCCATAGATAAAGCATTTTTAGTTATTCCCAGGTTCACGGTAGCGCAGATAGTAGTGGCTCATGCGCCCATACGTCACGTTGACGGTTGTCGCAGGACGATACGGCCCCTATTATCGACGGCTTTCCAGTGGGTTCGTTGAGGGCAGGTTTATGGTCAAGGTCGGTATCGTCGGCGGCACGGGTTACACCGGTGTCGAATTGCTGCGTCTGTTGGCTCAGCATCCGCAAGCTGAGGTGGTGGTCATTACCTCTCGATCCGAGGCCGGTCTGGCCGTGGCCGATATGTACCCGAACCTGCGAGGCCACTACGACGGCCTGGCGTTCAGCGTTCCGGACATCAACACCCTTGGCGCCTGCGATGTGGTGTTCTTTGCCACTCCCCATGGCGTTGCCCATGCGTTGGCTGGCGAACTGCTGGCCGCTGGCACCAAGGTCATCGACCTGTCGGCGGACTTCCGCCTGCAAGACGCCGACGAATGGGCCAAGTGGTACGGCCAGCCTCACGGTGCACCGGAACTGTTGGAAGAGGCGGTGTACGGCCTGCCGGAAGTTAATCGTGAGCAGATCAAGCAGGCGCGCCTGATCGCCGTGCCGGGTTGCTATCCGACGGCGACGCAACTGGGCTTCCTGCCGTTGCTCGAGGCCGGGCTGGCGGATGCTTCGCGCCTTATCGCAGACTGTAAGTCGGGTGTCAGCGGCGCCGGTCGTGGAGCAGCGGTAGGTTCCCTGTACTCCGAGACGTCGGAAAGCATGAAGGCTTACGCAGTAAAAGGGCATCGCCATCTGCCCGAGATTCGTCAGGGGCTGCGGCGCGCTGCCGGCCAAGACGTAGGCCTGACCTTCGTGCCACACCTGACGCCGATGATTCGTGGCATTCATTCCACGTTGTACGCCACCGTGGTCGATCGTTCGGTAGACCTGCAGGCGTTGTTTGAAAAGCGTTATGCCAACGAGCCGTTCGTCGATGTAATGCCTGCTGGCAGCCATCCGGAAACCCGCAGCGTGCGAGGCGCCAACGTGTGCCGGATTGCAGTGCATCGTCCGCAGGATGGTGACCTGGTGGTGGTGTTGTCGGTGATCGATAACCTCGTCAAGGGCGCGTCGGGCCAGGCGGTGCAGAACATGAACATCCTGTTTGGCCTGGATGAAAAGCTGGGTCTGTCCCACGCCGGCATGCTGCCTTAAGACCATTGGCAGAGTGTGCAAAAGGCCCGTTGATCGGGCCTTTTGTGTTTCTAATGGCGGCGATGCAGATTGATATACCGTAACAATAGTTGACCGCTTTTCTAGGAGAAGCGGATAATGCCCGCCATTACGCATATGGCGGCGCTACGCCGGGAGATTATCAGCATGAGCGTTGAATCCTTCACCCCCACGGCTTTGCAATTTACCCACGGTGCTGCGCACAAGGTGAAGAGCCTGGTCGATGAAGAGGGTAATGATCGCTTGAAGCTGCGCGTATTCGTTACGGGCGGCGGTTGTTCAGGGTTTCAGTACGGTTTCACCTTCGATGAAGATGTGGCTGACGATGACACCATCGTTGAGCGCGAAGGCGTTAGCCTGGTCGTGGACCCGATGAGCTTCCAATACTTGGCAGGCGCCGAGGTGGATTACCAGGAGGGTCTGGAGGGTTCGCGTTTCGTGATCAAGAACCCTAACGCGACCACCACCTGTGGTTGCGGCTCTTCGTTCTCGATCTGATCGACAGCCTGATCTACAACGAATAAAAACGCCGCTTGGCTTTGATCGGCCAAGCGGCGTTTTGCTGTCTGCGATTCTGGCGAGGTGTTCGTCAGGCGGGGTAGATCGCGCCAAGTACCCTTAGCCCGCGTGCGCCGGTGACACTGGGCCGGTTGGCGGCAATGCCTTCCAGGCAGCAGTGAGCCAGCCAGGCGAAGGCCATGGCTTCGACCCAGTCCGGGTCTACGCCGTGGGTGGCGGTGCTGCTGACTTGAGTGGATGGCAACAACGCGGCCAGACGATTCATCATTGTGGTGTTATGGGCGCCGCCGCCACAGACGAGTAACGTTTCTGTCTCGGGCTGCGCGGTTTGCAGGGCCTCGACGATGGTCAGGACGGTCAGTTCCAGCAGGCTGGCCTGTACGTCCTGGGGTTCAAAGGCGGGCAGGCGGCCAAGATGCTGGTGCAGCCACTCGAGGTTGAACACTTCACGGCCGGTGCTTTTCGGGCCTTTGGTCAGGAAGAATGGATCGCTGAGTAGGGCCGTGAGTAGTTGAGGCTCGACCTTGCCACTACCCGCCCACTGCCCATCACGGTCAAAGTGTTCGCCGCGCTGCTGTTGAATCCAGGCGTCCAGCAGCACATTGCCTGGGCCGCAGTCGAAGCCGGCTACGGGCTTGCCGGTTTCGATCAGGCTGAGATTGCTGAAGCCCCCAATATTCAACACTGCACGGTTGCCGGTGCTTTCGCCAAACAACGCCTCATGAAAGGCGGGCACCAGAGGCGCGCCCTGGCCGCCAGCGGCAACATCGCGGCTACGGAAGTCGCTGACTACGCTGATGCCCGTCAGCTCCGCAAGCAAAGCCGGGTTGCCGATCTGCACGGTAAAGCCTCGGGCGGGTTCATGGCGGATGGTCTGGCCATGGCTGCCGATCGCACGTACGTCTTGAGGCTTGAGGTTGTGCTGGTCGAGCAATGTGTGAATGCCGTGGGCGGCGAGTGTGACCCAGTGCTGCTGGGCTATCGCTGAGCGGGCAATCTCATCCGGGCCGCTGGCGCACAGGCTTAACAGTTCTGCGCGCAGGGTGTCCGGCATCGGTGTGTAGTGGGTGGCGATCAGATTGACCGCCGAATCTTGTTCGATCAGAGCGATGTCCAGGCCATCGAGGCTGGTCCCGGACATTACACCTATATAGAACGGCATACCTTAACGCTTCGCCGAAGCAAGCAGGGTGGAGCGCTCCTGGTCCATGCGCGCCATCAACGGCTGGCTTTGTTGCATAAAGCGTGCGCGCTCGGCCTTGGCGATCGGGTCGGCCATCGGCAGTTTCTGGCCCAATGGGTCAACGTGCACACCATTGACCTGGAACTCATAGTGCAAGTGCGGGCCGGTGGACAGGCCAGTGGTGCCGATGTAACCGATGACTTGGCCTTGCTTCACGTTGCCGCCGGTTTTCACACCCTTGGCGAAACCTTGCATATGGCCATACAGGGTGCGGTAGGTGTTGCCGTGCTGGATGATCACCGTGTTGCCGTAGCCACCGCGGCGCCCTGCGAGCAGAACTTTGCCATCGCCGGCCGCCTTGATAGGCGTACCGCGTGGTGCGGCATAGTCGACGCCTTTGTGGGCGCGGATTTTGTTCAGAATTGGATGCTTGCGACCCATGGAGAAACGCGAGCTAATACGAGCGAAATCCACCGGGGTGCGGATAAAGGCCTTGCGCATGCTGTTGCCGTCGGCGGTGTAGTAGCTGCTGTTGCCTTGCTTGTTGGTGTAACGCACTGCGGTGTAGGTCTTGCCACGGTTGGTGAAGCGTGCGGAGAGAATGTTGCCGGTGCCGACCACTTTGCCATTGGCGACTTTCTGCTCGTAGATCACGTCGAATTCATCACCCTGGCGGATGTCCTGGGCGAAGTCGATGTCGTAGCCAAACACGCTGGCCATGTCCATGGTCATGCTATGGGACAAGCCGGCGCGCGCGGCAGATTGCGACAGTGAGCTGTTGATCACGCCGTGAACGTAGGCAGAGCGCATGACTGGCTTGGCGGTAATACGGTTGAAGGCAAAGCCTTTGGCGCCCTTGGTCAGGGAGATGCTCTCGAGGTCACTGACGCTGGTGTGCAGGTTGTTCAGCTGACCGTCTGGTGTCAGTTCGAACTCCAGTTTCTGGCCGTGTTTGAGCTGGGTGAATTGCTTGGCTTGTTTATCGCTGGCCAGTACATCGTTAACGGTGGCTGCGGGAAGGCCTACCTTCTCGAACAGGGTCGAAAGCGTATCGCCTTTCGCCACGATCACTTCGCGGTGTTGAGGGTTCTTGGCAGCGTCTACTACCGGTTTTTTCTGTTCTTGAACGGCTTGCTGGGTATCTTCCGGCGTGTTTTCGATCTGGGCAAACGGCGATTCAGTGGGAGCATTTGTGGCTTGTTGGGCGTCGGAAGCGTCTTGATCTTGTGTCAGTTGTTCAACTGGACTCTCCAAGTCAAGGCTCAGAGATGTTCGTTTGGCTTCTACGTCACTGGAAGGGAATACCAGGAGTGCCAGGCTGAGAAGGGCGGCGATACCACTTGCTGCGAGCAGGTGGGTCTTCGGGTAAAGCGGCGGCGCTTTAGACGGTTCAGTGGTCATAGGTAATTTGACTTTGAAGATGAAATGGAAAAGATGAATGACATGATGAAGATGAAATAACTGTATAAAATATAACCAAATCATCTGTGGCGCAAGCTCGCGAACGCTGGGCTTGCTGAACGGTGTCCGTGCGCAGGGCAAAACTTGTAATTAGTCCCTGATCTTGTATGGTTGGTTCCCTTTTGAATCTGAGCCTTGCGGGTCTGTTATGAAGTCGGTTGAAGAACAGCTAGCGCTGATAAAACGTGGTGCGGAAGAACTGTTGGTCGAGGCCGAGTTGATCGAAAAGCTCAAGCGTGGCCAACCCCTGCGTATTAAGGCTGGTTTCGATCCGACGGCGCCGGACCTGCACCTGGGTCATACCGTGCTTATTAATAAGCTGCGTCAGTTCCAGGAGTTGGGGCATCAGGTGATCTTCCTTATAGGTGATTTCACCGGGATGATCGGCGATCCGAGCGGTAAAAGTGCGACGCGCCCGCCGCTGACCCGTGAGCAGGTTCTCGATAATGCCGAGACCTATAAGACCCAGGTATTCAAGATTCTTGATCCGGCCAAGACCGAGGTGGCGTTTAACTCTACCTGGATGGATCAGATGGGGCCGGCGGACTTCATTCGCCTTACTTCCCAATACACCGTGGCGCGCATGCTTGAGCGTGATGACTTCGATAAGCGCTATTCAACCAATCAGCCGATCGCGATTCATGAGTTCCTGTATCCGCTGGTTCAGGGTTATGACTCGGTAGCGCTGCGCGCGGATGTTGAGTTGGGTGGTACCGATCAGAAATTCAACCTGCTGATGGGGCGTGAGTTGCAGCGTGCTTATGGTCAGGAAGCTCAGTGCATCCTGACCATGCCGTTGTTGGAAGGATTGGATGGCGTCAAGAAAATGTCCAAGTCCCTGGGCAACTATGTCGGCATCCAGGAAGCTCCGGGTGTGATGTACGGCAAGCTGGTCTCTATCCCGGATGCCTTGATGTGGCGCTACTTCGAACTGTTGAGCTTCCGCTCGATGGATGAGATCGATGCGCTGCGTGCGGATGTAGAGGCGGGTGCCAATCCGCGTGACGTGAAGATCAAGCTGGCGGAAGAGATCGTCGCGCGTTTCCATGGTGAAGAGGCTGCGGCCAGTGCTCACCGTGCGGCGGGTAACCGCATGAGAGACGGCGAGCTGCCGGATGATCTACCTGAGATTGAATTGACGGCTACTGAGGCCATGCCGATTGCGGCAGTCCTTAATAAGGCTGGTCTGGTGAAGAACTCGGCGGTCGCGCGTGACCTTCTGGGGTCTGGCGGTGTGCGTATAGATGGTGAGGTGGTGGATCGCACCTTTATATACGAACTGGGTGCTACCCACGTTTGTCAGGCGGGGAAGAAGGCATTTGCGCGTATTACGCTCAAATCCGAATAAACCTGAAATTAAGTGTTGACGGCGAATTGTATCTGTCTATAATTCGCCCCACTTCCGGCGCAGTCGAAACGTAAAACTCCTTGGTAAACAATGAGTTATGCAGAATAAGGCAGCGGATTGCTTCAGTTCATCGAAGCCCAGAAGAAGTTGGTAGAGTCGTGTTGTTTGACACTATTAACGATTCGATCTTCTCGGTCGAAAGCGCAGAAAAAGAGGTGTTGACAGCAGCGTGTAACGCTGTAGAATTCGCCTCCCGCTGACGAGAGATCGAAAGCGCAAGTG